>NZ_JAPDCH010000017.1:0-73567 GCF_027705925.1 Aeromonas sp. Y289-2
TCCGAGCCCTATCAGTTTCATTCACAGCCATTTGAGCGAGTCTAGAGGCGGCCAAATCAGGCTTCTGCTGCCTGCTGGCTACAGGGCAGTTCCATATTGACCACCCCCTCTTCCATTTGCACGTCGATCTTGAAGCCAAGCCGTTTGGCGAGGTTGACCATGCCACGATTGCTGGGCATGGTCATGCCGGATAGCTGGCCAATCCCTTGCTCTTTGGCGTAACGGATGATCTTCTCCATCATCAATTTGCCGAGGCCCACCCCTTTCAAGTCCGATCGCACCAGAATGGCAAACTCGGCATCGCTCTGGTCCGGGGTCGAAATGGCACGCACTACGCCGAGGATCTGATCCTGCAGCTCGCCATCTTGCCCCACCGCTACGAAGGCCATCTCCCGGTCGTAATCGATCTGGGTCATGCGGGCCAGCTCTTCGTGACCCAGTTCGCCGACATCGGCAAAGAAGCGTTTGTACCTGTCTTCATCGGAGACCTGTAGCACGAACTGCTTGTGAGCAGGTTCATCTTCCGGCCGGATTGGGCGCAGCAGGATATGGCGCTGATCTTTAAGCCAGGCACCCTCCTCCAGTTCGGTAGGATAGGGGCGGATCGCCAGTCGGTTGCTGGTCGGGATGGCGGGGTCAGCCAGTGTGAGGCTGGCATCCAGTACTACCATTTCGGCGCCGCACGCTTGCAGCGGGTGCAGGTCCAGCTCCTGAATTTCAGGAAAGGCGAGCAATAGCTCGGAGAGCTGGCAGAGCACTTGACCGAGGGCATCGATATCCAGTCGTTCCGGCGTCGCCTGCTCACGGATCTTGCGGCTCTTGAGGGCTCCTATGATCTGGTAACGAGCCAGTGCCTGATTGAGCGGTGGCAAGGCTGCCACCATCTCCTGCGGTTCCGCACCCGACTCACCCAGCAGAATAACGGGGCCAAAGATGGCGTCTTGCTGGATCCGCACCCGCAGCTCCAGGCCGCCGCTGCGGCGAGCCATCCGCTGCACCAGCAAGCCTTCGATGCGGGCGCCCGGATCATGCTGTTTGACCCTGTCCAGAATGGCATCTGCAGCTTGCGCCACTTCGGCCGAGGTGCGCAGATTGAGCACCACCCCGTGTACGGCAGACTTGTGCAGGATATCGGGCGAGCGCAGTTTTACCGCTACTGGATAGCCGATCTGCTCGGCGGTGAGGGTCGCCTCGATGGCGTCAGTGACGATCCAGGTGGGCAGGGTCGAGAGACCGGCGGCTTGCAAAATCGGGTGTACCAGATGGGTATCCAGCCTCAGTTGCTTGCGCTCCTGCGCCTGATGGATCAGTTGCTGGCACAGCTCGACATTGAGCTGGTTGCCATGCAGGGATGCCGGGGTTTCCATCAACTGCTTCTGGTTGCGGCGGTATTCCACCATGTGCATGAAGGCCGCCATGGCGCTTTCCGGCGTGCGGTAGGTCGGGAAGCCCGCCTCGGTAAAGAGTTTACGCCCCTCCTGCGCCGAGTATTCGCCCGCCCAGTTGGTGAGAATATTGAAACGGCGCGCTCTGGGATGCTGTTTCAGATGGGCGATAAGATGGCTGGCCAGTGGCGCGCTCGGGGCCGTGAGCGAGGGGGCGTGGATGATCAGGATGGCGTCGATGCCATCCTCCTGCAACACGCTGTCCAACGCCTCCTGATAGGTGGCGATGGTGGCATCGCTGCCGATGTCGAGCGGCGGGCGAGCCAGCTTGCCGCCACGCTCCAGCAGCACATCCACCGCCATATTGGCCAGGCCGCGGCCGTTGGAGATGATGGCGAGCCGCTCCCCCTTGAGGGTCATGGAGTGGCTCAGGGTTTCTACCGCGGCGAATAGTTCGTGGGTATCCCGCACCCGTAACATGCCGGCGCGGCGGATGGCCGCATCATAGACATTGTCGAGGCCGTGGGTCGGTTCGTGGCGCCCGCTTTTCAGCACCAGGATCGGCTTGTTGCGCGAGGCTGCCCGCGCCGCCGAGAGAAAGTGGCGGGCGTCGTGCAACTTGTCCATATAGATCAAAATGGCGCGGGTGACGCTATCGCGGGAGAGTTGATCCAGCAGCTGGCCGAAGTCGATATCGCAGTGATCGCCAAGGGAGATGAAGGCGGAAAAGCCCAGCTCATGCTGCTTGGCCCAATCCAGAATGGTGGTGCTGACGGCGGCGGATTGCGACAGAAATGCGACTTGCCCCGGCTTGGCGGCAATGGGTGAAAAGCTGGCGTTGATCCCTTGGCCGGGCAGCAGCATCCCCATGCTGTTGGGGCCGAGCAGGCGAATGTCATATTGCTGGCAGACCCGTTTCAGCTCCAGTCGCTCCTCGGGGGAAAAGTCGGCGGCCAGTATGATGGCCGCCCCCGCCCCCTTCTGGCCAAGCGCTTCCAGCAACGGCAAGACCCGCTCCCGCTTGGTGCAGATGATGGCGAGATCCGGGGTTAGCGGCAGGCTGGCAATATCGGGATAGGCCAGCACGCCGGCGATGGACTTGTTGCGCGGGGTGACAGGGAGGATGGGCCCTTTGAACTGGCCCGCCAGCAGGTGGCGCACGATCACATGACCCGCCTTGAGCGGGTCGGTCGAGGCGCCGATCACGGCGATTGATTGGGGTTTGAACAGCCGATCCAGACCGCTTGCTTTCATGGGCACTCCCGACAAAAGGGGGAAGATACCAGTCTAATACGCCTTTGCTGCGGGTTCTGTGACCGGATCCGGATCACCGTTTGTTCAGGGCATTGGCACGCAGATAAAAGCGCAGTTCGCCCTGCACCCGGCGAATGGCTCCCAGGTGGCGTTCCTGAAGATAGATATCCTGCTCCCGGTCCAGCGCCGTGCTGGGCACGCCCATGCTTTGCAGATACTCGTCAAACAGGGTTGAACCCTTGATCTCTACCAGATGCTGTTTCATGGCTCTCCTCCCTGCGCCTTGGCGTGTGTTGATGAACTCCCAGTCTGAGATGACCTGCCGGGTTTGCCTATTGTCACTTTTGACACGAGATTTGACACGAGAGCACTCACACATCTTTCAGAGAGGGCGCCGTTGAGACGCTGGCTGGCGTTATAGTATGGCGAGGAGCACGAGGCACGGATGGTGCACAGGATGATCAGAGTCTGGTGGTGGTGCATGGCACTGTGGACGGTTGGCGTATCGGCAACCGAGCAGCCTATCCGCGCCTGGAATCTGCTGCTGGATCACCCCAACCCCGCCGTTGTCCAGTTGCTGCGCCTCTCCCTCGATCTCACCGTGCCCGAATATGGCCCCTACCAGCTGGTCTCCAGCCCGCGAATGGAGCAGGGGCGGGCGGTGAAGGAGCTGCGCAGCGGCGAGCTGGTTCAGGTCGGTGTCTTTGCCCCGGATGGTCAGCGAGAGCGGGAGTTGCTGGCAATCCACATTCCGCTGGCCAAGGGGCTGCTGGGGTGGCGGGTGTGTCTGGTTCGGCGGGGGGATGAGGGGCGTTTTGCCGCGATCGGGTCGTTGGCGGACTGGCATCGCGCCGGGCTTTCCATCGGCCAGCACAGATCTTGGCCAGACACCCAGTTGCTGCGGGCTAACGGCCTCAAGGTGACGGTGGGCAATCTTTATGAGGCGCTCTTCAACATGCTGCGCAAGAAGCGCTTTGACTGCTTCCTGCGCTCGGTCATCGAGGTCGAGGATGAACTAAGGCAGCATCCGGATCTCGCCATCGAGCCCCGTCTGGTATTTCGCTATCCGCTGGCGCTGCTCTTCTTTGTCTCGCCAAAATATCCGGAGCTGGCCCAGCGCATCGAGCTTGGCCTGCTGCGGGCGCGGCAGTCTGGTGCTTTTGACCGGGTTTTTGAAGAGGGATTCGGCAGCACTATTCGGCGGCTGAAACTGGATGAGCGGGTGCGCCTCGAGCTGCACAACCCCGACTTGCCGCTGCCCAGCCGCATCATGATGGCCGATCCGGCCCTTATCTATAAACCGGTGTCAGCGCAGTGAGCCCTGATTCTGCGCGGTATCCCAGAAGGCGCGGATCAGCGGTTCCTCCAGCCGCTTCTTGAGTACCCCGATCCCCACATCAAATGGCTTGAAGGCGGGTTTGAGGTCGATGATCCGCACCTTGTCGCCGAGCGGGCTGTGGTCGATCACCGCCGCCGGCACCAATCCTACGCCACAACCGAGCGCTACCATGGCGACAATCCCCTCGTTACCCGCCACTTCGGCATAGATGTTGGGCGCTATCCCCTTGTTGCGAAACCATTGATCGCTGCGTTTGCGGGCCAGCCCCTGCTCGGAGAGGATGACTGGCAACTGCTCCCAATCAGGTTCTCCCTGACGGAACCACTGGTTCAGTTGCGGGGCGTTGCGCGGCGTGATAAAGACCAGCGGTACCAGTTGCAGGCTGGCGAACTCCAGCTTGGCGGGCAGGGCATCGGGGCGGGCGGCGATGGCGAGATCGGCCTCGTCGGCCAGGATCTTGTCCACTGCCAGCGCCGGGTCACCGGTCTCCAGCTTGATCTCCAGCTGGGGGTAGCGGCGGCGAAAGCGCTCCAGTACCTCGGGCAGCAGAAAGTAACTGGCGGTGACCGAGCAGAAGACCCGCAGCCGCCCTTGCAGCGGTTCGTCACTGCGTTTGAGCTCCTGCTTGAGCTGACGCCACTCCTGCAACAGGCCGCCGCCAAATTCCCGCAGCTTCTCGCCGGCAGGGGTGAGCCGTACCGAGCGGTTGTCCCGTTCGAACAGGATGCAGCCGGTCTCCTGCTCCAGTCGCTGGATGGCGCGACTCAGGGTGGAGGGGCTGACCGCCATAGCATCGGCGCTTTTGCCGAAATGAAGGGAGTCGGCGAGGTGGAGAAACAGCTCGAGATTGCGAAGGTCCATCTTTCAGCTCCTGGCGCGGCTTGTGTGCCCGATATCCAGCGGTTGGCGGCTTATTTCTGCCATCTCGCGGTACATTCAGCAGGCAATTATGAAGGGTGAGCGTTTCAGTTATTGCAACGTACTATTTCGAATATATCAGTTCAGGCAATAAGTGTCCCGCGCTATAGTGGTTCAGACAACGCCGCTATCCGGCATGGAATCAATCGAACGGAGCAATCACCATGGCTAACTATTTCAACACCTTGAACCTGCGTCAGCAGTTGGCCCAGCTGGGCAAGTGTCGTTTCATGCAGCGCGAAGAGTTCGCGGACGGCTGCAACGTGCTGAAGGGCAAGAAGGTGGTGATTGTGGGCTGTGGTGCCCAGGGTCTGAACCAGGGCCTGAACATGCGCGACTCCGGGCTGGATATCTCCTACGCCCTGCGCAAGGCCGCCATCACCGAGAAGCGTGCCTCCTGGCAGAAGGCTACCGACAACGGCTTCGCGGTCGGTACCTATGAAGAGCTGATCCCGACCGCCGATCTGGTGCTGAACCTGACTCCGGACAAGCAGCACTCTGACGTGGTGAAGACCGTGATGCCGCTGATGAAGCAGGGCGCTGCGCTGGGCTACTCCCACGGCTTCAACGTGGTGGAAGAGGGTCAGCAGATCCGCTCCGATATCACGGTCGTGATGGTGGCGCCCAAGTGCCCAGGCACCGAAGTGCGTGAAGAGTACAAGCGCGGTTTCGGCGTGCCGACCCTGATCGCCGTTCACCCAGAGAACGATCCCAAGGGCGAAGGCATGGCCCTCGCCAAGGCGTGGGCCTCTGCCACCGGCGGCGACCGTGCCGGGGTGCTGGAATCCTCCTTCGTGGCGGAAGTGAAATCTGACCTGATGGGCGAGCAGACCATCCTCTGCGGCATGCTGCAGGCCGGTTCTCTGCTCTGCTACGACAAGCTGGTTGCCGAAGGCACAGACCCGGCCTACGCCGGCAAGCTGATCCAGTTCGGCTGGGAGACCATCACCGAAGCCCTGAAGCAGGGTGGCATCAGCCTGATGATGGACCGCCTCTCCAACCCCGCCAAGCTGCGCGCCTTCGAGCTCTCCGAGCAGCTCAAGACCCTGATGCGCCCGCTGTTCGAGAAGCATATGGACGACATCATTGCCGGTGAGTTCTCCCGCGGCATGATGGCCGACTGGGCCGAAGATGACGTCAAACTGTTCACCTGGCGTGAAGAGACCGGCAAGTCCGCCTTCGAAAACGCCCCGGTGTTCGCTGGCAAGATTGCCGAGCAGGAGTACTTCGACAATGGCGTGGTGATGGTGGCCATGGTCAAGGCGGGTGTCGAGCTGGCGTTCGAGACCATGGTGGCTTCCGGTATCTACGAGGAGTCTGCCTACTACGAATCCCTGCACGAGTTGCCGCTGATCGCCAACACTGTTGCCCGCAAGCGTCTGTACGAGATGAACGTGGTCATCTCCGACACCGCCGAATACGGTAACTACCTGTTCGCCAACGCCGCCGTGCCGTTGCTGCGCGAGCACTTCATGCCGACCCTGAAAGCGGGCGATCTGGGTGCCAGCAAGGCGGAAGGGCAGAGCGTCGACAACCTGACGCTGCTGGCAGCCAATGAGGCGACCCGCAACCACCCGATCGAAAAAATCGGCCAGGTATTGCGCGGTTATATGAAAGACATGAAACGCATCGCCGTTGGCGGTTAAGCCAGCATCGGGCTGGAGGATGAAGGGGCGGGGATGACGATCCCCGTCGCCGGTCGGACTGGACACCCGCTCGGCCAGCCAGAAAACTCAGCCTGACAGTCATAAAAAAGCCCCGCTCATCGAGCGGGGCTTTTGCATTCAGAAAGGCTGGATAAATCAGGCTTTCCACGCTTTCCAGGTGTTGATCAGACCGTTGGTGGAGCAGTCGTGGCTGGTGACAGCCTCGTTGTTGCCCAGCTCCGGCAGGATCTTGTTGGCCAGCTGTTTGCCCAGCTCCACACCCCACTGGTCGAAGCTGAAGATGTTCCAGATTGCGCCCTGCACGAAGATCTTGTGTTCGTACATGGCGATCAGGGCACCCAGGGTTTTCGGGGTCAGGCTCTTGAACAGGATGGAGTTGGTCGGGCGGTTGCCTTCGAACACCTTGAACGGCACCAGATCCTTGACCTGCTCCAGGGTTTTACCAGCAGCCAAGAACTCGGCTTCGACCTCTTCCTTGCTCTTGCCGAAGGCCAGCGCCTCGGTCTGGGCGAAGAAGTTGGCCAGCAGTTTCGGGTGGTGGTCACCGATCGGGTTGTGGCTGATGGCCGGCGCCAGGAAGTCACAGGGGATCAGCTTGGTGCCCTGATGGATCAGCTGGTAGAAAGCGTGCTGGCCGTTGGTGCCCGGCTCACCCCAGATGATGGGGCCAGTCTGGTAGTCAACCGGCTTGCCGTTGCGATCTACGTACTTGCCGTTGGACTCCATGTTGCCCTGCTGGAAGTAGGCTGGGAAGCGGTGCATGTACTGATCGTACGGCAGAATGGCTTCGGACTCGGCACCGTAGAAGTTGTTGTACCACAGGCCGATCAGCGCCAGCAGTACCGGCACGTTCTGCTCATAGGAGGCAGTGGCGAAGTGCATGTCCATCTCGAAGGCGCCTTGCAGCAGGGCTTCGAAGTTCTCGAAACCGACAGACAGGGCGATGGGCATGCCGATGGCAGACCAGGAGGAGTAGCGGCCGCCAACCCAGTCCCAGAACTCGAACATGTTGTTGGTGTCGATGCCGAACTCGGCCACGGCCTTGCCGTTGGTGGAGAGGGCTGCGAAGTGCTTGGCAACGTGGGCCTTGTCACCGGCGATATTGATGAACCAGTCGCGGGCGGTCAGGGCGTTGGTCATGGTCTCCTGGGTAGTGAAAGTCTTGGAGGCCACCAGGAACAGGGTGGTTTCCGCATCAATCTCTTTGAGAGTCTCGGCGATGTGGGTGCCATCGACGTTGGAGACGAAGTGCATCTGCAGGTGGTTTTTGTAGGGACGCAGTGCCTCGGTGATCATCACCGGGCCCAGATCTGAGCCACCGATACCGATGTTGACCACGTGCTGGATCGCTTTACCGGTGTAGCCTTTCCACTCGCCTCCGATTACCTTCTCGCAGAAGCCCTTCATCTTGGCCAGTACGGCGTTCACTTCCGGCATCACGTCCTTGCCGTCGCACTCGATGGGGCGGTCGGAGCGGTTGCGCAGGGCCACGTGCAGTACGGAGCGGCCTTCGGTCATGTTGATCTTGTCGCCATTGAACATGGCATCGATCGCGCTGCGAAGATCGGTCTCTTTGGCCAGATCAACCAGCAACTTGAGGGTTTCTTCGGTGATCAGGTTCTTCGAGTAATCAACCAGGATGTCGCCGCCGAAGGTAAGGGAAAACTTGTCAAAGCGCTTCGGGTCCTGCGCGAACAGATCCTTGAGTCGGGTCTCTTTGTTTGCTGCAAAGTGGACTTCCAGTGCCTGCCAGGCCTGGGTTTGGGTTGGATTGATATTTTTCATAGGATTCCTGAAATGCCAAGTTGTGTTTGAACCTTGCAGGCAAGGTCCCGCCAAACCTTATTATCCGAGCATTATAGCGAGCCGATCGGGCGGCCCGTGTAACAGATTTTTACCGATTGTCTTTTACCGCAATGGGTCACTGCCGGGAGCATACAACCAGAACATTGGGATTATGTGTCACGAAAGCAAGGCGGATCTTGCGCTTGCTCATGATTGGGGCCACCCCGATAGCCTGAAATTGTTTTCATCCGGTTGACGTGGTTATGCATCGACATGGCCATGGGCTGGGGCCAGAAACGACAATGCCAGCCCGAAGGCTGGCATTGTCTGTTGCAGCAGAACCGCGATCACGCCTGCGGTTTTTGCATGTGCATCACCATCTGCGGGAAGGGGATCTCGATGCCTTCGGCATCAAAGGTCAGTTTCACCTTCTCGTGGAAGTCGAACCAGACCCCCCAGTAGTCAGCGGTCTTGACCCACGGGCGCACCACGATATTGACCGAGGAGTCGGCCAGCGCGGCAACGGCGATGGTGGCTGCCGGATCTTTCAGGATGCGCGGCTCTTCGCTTACCAGACGTTCGAGGATCTGCTTGGCCTTGCGCAGGTCGGAGCCGTAGCCGATACCGAAGGTCATGTCGACGCGGCGGGTATCCATACGCGAGTAGTTGACGATGGTGCCGTTGAGGATGGCGGAGTTCGGGACTACCACCATCTTGTTGTCACCTGAGGTGAGGGTAGTGGTAAAGAGCTGAACGGACTGCACCACACCCGCGGTGCCCGCCACTTCGATGAACTCGCCCGCCTTGATGGGACGGAAGATGATCAGCAGGAAGCCGGCAGCGAAGTTGGAGAGCGAGCCTTGCAGCGCCAGACCGATGGCCAGACCGGCGGCACCGATAATGGCGACGAAGGAGGCGGTCTGCACGCCAACACGGCCCAGCGCGGCGATCACCACGAACACCAGAATGGCGTATTTGAGGATGCTGCCGACAAAGTGGGTGACGGTGGTGTCCAGCTTGCGGGCCTGCATCACCTTGACCACGCCACCGCTGATGAGGTTGGCGGCGATATAGCCGACCAGCAGGGTCAGCAGGGCGGCGGCGATATTGACGCCGTATTCGATCAGCAGTCCCTGATTATTGACCAGCCAGGTCTGCGCTTCGGTAATGATTTCGGGTTCCATAGGATGTCCTGTCAGGTTCTAAAAGGTTTATGGTGGATAAATCTAACACCGCAGCGCGACAGTACGGGTCGCATCTGGTACTTCTTTTCTGCCATAAAAACCTGACACAAAAAAGAAGGGAGGCCAAAGCCTCCCTTCTTTTTGCTGAATGATGCGAAAAAAACCATCAGCTCTGCAGCAGCTGGCTGCGGATAAATTGCCACTGATCTTCAAAACCGGCGGTCGGCTTGAGCTTGAACTCGGAGCGCACGAACTGGCTGATGCGGCCCTCGGTGTAGGCCAGCAGCAGATTGGCCAGCATGGTCTCGTCGAGCTGGAAGCCTTGACCCTCGCGCAGCCGCTTCTCGCGCAGTACCTGCTTGATCTGGGTCTCCAGCTTGTCAAACAGGATGCTGATGCGATCCCGCAGCCGATCGTGCTCGCCCAGCAGGGCGTCGCCATTGAGGATGCGGGTGATGCCGGGATTGCGCTCGGCGAACACCAGCAGCAGCTGCAGGATATGGTGGCAGCGCGCCATGGTGTCCTTCTCTTCCGCCATGATCAGATTGACCCGTGACAGCAGGGAATCCTCGATAAAGTCGATCAGCCCCTCGAACATCCGCGCCTTGCTGGGAAAATGTCGATAGAGGGCTGCTTCAGAGACGCCGACCTCGGCCGCCAGACGGGCCGTGGTGATGCGCTGACCCGGACTGGTTTCCAGCATATGGGCGAGCGCCTGCAGGATCTGATCGCGCCGACTCTGTTTCTGATTACTGCTTGCCATGGATTCCCCTAAAAAAACAATGGCTTGATTCTATTATTAGGCACCGCCCATCGGGCTGGTGTGGTCTGTTATTGGCGACCAGAAGAACCAAAACCGCCTTCACCCCGTTCGCTCTGATTGAACTCATCGACCAGTTGGAAGCTGGCCTGAACCACCGGCATGATCACCAGCTGGGCGATGCGCTCGCCGGGTTGCATGGTGAACTCATCTTTGCCGCGGTTCCAGACCGAGACCATCAGCTGACCCTGGTAATCGGAATCGATGAGACCGACCACTATACGATAAAATACTGTCTCAATTTCTTAAGTGTATGAAATTACAGTTCTTTTATCTTGGTGTCGGAAAAAGTGTCTCAGGCCCCAGGTTTTGGTATGTTGGCGGTCTATGCTTTACCGGTACTACCGAAACCACCACTACCACGCTCGGTTTCGGTGGAGAATTCCTCAACAACACTCAACGACACCTGTACAACCGGTTGGAACATCAATTGTGCGATCCGGTCACCAGGCTGTACGGTGTAAGGGTCTTCGCCATCGTTTGCCAAGATGACGCCTATTTCGCCATGGTAGTCCGCATCAATGACACCAATGCCTTGAGCTACGCGAATACCATGTTTCAATGAGAGCCCAGAACGGGAAGCTACTATGGCTACTAAGCTCGGGTCCATCATATTGATAGCGAGTCCAGTTTTCAGAAGATGGCGAGCGCCTGGTGCAATCGTCACGGGTTCAGCGATGCATGCGCGTAGGTCCATGGCTGCGGAGCCATCGGTCGCGTAGGTCGGCATTGGGAGCTGTTCTGTGTCCAGAAGGTTATTGACCATGCGTGCTTCTATGCGTCGATACATCTTGTGTTCCTCGATAAACTTGAACTAGCAAATTCAAAAATGGGTACAGCGTTACAGGCGCGAAGAGATGGGGCTTGGCTTTTGTCAGCAAAGCAAAACAAAAAGCCATGAGATCTCAGCCGCTGACCGGGGGCTAAGATACCAGATTGCCTCCCTGCATGGCGAGGGTAGGGTTTACCAAAACCCTCGTGGTCAGCATCATCAGAGAGACAGGAGCAAACAGAGAGGGATTCATTTTGGTCATTTATCTGTTGGCAGGTAGTGAGCCGCTATAGGTATTTCATTTTCGCTAATTTGTTCGATAGTTAAGCATTGTTGCTGTTGGATAAAACCATGTCTTGCAGTTCTTGCATATGACAATTGAGCTTTTGAATATCTAAAAAGTGCCCTCTTGCAAAACTCGATGCAAGAAATGAAATAAGGTCTGGATAGTTTTTTATGTGACCATGCCTAAGAAGCAAATTAAATATGAAAAGGGCTAGTCTTTTTTCAGCGGTGTCACCATCTAATTCAGATAATGCAGTATGACAAGCATGATTGAAAACATTTTCGGCATAACCATCATATTCTGAATTATAGCATCGACCACCTTTTAGAATACTGCCTTCCAAGCAAGCCATAACAGTGGCATTTCCTGTGACCTCAAGCATAAATGATTGTAGAGCCTGTGGGGACTGAAAGGAGGCTCCATATTTTTCTATAAACTTTGCAACCAAATGCACGTGTTCAGGAATAGAGGACAGGCTTAATTGTATAACATCACAGTACAATATAGGAACTGGTGTCCCAGCAAATAAGTTCAGCTTAATGCTTTGTAGCTTAGTATTTAAGGAAATATTCTCAACTACATCAATAACAAACGAGTTTATGTTTACCGTAGGATAATTCGACTGTTTTGCGAGCATGCACACAACATGATCAATACATAACCAAGGTATATTGTTAGCAACAGAGAGTTGAAAAGTAGAATAAACTGTCCCGTCAATCATATCTCTAATACTAACTAATTCATTCGGGGTGTCAGATGGGATGAGTGATTCTACCTTTACAACTGACATAAGTGCTTTCAAGTCATTTATAAACTGAAATGAGTTCTGTTTAATATCTTTGTGTGTATATTTACGTAACCCATCATCAGTATATTCAATGGCTAGATAGTCTTCTCTGAGGATGTCAGAAAGCCAATGCTCATAAAATTTCTTTGATTGCTCTGAAATTACTATTTCAATTGATGAGTTGGATAAGTAGGTGGAGAATCCCATTAGAGAGAAATAGACGGCAGTATATAAATCTATAACTACTTTACTCGGCTTTTTAATTCCGTCATCATATAGCGCAATGTATTGGGTCGAATCTGCTGATGTCAAATGAGTTACTGCGCCTTTTATTGGATTGTCTGGCGCCGTATATCTACCTCTCATAGTAAGAGGGATTTTATCACTCCGTAATACATCATCTTTTTTTCTATCCTTCTCTGATAGAGTTTTTAATATCTTTTCAAAGTATGGTATAAATTCATCTTCACTATCTGGTACAGTATATAGCTTAAATACATCTGTACCGTCATTGATTCTATCCCTCAGCTCAATAGCATGTCTAAATGCCGCAATATAAGGTGACAATCGTTCAATTATGGTAAACTCTCCATATATAGGGTCATTTATCGTCTCGCCCTCTTTCATGCTATTTAGAATTTTCCCTGTTGGGGATTCTGCATCGAGTAGAGATGGATGTGTAACATCTAGATTTTTGACAATAATGCGATTATAAGTCTTGAAGCCATCACTATACCTTATTCCATCACCACAATATTTAGGTGTGTATGGATTGTCTGTTATTTCTGGTCTGTTTGATAAGGAGGAGACATGAATTTGAGTCAGTGGTTTTGCGACTCTTTCTGGTGCCTTCACGAACCAGTCAACTAACACTTTATCGGCAAAGTTAATATCAACGAAAGATGCTATTTCGCTAATTAATGATAGTTTGGACTCATGGAATTTTAAAAAAATAGAATCTGGTATTTCTCGTAAGACTTTTTTACGTTCATCAACATTAACCCCACTATTTCGCAGTGTAAATAACAATAAGTTCCAAGCGAAATGATCATCTGAATCAAGAGCTATTGCAGATCTGGATGCATTTATAGCGTATTGATACTGATTGAGGCGCTCATGAACTTGAGCCTCTAACAACCATACAAATGAGGTTTTTTCTTCTGGAGATATTAGCGCAACTTGAGACAAGAAAAGCTGATGCTTTTCACTTGCAACAAGGGCTCGTAAATAACATTCGAATAATGGTGATGCCCATGGTTCTTTAGGGATCATTGGGCTTAAGTAGTCTACAGCGAGAAGAGGGAAGTCCATGTCTATAAAGATATTACTCAACTCAATAAGTGCTAATGGGGGGAGTTGAATAAATAGAGCATCATTCAATTCTAGTAACTTTTTTGCCTCATCTACAAGTGAAACTATTTTTTTG
This sequence comes from Aeromonas sp. Y289-2, assembly GCF_027705925.1. Classification (NCBI taxonomy): domain Bacteria; kingdom Pseudomonadati; phylum Pseudomonadota; class Gammaproteobacteria; order Aeromonadales; family Aeromonadaceae; genus Aeromonas; species Aeromonas sp. Y289-2. Next base: position 13,624 of record NZ_JAPDCH010000017.1, read on the forward strand.
TTATCCCCATCCTTGAGTATTAATGCCTTTAAATACAGCATGTAAAATGAATTTACATAACTCTCACCCGTATCGATGCTCCCACCTTTATTTATCCACTGCTCTACGATGGAGCCTTTGATAGTTTTCCTTTTTAAGGCATCAATAAGAACTAGATAGCGTTCAAAATCAATAGATATTTGAGAGAAATCTAATTCAGAATTTTCAAATGAGTTAGATAGCAAAGCTCTATTGATTTTATCGGATATGTCACTATCAAGCGTGCTGATCTTATCAGCATGTTTTTGCCCCATTATGATTAGGTCAGTTTGTGAAAAAAGAGTTATTTTAAGTAGATTTATTAATACAATTGCTAATCTTGCATCCTGCGAATCTATCATATTAGACACTTGAGCTATAAGTCTATCCACGCGTATTTTTACGCTACCATCAAGTGTCCAGATGTGCTTAGAATTGCCTTGGCTAAGTAATGAAGAGCTTTCGCAAATAAGAAAAAGAATTTGAGAATTGCTCGATGGAAAAACATCATGAAGATGTGTGCATATTTCCAAAGCTAATTTAAAACTATGAACTCTCAATGCTCCTCGGACTAACCCACATAGTTCATCTTCTAACAAATCTATTCTGTTGCTGGAATTGAAGTACTCTTTAATATCCGATTCTGTAGCGAGGCGCTCTAGGTATACTTCAATAACATGAGATGATTTTTCAGTAATTGAATTGTATCGTTCATGAGCTAAAGATGGCTGTGTTCGAGACTCTAAATCAATCAAGATTGACATGACCACTGATGTTATATAATCAGAGTTACTCCTGCCGCGCAAAAAATATAATATCTCTTGTCTAGATGATTCGCTTGGAAGTGAATTATCTATTAGATTGGTTTTTATTAACAAACATTCCAGTACAGTCTTTACTTCACATTCAAGCGAGCCTATATTTTTTATTACTTCAATCTTCTCTTTTGCTCTTGATGTCTCTCTATGACGGATGTCATGCATTATGTTATCCGCAACACTCTTCAAGTCCTGAGCCTTAATGCTACGTATGATATACTCATACTTATTTTCTACGTTGTCGCCAGAACCATAATGCATTTGTTTAGTCATATGTGCTTACTTATTGTATACGGTTTTATTTACAACATTATCACCGGAACCATAATGATTTTGAGTGACGGAACTTTGATTTTTCTCTGGAATTATTTTTTGTAAATATGATTGAATCTCTGACGCTTCATTTATTTTTCGCTCAATCGCATGTTCAGATAGATCATCTAAATGCATAGATTCAAGCTTATGAGTTAATTCATGTAATGTTTCTTCATCGAAAATCCATCCTGTAAGTTTTTCCTTAAGAAGATCAATCGTTAATAGGGCGCCACTTTTAAAACCATCATAAAGTAATCCAGACAAAATCGTGCTCGTTAAAAAATCCATATATTCCCACTATAATAATATTTAAGTATCCATGTACAATAATGGCTAACTCATTAATAAATATCAACATCTTTTGTAGCGCATTGAGAGGGAAAGCTATGATCGCAAGAGGGAGGGTTGCAACGATATCTGAATGCTCAACATTTGCATTAACGCTCAGGTGTAGGAGAGGCTGACTGATTGATGAGCCGCTAGGGTTGTAACGTTATGGAAGATTCTGGTCATCTAGATCTGTTCGCAGGTGTTGCTCTATCTCTCTATAGAGTGTTTTCTTTTTTCTTAGGTGTCGTGATCATCCAGATCACAGTCAAGATCCGCTCAACAGCTGCTGTTTTGCCCTGTATTTCACGGCTCTCCTCAACAGCATCGCTGACAGCCTTGTCGATTATTGGTGCTAACAAGGGAAAGTCAGAGCGTAGTTCGTTGTATTCTGCAAGCTTGAAGTCGTTTATCTGCAACGCTTGACGGTAGTGTTGTGCTCTAGTATCCAACTCGCTTTTTATGGATTCAAAAGTATCCTTCATCCTCTCCGTCTCCTGCTTTCATGCCAGGGCCTTTGGCCCAATAAAGTGCTCTTCGAACATCATCTCATTGAACCGAGGAGTCTTGATGAAATGGGAAAATGTTCGTCCATCATCAACATCCTTTCTTTTTAGAAGTCCAAGATGTACGAGCTTGATCAGATGCCGATAAATGAAGGTATAGCGCCGTCTATGTTCCTGAGACTCTGCCGTATCCCCAAAAAAGGCATTTACGCACTCTATCGCAGCGAAATCGTCCAACTGTAATCGAATGAGTGCTGTGTAGAGTGCGGTTGGTAGCCACACCGTCTGGGAGTCCATAAGTAGTCCTCAGTTTAGAACGACAATAAGTGTGGGAATTAAAATTAGGATGCGGATTATAGTCCGTGGTCGTAAGCCAGACAACCAGAGATAGTGCTCGCCTGAGAGAGGCGAGACATGCAAGATCTAGCAAAAAAATTTGGCGATGCAGTACGTGATAAACGGCTTCAATTGGGCGTCTCGCAAGATGCACTCGCACATGTGGCCGAGATTGATAGAAGCTACGTAGGACGGATTGAGCGTGGTGAGGTCAATGTCACCCTGGAGAAGGCTTATCGCCTTGCCAAGGTGTTGGGGTGTGATATTAGAGATTTATTGCCATAATTATTTGTCATCTGAGAACTTATGTTTCTACATTCCTCAAAAAATTTCCCTATTGAGGCTCTTTCCGTTCCTTTAAATCACTGCATGACAGACAGTTGTTTAGCAAACCAATGACGATTCCGCAAGCACGGGCTGTTTAAATAAGTTTTCATGACAACTAACTTGAAAGTCACAGACAAAACTGGGAATAATGCTATATCAAAAATGCAATAGACCTAATGTAACGTATATGTATACATTTAATACAAATTTAAAAGTGGGTGATATACTCTTAGTTCGCGGTGCAAAAATGCATAGCAAGATGATAGCTAAGATGACAAATGGTTTTTATTCACACGCAATGATTACGTTAGAAAACGGTGTATTTCTAGAAGCAATTACGGGTTCTGGAGTTCAGCTGACGAGTGGACGTAGAGTATCCTTCAAGAGCCTATCAAACGTTGTTGTGCTGCGCTGTATATTTCCTGACGAACAAACTCAAACAAACATTTTGACATATATAAGCAGAAACTCCCCTAAGTATCAAGGAAGAAAATATAGTTATCGAGGTGCTCTGGAATCAATCGCAAATACTGCCTCTGACAATACCAATGGAGGTTATTTTTGCTCTCACCTTATAGCATCAATTTATAGTGATGCTGGTCTCTCATTATTGAATAAGCCTATATATAAGATTACACCCAATGACTTAATGAAATCCAGTTATCTTCGAGATGTTACCGAACAAGTTATTTCACCGTATTCGGAGGTTACTCTACAGAGAGTCAAGAATAAGGGAGAACAGATAAATTGTATTGATGCAGGAGGAGGCACGCTGTCAGTTGATGCTAAAAAACATCAAGAATTCCTTAGAAAAACATCAAAGTATTTCATTCAAAAAAATTTGACACCGCCAAGCCGAAGTGGAGATTTCCCTGAGATTCTAACTAATCCGAAAAATCTCCATTTAGCAAGCAAATTGGATTCCCAACTGGCTAAAAAATATAAAGAAATAAGAATTAATGAAAATATTAGAAGTTCTATGATTGGTGTCGATTTCGAATCAGATCTTTCAACTCTGATGACTGAAATTGAGCTTCATGGTTATGATTATGCCCGTGAGACATATAGCGCTCTTAACTATTTACTTATAACTAGTAGTATAAAATACCTTAATACTGAGACTCATAAAGAGCATTTCTTATTGTTTTATAAAGAATGGAGGTTTCAATACTTTGAACTTAAGGTGGAGTATTACAGTATAATATTAGAGATGATTTCTAATATTATGGAATTTTATCTTGATGCAATAAAATCTATAGAAAATAAATATCTTGAATATTGTGACGAACTCACTCAAATAAAGATGGAAACAGTATTATTTTCTATTCATAAGCAAGCTGATGCTGAAAAAATAAAACAATTATTAGAGTTTTATGAAAGGATTGCGTCTAGCTAATGGATTTGGTTTCTATCCTTATTTATTAAGGGGGGCGCATTCCATGGTGTTTTGTAATTGTAATTTACAAATATTCGGGTGCAGAAAAGGGTCATGTCTCAATAACCGGAACTTTGTTGAACACATATGATTCCACTATTGATTGGTTGCTCTAATCTATAGTTCCCACATTCTTCTGTGCGTTAAAGTGGGAATGTAGAAATATTCTCAAGCAGTCCCTAATGATGGCGTGGCATTCTAGGGTATACGACACGGAAAAGAAAAGAGCCAACTGGGTCGTTGGCTCTTGATACGTATGAAGTAATACGATGTATTTTACATGCCTCAATAAAGGTTATAAAGCGCTTTGTTATAGAGCCACCTTAACTATACATCATTAGGGAAGTAGTCCGGTCGGCTGCATTTATGAAAATGATACCGAAGCGTTAAATCAAGAAATCTTCTAGTGCTTTGCCAGTTGCCACCGCTTCTGCGATAGCCTTAGGCATGCGCCCCTGGCCAGTCCAGGTCTTCTCTTGACCATCTTCGGTGTACGTGTATTTGGCAGGACGAGGAGCGCGTTTGGCTTTAGCTGAACCTTCAGCTTTCGCCGGAGCCGCAGTACCAACCAGCTCGCTCGGATCGATGCCAGCCTCTTTCAACATCTCGGTAAACTCTGCCAACTTTTGCAGGCGCTCGGCAGACTCGGCTTTGATTTTGTTTTCTTGCTGCTCACGCTCAGCAAAAATCTCTTCGAATTTCTCTCTGATTTCGACCAGCTGCTCAAATGACAACTCACGCAATGCAGCTCGCAGACTACGGATATTCAACAAAGTTTTCAAAAAATCGTTCATTTTTATCCTCATGTATCACATTTTTATATCAGTGAAATTATCTCTCAACCCCAGCATTAGCACCACTGTTTTTGGCACCAAGACGATTGGATAAATAGCACTTTTCAAAAAGACGTGAGCGAAATCGCGTTTGGGGCTGCTTAGTGGTCTAGCTCCAATCTGCTATGAAACTATGTAGCCAAAAATTAAATCTAGGTGGTAGTGAGCGTTGAGACCACCTCACCAGATGAGCCGATGAACGATCTTGATCGGCTCACGAAATGAGCCGATTGGAGAATATCATTGGCTCACAGAATGAGTCGATGATAGGAAATAGTTCTCTCCACACAAACTAGGGTATGGGAGCATATCATTCATATTATTTCCCTATTAGAATAATCACGCCCAAATGTGTCTGGGTTTGCAGCCTCATAGTCATCGTCAAACATATGATTCCCACGATGCATCTCCCTCACTGTTGCGAGTGTACCGAAAAAGCACATTTCACACAGATGCACCAGATAACGCTCAGCATCGTGACGGGAACCATAGCCAAAATCCGCCGATAACGAGCCGTATTGATTGGTTCCAAAATTCGTTTTTGTACTACGACCACAGACATCACAGAGAATGTCAACGACCTGTTCTGTTGGCACAATTTCTTTTATGAGCATTCAGAGCCCCTAATAATTTATGAAATCTATAGTATTTTTCTGCTGTAGATATAGGAATAACCTGTGCAGGTTAGATATCACAGATGTCACCTGTATTGAACAGTTATTCGAAATTTTGATTTTGGATATCTTTGCACTCAAATTTTGGAGGTGTTTTCCAACCTGTAACGCGCCCGCTGCGTTTGTTGATCCTGCGGTATTCATTACCCAACAGGATTTCCCATTCAGAGCCGTTCTCCGATAGAACCTGAAAAGTAGTCCCCAGCTCAATGCCTAAACCTGGTTCAGTACAGACCAACTCGGTCATCAGCCCTCCTCAATGTAGGGGCATTTGGTTGTTAATTTTCCACTCAAAACGACAGTTTGGGGTAGGATAGCTCATGAGAGGTCGTGTTTGTACAATGAGGAGTGCTACATGATGCCCTATGCAACCTATCATCCTAGTAGTGACGCAGTTACTCCGAACCGTCTCCTAGAAGGTCTTGGTATTCCTCGTGACCCACTAGGAGCACATCAATGGATCGTGGCTGGCGTAGCACCGGACATACTCTATCGGCTCGCTGAATTGATGAAGACTGATGTGGGGATGGTTTGCCAGTGGGCTGGTATTAGCCGGAGTACACTGGCCCGCAAGCTGCGGATTACAGCCCCCCTATCAATATCTCAGGGTGCCAGGGTATACGGAGTTGCACAGGCCCTCGATGCGGTTCTCGCCTTTCACAGGGACGATACCGTCAAGACACTGTCGTGGTTAAACCGCACCGCGTGGGGCCTAGGTGGCGTAGCCCCAGTTAAGTTGTTGGCTACACCAATGGGGGTTCAGGCTGTTATCGATCTGGTGGGACGGATTCAGCATGGGGTTTGCATATAAGCAATAAGCCGGGGACTGTGAGGATAAAACCAGCTCAGTTGGTTAAACTTCCATCTAACAGAATGATTTTCAGAATTTTTCCACACCCCCCACTTGAAAAATTCGGGAAACTGTCCATTTACTAATTATGAGAGCTTGAATCAAATTTGAGCGGCTCACTATTATTCCGCTGCTACGCAGCGAAGATAAACCAGTTTTATACACCCACTGCCATTATCTCATCAATAACTCCGCTTATTGTCAAATCAAAACACTCCTATTGTAAACTATAACAAAAACAGCCCCATACAGTATCTGGTTGTATTATTGCCGAAGGCAAGGAATAGTAAAATGAAACTACTTTCACTTGTGCATACATCAATCATACGGGATTCACGCTATATGGTGTAATCAATAGTGGTTATTGATTTACACTCGTAAATTAGTTTCTTAATATCGTGTTTAGCTTTGTAAATCTGAATATCCTCTCCATCTATAAGCTCTTTTGCTCAAATACCTTTTGCGCACGAAAGGTGCCTAAACAAGACACCGGTTTGAGACCAGTGTCAGGTGATAACTAGACTAGACCTGTACAAAAAACATTGGAATCCATCGAATTCGTTAATAATATTTTCAGAATTTTTTTAGATCTGTTCCATTCTGACAACAGCAACGTTAGCTATTCCAAATCCTTTTAGAGTGTCACCGTGTTTCTTCTCATCATCAGGATCATAAAAAGTCACAACCCATTTAGCATCAGGTCTGACTGATTGAACCAACTTCTTGAAGTAGGGTAAATCTACGTCAGCTAATGAGTGACCGAGAACATATACCTCATCAATGTTGCCAAGCTTTGCAAAGAAGTCTTCATTATTTTTTATGACTTGAACTGTGCTCTTGAAAGTGGTGGAGAAATACTGATTAATAGCATTTTTACCAAGCTCGAATGAATAGTCATATTGATCAGATTGATAATCCATCCAACGCTCTAAGTCTTCATCACTCAATCCTGATGGTGGTTCAGCAGATTTCTCTTTGAAATTATCAGGGTCAACACCATGACCGAGAATTAACTCATCAACATGTGTATTGGCTTTTCCGTGAATAAATAATGTGTTCTCATCGGGAACTGCGTAGTATTGAGAAAGTGTATCTGTGTAGTTGAATGTGAGGTAGAGAGCGTCCCTATCAATATTTACTGAACGGCCATGATCAAACATAGGAAACTGCACTGCCAAAATGAACTCTTTGAATGCTTTATACAGTTCAGTGGTCAGAAGACCAAGTATTCTCTCCATTTCAATTAAAAGCGTGTATCTGTCTCGGTCTCTAAAGTCATCTGAGGAATAGTTTGGCATTGCATCCATGTTTGCTTCCAAAACAGAGTCTTTATCAAGCAGTGACATACTTGTTTCAAATTCAGACCATAAAGGGTCTGATATTGTTGTTGGACAATCAGGGTCTAAATCAGCAAACCCGTAATAGTCGAGCAATAGTTCATAAGTTTCCCTATAGTTCTTTTTGAGATAAAGTCCAAAAGATGTATACCTAGTGTCAAGGCCATGATGAACATCAAATCCATTACCTATTACATACAGCTTCATGTTATTCACCATTAATATCTAGTTCTTTGAAGCTAATGACTTCTGAGTCACCATCAGTCAGTTCAAAATATGTGTCGTGGAAGTAAAGCTCTTCAATGTGTGCGTTAGCTTTCAACCCATCTGGATAGGCAAGTGTTAGGTGAGCAGTATATGTTTCTTTGTGTTTTACGATTGACTCATTACTCAAGATGAATACATATTGCTTGTCTTCAGGATCCCAAGGTGAACGGTCATAATCTGAAAATTGGTACTCTGCCGTAACAACCACCTCAAACTCTACTTCGTATTCAGCGCCCTCGGCATCGACATTCTGCAAGCTTTTCTTTTCAATACTCAGTGAGTTGATTTCTATAGAATTGATAATATCATCGAAAGGGTCTGCATGTTCATAGTTGAACTCGCCATCTTTTATAGCTTGCAGGGCATCCACTTTGATTTGTTCTAGGAGTAGTTCGAAAACTTCATCAGCAAATTCGGCTGGCTCTTTGTACGCTTTGTCGCTTCGAACAATTAAGTCAATTAGGTCATCTACTTTTTCAAGATGAATGAAGTTATCCTCTTTCTCACAGAAGGATTTCATATCGCCGTCGTCACTAACGATATAGACGGCATTCCCTCTAGCCAAGCTCACCTGTTTAATAGCCTCTAGCGCAAATGCATCAGGAAACTCGTGTTTTTTTGACTCTTTGCCAAAAGGTGGGAGGTTGTTGAAGTAAGCATCAAATACAAGTTGAGGGTTAACAATGCTTACATTTATTGTTTCAACGTAGCCACTTTCGACAAAATCATCAAATTTCTTACTGACAACAGTATAAATATCCTCACCTTTAACCTTGGTAAAGATTCCATGACAGTCAAGGTCGGGAGTGTTTCTTAGGAACATTCCATCTCTTTGCATCTTACTTATCATAGAAGCTGCTTCTTCAGATTTTCGTTTAAGATGAGAGTCGATCTCTTTCCTTGTCACATCAGTAATGAGCAAGTGAATTTTCTCATCCTCAATTAGTTCTTGAAGACGACCAAGTGCATATTGTCCAAATTGATAGTTTTTCTTTTCAAAAGCACTTGTATCTATAAAAACTAGCCTTGTCTTTAATTCCATAGTAAATACCTTGAATACATGCGGTAAATTGCCAAAAAATAAATTAACAAAACAATCAATTTCTAAAAACTAGATGCATATTAATTCATTGCCAAGTTTTGGACAAGTAACAAATTAGCAAGGTGTGATGAGGAATTACTTTAAATTATTATGGTTACTTCCGATGTTGCATACGGCTTCAACTTGATACCAAAGGAAGGGCACACAAACAAGACACCGGTTTAAAGCCAGTGTCAGGTGATAACTAGATCTGTACACGCCTTTCTAGTCGCCTTATCTCTTGATTAAAAATGCACCCTGCAAGGGTATCACTGGGTGATCCAGGCACTACGATGAATAAGCCACATTTTGGGGGATATAGCAGACCATGTTTTTTACCTCGTTTATATCTCCAGTTTCGTCTGATATATTTCCGCACTATATCATCTACTTCTTTAGACGCTGAATATTTCATGATTCCTCCAGCGAGGATGAGTTAGTTAAATCTACAACTGTTTCTCCAAACTTGGTTATTTCCTGAAAGTGAAGGATTATCTGCTCATCATCAGAAGCAAAATCTTCTGATGCCCATACCCACTGTAATTGTCTTGTTATATCATTAGCTGCATCTTCTATGCCTTTTTTAGACCACGGTGCAGCTCGATAGCTACCATCAGGCATTAGTTCAACTAACGAAATAGTGTAACTTAGATTGTAAAAGCCAAGTTTTCTACGTTTTTCCGCAGATAACCTCCACGTGTCACAGGTTAAATTAATTCTTCCATTATTCGCACTGACCTTCCATGAGACCTCAGGTAGTTGATGAAGATGAGTACGCAATCCCTCTGCTAGACCACTAGTAAGCTTATTAACTATCCAGGCATGAGATCTACCACTAACTATAAACCTGTTAAATACCGAATCTTCTTGGTCAGTAAACCAACCTTCGGAATATGCAATCCTGCTCTTAGCATGATCAGTTATCTCAATGATTTTCAGTCTTAAATTTGTTATGTCTGATGGATAATTAAAACCATCATTTAAGGTTACAAAATTTGCTTCATCAAATGCTATTCGGTCTAGCTCAGACAACATCCATTTATCTGCTTCACTAGGTGACACCCATTTTAATCCATCAGGCTTAGGTAACGTCCTTGAAAAAATGAAAGTGGTTTTATGGAAGTCACTCATTCTAGGGTGGATAAGATCTACATGTATCCAGGGATATGCATGCTTAATGCTGATATGCATATCCTCTGTATAGTAATGACTCACCTTCTTGATGACATCTTGTACCTCCCACATAATCTCACTAAGGCCATACTCCAAACTTGTACTTATTGAGTCCATTACAGTCTTACGGATAAACCAGTGACCATGTACATTAGCAGGATTTAGAATTTGCTCGCCACTCCAACCTGTAATATCTCGAAGTTTTATTAACTCGTCAGGTTGTCCAATCAATTGAGCCAGTTCTATTTGGATGCCAAGATCTTTTGCAAAACCATGGATGTCTTCGTCTATATCGGGACATTCACTATTATATTTTCTTTGCCACTCAGAGAACTCAGTGTTAAGCGCTAGGTTATTGCCGAGTTCCAGCTGTGCTTTTAGTTGTTTGACTAATTTATCTATATAGTGATATGGCTCAGGAGTATCTTTTCCTTGTAGTACCTCTACAGTTGTTTCAAGCGCTTGAGCTAGAGCATCTGCCAAAGCCTTGCTGGTATGTCCGTGTGAATCGCCCCCAGTTCCCTAGACACCTCACAGCCTTAAAATGAGGCAACTATTGGAGGTGTTATGACCCGTCAGCGTTATCCAGAAACATTCAAAATCGAAGCCGTTAAACAAATCACCGAGCGTGGGCGGCCGGTGGCTGACGTTGCTCGTGCCATCGGGGTATCCAGCCACAGCCTGTATGCATGGCTCAAGCAGTACGGTAAGCCTGCTGACCAGCAGATAGAAGAGTCTGCCTTGCAAGCCGAAATCCGCCGTCTGAAAACCGAACTGCGCCAAGTCACCGAGGAGCGCAATATTCTAAAGGAGGCCGCCGCGTACTTTGCCAGCGAGTCAAGGAAAGGTACGCGTTCATAACCTCCCGACTCGACCGGTACAGTGTCGTTACCCTGTGCCAGACCCTGGGGGTTCACCGAAGTGGCTTCTACGCGTGGCTGAAACAGCCTACATCGCCACGACAGCAGGAGGACGAACGACTGACCGGATTGGTCAAGCAATCCTGGCTGGAAAGTGGCGCTGTATACGGTTATCGCAAGATCCATCGCGACCTTCGTGACTTGGGAGAAGCTTGCGGCAAGCACCGTGTGGCCAAATTAATGAGGCGGGAAGGGCTGCGTTCGCAAACGGGCTATCAACGCCGTAAGGGGCATTATGGAGGCAAGAGCCCGCAGGCTGCTCCGAACACGCTGGCACGCCAGTTTAAGGTCCCAGCCCCCAACATCTCCTGGGTGACCGACATTACCTACATCCGCACTCAAGAAGGGTGGCTGTATCTGGCGGTGGTGCTCGATCTGTTTTCTCGCCAGATCGTCGGCTGGGCAATGAAACCACGCATGACGGCAGACTTGGCGGTTGAAGCGTTATTGATGGCCGTCTGGCGGCGCAAGCCAAAGCAGCCGGTACTGGTGCATTCGGATCAGGGCAGCCAGTTTACCGGTGGTGAATGGCAGGACTTTCTGAAGGCCCACAACCTGAGTTGCAGCATGAGCCGACGTGGCAACTGCCACGACAACGCTGTTGCCGAGAGCTTCTTTCAGTTGCTCAAACGGGAGCGGATCAAGCGCAGGATTTACGCGACAAGAGACGAAGCCCGCAGCGATGTGTTTGATTATATCGAGATGTTTTACAACCCAATCAGGCGTCATGGTTCCAATGATGGGCTGTCACCGGTAGAGTTTGAAAGGCAGTTTATTTTTCAGCAACAGAGTGTCTAGAAAACCAGGGGCGATTCAATGCATAGACGGCACGAATACCTCATTTATTTTTGAGGTAAGACTAGCAAAGCAGCTTCGTCAGACAAGGTATGTGCTTGGTCTTTAGTTACTTAGGGTGCGGGGGAAAGGAAGGTTGTAACGATTGTGACATCAGCTGCAATCGTTACTAATTGCTGTGAGTCGATAGAGCTTTACCCCCTGGGGGTGAGCAGCAAGAGTGTTAAGATCAAGCAACGCTTGGCGGTGTTGCTTGTTGGTTGAAAAATGTGACCTGAGTTAACAAATATCCTTGCTGATTATTTTATCTTATCCTTTTGATAAAACTCATCATTGAAGGATTCTATGAGCTATAGTGCCGAAATCAGCCGTACCAGTCCTACAGCGTTCTTGTTTTTGGTAGACCAATCTGGGTCGATGCAAGATTCCATGACTAATGGCAAGTCCAAAGCCCAATTTGTAGCCGATGTTCTTAATCGAACCTTAGCCACTCTCATTACTCGCTGCACTAAGTCAGAAGGGACTCGTGATTACTTCGAGGTTGGTGTTTTAGGCTATAGCGGTTCTACCGCAGAAAACGGTCTTGCTGGTGCATTATCAGGGACAATTCTTCATCCAATCTCTCAAATTGAAGCTAATCCATTGCGTGTAGAAGATCGGATTAAGCGAGTTGATGATGGTGCAGGTGGTCTAGTCGACCAAGCCATCAAATTCCCAGTATGGTTTGAGCCCAAGGCTGCGGGTGGAACGCCTATGTGTAACGCCATCACCAGTGCTGCTGAACAGTTAGTGGCTTGGTGTGATGCACACCCAGACAGCTACCCACCGACTGTTCTGCATATCACTGATGGTGAGTCAACAGATGGCGAACCTGGGAGCCTAGCACAACAACTCCAACAGATTAGTACCAACGATGGCAACGTTCTGCTATTCAATCTTCATGTGAGTTCTAGTGGTGGTGACCCCGTAAAATTCCCTATCTCTGACGCTGGTCTAAGTGACAGCTATGCAAGACTCCTTTTCAGTATGTCCAGCCCTTTACCTGTACACCTTCAAAAAGTTGCAGAAGAGAAAGGGATCAAAGCAACGATGGAATCTCGTGGCTTTGTTTTCAATGGCGAAATTACTGAGGTTGTGGACTTCTTTGATATTGGCACCCGCGCCGCTCAGCTACGTTAACTATGGAATTCCACATCCTCTTTGATGGAACCGTAGCAAAGCATATTGAGCAGCCAAACGATAACGAAGATGCTTACCGCATAGACCAAGAACGAGGCCGCGTGGTGCTGTCAGATGGTGCTTCTGAGTCGTTTGATGCTAAAAGCTGGGCTAATCTGCTTGTGGATGAATGCATAGATATAGCGCCTTTGGATGAGGCGCTCTCTTCATGCATCCAAAAGTATAACCTTCTACATGATCCGAGCTCTCTATCTTGGTCAAAAGCAGCTGCTTACGAGAGAGGCAGTTTTGCCACAATGTTGATTGTTCAAGATGACCCCATCCATGAAAACATCAGTGTTAGTGCCCTGGGAGATAGTATTGCTGCTTGGAGTGATGGTTATTGTCTGCTAGATACAACGCCGTATTCTTGTGCAGACCAATTCACTCAAAAACCGACTCTTCTAGCTACGCGCAATGAGTTAAATCCATTATTGAGCGATACCAGCTGTGTTTTTTTGACTCAAAAGGACTGGAGTTACAGGGACAATCAAACGCATTTGCTTCTCTGTATGACTGATGCTCTCGGGGCATGGCTACTGCACCATCAGGAGCATGGTGATAGCTCGGCCTTTGAGAGGCTTATTAGTATCAGAAGCCAACAGGAACTTCAGGAACTTGTTGAAATAGAACGCGCAATTGGAAAACTCCGTCGAGATGATACCACTTTAATTCTCATTAGCCTGACCAGTGAAGTTTAAGCCATGGCATATCCAACCCTTGAGCAATACAACGAGGCTCTACAATCCCCACAACTCGTATTACAAGACGCAGAGTTAAAGCATGGTACATTAAAGACTACTGGCTTAGGGCTTCCTCTGGCTTTATGTGGTGGATTTGCACTCACGTATACTGTACAGGCTGGAGGTAAGAAATTTGCACTGCGTTGTTTTCACAAGGAATCACGAGAGTTAGAGAGAAGATATCAAGCTATATCCTCTCGAATTAAGCAATTGGCGAGCCCTTATTTTCTACCATTTGAATTCATCCCAGCGGGTATTCGTATTCAGGGGGTTATGTATCCCATCGTAAAGATGGCTTGGGCACAAGGACAAACATTAGCTGAATTCCTAGAGAATGAATATCGTAACCCTCAGTCTCTTCAAAGACTGCGGCAAGCATTGGCTAATTTAGCAGACTTTCTAGAGAAAAATCAGATCTCCCATGGTGATATTCAGCCAGAAAATATAATGGTGAGTGCAGGTGGTAGCACGATTCAACTCATTGATTATGATGGAATGTATGTTGAAGCACTGCAATCATCTAAAGCAACTGAATTGGGACAGGTTAATTTTCAACATCCTAAGCGTACTGCTAATGATTTTAATGAAAAGCTTGACCGCTTTTCATTTTTAACGCTGGATGTTGCACTCCAAGCATTGATTGCGTCTTCTTCGATTTGGACTATTTCTCGGTCTGAACCGAGTGCGGTTGTATTTAGGCGGAATGACTTTTTAGATCCTAGCTCTTCAGTGATATTTAAAGAGGTTTTAAAAATCACTGGCATGGGTTTACATGTCAAAAACTTAGCTAGAGTGGCACTTGGGGACTTTAATAAAGTTCCTACCCTTGTAGATTTTCTTCAGAATAAGGGGATCTACCACGAGGAAATTATATTTGGCCAAGGGGCTACCTTGGCTAAGGCAGGCTATCAAGGTGCATATGTAGTTTGTGATGCATTGAAATATGAAAAAGTATTTGAACAGGTTGGGAGCAGAATTGAGCTCATTGGTAAAATCCATTCTGTTCGCCGTGGGTGGGGAGCGAATAGAAAACCTTATGTATTCGTGAATTTCTCTGATTGGCGTGGCAAGGCTGTCAAGTTAGCTATCTGGTCTGATGGCATGAATGCGATTGGTGCTAATGTACCTGACCAGACTTGGGTTGGTCGTTGGCTGTCCGTTACAGGCCTCGTTGATGCGCCTTATCATGGGCATGCAAAATCGACTACCTACACACATATCTCAATCACTATAACTGCACCAGGTCAGATACAGCAGATACCAGAACAGGAAGCCAGATACCGTCTTCTTGGGGGGATCGCAGCTCCGGCTAGGACTGTGCCGAGTCAAAATGCAGGCATTCTCTCAACAATGACAAAAGGTACTAGAGCTTCAAATTCGCCAATTCAAATAAGGCCAACCCCCACAGCTCCCCAGAAGAGTTCTAATCAGCAGCTGCTTGATCAAATGCGAGCTCAACAAGCACCTCAGGTAACTTACACGAGTGCACCCCCCGTACATCTCTCTTCAAGCATGGGCAATTCACTAAGAAGTAACCCAAGAGGGACTAATCGGAAGTCATCTGAGTTGGGCTGGGGAGGATGGCTTTTTATTATAGTTGTTGGCCTTATGTTCCTGCGAGGTTGTGCGGGTTAGAGTTCATATGAGTTGATATCTAAGCTGTGCAGTATTGACGGAGGAAGAATGAATTCTTATACGGCACCTTGTTGCTTGTCCGCAATACCTTCTGATGAACCTCTGCATGAGATTCTTGAAGCATCTAGAAAGCCAGAGAAATGCTGTTTTCTAGCACAGAAGAAGTTTAAATATCAGTTCTTTAGGGGTAGAGTAAGTGGGTGCGCTTGGATCTAGGAGGGTGCTTCTAAAAGGACATAAATGACAAATTTTTGGTATGTTATTTATTATAGTTTTCAACAGGAAAGGCTAAAAAATGAGCTCTCGGTTTTCTGCTGAAGTTGAAGCTTTCATAAAAAGATATGTAAAAGATTTAGAGGAAGGTGCTGCGGCTGTGTTTGCAGGCGCAGGTTTATCTAGAACTTGCGGATTTGTTAATTGGAAAGAACTCCTTCGTGAAATTGCGGAGGAGTTGGAATTATCTGTTGAGTTTGAACACGATCTTATTTCCGTTGCGCAATATCACGTTAATAAGAAAAATAGTCCAACAGGATTATCTAGGAAAATTTTAGAAGAGTTTTCAGAGCAAGCTGAACCATCTGAAGCCCATAGAATTCTTGCCAGACTCCCGATAAGAACATACTGGACAACTAATTACGATACATTGATCGAGGATAGTCTCAAAGAAAACTATCGGGTTGCTGATGTCAAACGCAAAGTCGATGATCTTATTCTTACTCGTCCGAAGCGAGATGCAGTTGTTTACAAAATGCATGGTGATGTAGATTCACCAGGAGCAGCAGTACTCTACAAGGCTCAATATGAACAGTACTATAAAACTCATGAAGGTTTTATAACTGCATTAAGTGGCGATCTGATTTCAAAAACATTTCTTTTTATTGGCTTCAGTTTCACAGACCCTAATCTTGACTATATACTGAGCCGTTTACATGTGCCTGATCATCATAGGCGTACTCACTATTGCTTCCTTCGTAAGGAGCCAGCGACGAAGCAGCATAATGAGGATGAAGCTGGTGCAATGTATAGGCAACGTAGACAAGAGCATCATATCCGTGACTTACTCAGGTTCGGTATCGAAGCTGTACTTGTTGAAGAATACGATGATATTCCTGTTATCTTGAAGGAAATTGAAAGTCGGTTCCGTAAGAAAACTATCTTTATCTCTGGCAGTGCGGAAGAATATGGTGATTGGGACAAACAGGTAGCGTTGAGCTTTGTACATACACTCTCAGCATCACTAGTGAAAGCTGGCTATAGAGTTGTTAATGGTTTTGGTTGGGGAATTGGTAGTGCTGTCATTAATGGAGCTCTTGATGCTATCTACTCTAGACCTGATAAATACTCCGAAGAACAACTTGTCATGCGTCCATTTCCACAACATCCATCAAACGGTAAAGAGTTAGCTGAATTGTGGAGTGAATATCGACATCGCATGATCGGCCTCTCTGGTATCGCCTTGTTTCTATTCGGCAACAAGCTTAACGAAGAGGATGAAGTAATCAATGCTGGCGGTGTTCGTAAAGAATTTGAAATCGCCCAAGGTACAGGAGTTGCTGTACTTCCAATTGGTGTAACTGGATATATGGCTAAAGAATTGGCTGAGGAGATGTTGAGAGAACCAGAGAAGAATTTTACTCATTATCCTTGGCTGGAAAAGGAAGTAGCCAAACTTTTAGACCCAGCAATTGATAGAACCAAAATCAACCAAGATATTCTGTCTATTTTGAAAAAATTAGGAGGTTAGATATGAAAAGGAAGGTTTTCTACAGTTTTCATTTTGATAATGATGTTATGCGAGTGCAGCAGATCCGCAACATGGGGCAGCTAGAAGGTGATGAGCCTGTCAGTGCCAATACTTGGGAAGAGATCAAACGTACCGAGCAGGGTGTTAAGAATTGGATCAACAAAAATATAGAAGGTAAATCCTGCTTAGTCGTACTTATCGGGAGTCAAACTGCTAAGCGACCGTGGGTTAAGTATGAGATTGAAAGAGCTTGGAACCAAGGTAAGGCAGTAGTTGGTATTTATATCCATCGACTTAATTGCCCTCGTAATGGATATGATAAGAAAGGAGCTAATCCATTCGATCAATTCACTTTCAAGCGTGGCGATAAAGTAATTACGCCACTGGTTTATGAACCCAATGACAACGATGCTTATAATGATATCAAGAATAATTTGGCAACTTGGATAGAAAATGCAATCAAGCAATAAGTAATCAACAGGAAGATAAGATGGCCTATTTTACAAAAAGCGAAGCACGAGCAGCTGCCGCATCTGCTCGTGGCTATAAAGCAGCAAATACTGTACTGAGAGAAGGTATGGAGAGTTACAAAGAACAGGAAAGGTTCGATGTATTTCTCTCTCACTCTAGTGATGATGCAGAGCTGGTGCTCGGGGTTATGACCCTGTTGCAGAAGCAGGGTCTACGCGTCTATGTTGATTGGGTTGTTGATCGCCAATTAGATCGTAATTCCGTGAATAAGGAGACTGCTGCGGTTCTTCGGGAACGCATGAAATTATCTAGTTCTATGATGTACATCGCCACCGATAATGCATCCAGCTCAAAATGGATGCCTTGGGAACTAGGTTTCTTTGATGGGCACAAGCCTAATCAAGTTGCGATTCTGCCACTCGTAGATTTCGAGAATCAAAACTTTGAAGGGCAAGAATATCTCGGCCTTTATCCGGTTGTAACAAAGTACCTTAAAAATAATTCGTTAAATCATTATGTAGAGGACAGAGGTCAAAGGTGGAGTAACCTGAATAACTTTGCTAGGGGAACTCCATCGTGGAATCGCTATTCATCATAAGTGATTTTCTGGATGTATAGCTAAGGTGTATGGAGATGATTATCACCTGACATCTGCTCACTAAAGATTGTGGTCATACGGATTCAAGCTGGATGCCAAATGGTTCTCCTAGTGTGTTATCTGGGGTCACCGTATGACCACCGACAAGAAAGTGGCGCGTCTACTAGAGCTCGCCAAGGAACTCAATTGCGTCAGCCAAGCACGCAAACTCATCGGCTACAGCCGCCAGCAGTTCTACGAAATCTACCGCAATTATCAGACCTATGGAGCCCAATCCAGACAGATTGCTTGGTTGCAAAGGGAGTCCTCGATTACTCCCTCACCAGGTTAACTCATTTGGCTTTAGAGGATGGGCAGGGGCAGGCAGTCCAACAGGGAGGGTCATGCAAGCAGAACCCCCTACAGCATGTTTAAAAGGGCTGGCCTTGATACCAATGTCAGTGCGCACGAAAGTAGCGTAAAAAAGACACCAGTTTGAGGTCGGTGTCACGTGACATAACGCTAGTATGAATGGATAGTTAAGGCATTAGCTTGGTCACGTTATCACTTATAATTTTCTGTAGTCGATTATTTTCTGCCTGCAATCGTTCATTATCCATCCATAATAGCTGGATTTGGTTAGCTCTAAGATTATTAATTTTTTTTATTTCTTGCTTGCATTCATTAAGCTCCGCACGAAGCTTTTTCACCTCTGATTCTCGTTGCTGATATGCCTCAAGTAACGTTATAGGAGCATTGTCAGTTCGTTGGAGCCCATTTTTTCTCAATGCCTCAAACGCATCATTTAGGTCTTGAAATTCATCAAGATATCGATAAATGGTTGCTCTGCTAACCCCAGCTTCTCGAGCTAAATTAACACTCGTTATTTTGCCATTTGTTTTGGTGGATACGCCTCTGGCTAATACATCCAGTGCATCAATGATAGCCTGATGATTTTTATCTGCCATCATTCCGCCTCTTTTAATTCTTGAACGACACTCTCTAAACTCAGAATTTCAACTTGGAGTTGGTGTTTCTGAAATACAGAGGTCTTCGGGTGCCTGTAAAACTCATGGGCTTGAGTTAACTGAGCTTCCCATAGGGATTTATGGCGTTTTGAAATGCAGGCATTACTACAATTACCTGGTTGACAGAAATTTATTATGGGTTTCTCTATAGATGGGTTTCTTGATGTGCAAATCGCCTTGGTCGGGTCGAAGAAACAAAAATTGAATTTACCTACAAATAAAGCTTTATTTGTGTTTGCCAACCATTTTGCTATCTGTGATGGTGGATAATCCTCGGCCCGTCCACGAAATTCTGCATTGAACTGCGATTTCAGATGGGTGCCAAATTCACCAGCCACCATTCCCTGTGATAGATCCATTGCTAGTTCACCCAAAATATCGACATTCGCAAGAACTTTTTCCTGTTTCAGCAGCTTATTCCACTCAGGTTCTTCACCAGCATATCCCTGGAATATAGCCACCTCAACGTGCTTGTATTGCAGCATGCCAGCAATGACCCCGAATGGTTGCCTAGCTATGAATCTAGCTAATGTTCTACGAAATTGCCTAGCGTTGAACGCCCATGGCTCCGATACGCCAAATTCATTGCACCAATCGGGTATCGGTGGGCGGTCTAGGTTTTTATTACAGTGGTCTCTGAAATTGTTAATTTGGTAAACAATAGCTTCCATCGTATACTCGGAGAAGGTCTTTCCTGTAAATTTTTTATTTACACTAAAGCTGCTGTTTGAACCATCTGTCAGCATTAGGCGTTGATCATTTGCGGCTTCCCTAATTTTTATTGTTAGAGTTTCGATAGTTTTAATGGCAGTGACGACCTCCTCGATGACAACCCATGTATCTTTTCTGCCATTACCTGTATGTTTATGTAAAATAGTATTGATATAGTAGATAGATTGACCATCTACACTAAAATCTTTTATGTAGCATCCTGCGGTCAAGGATAGCAACTCTGTGGTGCGAATACCCGAGTAGGCTAGGATAGTGAGAGTGCATGCTGTGCGCAATTGCTGAAGTTCAACATATAGATCCCCGTATGTCTGTATTGGCTTTTTCAGCCAGCCAGAATTAACGTCCTTCATTAATTTTTTGGCGACTATAGTGAACCGCTTGGTTTTCATGCTCTCGCTTAAATCTAGGTCTGCAATTTCACTATGCCATAAAATGTGCAACTGCTCCCAAGTGTCCAGGATAACATGGCTGTATTCCAACACGTAATCTAATGCTGCACTCATAATGGCGGTGTAGATGGGTTCAGGAATCGACGGTGTCCGATTCTCAGTATCAACCCGATCTTTTTTATTGGTGAACATTTTATTGAATGGTCTATCGAACGGCATGTTGGTGAGCGGCATAGTAATCCGGCTGCTGTACTCCCAAAGGCGATATATGATGCGAAATATATTATATATTCTATCGTCCGTCTTACACTCAACATACATAGTATAATCCAGGTATCGTTCGAGCAGGTTGTTATCAACCTCGTAAAAACCTTGTCGGCCCTGACTTGCACAGTATTTAGAGAAGCTTTTTAGAATGTATAGCTCATTATGTAGAGTTAACCATTCACTTTCTCGGTCATGAGTTGCGACTGCGTTGTATAGTCTGGCATATGCATACTCAGCCATTGCTAATGAGAATCCATATGGATAGCCAGGAACGTCTCGAAAATCCCAGGTCTTATCGGACTCTGATATACCAGGGGTGCTCACGAGCGAGGACATCTTCCATAGTGCATTGCTAAATACGGATTGGGTAGAAACAGCCGTGTCAGGAGAGACAAACCTACTGGTTGTTAGTCCTGCTTCAAGCAGAGAGGCGGTAGGGTTCAGTTTCATTGCAATATTACGTCCTGATATCCAGTGGGATGTAAAAAATCTGCTCCTGAGCTAGACGCTCAGCTTCCTCAATAGCATCGGATGAAAATCGTGGCAGAACATCATGGGTTATTACATGCCAGAGGAACGAAAATTTCCCATTCCAGTCATCTGCGGATAATTCGGTACGGGCCTGTATAATCAGGTCGCGAAGTGCTATTACGCGAGGCAGCACATGGCGTGTAATGATGGCATTGGAGCACGTGAAACAGCCCCATGGTTTATCACATGGCATATTCGGTTGACCACCAGGCCGATTGTAAAAATCCAAGCAGGATGCAAATAATACATCCTGTTCACCTCTGGTAATTTTCCCAGCGGTAGTTATATCCATATCTAAAACTACTGCGATTTTTTCAGGATTGTCATCTGGCACGATCTGAGGACGAGCCAGATGCCTTACTTCATTAAGCGCATCTCTGATAGCCTGCTCATGGATATGCTTGGTTGAATCATTCGCAATATAATCGACGGTCGTAGTAGCTAGCGTATGTGCTGCATCCCTAGTGACTTTGGTCAGTTGTCCATATCTTTTATAGCGGTTGGTGAGATATGTTACACGCCAGCGTCTCATCGATACACGTAGCGGCTGATCATGTTCATCTGCGAGTTCATGTTGGTCACACCAACCACCAACGCAGTTCATCTGAGCCTTGATATAGCCAGGATCCAGTTTTTTAACTGGTTCTCGTCCCTGTCCCTCTACAGTTAGTCCTAGGAATAGATATTTTTGATCCGCCAAGGGGGCATATTTGACTAGTGGTTCTGTGACTTGTAAGAGCACCTGTATCAGCGCCACAGGAGAGAATTGCCCTTCATTATCAATTATTTTCTTATATCTACGTGCAGCACCACGATTTTTCTCATACCAGAGGACAAAGCGCCCATCGTATTCCTGTAAACAGTCTCGAGTCAGATTCAGAATTGATGTTTCATTGCGGCCGGTTTTTTTTGCTAGCAGATTTATAAATGGTATTAGATCGGTTGTGAGGGGGTATAGCAGAGAGTATGTGTCTTTTTTTCTATATGGAACATCATAACATCCCATCATAACATTATTAAATGTGCTGTGGCCGCCAGCAAGTAGCGCTGATCTTTTTAGGTACTCCCCATTCATGACATTGACGATGTACCACAAAATATTGGGCAGTTGCAGCCATGGTCGCTCACTGGGGTCGAGACGCAACATTCGACCAGTCTGCGGGTCGCGTCTATTATTATGCCCTCGTGGATCAGTACCAGTAGTGAGTAGTTGTCTCCCAGTATCGAGCCGAGCCAGCAGTGCTCGTATATCGCTGCGGCAGGCGTGTTCCAGATCGAGGGCCTCACCAGCTGTATATGGCTGTATCCGGTCACTATCGGATTTATAAGCGAAATTTCGAGGGGGGGAGAAATCTGAACGTGCGAGGTCAATAGCCTGTGCCGCCGCGAGTAGCCTGATTAGGTTACCGAAATGCCGACGTGAATGGCTGGATTTAAAACCACTCGAGGTTAATTTGATGTGTGCTCGGTATTCCAATAAAAATTCATACGTGATTTCCATCATTCGGAATTGCTCAGGTAGTTTTTTTTGATCTACGTATTCCAAAAACTCCTTAATGGTTTGGACATAGGTCCAGATTGTGAGGTCACTTGCTATCCGGCTGGGAGAGGTGTGTTCATAGAGTGCAGCAATAAAATCCCGTGCTAATACCTGGTGTGAGGAAATGTTAGTGAGATCTAGATGTGCCCGGTCGCCCAATTCGTTACGTTTATCGAATACTAGGCTGCCTAGGCTGCGGATATTGTTGTTTGTTTGGGGGATTTTTTCGAACTCTACCCTGGACATAACGTCTGCTTGCACCAAGTCAGCCTAAACTGGAATGTAGACTAGCCAAGAAAGTTTTTGCTTTCAATTGTTGTAAGTTATTGATTATTTTACACTTTAATAATTGTCGGAGTCTAAGGGGATTTGATTTTTTCTATCTAAATCAATCATTTGTTGAGGTCTATATTCATAAAGCGAGACATATATAACACTTTATTTTGGTGATTTTTTGGAATTATATACTTAGCATGGCTTAATTAATCTTTGTTTATTCTGCACTATTAATGGGGGTAATTCACTCGCAAATTCTAGGTTAGCACCTCCAGACCGCCACGATTTTGGATACAACACAGTCAAACTGGTTCTAATTACTGCGGTCGAGTGAGCTGCTGTAGGAGGCCCCTTAGATCTGCCTGCAAGTATAAGGGGGAGCACTTAGTGGGGGATAACCTTCGGGTTAGGAATTTTCGTTTTCCCATTTAGTCCAATCCCCCAAAGATTCATCAACCAGAGCCTCAGAGTCCTCTAGGAAGTCGAGGTAAATGTAGGTAGTCGATATGTGGGAGTGCCCTAACAGTTTCTGTAACTCTCTGAGTGGGTCGTTCAAGATCTGTCGATATGCATCGGACCCATTTTCTCGGAGCTCCCTGAGATTTTGGGCCATGCGTTTAATCATGGCATCCAGCTGATAGATAGCGAAGGTGTGACGGCAGCCATGGGGGGTTAGTCGTATACCAGCTCTGTTGGATATAGCAGCAAAGAAACTCTCCACGGTACGGCTAGAGAGAGGGCGCCCTGTTCGTGCTAAAAAGATTTTGCTGGATTGTTTCGGGGACTTTTTGCGCGTGTGGTCAGATTTTGCCCGAGTGAGGATCTCTGCTCTTTCCTCATCACAATAGAATCTGATTGCTCGAACGATTCTTTTTGGAATCCGAACATCGCGGCTTTTTTTGCCCTTCCCAACTACTTTAAGCGTCACACTTCTCAGTCCGGCATAGCATTGGTCATCTGGATCTGGGAGCTGATGAACGTCGAGGTTTAGCGCCTCTGAAATACGTAACCCTGAGACTATCAGGGTATCAATTAAAGCCAGATTCCGTTGAGAGTTCTCGCCGTTGGCTATAAGAGGGCGCCAGATGCGTTGGTAGTTAGTGATGCTGATAAAATTTACTGGTTCTGGAGTGTATTTAGCAGATAAATCAGCAGTTTCTACATGTTTCCCGCCGAACCTAGCCTTCGAATGTCGGTACTTGAATGGAGTGCTATCGATGAACCCGTTATCACGGGCGTATTCATACAAGTGCACAATGGCGCTTTTAGCCACATTCCATGAGCGATCTTTTAGGGCAGGTTGATTCTGGTATTCACCACTGGTTCGGATGGTGTAGTAGAGGTCTAAGTCACATTTTGTTGCCTGTTGCCAAGATTTTCCTTGGGCAGTCATAAACCGAATGAAGATGGAGACCTGATTGGCGTATGTCTTCCAAGTCTGAATACTAGCACGTTGAGGACAGAGTAGGTATTTACAAAAACCGTCGAGTATCTGGTCTGGCAGGCCATTGTCATCCAAAAAAAAGGGCCGACCATTTGGAATTATATTTGTCTTAAGAAGAGCCCTGAACTTGGTTCTTTCTACTGGGGGCAGCTGATCAAAGACGCCCTTATCAAAGTAAAACAGTTCAGCCATCGCTCAGCTCCAGTTGATGAGACTATTGAGACATTCTATCCATGCGGCTTATAAATTCATGTGAACCATTGAAAGGACAATATTCTCTACTATGCAACGAATGAGACAGCTTCATTAATGACGTATAACGACCAGGTTGCCCAGCACGATGCCGTGCTTATGGCCGAGACCAGAGCGGGGCAGAATGGTGGCACACAGACCCGGATCCTGGATGTGAATGGCCAGACCGGTCGGCACCAGGGTGGTATCACCCGGAGCCAGAGTCAGCGGCGCATCCAGCAGTGCGCGCAGATCCATGCCGGCAGAGCCGGGAGTGGCGTAGGCGGGCAGCGGGTACTCGGTACCGATACGGGCATCCAGAATCTTCAGTTCAATTTGTGTAGTCATGAATCGCTTTTTCAGTTGGATCTTGTATTGGCGCCCCTCTTGGCAGGCGGGGTACCGTGAGTCTTGTTCTTTCGGGACGCTCAGTGCCGGTAGTGGCGTGCAATCAGGGCGATCAGGTGACGGGCCAGCGTCAGCTTGTCGGCCAGCGGCAGCGGGGCCTGGCCCCCTTGCCAGAACACGGTCAGGGCGTTGTCATCGGCGTTGAAGCCTTGCCCCTCGCGGGACACATCGTTGGCGGCGATCATGTCCAGCCGCTTACGCTGCAACTTGTCGAGGGCGTATTGTTCCACATCCACGGTTTCGGCGGCAAATCCGACGGTGAAGGGTTTGTCTGAAAGGGCACCGACGGCCGCGATGATGTCGGGATTCTTCACCAGCTTCACCACCATCTGGTCGTTGTCGCTGGTCTTCTTGATCTTCTGGCTGGCCACCTGCTCAGGACGGTAGTCGGCCACGGCCGCGCAGCCGATGAAGAGGTCGCACTCGCCGACCCGGCTCATCACCGCCTGATGCATCTGCTCGGCGCTCTCGACATCGATGCGGGTGACTCCAGCAGGTGTAGCCAGCGTCACCGGGCCGCTCACCAGCGTCACTTCGGCGCCCGCTTCACGGGCAGCGCGAGCGATAGCAAAGCCCATCTTGCCGGAGCTGTGGTTGCTGATGTAGCGGACCGGATCCAGCGCCTCGCGGGTTGGCCCTGCGGTGAGTAGCAGCTTGACGCCTGCCAGCAAGGGCTCGGCGGCCAGCTGCTGACAGCAGCGATCCACCAGTTCGAGGGGATCCAGCATCCGCCCCGGGCCCACATCGCCACAGGCCTGGCTGCCGGCATCCGGCCCCCACAGCAGAATGCCGCGGCTGGCCAGAGTATTGAGGTTGGCCTGGGTGGCGGCGTTGAGATACATCTGCTGGTTCATTGCTGGTGCCAGCGCGATGGGCGCCGGAGTGGCCAGACAGAGGGTGGTCAGCAGTTCGTCGGCCATGCCGGCGGCCATGCGCGCCATCAGGTTGGCGCTGGCGGGGGCGATCAGTACCAGATCGGCCCACTTGGCCAGCTCGATATGGCCCATGCCCGCCTCGGCAGAGGGATCCAGCAGGCTGTAGGCCACCGGATGACCGGAGACCGCCTGCAGGGTCAGCGGGGTGATGAACTCCTTGGCGGAGCGGGTCATCACCACCCGCACTTCGGCGCCCTGATCTTTCAGGCGGCGTACCAGCTCGGCACTCTTGTAGGCGGCGATCCCGCCACTGACACCCAACAGGATGCGTTTATCGGCCAATCTCATCTGCTGTTTCTCTATCCGGCTCATTCTGACTGGTCGGCTAAGATACCACACGCAATGGATGACGACAGGGGTTGGCATCAAGGGGCGTGGTCGGGCGCGCGCAATTTTTTGCTATGTTTTTTCTCAACAGGGATGAGGGAGAGACAAATGAGCATCAAAGAGTGGCCGGAAGATGAACGCCCCAGAGAGAAGCTGCTGCGTCAGGGGCCTGCGGCGCTCTCCGATGCCGAGCTGCTCGCCATTTTTTTGCGCACCGGTGTTAATGGCCTGAGTGCAGTGGATCTTTCACGTAATCTATTGAATCAATTCGGCTCTTTGCGCAGTTTGCTGGGGGCGGATCAACAGGCATTCTGCGAGGCGCACGGCCTTGGCCCGGCCAAATATGCCCAGTTGCAGGCGGTGCTGGAGATGGCCAGACGCCATCTGGCCGAGCAGCTGCAACGGGGCGATGCGCTCACCTCGCCTCAACTGACCCGTGACTATCTGCAGGCCCAGCTGCGGGATCGGCCACGCGAGGTGTTTGCCCTGCTGTTGCTCGACAATCAGCACAGAGTCATTCAATTTGTTGAGCTTTTTTTCGGCACCATCGACTCGGCTAGCGTCTGGCCAAGAGAAATCGTGCAGATCGCGCTCAAACATAATGCAGCCGCGGTGATTCTGGCGCATAATCACCCGTCCGGCGTCGCCGAGCCCAGTAGGGCCGACCGCCAGATCACGGATCGGATCACGGCCGCTTTGGCCCTGATCGATATCAGAGTGCTGGATCACTTGGTGATCGGTGATGGCATCACGGTTTCTTTTGCCGAGCGCGGTTGGCTATAACTGTGCTCTGGCACCGTATTAGTTGATCTTTGATCACGGATGCTGTATAAAATGCCGCCTTCTGTTTGCCCCGCAATCGAAGGCCAGCGGGGCAGATATTTGCTCGAGCAATGAAGTAAGATTTGGAGAGACTGACATGTCTAGAGTATGCCAAGTAACCGGCAAGCGCCCGGCAGTTGGTAACAACCGTTCGCACGCTAACAACGCCACCAAGCGTCGTTTCCTGCCGAACCTGCACACTCACCGTTTCTGGGTTGAGAGTGAAAAACGCTTCGTAAGCCTGCGCGTATCCGCAAAAGGCATGCGTATCATCGACAAGCGTGGCGTTGAAGTGGTTCTGGCTGAACTGCGCGCCAGCGGTGTTAAGGTATAAGGAATTAGATCATGGCTAAAGGTATTCGCGAGAAAATTCGCCTGAACTCCAGCGCCGGTACTGGTCACTTCTATACCACTACCAAAAACAAGCGCACCATGCCCGAAAAAATGGAGATCAAAAAGTTTGATCCCGTTGTTCGTCAGCATGTGATCTACAAGGAAGGCAAAATCAAGTAATTACTTGATGCTGCATTCCCAAAAACCCGGCTTCGTGCCGGGTTTTTTTATGCGCCGAATTCAGTACACTGCCGGTTCAAAGGGAGGCTTGCCATGTTCAAATTGAGCCGCAAAGGCTGGAATAACGTGATCATTGTGGTGGTGCTGATCGTGATCACCCTGTTGCATCGTATGGAGACTGCCCAGCAGGAGAACAGCGCCAAGCGGGCTCGCCCCTTGTTGCCGGATGCGTCTGTGGTGCTCACTTGGCAGGGGCCGAGCTGGCAGATTGAGCGGATCGGTCAGGGCTGGCGCAGCATGCCGGATCTGGGGCTCGACACGGCTCAGCTGGATGCCCGTCTGGCGCGCTGGCAGAGTTGGTTGCTGCCTCCCGGCGAGGTGGTGCGCGGTACCCCGGTGACCATCAAGGTGTGGATTGCCGGCCAGAACGATCCGATCGAGATCGGCCTCTATCAGAACAGCGGTCAGTATGGTGCCCAGCTGCCCTCCGGTCTCTGGCTCACCCTCACTGCCGAGCAGTATCGCGATCTGCTGCGTCCTGCCCCCTGAGTTCCTTTTCCTTGCGAGGTGCCAATGCCTGAATTGCCAGAAGTTGAAGTCAGTCGTCAGGGGATCTCCCCCTGGCTCACCGGTATCAAGGTGACGCGTGTAGTGGTGCGGGATGGCCGCCTGCGCTGGCCGATCCCCGGTGAAATTCAGGAGCTGGTGGATCTCACCATCCATCGTGTGCGTCGCCGTGCCAAATACCTGCTGCTGGAGACCGATTTCGGCACCGCCATCCTTCATCTGGGGATGTCCGGCAGCCTGCGGGTGCTGGATATCGGCACCCCGGCCGAGAAGCACGACCACGTGGATATCGAGCTGGAGAATGGCAAGCTGCTGCGGCTCAACGATCCGCGCCGCTTCGGCGCCCTGCTCTGGACTCGCGAACCGGCCGAAGCCCACGCGTTGCTCGCCAAGCTGGGGCCCGAGCCGCTCACCGATGCCTTCAGTGCTGATTACCTGCGTGAGCGCGCCAAGGGACGCAGCACCGCCATCAAACAGTTCCTGATGGACAATCAGGTGGTGGTCGGGGTGGGCAACATCTACGCGAACGAGGCGCTCTATGCTGCCGGCATTCACCCCAAACGGGCGGCGGGCAATATCAGTGCCGAGCGGCTGGGAACCCTGGTGGCCGAGATCAAGCGGGTGTTGGCCGAGGCGATTCGCCAGGGCGGCACTACCCTCAAGGATTTCACCAGTGCCGATGGCAAACCGGGCTATTTCGTGCAGCAGTTGCAGGTTTATGGCCGTGGCGGTCAGCCCTGTTTCCACTGTCATACCCTGCTGACCGAGACAAGAATGGGCCAGCGCACCACGGTTTTTTGCAGTCATTGCCAGCGCTGAGTGCACTTTTTGCCCCGATCCGGGGGAAGTTGTAACAGCGTATTTCCACTCTGTTGAAGATTTGCACAGCTGTCACTAGTATCCCGACCGTTCAGGCGGTTTGAGAATATAAAAATGACAGTTAAATCAATAGACTGGGAATATTTATCCCGGCAGGAGCGCTATTGCGCAAAATCCATGGCCCGCTTCCTCTACCCCGAGGGATGTGACCGGAAAACCTTCAATCGCGGCAAGTTCGTGCTGCGCAGCCTGCTCTATCGCAAGTCGCTGAGCCGGGTCTTCAGCCTGTTCCAGTGCGACTCGCTCAAGGCGCTGCCAGCTGTCTATCCCGAGCTGCTCGACAAGCCGATGCGCCCCTATCGCTTCGCCTGTGCCAGCGCCCGTGAGCGGGCCGAGATGCTGGAAAATCACTACCGTTTGCTGCTGGAGTGCTACCCGCAGCTGATCGACCCCCTCTATCTGGGCGAGGGGATCGAACTTGGACACTATCCCCAAAGCGGCTGCCGCATTCTGTTGCGTCACGATGGCACCTTCCGCCGCGAGGCCGAGCTGGCGCTCTCTATCGTCAATGGCGAGGGGCAGCGCCTCTACAGCTGCGCCTTTTCGCTGGCGGGTAGAGTGGATCGTTTGATTCTGATGATCGGCTCCATGCAGGGGCCGGAGCCTGCGGTCGACAATGCCCAGGATCGGGTGCGCGAGCTGACCAAAGAGGGGCACGGCCTGCGGCCCAAATCCCTGCTGGTGCAGCTGGTGCTGCAACTGGCGCAGGCCATGGGGGCAGCGGAGGTGCTGGCGGTGCGCAAGCGGGCCCACGTGTTTCAGGCCAAGCGCTACAGCAGCAAGCAGAAAGCCAATTTGCAGGCCGATTATGACGAGCTGTGGCAGGAGTTCGACGCCCGGGATGTGGATGCCAACTTCGTCGCCCTGCAAGCCCAGCCGCGCAAGCCGCTGGAGGAGATCGCCTCCAAGAAGCGGGCCATGTACCGGCGCCGCTACGAGTGGCTCGATCTGCTGGTGCAGGAGATGAATGAGCGGTTTGCCCGTCAGTAACCGGCAAGCAGGCTGACCTCTCCATAACGAGACAGATACAACAAGGGCTACCCGCGGGTAGCCCTTGTTCGTAGTTGCCGTTGGGAATGGCGAGTATGGAAGGAGATCACCCTTTCTGTTTGGCTGCGATGGCCTGGGCCACTACCGGGTCGACAAACTGACGAATGTCGCCACCGTGTAGCGCCACCTCTTTCACCAGTGTGGAGGAGATAAAGGAGTTCTCCTCCGCCGGGGTGAGGAAGACGCTTTCCAGCTCCGGCATCAGGCGGCGGTTCATATTGGCCAGCTGGAACTCGTACTCGAAGTCGGAGACGGCGCGCAGACCACGGATCAGCACGTTGGCCTGATGCTCTTTGGCAAAATCGACCAGCAGCCCGGAGAAGCCCACCACCTTGACGTTGGGAAGCGTGCTAGTCACTTGCTGGACAAGCTGGACACGTTCTGCCAGATCGAACAGCGGGCGCTTGCTCGGGCTTTTGGCGACCCCGACCACCACCTCGTCAAACAGCTTGGCGGCGCGGCCGATGAGATCGGCGTGGCCATTGGTAACGGGATCAAAAGTCCCGGGATAGATCACCCTGGTAGTCATCTTTGCGGTCCTGCAACCTGGAAATTTGGTCGCATTATAAGGTCGTCGCTTGAGAATAGCAGTGCATCAGGCAAGAATACGCCATCGCGCATCAAGCCTCCTTGCATTGGTGACAGGGAGCAAAGGGATTTTTTATGAAACGTATTCTGGTCGTTCGCAATGACAAGATTGGTGACTTCATGCTGGCGTGGCCTAGCTTCTCCATGCTCAAAGGCTCCATGGAGTGTCATGTGACTGCCCTGGTTCCGGCCTACACGGCGCCGCTGGCCCGGCTCTGCCCCTGGATTGACGAGGTGATCATCGATCCGGGCGTGCGGGCCGACAAGGAGCAACAGCGAGCGCTGCTGGCGCGGATCAAGGCGGCGGCGTTCGACGCGTCCATCTGCCTCTTCTCCAACTCCCGCAACGCCATGCTGGTGTGGAAGGCGCACATCCCTTACCGGCTGGCCCCGGCGACCAAGCTGGCGCAGGTGCTCTACAACCAGCGACTGGTGCAACGCCGCTCCCGCTCCCAGAAGCCGGAGTCCGAATACAATCTGGAGCTGATCCGTCGCTTCCTGACCGACCATCAGGTCGCCGTGGTGGAGCCCAAGACTCCCTTCCTCAGTTTCGATGAGGCGAGCCTGCTACAGGTGCGCGAGCAGTTGGCACTCAAGCTCAAGCTCGATGCCAGCCGCCCCTGGCTGATGGTGCATGCCGGTAGCGGCGGTTCAGCCAACAACCTCTCCATCGAGCAGTATGCTCGCATCATCATCAAGCTCAATCAGGCCTGCCCCGAGCTGCAGTGCGTGCTGACCGCAGGCCCGGGCGAGGAGAAGATGGCCGAACAGCTGGCGGCCGAGTTGCTGGCCCACGGTGGCAACGGCTGGATCTACCGCTCCAGCGATGGTCTGCCGACGTTCTGTCAGGTGCTGGCCAATGCAGCCCTGTTTATCGCCGGCAGCACCGGCCCGCTCCATATTGCCGGGGCGCTCGATGTGCCGACCATCGGCTTCTTCCCGATGCGCCGCTCCGCTACTCCGCTGCGCTGGAAGCCCCTCAACAGCGAAGGGCGTCACCTCGCCTTCAGCCCGCCGGAGGATAGCGACCATCCTGAGGATATGAGCCAGCTCGATCCCAAGACCATGGTGCCGGTGATGGCCCGCTGGGCGGCGCCCTTCTGGCGCAAGTAACGTATGCAGCAATGCAAACAGGGCCCCGTGGGGCCCTGTTTCGTATGACGGTTATTCCGGCTGCTGCGGCTGCTGGCGCACCCAGAGGTCTGCGTATTTAACGAAGGTGGAGTGGGCGGAGAGGATCGCCAGCAGCAGCCCCTGCTTGCCGTCGAGGAAGCCCGCTTTGAGCAGGTACATCTTGAGGAAGCAGCCGACCGCGTGGATCAGCCCCTGACTGAGGGAGCCCTTCTTGCCGCGAGCGGTGCGCTGATCGGCCCAGGCGCGGGCATAACCGGCCGATTTCACCAGATAGTGCTCCAGATCCCGATAGGTGAAGTGGAGCAGGTCGCCATGAATGTTGACGATTTTCATGTTGGCCCGCACTTCTACCTTTTCGTGCACCAGCGCCTCGTTGTAGCTGGTGAGCGCCCTGGGATAGAGGCGCAGCACCCGATCCGGATACCAGCCACTGTGGCGGATAAAGCGGCCAAAGACCCAGGAGAGGCGCGGGATCGAGTAGATGGTATCGCTGGCCGGATTGGCCATCACCTCGGTGATGGCGGTTTTCAGCTCGGGGGTGAGCCGCTCGTCGGCATCCAGCCACAACACCCAGTCGGACTGCACATGAGACTGGGCTAGTCGGCGCTGTTTGCCAAAGCCCGGCCACTTGGCGTTGACGAAGAAACGGGCGCCAAATTCGGCGGCGATGGCCGGGGTCTCGTCCTGACTGCCTGAGTCCAGAATGACGATCTCGTCCACCAGTCCGTCGAGGGAGGCGAGGCACTTGCGCAGGTTGTCGGCTTCATTCTTGACGATCAGAACGGCAGCCAGAGTCGGTTTTTTCACGAATGTGGGCTCACGGTTATTGCCCGGCTGGCGGGTCGAATGCGTATTGATGGGCCATTCTAACGGAAAAACGGGTCAAAGAGAGAGCCGCCATTGCCCGTTTCTATCAGCTGTTTGCCTGTCTCTTCACGTCCGGTTGGAAGCGGGGCACCGCTGGAAAAATGGGGTGACGGCAGCGTCTGCCAAGGATCTTCTGTTATTTATCCGACCATTCTTGGGGCATAATCTCGCCCAGTGATGATTAACCGCCGGGCCAGACCCGAGAGAAGACGCGTGATGAAAATATTGGTGATCGGCCCCTCCTGGGTCGGCGATATGGTGATGTCCCAGAGTCTCTACAAGGCGATCAAGGCCAACCATCCGGAGTGTGAACTGCACGTGATGGCCCCCGCCTGGTGCTGCGCCCTGCTGGAGCGGATGCCGGAGGTGGACAAGGCGATCACCATGCCCCTTGGCCACGGTGACTTCAAGCTGGTGGCACGCCGCCGCCTCGGCAAGCAGCTGGCCGCCGAAAAATACGATCAGGCCATCGTCCAGCCCAACTCCATGAAGTCGGCGCTGATCCCCTGGTTTGCCCGCATTCCGGTGCGTACCGGCTGGAAGGGCGAGAGCCGCTACGGCCTGCTCAACGACCTGCGCAGCAACAAGTCCGCCTTCCCGCTGATGGTGGAGGGCTATCTAGCGCTCGCCTATCCCAAGGAGCAGATGAAGAGCCGGGCCGATATTCCGACCATTCCGCATCCGGCGCTCCACGTCGATCTGATAAACCAGAGCAAGGCGCTGGAGCGGCTGGGGCTGGATCGCGCCCGCCCGGTGCTGGTGCTCTGTCCCGGCGCCGAGTTCGGCCCGGCCAAGCGCTGGCCGGAAGGGCACTACGCCGTGGTGGCCCAGCAGCATCTGGACGAGGGGTGGCAGGTGTGGATCTTCGGCTCCAACAAGGATGTGCCGGTGGCCAACACCATCCGGGACCGGGTCAACCTGCTGACTCGCCCCAACTGCCACGTGCTGGCCGGCAAGACCAGCCTGCACGAGGCGATCGATCTGATGGCGCTGGCCAGCCGGGTCATCTCCAACGACTCCGGCCTGATGCACATCGCCGCCGCCCTCAACCGGCCGTTGGTGGGTGTCTATGGCTCCACTTCGCCGCTCTACACCCCGCCGCTGGCGGATCGGGTCGAGATCGTCCACACCGACATCGAGTGTCGCCCCTGCTTCAAGCGCACCTGCAAGTTCGGCCATCTCAAGTGCCTGATCGATCTGGCGCCGGAGCAGGTGGTCGATGCATGCAAGAAGCTGGAGCAGAGCCAGTAAGATGCCCTACCGTCTGCTCTACAACCTGCTGATCCATCTGGGATTGCCGCTGGCGCTGTTGGCCCTCTACAAGCCGAAAAAGGGCAAGCCCGGCTTTGGCGAGCGCTGGGCCGAGCATCTCGGCCGACTGCCCGCCACCGGACAGGATGCACCACTGTGGATCCATGCGGTGAGCGTGGGGGAGACGCTGGCCATCACGCCGCTCATTCGCGCCCTCAAGGCGGAGCGGCCCGATTTGCCGATCCTGCTCACCACCACCACCCGCACCGGCGCCGATCAGGCTGCCAAGCTGGGGGATCTGGTGATCCATCGCTACGCGCCGCTCGACTACCCCTGGGCCATTGCCGCCTTTCTCGACACCTTCAAGCCGCGCGCGCTCTGGGTGATGGAGACCGAGCTGTGGCCCAACTGGCTGGCCGCTTGCGAGGCGCGCCACCTGCCGGTGACCATCATCAACGCCCGTCTTTCCGAGCGATCCTGCCAGCGTTATGCCCGCTTCCACGGCGCCTTCGATGCCCTGAGCCGGCCGCTGACCCATCTGCTCTGCCAGCATCAGGATGACGCCGACCGCTTCGCCCGCCTCGGTATCGAGCGTTCGCGGCTGGCGGTGACCGGCTCTATCAAGTTCGATATCCAGTTTGGTGACGAGGTGCAGGCAAAAGGGCGTGCCCTGCGCCAGCAGCTGGGGGCGGATCGGCCGGTCTGGATCGCCGCCAGCACACATCAGGGTGAGGATGAGCAGGTGCTGGCCGCTTTCGACCTGCTGCTCAAACGTCATCCCGCTGCGCTGCTCATTCTGGTGCCGCGCCACCCCGAGCGGTTCGACCGGGTGGCCGAGCTGTGTGCTCCTTATGGCTGTGTGCGGCGCACTGATGGTACTGCGGTGAGTGCGGAGGATAAGGTCTATCTCGGCGATACCATGGGCGAGCTGCCGCTGATGCTGGCGGCGGCCGATGTGGCCTTTGTCGGCGGTAGTCTGGTGAAGATCGGCGGTCACAACCTGCTGGAGCCGGCAGCCCTCGGCAAGCCCTGCCTTACCGGCCCCGCCTATTTCAACTTCAGCGACATCACCCGCCAGCTGGTGGCTCAGGGGGGCGCCGCCATCGTGGCCGATGCCGCCGAGCTGGGCGAGCGGGTGAGCCAGCTGTTTGCCGACGGCAACGCCCGTCGCGAGATGGGGGAGCAGGCCCGCGCCGTGGTGCTGCGCAATCAGGGAGCGCTGGCGCGTACCCTCTCGCACTGCCTCACTGCGCTGGAGAACGACTGAGTTTCAGTCTTTCATACAGCCCGCTATCCATCATCGATGGCCGACCATAAAAAAACGGAGCGCGATGCGCTCCGTTTTGTTTTTGGCGGTGATCGGAATTAGCGAACGATCAGCCCCAGCAGGATGCCGACCACACCGAAGTCGGAGTCGCTGAAGGTGGTGTTGGCGAAGCCGAGGTCGCCCAGCACCGGCAGCAGGAACACCGGCAGAATGGTGAGCAGCAGCAGGCCGTTGGCGAAGGCACCCAAAATGGCGCCGCGACGACCACCGGTGGCGTTGCCGAAGACCCCGGCAGCGGCGCCGACGAAGAAGTGCGGTACCACGCCCGGGATGATGACGGTCAGGCCCATGGCGTAGAGCAGCGCCATCCCCACCAGACCGGCGGCAAAGCTCGACAGGAAGCCGATCAGTACGGCGTTGGGGGCGTAGGGGAAGACGATGGGGCAGTCGAGAGCCGGCTTGGCGTTCGGCACCAGCTTGTCGGAGATCCCCTTGAAGGCCGGAACGATCTCGGCGATGACCATCCGCACACCCTGCAGGATGACGTAGACACCGGCGGCGAAGGTGATGGACTGCATCAGGGAGAACATGAACCAGTGCTTGCCCTTGGCGACGCTGGAGACAAACTCGGGGCCGGCGAAGGCGGAGGTCACCAGGAAGATGATGCCCATGGTGAAGGAGATGGCCACCGGGGTATCGCGCAGGAACAGCAGGCTCTTCGGTACCTGTACATCTTCGCAGCTGTGGGCCTTGTTGCCGAACTTGGCGCCGATCAGGGCGGAGAGCACGTAGGAGCAAGTGGAGAAGTGGCCGAGCGCCACGTCATCGGAGCCGGTGATCTGCTTCATGAAGGGGTGGGCGATGGCCGGGAAGAAGACCATGGCGACACCGACCACCAGACTGCCCACCGCGATCAGCGGCACGCCGCTCATACCGCCGGCAGAGAGGATCACCGCCACCATCATCGACATGAACAGGGTGTGGTGACCGGTCAGGAAGATGAATTTCCACGGGGTCAGACGGGCGATCAGGATGTTCACCAGCATGGCGAAGAACATGATCATCGCCATCTCCTTGCCAAACGAGGTCTGGGCGATGGAGACGATGGCCTCGTTGTTGGGGACGACCCCCTTGATGCCGAAGGCGTGCTGGAAGATGACGGCAAAGTCACCCAGCGAGTTGATCACCAGGGTGGCACCGGCCCCCAGAATGACGAAACCCATGATGGTCTTGACCGTGCCCTTGATGCACTCGGTCACCGGTTTCTTCTGGGCAATCAGGCCGATAAGCGCGATCAGGCCGACCAGCACGGCGGGCTCGGACAGCACGTCAAACATCAGAAAGTTGAAAAATTCCATGGTCAGCTCCTGGCAATGGAAGATGCGGCCCGCAGGCCGCATGGAGGATCCTTAGAGGGCGCCCTGTTCGCGCAGTGCGGTGGCGAGCTTCTCTTTCATCGCGGCCTTGTCGACCATGTTATCGAGGGCCACCAGACGGCCGTTGACGCCCATGCTCTGTAACTGCTCGGCGATGTCGCGGGTGGCGACAAAGATCTCGGCGGTTTCGCTGCCGGCGGAGGCCAGATCGCGGTGATCCACCTCGGCGGTGACTGCCAGCTCTTTCAGGATGCTCTTGATGCTCATCTCCATCATCAGGCTGGTGCCCAGACCGTGACCGCATACAACCAGAATTTTCATTGTCTCTTCCTCTGTCAGGTGCGCCGTGGCGCAGATCAGTAGCGCGCCAGAATGCGCTGGATGTCGTCTTTGGTGTCGGCCGCGATGATGGCCGCCACGTCCTCTTCATTCATAAACAGCTCGGCCAGCTGGGCGATGGTCTCCACGTGGGAGTTGCTGTCGCTGGCGGCCAGGGTGATCAGCAGCCGGATCGGGTCGTTGCCCTCGGAATCGAAGTTGACCCCCTGCTTGATGACGGTCAGCCCCAGACCCAGCCGGTTGACGCCGTCTTCGGGGCGGGCATGGGGCATCGCCAGACCGGGGCCCAGCACGTAGTAGGGGCCGAGCTCTTCATGAGAGCGAAACAGTGCTGCCACGTAGGAGGGCTCGATGGTGCCATTGGCCAGCAGGGGCGCCGTCGCCAGTTCGATGGCGTGACGCCAGTCGCGGGCTGCGGGTTCGATGCGGATGACATCCTCGGTCAGCAGTTGAGTCAGCATGGTGGTGATCCGGCTAGTTAAGATGGCGCCAATCTATCGATCTTGCGGTGGTGAAACTGTGAGGGTGATCGCGAAAGTTAGCGCTATCAGATAGCGCTAACATCAAACTGTGATAGCGCTATCACTTCACCCATTAATGGGAGTCATCCTGCCCTCATTGTGGGGGAAAGAGAGTAGAATCGGCCCTGAGCAAATGGTCAGTGGCGCTCTTTTGCCTTAAAGTGAGCAGCCGCAAGTCGAGGATGGGATGGATGTCAGAAGCAAAGAAGCGCCGTAGCACGGGTCGGGTGACCCTCAACGATGTGGCCCAGCTGGCCGGTGTGGGGGCCATGACGGTCTCCCGTGCCCTGCGCACGCCAGAGATGGTCTCCGACAGGATGCGCGAGCGCATCGAAGCTGCGGTAGAAGAGCTCGGCTATATCCCCAATCGGGCCGCCGGGGCGCTGGCCTCTGCGACTTCCCAGACCATCGTAGTGATCGTCCCGAGTCTGGCGGAAGCGGGCTGTGGCGAGATGATCGCTGGCCTGCAACAGACCCTGCTCGAGGAGGGTTACCAGATCATGCTGGGGGATGCCCAGCATCTGAAACAGCAGGAAGAGAGCCTGCTGACCAGCTTTTTGCAGCACAATCCGGCGGCGGTGGTGCTGTTTGGTGGCGATCCCGGCGAGACGATCCGTACTCGCCTGAAAGCCTCCCGCCTGCCGGTGGTGGAAGTGGGTGCTATGGCCCGCAGCCCCATCGACATGAATGTGGGAGTCTCCAACTTCGATGCCGGTTATCAGCTCACCCGCCACCTTATCGAGCGGGGCTACCGCAATATCGGTTTTCTCTGTGCCCGTCAGGAGCAGTGGATGCTGCAACAGCGGATGCAGGGCTGGCAGAAGGCGCTGCTCGATAACTACCTCTCCCCCGATGCCATCATCAACACCTCTGAGCGGCCCAGCTTCAGCACCGGTGCCACCATGCTGGGTGAATTTCTGCTGCGCTGGCCTGAGCTGGACGCGCTGATCTGCGTTAACGACGAACTGGCGGCCGGGGTACTGTTCGAGTGCCAGCGTCGCCATTTGAATGTGCCGGGCAAACTCGCCATCGCCGGATTTGACGATCTGGATGTGGCGCGCGCCTGTTATCCGACCCTTACTTCGGTCAGGATCCCCTATCGAAAAATGGGGCAGGAGGCCGCCGAGCTGATCCTGCGCCAACTGGCCGGGGAGCCCGTGATGGGCACTGCGCTGGCTCTCGATTTTCAACTACAAAAGCGCCAAAGCAGCTGATCCCCGTTTCACATGTCATCAAAGAGGCAACCATGTTCAAGGCTCTGTTACTGGAAAACCAAGACGGCAAGACTGTTCCGACTCTGACCCGGCTGGCCGAGAGCCAGTTGCCGGAAGGTGAGGTGCGGGTGGCGGTCGCTTACAGCTCCATCAACTACAAGGACGGGCTGGCTATCACCGGCAAGGGCAAGATCGTGCGTCAGTGGCCGCTGGTGCCCGGCATCGACTTCGCCGGCACCGTGCTTGAGTCTGCCGACAGCCGCTATCAGCCCGGCGACAAGGTGGTGCTGACCGGTTGGGGCGTGGGCGAAGGGCACTGGGGCGGCATGGCCGAACAGGCGCGGGTCAAGGGGGACTGGCTGGTGCCGTTGCCCGCCGGGCTGGATGAACGGCAGGCCATGTGCATCGGTACCGCCGGTCTCACCGCCATGCTCTGCGTGCTGGCACTGGAAGAGGCGGGCATTACTCCCGAAAGCGGCGAGGTGCTGGTCACCGGCGCGGCTGGCGGCGTGGGCTCCACCTCGGTTGCCCTGCTGGCAGCCCTTGGCTATCAGGTGGCTGCGCTGACCGGTCGTCCGGAAGAGCAGGGCGCCATGCTCACTGCGTTGGGTGCCAGCCGCATCGTGCCGCGCAGCGAGCTGCTGGTGCCTGCCAAACCGCTGGAGAAGCAGCTGTGGGCCGGTGCCATCGATACCGTCGGCAGTCAGGTGCTGGCCAAGCTGCTGGCTCAGATGAACTATGGCGGCGCCGTGGCGGCCTGCGGGCTGGCGGGTGGCTTCGATCTGCCGACCAGTGTGATGCCCTTCATCCTGCGCAATGTGCGGTTGCAGGGGGTCGATTCGGTGATGTGCCCGTTTGAACGTCGTCAACTGGCATGGCAGCGACTGGCACGGGATCTTCCCGCCAGCTTCTTTGAACAGGCGGTTACCGAGATTGGGCTGGAGCAGGTAGTGGAGGCCGCCGAGGCCATCACGCAAGGCCAGATCGCCGGTCGCACTTTGGTCAAATTTTGAACTCTCTCTGACTGGCGAGCCCGACAATTCCGGATAAAATTGGAGTGCGGGTGAACTATCCAAGGAGAGTGAAGATGGGTGGACACAAGCCGGATTACGACTCCTCTGATGATGATTGGGAGCCGGATTCCTGGGAAGAAGAGCTGGATCAGTGGGAAGATGAAAGCTGGCAGGATGATGACACTTTCGATGACCAGTGAACCACGGCATTGAACGAACAGGCGGGCTTTGGGCCCGCCTGATTTTTTTGCCGCGCTCACACGGCTGAGCGTTCGTCCTTGGTCAGGGGCGGGGCGCTGGGTAGAATGAACTGCCCAAATGACGCTCAAGGATGACTATGCGACTCTCCATCATATTGTTGGCTGCCCTGCTGGGTGGCTGTGTCTCCAACGATGATCCCTGCGAGAAGGTGTGGAGTGAGGTGGGGGAGGCGGATGGCAAGCTGGGCTTCACCACCGAGCGGATCGAGTTCCATCAGGGGCAATGTGGCAAGAAGGTGGATCCTGAACTGTGGAAGCAGGGACACCAGAAGGGATTGGCATGGTATTGCCGCCCCGAGCACCTCTATCTGGCTGGCCGCTCAGGCGAGGAGTATCGCGGCGTTTGCCCGAATGATACCCAGGCACGCAGATTGTTCGAACAGGGGCGTCAGGGGTGGACCGATCAATAACGCCCTGACAGGGAGGGGCGTTACTCCTCTTTCAAACGCAGCGGCTGGCAGAGGTAACCCTTGTCATTGGCACTGCGGGCACACTTGCTGCAGACAAACTTGGGTTTGCGGACTATCTTGCGCAACGCCTTGAGATCGGTGGGGATCTCGTGACGGCGCCATTCACACAGGGTTTTGCTGCCCATAACGACTACCTCTACGACTTGACGGCCGTATTGTAATCGATTTTCATTTCGAATAAACCGGCAAAGCTCGCTTATTGGCCGATATGCCAATAAGCGATTGTTTCGGGAGGGATTACTGGTAGAGGAACTTGGTGAAGATAAGCTCGCGCACCGCTTTCTTGCCGGTCTCTTTCACCAGCAGTTCGTTGACGGTTGTCTCGCACTCCTTGCGCAGCTCTTCTCGGTTGGTCAGGGACTTCACTTGATCGGCATTTTTGCTGCCAATCAGACGGATGATGGCATCGCGGATCAGCGGGTCATGCTGCTCCAGCAGCTTGAGGTCGGCTTCGTTTTCCGCCATCAGCTCTACCGTGACCCGGATATAACCGAGGGTTTTGCTATCACTCAGGTAGTTGGTGATGATGTCGGGATCGAGCGCGTGGTAGGAGAAACCGGGCTTGGCAGCCCCCTCCGTGCCCTCGGCGGGCGGCTCATCTTCAGCCAGAGCTTGCTGCTGCAGGGCGCCACAGCTCAGTAACAACACCAGCAGAATTTTGAAGATCTTCATATAGATGGCTCATCAGCAAGAGATAACCCATTTTTGATGTTGCCATCGGGGCCGTCAAGCACGGATGTTCTTACATTTCGCTATTGATTTACGGATAATAAACCGGATTTTAACCTGAACACGGAAATCTCTGGATGGTGAAGCTGTGAAGTCCGAGTTGACTGTTCCCCTCACGCCGTTAAGCGGGTGGCTGGCCCCTGAATGTTGCGAATTGCCCGCCAGCTTGCGCCCCTGGCTGCTGGAGCCCGGCTCCATGACCCGGCGGCTGCGTCAGCACAATCGCCACTTTTCGGTGGAGTGGCTGGGCAATCACCCGGTCGCCCTTACTGCCGATGAGCAGTGGCTGGTGGATTCGGCCTCGCCGGCCGGTACCTGCCGTGAGGTGATCCTGCACGGGGATCGTGGACCCGCCGTGCTGGGCTGGACCCTGTTTGCCGATGACGCGCTGCAAGGGAGCGGCATTGCCGAGCTTGGCGAGCAGCCGCTGGGTGAGCGGGTATTTGGCCATGAGCCTGCCCGCCGCGATCATCTGCAGTTGGCCCGTTTCGATATTGCCGCCAATCCCCGTTGCCCGGCCGCCACTGTCTGGGGGCGTCGTTCCCGTCTGTTTCTGGGGCAGTGGCCACTGCTGGTGCACGAGCTGTTTCTGCCCTCTCTCGTCTGTGACAAGGAGCTGGAGTGAATCTGTTAACCAAGGAGCGGGGACTTGCCTACATGCAGTTGGCCCGCGTCGACAAACCCATAGGCACTCTACTGCTGCTGTGGCCAACCCTGTGGGCGCTCTGGCTGGCCGCTGGTGGCCTGCCCAATCTCTGGGTGCTGACCGTGTTTGTGGTCGGGGTCTTTCTGATGCGCTCGGCAGGGTGCGTGATCAACGACTATGCGGATCGCAACTTCGATGGCCACGTCAAACGCACCGCTGGTCGCCCCTTGCCCACGGGCAGAGTCAAGCCGTGGGAGGTGTTGGCGCTCTTCTTCGTGCTGGCGCTCATTTCGTTTGGTCTGGTGCTGACCATGAATCCGCTCACCATCGGTTTGTCGTTTGTCGCCCTGCTGCTGGCGGTGAGCTACCCCTTTATGAAGCGCTTTATCTCGAATCCCCAGCTGGTGCTCGGGATGGCCTTCTCCTGGTCGATCCCGATGGCCTATGCGGCGCAGGCGGATGCTCTGCCGCTGGTGGCCTGGCTGCTCTTCTTCGCCAACCTGCTCTGGACCGTGGCTTACGACACCCAGTACGCCATGGTGGATCGGGATGATGATCTCAAGATCGGCCTCAAATCCAGCGCCATCCTGTTTGGTCGTTACGACAAGCGGATCATCGGCGCACTGCAACTCTCGACCCTGCTGCTGTTGTTGGCGGTCGGACAGCTGATGACGCTGGGGGGTTGGTATTACTGGGGATTGCTGGGAGCGGCGGTGCTGTTTGTCTATCAGCAGCGGCTCATTCGCGAGCGGCAGCGGGAAGCCTGCTTCCAGGCGTTTCTCAACAACAACTATGTGGGGGCGTTGGTGTTTACCGGTCTGGTGCTCGATTACCTGCTGGCGTGACCTGTTCCCGCGCAGACTCCGATAAAAAAGAAGGCCGCATCATGCGGCCTTCTTTGTTTGCGTTGCAGATTAGAGCTGATTGCCTGCCTGAATGGTACGGCGGATCTTGTTGCTCAGCAGCGGCACTATGTTGTCGGCCAGCGCCTGGAAGCGGCCGAGATCCGGCTTGCACTCTGGGGAGAGGTAACCCTCCTTGCGCAAGGTGTGGATCAGGGTGCTGAACAGCTTCTGGTCGAAGAACTCGGGGGCGTTGATGCCGTGCAGGGTGCCGAGGCGCTCTGCCATCATCAGGCCGTCCGCTTCCAGTTGCTCTGCTTCGATATGAGGCTGGGCCAGCACCCGGGTCAGCACGATGGCGTAGCGTTGCAGGGTCTCCTGAATGCTCTCCGCCAGCAGCAGCAGGCGCATCTGGTTGGCCGGATTGACCCAGTAGCCGTCATCGCGGGTCTCGATCAGTTGCTGGGTTTGCAGGGCGTCGAGCAGGCTGTCGACCAGCGCTGGCAGCTCCTCCTCTTCATAACGCAGGAACAGCTCGGTCTTGAGCAGCGGATAGATGTCGATGCAACGAGCCATGATCTCGCTGCGGGAGATCCCTTCGCACCGTTCGATCAATGCCGCCACCAGAGAGGGCATGGCAAACAGGTGGAGGATGTTGTTGCGGTAGTAGGTCAGCAGGATCGCCTGATAGCGGTCCAGACTGATGATCTGCCCCAGTTTATCCTCGCTCACCTCGAACTTGTTGAGCTCCATCGCCTGATCCAGCAGGGTCTTGGCATCCTCATCCGGAATGGTGCTCTGCGGGCTGTAGGGCACCGCCTTGAGCAGATCCAGATAGGTGTTGAGCTGGGCCTGCAACTCGTCGCGGGTCAGGGCGTGGCGCTCGGCGGCCAGCAGCGCCAGCGCGCTCAGGGTCAGGCCGTTGACCG
Organism: Aeromonas sp. Y289-2; assembly: GCF_027705925.1. Classification (NCBI taxonomy): domain Bacteria; kingdom Pseudomonadati; phylum Pseudomonadota; class Gammaproteobacteria; order Aeromonadales; family Aeromonadaceae; genus Aeromonas; species Aeromonas sp. Y289-2. The sequence goes on from NZ_JAPDCH010000017.1 coordinate 57,409, forward strand.
CGGCAGCGCCGTTGATGCGGGTCATCAGCAGTTCGGCCAGATTGTTGACGGTGCCCGCCATCCACTCCGGACGTTCCTCTTCCCCGATGTGCTTTTTCCAGTCGGGGATGTGTTCGCTCAGGTAGCTGTTGAGAGTCAGCGGTTCGCCGAAGTTGACGAAGCCACGGCCGTAGTTGCGCAGCTTGCGCAGGATGCCGAGCACCTGCAGGAAGCTCTCTTTTTCCTTGCGACTCCCCTTAAGCTCGTTGTGGTAGGTGTTCACCTCCATCACGTGCTCGTAACCCAGATAGACCGGCACCAGAGTGACCGGCCTGTCCAGCCCGCGCATCATTGCCTGCAGGGTCATCGCCAGCATGCCGGTCTTGGGCGGCAGCAGACGGCCGGTACGGGAGCGACCGCCTTCGGTGAAGAACTCCACCGAGTAACCCTTGGCAAACAGCAGGTTGAGGTATTCCCGGAATACCGTGCTGTAGAGCGGGTTGCCCTTGAAGGTGCGGCGAATGAAGAAGGCGCCGCCGTGGCGGAAGATGGGGCCCGCCGGCCAGAAGTTGAGGTTGATGCCTGCCGCGATATGGGGCGGCACCATCCCCTGGTGGTAGATGACGTAGGAGAGCAGCAGGTAGTCCATGTGGCTGCGGTGGCAGGGAACATAGACGATCTCGTGCCCTTCCTGCGCCAGCTGGCGTACCTTCTCGGCGCCATTGACCGACAAACCGCGGTAGAGCTTGTTCCATAGCCAGCCGAGGAAGCTCTCGCCCAGGCGGATCAGCCGGTAGGAGAAGTTGGAGGCGATCTCGTCCATGTAGCCATGGGCACGCTTTTGCGCCTTCTCGAGACTGATCCCTTCGCGCTGGGCCTCCTCTTCAATCGCCTGCTGGATCACCGCGGAGTCGAGCAGCTGCTTGAACAGCAGGTTGCGGTTCGGCAGTTTCGGGCCGGTGGCAGCCAGCTGCTGACGGCTGAAGTGGGTACGGGCCACTCGTGCCAGCTTGTGGGCGATGGCCTCGTCGGTGCCGTGCTTGTCGGCCATGTAGCGCAGGGAGAGCGGCGGCGAGAAGCGCACCAGATTTTCGCGACCCTTGAGGATCACGATAAGTGCCTTCTTCAGCCGGTTCGGCGCCAGGCTGCTGATGATGTTGAGGCCGGAGGCTTCTTCCCCTTCCCGACCCGGAGCGCGGCCCCAGAACAGGGTGACGGGCACCACCTGGATATCCAGCTCGGGATCCTGCTTGTGCAGATCCAGCAGCTGGTGGAACTCCTGCAGGAAGGGGAGCGGTTTGCTGCGTTTGCCAAACAGGGGAGGCGGACGATCCAGACAGACATAGCGCGGCAGCAGCTGGCCGTTCAGTTCCAGCGGCGTGAAGGGACCGGGCAGACCGAGATCCTCGCAGCACTGCTGCAGGGTCATCAGGTCGGTGATCGAACTGGTTTTCAGGGCATAGACGATGGGTCTGGCCGGATCCAGATTGAGTTCTGTGATGGGATTTTCCGGCAGGCTCTTGTGATTGACCAAGCCGCTGACCGGCCATTGCAAGATGGCTCTGGAAATCTTCTGTCCTAGGGACATGTGCGTCTGCTCTCCAAAAAAATGCGGCGTGAGCATAGCAAATCGACAGCCCCTTGTCGCCGAGAGGTACGATGAGTCAGCTGCGCAGGATCAAAACAGCAGTAAATGAGGGGTTGGTTGCGACAAATGTCAGCTGCGCCTTGCCTTGGCCACTGCACTGTATATACTGCCAGTGTGCTGTATAAAAAGACAGGTGCCAATTCTATGAAACCCCTTACCCCCCGCCAGGCCGAAGTGCTGGAGCTGATCAAGGTGAACATGAGCGAGACCGGTATGCCGCCGACTCGTGCCGAGATTGCCCAGAAGCTTGGTTTCAAGTCGGCCAATGCGGCCGAAGAACATCTGAAGGCCCTGGCCAAAAAAGGGGTCATCGAGATCATGCCGGGCACGTCCCGCGGCATTCGCCTGTTGCTCGAAGAGGAAGAGGTGCTGGAAGAGAGCGGCCTGCCGCTCATCGGCAAGGTCGCTGCCGGTGAACCCATCCTGGCTCAGGAGCATATCGAGAGCCACTATCAGGTTGATCCCGCCCTGTTCCATCCGCGCGCAGATTTTCTGCTGCGGGTACAGGGGATGAGCATGAAGAACATCGGTATTCTGGATGGCGATCTGCTGGCGGTGCACAAGACCCAGGAGGTGCGCAACGGTCAGGTAGTGGTCGCCCGTCTCGATGAGGATGTCACCGTCAAGCGCTTCCAGCGCAAGGGCAGTCAGGTATGGCTGCTGCCGGAAAATGAAGAGCTCTCCCCCATCGAGGTGGATCTCTCCTGCCAGCAGCTCACCATCGAAGGGCTGGCGGTCGGGGTGATCCGCAACGCCGACTGGATGTAATCATCTCCGCCAACTGCGTTTGCCACACGGCCTCCTTCGGGAGGCCGTGCTGTTTCTGGCGCACTTTCCTTGTCATATCAAACAGATCATCGGTGGCGGCATTTTTGTCCTGCGCGACCGGCTACCAATCATCCATTTCAGATATATGCTCAGATCAGTGCCCTGTCGCCGAGACAGGGCTTGGCGCCTCCCTCTGACCATCGCAATGCGCCGTGACGGGAGGGCCGGTAACAACGAGAATCAGGCAGTACACCTTCACGGGATATGAAGGGGGAGTGGGGAGATCCCGAGCCTTGTCGGGCAAAGGGGACCACTCGTAATGGTTGCAGATAGTCGTGACGGGCCTGTTCCCAGTTCAGGCCGGCGAAGCAACATGACCTGTCGGTCAAGGAGGATTGGTATGGCATCAAGATCGCCATGGGATTCAGAGGCTGGGGCTGCGCCAGCAGAATCGTCTATCACCCGTTTTGTCAAAGGTAGCCGGATGACCTGGTTTTACGGTCTCTGGCTGCACCATCGTGGTTCGCACTGGACGCTCTGGCTGGGATGCCCGAAAGAGAAGGTGGTGCGTCTGGTATTGCTGTTCAAGCGTGGCCATGGCGATCGCCAGAGGGAAGAGGACTGGCTGGCCCCCGTGATTCCCATCGGCGTGCGGGCCATCGGCAAGATGTTGCAGCAGGGGCGTAACGCTCGCCCCTGAGCAGAAGAGACAAACAAATCCATTCATAACCGGCACCCGAGGGGGCCGGTTTTTTTATGGCCGCAACTGGCGATTAATTATGCCAAATGGTCGACTCCTGACAGGGCGTTGCACAAGGTTGAACCACCTTGGCGGCTCGCTGGGGTACAATGCCCCCCTCTTGTCCGGTCACTGCTGGCCATCTGCCTCGAACTGAAAGGGTCTCTTGTTATGATGAAGCTCCGCTATCCCCTGCTCTTTCTGCTGCTGACAGCCTGCCTGATCCTGGTGTTCTACGCCACGCAGCCAGAGCAACCGGAACAGGCCGATTATTATCCGGCGGGGCGGGACATCAATGATTTCGCCTTTACCGATGCGGACAACCAGCCGTTCACCCCTGCCAACCTGAAGGGGCACTGGACCTTCCTGTTCGTCGGCTACACCTTCTGCCCCGATATCTGCCCCACCACCCTGGCAGATATGCGTTCCGTCTATGACCAGCTGAAGAAGATGGCGCCCGACAGTCAGGTGGTGTTTATCTCGGCGGATCCCCAGCGTGACGATATTCCACGCCTCAAGACCTATACCGCCTTCTTCAATCCCGAGTTCAAGGCGGCCACTGCCCCCCACGACAAGCTGTTCCCGTTTGTGCGCAATCTGGGGCTGATTTACTCCATCGCCAATCAGGGGGAGAAGGATTACCTGATCGATCACTCCGCCTCCATCGTGCTCATCAATCCCAAGGGCAAGCTGCAGGCGGTATTCCGTCCGCAGGTGGCGCCGGGTCAGGTGCCACGGGTGCAGATGGCCACCATGCTCTCTGACTTCGCCCGCATCCTGAAGCTGGCAGGCCACTGAGCGTGAACTCATCTGTTGCCCCCTGGTGGCGCGATCCCTCTCGCCACCGCGCCGTCTTTGCGCTCGCCCTGCCCATGGTTTTCTCCAATATCACCACCCCCTTGCTGGGGCTGGTGGACACCTGGGTGATCGGTCATCTCGGTCAGGCCTGGTTTCTGGGGGGCGTCTCGGTCGGCGCGACCCTGATCAACCTCATCTTCTGGTTGCTTGGTTTTTTGCGGATGTCGACCACCGGGCTGACGGCGCAGGCGCACGGCGCCGCCGACGGTCGTGCCCAGCTCGATACCCTGCTGCGGGCGCTGGGGCTGGCCATTGCTCTTGGCCTGGCGCTGCTGTTGTTGCTCTTCCCCCTGTTGCCACGACTGATCGCTCTGAGTGGCGGCTCGCCCGAGGTGCAGCTCTATGCGGGCCAATATGTGGCGGTGCGGATCTGGAGCGCCCCGGCGGCGCTCTGCAATCTGGTGATCATGGGCTGGCTGTTGGGGATGCAGGATGCCCGCAGCCCCATGGTGATGCTGATCCTCACCAATCTGGTCAATATGGCGCTCGACGCCCTGTTTGTGCTCGGGCTCGGCTGGCAGGTGCGGGGTGTGGCGGCAGCCTCGGTCATGGCGGACTACTGCGCGCTGGCAGTCGGCATCTGGCTGGTACGCTGTCAGCTGCGGCAACTGGCGCCGACGGTGTGGCAGGATGGCTGGCTGCGCTGGCGGCAGCTCGCGCCCATGGTGCGGCTGCTCGGTCTCAACCGCGATATCTTCCTGCGCTCCCTCTGTTTGCAGCTCTGCTTCGCCTTCATGACTCTGCAAGGGGCACGGCTGGGGGATGTAGCGGTGGCCGCCAATGCGGTGCTGCTCAACTTCCTGATGCTCATCTCCTACGGACTCGATGGTTTTGCCTATGCGGTGGAGGCCATGGTAGGACGAGCCATCGGTCAGCGGGATCGGCAGAAACTGCGGGAGGCGATCGTGCTCAATCTGGGCTGGGCCGCCCTCATCGCCAGTGGTTTTACCCTGGTGTTTGCCCTCTTTGGTGCCCACCTTATCGGCTATATCACCGACATTCCGGCCGTGGTGGCGGAGGCACATCGTCAGCTTCCCTGGCTGATCGCCATGCCCTTGCTGGCGGTCTGGTGTTTCCTGCTGGATGGCGTATTCATCGGGGCGACCCGGGCGCGGGAGATGCGCAACAGCATGTTGCTGGCCGCGTTTGGCGGCTTCTTCCCGATCTGGTGGCTCTGTCAGTCGTGGGGCGTAGCCGCGTTATGGGCGGCGATGGCGGCGCTGATGGTGGGGCGCGGTCTGTCGCTGGGGGTCACTTGCTGGCGGCTGGAGCGCAGCGGGCATCTGCTCGACGCCCGCCACTGATCATCGGTGGCGCTTACATGGCACCGTCATAGCCGAGCTGGCGCCAGCTCTCGTAGACAAAGACAGACACCGCGTTGGAGAGGTTCATGCTGCGGCTCTGGGGCACCATAGGGATGCGTAGCCGCTGCTCGAATGGCAGGCTCTCGATGATCTCGATGGGCAGGCCGCGACTCTCCGGGCCAAACAGCAGGGCATCGCCAAGGGCATATTGTGCTGCCGAGTGCGCGGTACGGCCCTTGGTGGTGCAGGCAAACACCCGTTTGGGCGCCACGGCGGCCAGAAAAGCCTCATAGCTCGACCAGCGCTTCACCTCGGCAAACTCGTGATAGTCGAGTCCCGCCCGTTTTACCCGCTTGTCATCCCACTCAAATCCCAGCGGCTCGATCAGATGGAGCCGGTAACCGGTATTGGCGCAAAGCCGGATGATATTGCCGGTGTTGGGCGGAATTTCCGGCTGGTAGAGGACGATATCGAGCATGACGAGCTCCTGCAAAGAGATGTAAAGCCAAGAAGGGGCGCCAGCATACCCAGCGCCCGTCCGGATGAAAAGGATCAGGCGATGGGCAAGCGGATGGTGATGGTCAGCCCGGTCGGGTGATTGTTGCTGGCCGCAATGGTGCCGCCGTGGCGCTGTATTGCCTCCGAGGCGATGGCCAGCCCCAGCCCGGTACCGCCAGTTTTGGCGTTGCGGGCATCATCCACCCGGAAGAAGGGCTGGAACAGCAGCGCCTGCTGCTCGTCAGGCACGCCGGGGCCGTCATCCCGAATGGTCATCACCCACTCCTGCCCCTCCCGATACCAGTCCACCTTGATGAACTCGCGGGCATATTTGAGGGCGTTGCGCAGGGGGTTCTCCACCGCCCGGGCCAACAGCTCTGGCCACATCTGGATCGACTCTGCGGGCAGTGGCGGCAGTCTGAGCTGTTTGCCGCTCTGGTTTGCCTCGAACATGGCATCTTCGAGGATGGGCTCCAGCAGGTCGGCCAGCGGGTGCACCACCGGTGCCTCCACATGCTGCTGCACCCGCGACAGATCCAGCAGATCGCCGATCAGCTTGTCCAGCCGCCCGATCTCCGATTCGATCCGCGCCAGCTCGGCGCTGTCACCCTGCTTGCGGCGGATCAGCGCCTGCGCCAGTTGCATCCGGGTGAGGGGGCTGCGCAGCTCGTGGGAGATATCGGAAAGCAGCTGTTTCTGCTTTTGGATCATGCTCTTGAGCGTCTCCACCATACGGCTGACGTTATCCGCCAGCTGGCCGATCTCGTCGCCCCGTCCCAGGTTGGGGATCTGCACCTCCAGATTGCCAGCCGCCAGTTGGGAGACCGACTTCTGCAACTGCAGGATGGGGCGGGTCAGCCGCCAGGCGAGCAGCAGGCAGAGCGGGGTGCTGACCAGCATCGAGATGCCCAGAATGCGGATCGGGTGATCCAGCACCTGAATGAACAGGAACAGATAGGGATTCTCGGCATTGAGGCCGAAATAGACGTGATAGCGATGACCGTGGTGCTCCATCAGGAAGGGGCCGGCGATCGCCTTGCGATCCTCGTTGCCCAGCATGGGATTGGCCGGGTCATCGGCATCCACCATAAAGCGCACCACGAACTTGCGCGGATGGGTGGTGGACTGGATCTGCCCCTTCTCGTCGCGCAGGTAGACGTTATCCACCGGCAGCATGGCGATCTTGTCCATCGCCTTGGCCAGATCGAAATCCTGATCCGGCTCGGCGGCGTTGAGCAGGGCTTGCACGTTGTTCTGCATCCGCGCCACTTCGTGGGTCGGCAGCGGGATCTGGTTGCGGGGATCCAGGGTCGGCAGGCTGATCACGGCGGCCAGCATCACCAGCAGCATGAACCAGAACCAGAGGAAGATGTGGGTCGAGATCCCGTTGAGGGAGTTGATGCGCTCTATTCTTGCTCTAGCCACAGGTACCCGCGCCCCCGTACGGTTTTGAAGCGGGGCTGGCCATCGGTGCGGTCCGGCAGCTTCTTGCGCAGGTTGCTCAGGTGCATGTCGATGGCGCGATCGAAGGGTTCCAGCTTCTTGCCCAGCACCTGCTCGGAGAGGTGGCTCTTGCTGACGATCTGGCCGGGATTGCGCAGCAGGCACTCCAGCAGCCCGAATTCGGTGGCGGTCAGCTCCAGCAGCTGTTCGCCGCAGCGGGCCTGCTGCAGGCCGGGTTGCAGCACGATATCCATGAAGTGTACTTCGTCGGAGGAGTTGCCGCGCTGGGGCGGGGCGCTCTGGGTACGGCGCAGGATGGCGCGTACCCGGGCGAGCAGCTCCCTGTCATCGAATGGCTTGGCCAGATAGTCGTCGGCACCCGCTTCCAGACCGTTGACCCGATCCTGGCTGTCACCGCGGGCGGTCAGCATCAGCACCGGGGTATCGTGGGTCTTGCGCAGCTTGGTCAGCATGGCAAAGCCGTTGAGCTTGGGCATCATCACGTCCAGCAGCACCAGATCGAAGCTCTGCTCCGCCAGCCGTTGCAGCCCCTCTTCACCATCCTCGGCGACCGTGACCTGAAATCCCTCCAAGGTCAGAATTTCGGTGAGCAGTTGGGTCAATTCAAGATCGTCGTCGACCAGGAGTATTCTGTTCATCTGGTGTTATTCCGCAGATTTTCGCGCCAAACTGACGCCGGGGTCAGGGTATAATAAGTTTTTCATCGCCAGAGGAAAGCCGGTTTTGAGCCATCAACAATATTCTCGTTGGGTGACCTTTGCCAGCATAGCGGCGGTCACCACCGCTACCTTGCTGATCATCGGCAAACTGATCGCTTGGCTGATGACCGACTCGTCGACCCTACTGGCGTCGCTCACCGACTCCTTCATGGATGTGAGTGCCTCCATCATCAACCTGCTGGCCATTCGCTATGCGCTGGCCCCGGCCGATGACGAACACCGTTTCGGTCACGGCAAGGCGGAGTCGCTGGCGGGCCTGATTCAGTCGGCCTTTATCTCCGGCTCCGCCCTGCTGCTGGTGATGCACGGAATTTCATCCCTGCTCAATCAGGCGCCTATCCTGCGGCTGGAAGCGGGTCTCTGGGTCAGCGGCGGATCCATCGTGCTGACCCTGCTGCTGGTCAGCTTCCAGAGTTTCGTTATTCGCAAGACCAACAGTGTGGCCATCAAGGCCGACATGCTGCACTACCGTTCCGATCTGCTGCTCAATGCCGGTGTCTTGCTGGCGCTGGTGCTGGCGGGGCAGGGGTGGTACTGGGCCGATGGCCTGTTTGCCATCCTGATCGGGCTATTCCTGTTGTGGGGGGCGGGACACATCGGCTACGAGTCGGTGCAGGCCCTGCTCGATCGTCAGTTGCCAGCGGAAGAACAAGCGAGAATAATGGCGCTCTGCTGTGCCGTAGAAGGTGTACACGGCGTACATGACCTGCGCACCCGTCAATCCGGGCCGACCCGATTCGTACAGTTGCATCTTGAACTGGATGATCAGATCCCCCTGGTCAAGGCCCATCAGATCGCCGATGAAGCCGAGCTGGCGGTACGCCAGGCATTCGAGCGGATGGATGTCATCATCCACATGGACCCCATCTCGGTGCTGACAAAAGAACAACAGAGCCCTCACCCAGAACAACAGTAGGCTGCAACATGGATGAACTGGTTGCCAAAACCTGGCACAAAATTCAGCAAGAAGCGGAGTGCATGGCGGCCCAGGAGCCGATGCTGGCCAGCTTCTTCCACTCCACCATTCTCAATCACAAGAATCTGCGTTCGGCCCTCAGCTTCCAGCTGGCCAACAAACTCGACAGCGCCACCATGCCCGCCATCGCCCTGCGCGAGGTGATCGAGCTGGCCCTGCGCAGCGAGCCCGAGCTGCTGACGGTAGTGGCGGCCGACATCTGCGCCGTGCAGGAGCGCGATCCGGCGGTCGATCTCTTCTCCACCCCGCTGCTCTATCTCAAGGGGTTCCATGCCCTGCAGGGGTATCGGGTCGCCAACTGGCTGTGGCGTCAGGGGCGCCGCTCGCTGGCCCTTTATCTGCAAAACCAGATCTCGGTGGTGTTCGGGGTGGATGTGCACCCGGCCGCCCGCATCGGCAAAGGGATCATGTTTGACCACGCCACCGGCATAGTGGTGGGTGAGACGGCAGTGATTGAGGATGATGTCTCCATCCTGCAGAGCGTGACCCTCGGTGGTACCGGCAAGGAGAGCGGCGATCGCCATCCCAAGATCCGCGAAGGGGTGATGATAGGGGCGGGCGCCAAGGTGCTCGGCAATATCGAAGTGGGCGTGGGCGCCAAAATTGGTGCGGGCAGCGTGGTGATCAACCCGGTGCCGCCTCATACCACTGTCGCTGGCGTACCTGCCAAGATCGTCGGCCGTCCGGAGTGCGACAAGCCTTCACTGGATATGGATCAGTGTCTCTGATCTCCCGGCCGGAGTAGTCGATGGCCAAACGCTGGTCGGGTTATCTGATTTTGGGGATGTGGCTGCTCAACTTGCTGCATCTCTATCTGGGACTCTCCCCCTGGCCTGCGGCCATGGCTGCCTGGGGGGCATCACTGCTCACTTGGCCCTGGCTGGTGGGGGCTGCCAAGCGGCAGGCGCTGGCCCTGTATGGCGCGGCGCTGTTGCTGCTCATCTTCTCCTGGTGGCAGGGAGCGACCCTCACCGCCGGTGACTGGCTGCTGCCCAACATAAATATGCTCACCATGTTTGCCGCGGTGAGCACCCTCAACCTGGCCACCTCAGGGCTCTTGACCGGCACCACCTCCTGGACCGGGCGAAAGGGGCTGTGGAGCACCATGGCCAGCCTCAATCTGCTGGGGGCGGTCATCAACCTCTCGGTGCTCTTTATCATCGGCGATCGGCTGGAGCGCAATGGCACCCTGGAGCGGCGCCAAGTGATGGTACTGAGCCGGATCTTCTGTGCCGCCGCCTTCTGGTCACCCTTCTTTGTCGCCATGGCGGTGGCGCTCACCTATGCGCCGGGCTTGCAGCTCTCCCATATTCTGCCGTTCGGGATCCTCGCCGCCTTGCTGGCGATGGGGCTGACCGCCTGGCAGGTGGAGCGGATCGGAGTGGCCGACTTTGCCGGTTATCCGCTGCGGTTGCAGACTCTGGGGTTGCCGGTCACGCTGGCGCTGCTGGTACTGCTCATCAAGCAGATCTGGCCCCAGCTTGGCATTCTGGCGGTGATCGCGCTGGTGGCCCCGCTGCTGGCGCTGCTCTTTATGCCGAGGGCCGGGCGCAAGGCGGCCCTCAAGCGGCAGGTGGTGGAACGCTTTCCCGCCATCGGCGGTCAGCTGGTGCTGTTTCTGGGGGCCGGTTTGCTGGCGGCAGGCATCAACAGTGCGCTGTCGGTCATCGATCTTGGCTCCGGTCACGGCCTGCCGCTGTTCAACCACTTTGGCTGGCTTGAGGGATCCCTCACTCTGCTATTGATTTTGCTGGTGGCAATCGTCGGCGTGCATCCGCTCATCAGCATCTCCGGGCTGGCGCCGCTGCTCTGGCCGCTGGCGCCGGATCCCAGCCTGCTCGGCATGTGTTTCCTGCTGGGATGGGGGCTTGCCACCGGCACCAGTCCGCTCTCCGGCTCCAATCTGGCGCTGGCCTCCCGTTATAACCTCAGTGCCGGGTTGATCCTGCGCTGGAACCTGCGCTACGGCCTGCTGATGTATGTGGTTGCCTGTCTGTTGCTAGGGGCTTATATCGCCTTGCATGGATAACGGCGGCGCCGTCAGGAGGGTGCAAATGATGCGCGGGCGGCGGGGTCTTTTACGCACGGTTCAGTGTGTTGTCGCGGCTCGGGCGCAGGATGCGAGAAAAATAGACGCATATTTAGACAATACATCTATGGAAGGCGCATTTTACAGCGCACTGGCTTGTTTGTGCCGATGCGCTCGGGGTATGCTGGCTTCACGCGCTTGAATCGCCCTCTGTGGGGCATCGCAATTGAACAAACAGGTATGCATATGTCACTAGAAGTCCTTGAGCAACTCGAATCCAAAGTACAATCCGCCGTCGACAACATCTCCCTGCTGAAGATGGAGCTGGACGAGCTGAAAGAGCAGAACAGCAAGCTGCAAGACGAGAACCATCAGCTGCGCAACGAGCACACTGCGTGGCAGGAGCGTCTGCGTGCCCTGCTGGGCAAAATGGATCAGATGGGCGAAACCATCTAATTCATCGCCTTCAGGCAGAATTGAAAACGGGCCGCTCCATGAGCGGCCCGTCTGTTTTTGGCGGGATGGGAATTATAGCGCCAGCAACTGCTTGACTGTCTTCTCGATACCGTCTGCCGCTTCGACTATGTTGTTGGCCAGCATGTAGGCGGGGGTCGAAATCACCTTGCGCTCCTGATCCACCACGAATTCGTTGACCGGGCAGTTGAGATGGCTGCCGCCCATCGCCTCGATGGCGTTGGCGGTGCCTTCGTCATGGCCGATGGTCGCCAGCGTCCCGGCACCATAGATCAGCGGGATCATGGCGGGCGCGATGCAGATATAGGCGGCCGGTTTGTTGGCGTTGGCAAAGCTCTGGCACGCTTTCAGCACATCGGGCTGGATGTTGCATTCGGCTCCTTTGATAGCAAAGTCACACAGGTTTTTGGCCGCGCCAAAGCCGCCGGGTACCAGCAGCGCGTCGTAATCGGCCGCATCCAGCTCGGCCACATCCTTGATCTGGCCACGGCAGATGCGGGCCGCTTCGACCAGCACATTGCGGCTCTCCCCCTCGCTCACTTCACCGGTCAGGTGGTTGATGACATGGAGCTGCGCCACGTTCGGGGCGAAGCACTGGACGGCGGCTCCCTGACGGGCCAACGCCAGCAGGCTGATGACGGCCTCGTGGATTTCGGCCCCGTCAAAGACACCGCAGCCACTCAAAATCACGGCCACTTTTTTCATGGCAAACTCCTCGTTGTTGAAAATGTGAGCCAGGATGGATTGTTGTACTTTTGTATGGTTATCGCTCGCCCTCCGCTGGTCAAGTCATCTTGCTGTGCTAGGATTGTTTCGTTTTGGATCCTGCCGTACCTACTCCCTTAAATCTTTTTCCACATTGATCGAGATCATTCTAACTGTCTCATGATCTGTTTTTACGATCTCAACGCATTGTTTTTAATGGATTTTTATATTCTTATGCACAGTTTTATCACTGTGCGCCCTGATGCGCCCCATTTTTGAACACAGAGTTATCCACAGATTGAGTCCCTTTATCAGGCGCTGTGTGCTGTTGCTGCGCCCCTTGGTGTGAGGGGGGCCCTGTGGCATCCTAGCGGCTGTTTATCTCTGGCAGGACGATTTCATGGCCCCTAGCAACCCCCTTATTCTGGTCGACGGCTCCTCTTATCTTTACCGCGCCTTCTTCGCCTCCCAGCAGGCCGATCTGCGCACATCGACCGGTTTGCCGAGCGGCGCCGTCCGTGTCATGGCCAACATGATGCGCAGCCTGCGCAAGCAATATCCTGACTGTCATGTGGCCGTGGTGTTTGATGCCAAGGGCAAGACCTTCCGCGACGACATCTATCCCGAGTACAAGGCGACCCGCGCCAGCATGCCGGACGATCTGCGCAGCCAGGTCGCCCCGATCCACCAGATGATCAAGGCGATGGGCTTCCCCTTCCTGATGGTGGAAGGGGTGGAGGCCGACGACGTGATCGGCACCCTGGCCCGTCAGGCGACCGAGAAGCAGCTGCCGGTGCTGATCAGCACCGGTGACAAGGATATGGCACAGCTGGTCTCCGACCATGTCACCCTGATCGACACCATGAAAGATGTGAAGACCGATCGGGAAGGGGTGATCGAGAAGTTCGGCGTGCCGCCCGAGCTCATCATCGACTACCTGGCCCTGATGGGTGACAAGGTCGACAACATTCCCGGCATGACCGGTGTCGGCGAGAAGACCGCACTGGCCCTGCTGCAGGGGATTGGCAGTATCGACGAGATTGCCGCCAACCTGGACAAGGTCGCCGCCCTCGGCTTCCGAGGCTCCAAGGCGTTCGCCGACAAGTTCCGCGAGCAGGAGGAGCAGGTTCGTCTCTCCTATCGACTGGCGACCATCAAGACCGACGTCGAACTGGAACAGAGTCTGGAAGAGCTGTTGCTCAAGCCGGTCGACAAGGAGTCCCTGCTGGCGGTCTATCGCGAATACGAGCTGCGCAACCTGATCAAGGAGCTGGAATCCGGTGGTGAAGAGGGCAGCGAGAGCGCCGGACAGGACGAAGCTGGCGATGAGAGCGCCGCTCCGGTTGCCGCCATCGAAACCGACTACCGCTGCATTCTGGACGAAGCCGAGTTTGACGGCTGGCTGGAACAGCTGAAAGCGGCACCGCTGTTTGCCTTCGATACCGAAACCACCAGTCTCGATTACATGGAGGCGCGGATCGTCGGCGTCTCCTTCGCGGTTGAGCCGGGCAAGGCTGCTTATGTGCCGTTTGGCCACGACTATCTCGGGGCACCGGCACAGCTGAGCGAGGCCGTGGTGTTGGGCAAGCTCAAGCCGCTGCTGGAAGATCCGACCCGTCTCAAGGTGGGGCAGAATCTCAAGTACGATCGCAACGTGCTGCTCAACCATGACATCGACCTACAGGGCATCGCCTACGACACCATGCTCGAGTCCTACGTGCTCAACTCCACCGCCAGCCGCCACGACATGGATTCGTTGGCCAAGCGTTATCTCGGAGTCGAGACCATCTCGTTTGAAGATATCGCAGGCAAAGGGGTGAAACAGCTCACCTTCAACCAGATCGAGCTGGAGCAGGCCGCCCCATATGCGGCGGAAGATGCCGATATCACCCTGCGTCTTCATCAGGCGCTGTGGGGTCAGCTGGAGGCTGTGCCGGGTCTCGCCAAGGTATTCAGCGAGATCGAGCTGCCGCTGCTGCCAGTGCTGGCGCGGATGGAGTTGCTCGGCACCACCATCGATCCCAAGCTGCTGCACCAGCAGAGCCAGGAGATCGAGCTGCGGTTGGGGGAGTTGGAGAAGCAGGCCCATGAGCTGGCCGGACAGGAGTTCAACCTCTCCTCGCCCAAGCAGTTGGGGGAGATCCTCTTCACCAAGCTGGGCCTGCCGATCATCAAAAAGACGCCGAAGGGTGCACCGTCCACCGCAGAAGAGGTGCTGGCCGAGCTGGCGGAGACCTACGAGCTGCCGCAACTGCTGATGGAGCATCGCGGTCTGGCCAAGCTCAAGTCCACCTACACCGACAAGTTGCCGCTGATGATCAAGCCCCAGACCGGGCGGGTACACACCTCCTATCATCAGGCGGTGGCGGCTACGGGCCGTTTGTCATCATCTGATCCCAACCTGCAGAACATCCCGGTGCGCAACGAGCAGGGGCGCCGCATTCGGCAGGCCTTTATTCCGAGCGCCGGTTACAAGCTGGTGGCGGCGGACTACTCCCAGATCGAGCTGCGCATCATGGCGCACCTCTCCGGTGACAAGGGGTTGCTGACCGCTTTTGCCGAGGGCAAGGACATCCACAAGGCGACCGCCGCCGAGGTATTCGGCGTGGCACTCGATGCGGTCACCACCGACATGCGCCGCAGCGCCAAGGCGATCAACTTCGGCCTTATCTACGGCATGAGTGCCTTCGGTCTGGCCAAGCAGCTGGGGATCGGTCGTGCCGAAGCGCAGAAGTACATGGATCTCTACTTCGAACGCTACCCGGGCGTGCTGGAGTATATGGAGCGCACCCGTCAGCAGGCGGAAGCCCAGGGGTATGTCGAGACCCTGTTTGGTCGTCGCCTCTATTTGCCGGATATCAAGTCCCGCAACGCCGGTCTGCGCAAGGCTGCCGAACGGGCCGCCATCAACGCCCCGATGCAGGGCACGGCCGCCGATATCATCAAGCGCGCCATGATCAACGTGGACAGCTGGATCCGCGGTATCGAGGATGAGTCGATCCGCATGCTGATGCAGGTACACGATGAACTGGTGTTCGAGATCCGCGAAGAGAAGCTGGAGGAGTACACCGCCATCATCAAGGAGAAGATGTCGGCCGCAGCCGAACTGCATGTGCCGCTGCTGGTTGAAGCGGGTACCGGTGACAACTGGGATCAGGCCCACTGATTTCCGGTCAGCCGTTCTGCACGGCTATATAGCTATACAAGAAGCGAAGCCCGGCATCATGCCGGGCTTCCTGTTTCTACCAGCCCTATCAGGTCTCTTGCAGATACTCATCCTTAAGCAGGACATAGTTGTCGGCCGAGGTCTTGAGGAAGGCGATCTCGGCGGGTTTGAGTGGGCGAGCCTGTTTGACGGGATTACCTATATATAGAAAGCCCGATTCGAGTCGCTTGCCCGGTGGCACCAGCGAACCTGCGCCGATCATCACATCATCTTCAACCACGACGCCATCAAGCAGAATGGCACCCATGCCGACCAGCACCCGGTTGCCGATGGTGCAGCCGTGCAACATCGCCTTGTGACCCACAGTGACATCTTCACCGATCAGCAGCGGATAGCCGTCAGGATTGCCAGCACTCTTGCGAGTCAGGTGCAGCACAGTGCCATCCTGAATATTGCTGCGGGCGCCGATGTGGATATGGTTCACATCTCCCCGTGCCGCCACCATGGGCCAGATGCTGGCATCATCGGCCAGTTCGATATCGCCCACCAGTGTCGCGCAGGGGTCTACATACACCCGTTTGCCCAGTTGCGGGCGTTTTCCCTTGTAGGGTCTCAGTCGCAAGTCCATCTTGGCCTCCTTGTTTTCGGCCATTCTAGCAATCCGGAACCAGTTTCTGTGGATAAGTTTGTATAAAAGCTGTGTCTGGATATGAATAACTAAAAAAGTGCTGTTTTTTGCAATTTTATTGCAGATAAGGGGTTGCCAGAAAGAATCTGTTCCCTATAATGCGCCTCCATCGACAGGGCAAGCGGCAACGCAAACAACCTCGTC
>NZ_JAPDCH010000018.1:0-68462 GCF_027705925.1 Aeromonas sp. Y289-2
TCAGAAGTGAAACGCGGTAGCGCCGATGGTAGTGTGGCATTCGCCATGCGAGAGTAGGACACTGCCAGGCACCCAATTTCAAGATTACGCCCAGCGTGGTCTTTACCGGTTAGTGTGCTGATATGGCTCAGTCGGTAGAGCGCATCCTTGGTAAGGATGAGGTCCCCAGTTCGATTCTGGGTATCAGCACCATTAAATAGAAAGCCTCCCTGAAAAGGGAGGCTTTTTTGCATCTGTCATTTTTGTGATATCCCCTTACATTCCCTATTCCCGCAACCCCCTCTGCTTGCAGCCGACACTGTTTATCTGCTGGTTTGAGTCCTAATGTGTTACTCATTTGACTGCTATTGATGGTTTTATCCAGAGATTTAACCATGATTGATTGACGTAAAACGTTTTACATGTAAAATCCGGCGCGTTTTGCCTATTACGTGGAGAGAGAGCATGGCGCAGGATAACGAATACTGTTTGGGGGCGGTACCCGCCAAAGGGCGCAAAGGTGTGCTTTCGCTGATGCTGGTGATGCTCGGCCTGACCTTCTTCTCTGCCAGCATGTGGACCGGTGGTGCGCTTGGTACCGGGCTGGTATTCGATGACTTCATCAAGGCGGTACTTATCGGCAACTTGTTGTTGGGTATCTACACCGCTTGTCTCGGTTATATCGGTGCTTCAACCGGTCTCTCTACCCATCTGCTGGCTCGTTACTCCTTTGGGGTGAAAGGTTCCTGGCTGCCATCTCTGTTGCTCGGCGGTACTCAGGTCGGCTGGTTTGGCGTTGGCGTGGCGATGTTTGCGCTGCCGGTACAGAAGGCGACTGGGATCGATGTGAACTGGCTGATCGCCATTTCGGGTATTTTAATGACGGTAACCGTCTACTTCGGGATCTCCGCCCTGATGGTGCTGAGCTTTGTGGCCGTACCGGCTATCGCTCTGCTTGGCGGCTACTCGGTCTGGCTGGCGGTGACCTCGACCGGTGGCATGGCTGCGTTGCAGCAGGTGCAACCAAGCAATCCTATCGAGTTCACCACGGCGCTGACCATGGTGGTCGGTTCCTTTATCAGTGCAGGAACTCTGACCGCCGACTTTGTCCGATTTGGTCGCAAACCCTGGGGCGCCGTCATGATTACCATGGTGGCGTTTTTTTTGGGCAACACGCTAATGTTCGTCTTCGGCGCAGCCGGTGCGGCGGTGACCGGTCAGGCCGATATCTCGGAAGTGATGCTGATGCAGGGACTGCTGATCCCCGCCATTCTGGTGCTGGGCCTCAATATCTGGACCACCAACGACAACGCGCTCTATGCCTCCGGCCTCGGTTTTGCCAACATTACCGGCCTCAAGAGCAAGCCGCTCAGCGTGATCAACGGCCTTATCGGTACGGCTTGCGCCCTCTGGCTTTACAACAATTTTGTCGGCTGGCTGGCCTTTTTGAGTACGGCAATTCCGCCGATCGGTGGCATTATCATCATGGATTTCCTGCTCAATCGTGAGCGTTACCGTCAATTTGCCGATCAGCAGTTCGAGACGGTGCGCTGGCAGGCGCTGGTCGCCACGGCAGTCGGGGTGGCTGTCGGCAAGTGGCTGCCGGGCATAGTGCCACTCAACGCGGTATTGGGCGCCGCCTTCACCTATTT
Organism: Aeromonas sp. Y289-2; assembly: GCF_027705925.1. NCBI lineage: Bacteria > Pseudomonadati > Pseudomonadota > Gammaproteobacteria > Aeromonadales > Aeromonadaceae > Aeromonas > Aeromonas sp. Y289-2. The sequence continues at coordinate 1,632 of NZ_JAPDCH010000018.1, forward strand.
CATTCTGGTTCGCCTCACCCAGCGGCCGGTTCTGGTACAGGAAGCTAACAAATGCTGATTCAACATATTCGTTTGGCCGATCGGGAAGGGTTTTGGCAGATCCGCTGTCAGGATGGGGTCATCACCGCCATCGAACCCCATGACGAACATGCCGTCGCCGGTCGGGTGCTGGACGGGGAGGGCGGTCTGGCGATTGCCCCCTTTATCGAACCCCACATTCACCTCGATACCACCCAGACGGCGGGCGAGCCGAGCTGGAATCTCTCCGGCACTCTGTTCGAGGGGATCGAGCGCTGGGCCGAGCGCAAGGCGCTGCTGACCCATGAGGATGTGAAACAGCGTGCCATCCAGACGCTGAAGTGGCAGATCGCTAACGGCATCCAGTTTGTCCGTACTCACGTCGATGTCTCCGATCCCAATCTGGTCGCGCTCAAGGCGATGCTGGAGGTGCGGGAGGAGATGAAGGAGTGGGTGGAGCTGCAGATCGTCGCCTTCCCGCAGGAGGGGATCCTCTCCTACCCGAATGGCAAGGCACTGCTGGAGGAGGCGCTCAAGCTGGGGGCCGATGTGATCGGTGCTATTCCCCATTTCGAGTTCACCCGGGAATATGGGGTCGAAAGTCTGCACTACATCTTCGATCTTGCCGAGAAGTATCAGGTTCTGGTCGATGTGCACTGCGACGAGATCGATGATGAGCAGTCCCGCTTTATCGAGACGCTGGCGACTCTCGCCTACGAGCGGGGTATCGGCCATCGGGTGACGGCCAGCCACACCACTGCCATGCACTCCTACAATGGCGCTTATGCTTCCCGCCTGTTCCGGCTGCTGAAGATGGCAGATATCAACTTCGTGGCCAATCCGCTGGTGAACATTCACCTGCAGGGGCGGTTCGATACCTATCCCAAACGCCGCGGTATTACCCGGGTGAAGGAGATGCTGGAGGCGAACATCAACGTCTGTTTCGGTCACGACGACGTGTTCGATCCCTGGTATCCCATGGGCACCGCCAACATGTTGCAGGTGCTGCACATGGGGCTGCATGTCTGCCAGATCATGGGTTACGAGCAGATCAACGATGGTCTGAAGCTGATCAGCAGCCACAGCGCCCGCACCCTGAATGTGCAGGATCGCTATGGTATCGAGGTGGGCAAACCGGCCAACCTGTTGATCCTGCCTGCCGACAACGGCTTCGATGCGGTGCGCCGTCAGGTGCCGGTGCGTTACTCGATCCGTCACGGCAAGGTGATTGCCCAGACCCGCCCGGCCCAGACCGAAATCGTGCTGGGTCAGCCAGAGCCCATCGATTTTCGCCGCTGAGATTTCAATCAGGCTGGATGACGATTAGTTCCGCCTCTGGGCACAAGGGCCGCCATTGCGACATAATGGCGCCCTGACCCTGAGGGAGTAACACCATGCAAACCTGGTTCTATGTTGCTGCAGGGGGCGCCATCGGCGCCTGCCTTCGTTTTGGGATTGCCGAACTGATGGCCTTGCTGCTGGGGCGCCACTTTCCTTACGGGACTCTGGTGGTCAACGTGGTGGGCTCTTTCATCATGGGGGTGGCATTCGCCCTCATCAGTCATGGTCATGTGGTAGAACACCCGATGAAGCCGCTGCTGATGGTGGGGATCCTCGGTGCCCTGACCACGTTTTCTTCCTTTGCCCTCGATACGGTAGTGCTGGCTCAACATGGAGCCTATCTGAAAGCGCTGCTCAATATCGGTCTCAATCTCTTCCTCTGTCTGGCCATGGTGGTGCTGGGCATGCAGTTGGTTGCGAGCCGGGTTTAAGGTGTCCGGACGCCAGTGGCTCTGGTAAACTGGCGGCCATTCTTTGCTCTATGGGTGTTTAAGGGATGTCAGAACAAGCAACGACAACGCATTTTGGCTTTAAAACCGTGGCCGCGACCGAGAAGGAAACTCTGGTAGCAGGTGTCTTCCATTCGGTGGCAGCCAAGTATGATCTGATGAACGATCTGATGTCGTTCGGCATCCACCGCCTGTGGAAGCGCTTCACCATCGACTGTTCCGGTGTGCGCAAGGGTCAGAAGGTGCTGGATCTGGCCGGTGGTACTGGTGACTTGACCGCCAAGTTCTCCCGCATCGTCGGCGAGACCGGTCAGGTGGTGCTGGCGGATATCAACGACTCCATGCTGAAAGTGGGCCGCGACAAGCTGCGCAATCTGGGGGTCGCCAACAACGTCTCCTACGTGCAGGCCAATGCCGAGGCGCTCCCTTTCCCGGATAACCACTTCGACGTGATTACCATCGGCTTCGGCCTGCGCAACGTCACCGACAAAGACAAGGCGCTCGCCTCCATGTTCCGGGTGCTCAAGCCGGGTGGCCGTCTGCTGGTGCTGGAGTTCTCCAAGCCGGTCAGCGAAGTGATCGCCAAGCTCTATGACCTCTACTCCTTCAAACTGCTGCCGAAAATGGGCGAAATCGTCGCGAACGACAGTGAAAGCTACAAATATCTGGCAGAGTCCATCCGCATGCACCCGGATCAGCAGACCCTGGCTGGCATGATGGAAAATGTCGGGTTCGAGCAGGTGGAGTACTTCAATCTGACTCAGGGTGTGGTCGCCCTGCACCGCGGTTACAAGTTTTAAGGTTGCCTATGCCGATGGATGCCATGGTCACCGCGGTGATCGAAACCAGCCTCAACCAGTTGCTGGCGCTGGACAAACAGAGCCCGGAGCGGCTGCGCAAACTGGTGGGCAAGGTGCTCAAGCTGGAGCTGCGTGAACTCAAGCCGCTCTGGTTTGTCTTCTCCGAGCGTCGGCTGGATGTGCTGGCCCAGCATGAAGGGGAGGCGGATGCGGTGCTCAGTCTCTCCCTGACCGCCCTCGGTCTGCTGAAAGACCCTTCCGCCCTGACCCGCTATATCCGCGAGGAGAAGCTGGATCTGAGCGGTGATCCCCAGCTGGTACAGGCATTCAGCGTGCTGCTGGGCGAGCTGGATATCGACTGGGAGGAGGAGCTGTCGCGCTATACCGGCGATGTCGTTGCCCACACCCTGTTCAGCGGTGCCCGTCAGGCGCGTCGTCTGGTCGGCCGCGAACTGTGCCGCACCCGCAGCCAGCTGGCGGAATATCTGACCGAAGAGGCCCGCCTCGCCCCCGGCCCGCTGGAGGTGGCGAGTTTCAACGATGACGTCGAGGTGCTGGCCCAGCAGCTCAAGGCCGTCGAACTGCGGCTGGCCCGCTTCGAACAGCAGGTGACCTGATGACCCCGAAGGAGTTCAAACGCCTCTATCGCATCATCACCATCCTGCTGGAGCAGGGCATCGACGAACTGGTGCCCGCCCGCTATCAACCCTGGCCGGGTCGTCTGGCCCGTCGCTCCCTGTTCTGGCTCAAGAACAAGCAACCGGATCTCAGCCGCGGTGCCCGCATTCGCCTCGCCTTCGAGGCCCTTGGCCCCATCTTCATCAAGTTTGGCCAGATGCTCTCGACCCGCCGCGACCTGTTGCCGCCGGACATTGCCGAGGAGCTGGCCCTGCTGCAGGACAGGGTGCCCCCCTTCTGTGGTCAGGCGGCGCGTCAGCAGATTGAGCTGAGCCTGGGTTGTCCCATCGAAACCCTGTTTGACGACTTCGACGAGACGCCGCTGGCGTCGGCCTCGATCGCGCAGGTGCATACCGCCCGGCTGAAGGAGAGTGGCCACGAGATCGTCATCAAGGTGATCCGCCCCGATATCGAGCCGGTCATCGAAGCCGACCTGCGGCTGATGCAGACGCTGGCCCGTCTGGTGGCCCGTTTCGCGCCCCAGAGCGCGCGGCTGCGCCCCATCGAGGTTGTGGAGGAGTATCGCAAGACCATCCTCGACGAGCTCAATCTGATGCGCGAAGCGGCCAACGCTATCCAGCTACGCCGCAACTTCACCGGCTCCGAGGCGCTCTATGTGCCTGAAATCATCACCGACCTCTGCCGCGAGCAGGTGCTGGTGATGGAGCGGATCTACGGTATTCCGGTCTCCGATATCCCGGCGTTGGAGGCCAACGGTATCAACATGAAGCTGCTGGCAGAGCGCGGGGTAGAGGTCTTCTTCACCCAGGTGTTCCGCGACAGCTTCTTCCATGCCGACATGCACCCGGGCAACATCTTCGTCTCTTACGAACATCCGGAAAACCCGCTCTGGATCGGCATCGACTGCGGCATCGTCGGTACCCTCAATCGGGAAGACAAACGCTATCTGGCGGAGAACTTCCTCGCCTTCTTCAACCGAGACTATCGTCGGGTGGCGGAGCTGCACGTGGAGTCGGGCTGGGTACCGGCAGACACCAAGGTGGACGAGTTCGAGTTTGCCATCCGCACCGTGCTGGAGCCTATCTTCGAGAAGCCGCTCTCCGAGATCTCGTTCGGTCACGTGCTGCTCAACCTGTTCAACACCGCGCGTCGCTTCCATATGACGGTGCAGCCGCAGCTGGTGCTGCTGCAAAAGACCCTGCTCTATGTGGAAGGGTTGGGGCGTCAGCTCTACCCGCAGCTCGATTTGTGGCAGACCGCCAAGCCGTTCCTCGAAAACTGGATGCACGAACAGGTCGGGCCCAAGTCGGTATTGAACGCCATCAAGGAGAAGGCGCCATTCTGGGCGGAGAAGCTGCCGGAGCTGCCGGAGCTGGTCTATGAGACCCTGCGCCAGACCCGTCATCAGCAGCGTCATTTCGACCAGATGTTTGCCGAGTTCCGCCGTCACAGCCGTCGGCAGGGGCAGGCCCGCTACCTCTTAGGGGTTGGAGCCAGCCTGCTATTGGCGGGTGTATTCTTGCTGACCCAAAAACAACACATTGAGTGGGGACAAGCCAGTCTCGCCGGTGCAGCCCTCTGCTGGCTGGTCGGCTGGTTGCGAACCCGTTCCCATTAATCAACAACCGCGCCGTCAGGCGCCTGTTCTGGAGAGAAAATCATGGGTGGTATCAGTATTTGGCAATTGTTGATCATTGCAGTCATCGTCGTGCTGCTGTTCGGTACCAAGAAACTGCGCGGGATCGGCGGTGATCTGGGTGCGGCGGTCAAAGGGTTCAAGAAAGCCCTCTCCGACGAGCCGGCTGATGCCAAGGCCGAGCAGAAAGATGCCGAGTTTCCCCCGAAACAGCTGAACGAAGCGGCCACTCAGAGCAGTGAGCCCGCCAAACAGAAAGACAAAGACCAGGCCTAAGCCATGTTCGATATCGGTTTTTGGGAGCTGGTCGTTATCGGTGTGGTAGCACTGGTGGTACTGGGGCCCGAGCGGCTGCCGGTTGCCATCCGCACGGCTACCCACTGGATCCGCCTCATTCGTTCGACCGCGAACTCGGTCAAGTCCGAGCTGGAGCAGGAGCTCAAGTTGCAAGAGCTGCATAACGACCTCAAGAAGGCCGAACAGTTGCAGATGAGCAACCTGAGCCCCGAGCTGCAGGAGTCCATCGAACAGCTCAAGGCGGCGGCCCAGTCGGTCAATCGCCCCTATCAGGTGGAGAACGAGATCCGTCCGCCGCGCCCCGAGCCGGTCGCCCAGGCGGAGCCTGCCACGCCGGTGGAGCCTGCGGTGCAGCTGAGCCACGACGTGCCGCCGGTCAACAGCCAGCGGGAGAGCGAGCCGGTGCCGGTCAGCGATTCTGCAGCAAAAGGGGAGGTGAAGCCATGAGTCAGGCCGAACAACCCCTGATCAGCCATCTGGTTGAGCTGAGAACCCGTTTGCTGCGCTCCATTACCGCCATCCTCGTGGTGTTTCTGGCGCTGATCTACTTCTCCAACAACATCTACGACTTCGTGGCCCAGCCGCTGCTCAGCCAGCTGCCGGAAGGGACCAGCATGATCGCGACGGATGTGGCGACCCCCTTCCTGACGCCGATCAAGCTGACCCTGGTGGTCTCCTTCTTCGTGGCGATCCCCTATCTGCTCTATCAGGCCTGGGCCTTTATCGCCCCCGGTCTGTACCAGCATGAGCGGCGCCTGATCATGCCGTTGGTGGTCTCCAGTGCCCTGCTGTTCTATGCGGGGATGGCATTTGCCTACTACGTGGTGTTCCCGCTGGTGTTCGGTTTCTTCACCAGTACCGCCCCTGCCGGGGTGACGGTGGCGACCGACATCGCCAGCTATCTGGACTTCGTACTGACCCTGTTCTTCGCGTTCGGGGTGGCGTTCGAAATTCCGGTGGCCACCATACTGCTCTGCTGGACCGGTGTGACCACCCCCAAGAACCTGAAGGAGAAGCGTCCCTACGTCATCGTCGGGGTGTTTGTGGTCGGCATGCTGCTGACGCCTCCTGATGTATTCTCCCAGACCCTGCTCGCCATTCCGATGTGGGCGCTGTGGGAGATAGGTCTGTTCTTCGCCCGCTTCTACGTGAAGAAAGAGGATGAAGAGCAACAGGAACAACCGGATGGGGAGAGCTGAGGCTCTGTTCGTCACCTGTTTGCCGGACGGCGAGAGGATGACGAAGTCCGCAGGAATAGCAGAACGAGGGGAGCTGAGGCTCCCTTCCTCTTTTCATGCTCTCGTTCGAGGCGTATGGTAAGACCCCATTCGGTAGATGGTTTTCAAATACCTGATATGTATTCCTTTTGTTCGGAACACCTCATCCCATGATCGATATCGGTTTAAACCTGACCAGCAGCCAGTTCGCCGGTGAACAGCCTGAGCTGGTGGCCCGTGCCCGCGCCGCCGGAGTGGAGGCGCTGATCCTCACCGGTACCGATCTGGCTGGTAGCCGCGAGAGCGCCGAGTTGGCCGCCCGCTGGCCGGGCTACTGCTTCTCCACCGCCGGGGTCCATCCCCACGATGCCAAGAGTGTCGATGGGGCGACCCTGCCAGCCCTGCGCGAGCTGGCGGCGCTGCCGCAGGTGGTGGCCATCGGCGAGTGCGGTCTCGACTACAACCGCGACTTCTCCCCCCGCCCGGTGCAGGATGCGGTATTCGACGCCCAGCTGGCGCTGGCTGCCGAGCTCGGGATGCCGGTGTTCCTTCACTGTCGCGATGCACACGCCCGTTTTATCGAGATCCTCCGTCCCTGGTTGCCCAGACTACCGGGAGCCGTGCTGCACTGCTTCACCGGTTCCGACGAGGAGCTGGACGAGTGTCTGGCGCTGGGGCTGCATATCGGGGTGACCGGCTGGCTCTGCGATGAGCGCCGTGGTCAGCTGCTGCGCGAACAGGTAGCGCGTATTCCGGCCGGTCGGCTGATGATCGAGACCGATGCCCCCTATCTGGTGCCGCGAGATCTGAAACCGCGCCCAAAACGCAACGAACCTGCTTTTTTGCCGCACATCGCCCAGGTGGTGGCGGCCTGTCGTGGTGAAGCGCCCGAGGCCTTGTTGGCCCATACCCGGGCCACCTCCGCCGCGTTCTTCCAACTTCCTCTCCAGGAGTGATTCATGGCTACAACTCTTCCGGGCGCCTTTCCGGGCCGCCGCCTGCGCCGTCTGCGCAAACATGATTTCAGCCGTCGTCTGGTGCGCGAGAACGTACTGACCGTCAACGATCTCATCTATCCGGTGTTCGTGCTGGAGGGGGAGAACCGTCGGGAAGCAGTTCCCTCCATGCCGCGGGTGGAGCGTCTTTCCATCGATTTGCTGCTGGAGGAGGCCGCTGAACTGGTGGAGCTGGGCGTACCTGCTATTGCCCTGTTCCCGGTCACTCCGCTGGAGAGCAAGAGCCTGATGGCGGAAGAGGCCTACAACCCGAACGGGCTGGCCCAGCGCACCGTGCGTGCCCTCAAGGCCCGCTTCCCGGAGCTCGGGGTGATCACCGACGTGGCGCTCGATCCGTTCACCACCCACGGTCAGGACGGCATCATCGATGACGAAGGCTATGTGCTGAACGACATCACCACCGAGATCCTGATCAAGCAGGCGCTCTCCCACGCCGAAGCCGGGGTCGATATAGTCGCGCCGTCCGACATGATGGATGGCCGCATCAGTGCCATCCGTGCCGCACTGGAAGAGAACGGCTTCATCAACACCCAGATCATGGCCTACTCCGCCAAGTACGCCTCCTGCTACTACGGCCCGTTCCGCGATGCGGTCGGCTCTGCCGGCAATCTCGGCAAGAGCAACAAGGCCACCTATCAGATGGATCCGGCCAACAGCAACGAAGCCCTGCACGAAGTGGCGCTGGATATTCAGGAAGGGGCCGACAGCGTGATGGTCAAGCCGGGCATGCCCTATCTGGACGTGGTTCGTCAGGTGAAGGATCAGTTCGGCGTGCCGACCTTTGCCTATCAGGTCAGCGGCGAGTACGCCATGCATATGGCGGCGATCCAGAACGGCTGGCTGAAAGAGAAGGAGACCATCATGGAGTCTCTGCTCTGCTTCAAGCGAGCCGGGGCCGACGGCATCCTTACCTACTTCGCCAAGCGCGTAGCGCAGTGGCTGAAGGAAGATGCCCGTTAAGCCGGGTTGAAGAGAGAAACGAGAGGGGGAGCCGATGGCTCCCCCTCTGTCGTTATGGCCCTCTTTTGGTCACGAGCGGATGATTACAGTTTGGTCCAGGCATCGCTCCAGTGGCTGCCGGTACCCGGTTCATAGTGGCTGGTCGAGCCGCCACACCAGCCACTATAGGGCCAGGGTTTGCACTCGTAGTCGCCACCGGCATTGCTGACCCGTTCGCCACTCTGGTAAGCGGTGCCCGCAACATAGGCCGGGTAGCTGCCGTTACCACCGTCACTGTCACCACCCGGAGCCTGTTCCACCAATGCCAGGGTGAAGCGGCGCTCGAAGCCCTGCTTGCTCCCCTCAGCCATGCCCGCCAGCAACAGCTCGTAACTGCCGGCCGCAAGGCCCGACTGCGTCAGCTGCAGGGAACCCTGACCATCGATCAGGGCGCTGCCGATGGCGACCGGATTGCCATCCTGCAACAGGGTCGCGGTGACGGTCACCGGGTTGGCGGTGGTCAGCGTCAGGCTGAAGTCGAGCGTGCCGTTGACGATGAGATATTCGGCCGCCAGATCGGTGACGGTGAAGTCACTGCTGCTACCGGTAGTGGGCAGGATGAAGTCTCCGCTCAGGTAGGTCAGACCGGTCCAGCCGGAGCTGGTCAGCCAGTGCTTGCCATTGGTCTGATAGACGTTGGGCAACTGGGTGCACTGTTTGTTGTCATTGACGAAGCCGATACCGTAAAAGCCCGCCACATTCTTGTAGCAGAGCTGGCGACCATTCTGGTGCAGCACTGGTTGATCCAGCTTGCCCTTGTGGTGGAGTGACAGCCAGTCAAACTGGTTGATGGCCGAGACCAGCGGCACAAACTGGCCATCGGGCTGACGATAACGGATCAGGGATCCGGCATCACAGAGCAGACCATCAGCCTGCTGTTCGACGTAGCCGTAGTACTGCTCGCCATCCTGGAAGGTGAACCGGCAGAGATTGCCTTTCTCCGACTCCTTGGGGATCCAGCCCATCAGCAGTCGCTCCTGATTGTTCAGGGCCGCCAGCTGCCCGGCACTGAAGTCGCTGCCGTTGGCTACCCAGCCTTGCGGCATGGTGGAGAATTGCATGAAGTAGTGGTCGGTATAGTACATGTGGCTGTCAGCGCGGTGCTTGCGAGCCCCCTGGCTGACCGAGTTGTAGCGATAGATGTCGTTTTCCGGCTTGTGGAAACCGTTGAGATCATCGTCCAGATAGGGCAGGTCGCCCTTGCGGATATGGTAGTTGGCCATGCCCGTCATCAGGGGATGCCAGCCGTGGCTGCCACGGGCAAACGCGCTCTCATGGCTGTAGGACTTCCCATCGAAGCCGTGGCCAAATTCGTGGGCAATGATGCCCCAGCCGCCGTAGTAGTGGCTGACAAAGTTAAAGGTATCGACCCCGGTGATGCCACCACTCCCCAGCCCGCCCCCCATGGCGGTGATCCCCAGGTTGAGGTAGGGGCGCTTCATCAGGCTGTGGTAGTAGTAGTCATAATCGGCCGCCGTAAAGATCCCGTTCGGCACATAGCTGTTGCCGCCATTGCCGAACATCTCGTAGCCGTTCACCGCCTTGAAGTTGTACCAGACGTGTTTGAACTCCTCGGTCGAGACCATGTAGGCCAGGTTGGTGGCGATGATCAGCCACTCACGGGCGTAGAGGGCATTGATGGGGCGCCAGGAGCCGCTGGTGTTGGTGGCGAAGCGCACGTTCCAGCTTGGCTTGAGGCGTGCCAGCTTCTGGGCAAACGGATCCGAGTTGGAGCTAAACCTGTGCTCGAACTGGGCAGGCAGATTGATGCTGTTGTCGAGCAAGTTGTTGAGATCAAACACGCCATCGCGGCTGGCGCTGTTGAAGCGTCCCTGCTCGCCAAAGGCGCTCAGTGGCAGGGTGATTTGGGCATAAGCGGGCAGGCGATCGAGCTTGCCCAGGATCAGCCACTTGTTGATACCGTTCAGGCGTGACTCGATATTGATGTCATGCAGCTCTCTGGCGGCATAGTTGGTGATGCGCACCGTGTCGTTATCAAGCAGCTCGGTCTTGACCAGCGAATTGATGTTGACCGAACGCTGGGCGCGATCGATCAGCACCTCGTAGGGTTCGTCATTGCGCAGTATGTAGCTGACTGCGGTCGGCATCAGCTGATCGAAGATCAGCGGGCGAGCCGGCAACTGCTCGTCGGCCGTGAAGCTGATCTCCTTGCTCAGCAGCTGGTTGAAACCCAGGCCACGCTCGTTGGCGGTGACAAGCGCCGAGCCCGCCAGCTGGAGATCTTTCAGCGCCGCCACGGGCTGCTGGTTGATCTCCCGGACAGTAAAGGTCGGGTTCTTGAACTGAAAGTCGTTGGCGATCAGGGTATCGGCATCATGCCATTCGATGCGGTCCTTGAAGTTCACCACCAGCCGATCGCCATCCATGTCGATTTTTTGCAGATTGCTGTCGGCGATCACCTGCTCAGGCGCCAGCGGTGTGTTGCTGGCGATGGCATCAGCCAGTTTGCGCAAGTCATAGATGTAGTAGTTTTTGCCGGCTGTATGGGCCAGGAGATAGTCACCCACCTGATGGAGTTGCACCAGACGGTGGCTGTATTTTCCTTCAAAGGCGAGCCGACCGGCGATGGGGGTCTTGAGGCTGTTCTCCGGCGTCACATCCTGCTGGCGGTAGACCTTGATCTCGCTCAGCGCATCGGCCACCAGCACGTAATCCTGATTGGCAAAGACGGCCTGGGCGCGGTGCAGGCTGTTGCTGCCGGAATCCCGACCGGTTCCCAGGGTGGTGACATGGCGATGTTCATCGGCCAGATCGAAGATATCGACCCGGTGCGAGTAGCGCGAGACCACGTAGAGCAGGTTGTTGCGGACAAACAGTTCGCTGACCTGGTTGTAGGCCGTGGCACTGCCGGTTGCGGTGCCGCGGATCTCGCCAATCTGCTGGCGGCTCGGGATATCGATAATGGCCACATGGCCCGGATTGCCGTTCTGGCTGACATAGAGCCGATCCTGATAGCGCTCGACCGCAGTGATCAGGCTGGCGTCCAGCCCCAGCTGGTCGGCCGTCAGCTCCTCGCCTTTGTCCAGATATTGCAGCGAGGTGGCAAACGAGTTGACGCTGCAGGAGCTGGTCTCCATCACCACCCGGGTGCGTTCGCCATTCTGGATCTGGCCGTGGGGGAAGTACTCCAGCAGACAGCCGTTGCCGTAGTCATAGTTGCCAAAGCGTTTGTTGACCGCTACGACCCCACCGTCGTACCAGGTCAGCTCCCACTCCTCATCGAAGAAATCAAAGACGTTACGAATGGCTGTTTCGTCGAAAAAGTGGGGTTTGGGCAGATCGAACAGGATGTGGTTATCCGCCGTCAGCGGGTAGAGCAGGCCGTTGATGGCAAGGTGGCGCTTGCCATCCTTGATGATCACGTTCTGCTCGTCAGCCGCACTCTGATGCAGCGCGGCGAGGCGCGCCGTCATCTGTTCGTAGTGCTCCTGATAGGCTTGTTTGAAATAGGCTTGTTCGCGCTCATCGGCCACGACATGGGCCGACAGCAGCAGACCGAGCAGGGTGGCAAGCTTGGTGGTTCTTGGCATGGTGATTTCCTTATCTTGGTTGTTGTTGGACGTTTTTGGTGGTTGGCAAGCATGTAAAAGAGAGGGGCTAACCCGTCCGGGTCAGTGCATCCAGCCCATCGGCAGCGTGGCCGACGGGCAGGATATGGGCGGGGGCCTGTCGGCCCCCGTTAGTGGTTGGGGCAAGGTCAGAGCTTGATCCAGGCATCACTCCAGGCGCTGCCGGTACCCGGTGCATAGTGGCTGGTCGAGCCGCCACACCAGCCGCTGTAGGGCCAGGGTTTGCACTCGTAGTTGCCACCGGCATTGCTGACCCGATCACCGGCCTGATAGCTGGTGTTGGGGGCATAGGCCGGGTAGTCGCCATCGCTGCCGCCGTTGTCGCTCTCTTCGGTCAGGGTGACCGGGAAGCGTTGCACCACCGGCTGCTGGCCGTCAGCCAGGCCGGTGATGACCACGTCGTAGCTACCGTCGGTGACATTGCTGCCCTGCAGCATCAGGGTGCTGGTGCCGTTCACCTGGCTGCTGGTGGTACCGTGGCTGTGGCCGCTCTGCTCCAGAGTTGCGGTGATCTGTACCGGGTTGGCGGTGGTCAGGTTGAAGCGGATGCTGACCTGACCGTTGACTATGGTGTACTCGCTCGCCATGGCGCTGACGGTGAAGTCGCTGCTGCCTTCGGCGGGTGGCGTTGTGCCGCCGCAGTCGCTGTCGCCCTGTACGCGCCAGACGCCCCAGTCACCCGTGGTGCCCGGCTCTTCGTTCTGGGTCCACCAGCCTGCCAGCCAGTTCTTGCCGTTGTGGCTGACGATGTCGCCGCCCACGTAGACCTTCTTGGCATCCCAGCTGTTTTCACAGACGGCGCCCTGCTCCCTGACGGTCACGTTGCGCTGCTGGGTTACCTGCTGACCGGCGCTGTCGCTCACCTGATAGGTGAGGGTGTAGCGGCCGACCTTGCTGCTGTCGACGTTGCCGCTGACCTTGATTTGGGTGGTCAGGTCGCCATCTTCTTCATCATGGGCGCTGACGCCGGTCATCGGATCGAAGGGGGTACCCAGTTCCAGCGTGGTGTCGGTGACCCCACTGAATACCGGCTTCATGCTGTAGACCTCGATGGTGCGTACCTGCTCGGTGACGTTGTTGTCGCGATCGCTCACCTTGTAGGTGAGGGGGTATAGGCCGATGCGCTGGCTGTCTACCGAGCCTTCTACCTGGATCTGGCCAGTCAGGTCGCCATCTTCCTTGTCGTTGGCGCTGACACCGGCCAGCGGATCAAAGGCGGTACCCTGCTTGATGCGGGTATCGCTCAGGCCGCTGAACACCGGCTTGCCGTTGTCGACCGGCGGCGTGATCTCCTGATCGTGGATGAAGGGGCCGTAGCTCTTGATGAAGGATTCGTTGTAGGACTGACCGGCAGCGTTGCGGCCCATGTCCCAGTTGATGGACCAGGTCATCACGCCACGCAGCGGTTGTCCCTCGCTCTTCAGGCGGTTGAAGGCGTTGTAGAGCTTCTGCGGATCCTGCACATAGCCGGTGGCGGCGGCGTCGATGTTGGTCGGAATGCCGAACACCAGCTTGTCATGGGGGATCTTGTAGAAGCCGCGGGTACCGTTGCTCAGCGAATCCGCCATGTAGTAGATGAACTCTTCTTTCAGGGCATCGTTGTTCTGGGCAATCCAGCCGATGCCATCGATGTAGATACCGTCGCCACCCTGGTTGTAGAACTGAGGGTTGATCCAGTCGTAGTAGCCTTCCAGATTGCGGATATAGGGGATGTAGGCGCCAGTCTGGGTCAGATAGGGGAACTCCGGCGCCATGCTGATGAGGAAGTTTTTCCCCTGGGCGCGGTAGTGATCCTTGACCAGACGCAGGGCCGCCGGGATCACGGTCTGGTTGTCGGCGGCGGTGATGGCGGCCTGTTCCAGATCGATATCCAGCCCGTCGAAGCCATAGGTCTCCACCAGACGGATGATCTCGTCGGCAAAGGCCTGCTCCTGACCCTTGCGCAGCTCGATGTGTGCATCGGCACCGCCCAGCGCCAGCAGCACGGCACGGCCCTGACGGTTCAGCTCGGCGATCTGCTCGATAAACTGGCTTTCGCTCATGCCGATGGCCGGGTCGAGCTTGAAGGTGGGGATGGGATCGCTGCCATAGACCTTCATGAAGGAGACATCGACCACGTTGTATTGCGGGTTGACCTGATCGAGCTTGACGCAGGGGGCGATACCGCCCTTGTAGCCCGAGCCGTCACACCAGTTGTGCCAATAGCCGACTACTACGCCGGACTGGGGGTTGACCATCGCCTGACCGGCACTGGCGGCATATGCCATGGGGGCACCCATGCCGAGCAGGCTGCCAAGCAGGGATAATTTGAGTTTGTTCATCGTCTCTCCGTACGGTGCAAATGGGGCGTCGGTTGTGACCGGACGTCCCCGGGGGCAGCCCCGCTGTCATAGGTGTTTTCCCTTAGACCGGTGGCTTTGCGTCGCGCCCTTTCGGGTCACTTTGCCTTTTTCACCCGATTTCTGTGCAGCACAGAGAATCAAGTGACCTGCATGGCAGGTTGCCTATGATAGATGCTTGAAAATAAATTAATCAATAGTTGGTTTTGATTCTAATTGACTGAAAAATATTGATAATTTGTTACAGCTACCACATTTTGTCCGTTTCCATGATTGAGCATGACGGTACTTGGCTGGCAGCTGTGGCGCCGGTAAATGGCGATTTTTTGCCCCTTGAAAATAGCAGTAAGAGCCAAAAAAGGCCCACATATTCATCCTGTTACTGGCTGTTGATGGCAAAACTGCAGCAACGGCAGAGATCCGGGTCGCAATGGCTGGAAAAGTACAGGGTTGCGGCGGATTCCCGCTTGATTATTGCGTGGCTTGGCCACATGTTAGAAAGCCATACAGAGCTGCTAAAGCGGTCTGTTCAAGACCAAACAAGAGGTAACCGGGATGAATAACCCTTTGCTGACAATGGATTCGCTGCCCCCTTTCAGCCAGATCAAGCCGGAGCAGGTTCAGCCTGCAGTGATTCAGGCGATTGCTGACTGCAAGCAGAAGATCAGCGATGTGCTGGCCCAGCGTGATCCCCATACCTGGGATAGCCTGATTGCCCCGCTGGAAGAGGTAAATGACCGTCTGTCACGGATCTGGTCACCGGTCAGCCACCTCAACTCCGTACTCAACAGCGAAGCACTGCGCGAGGCCCATGACGCCTGCCTGCCGCTGCTCTCCGAATTCCAGACCTATGTCGGTCAGCATGAAGGGCTCTATCAGGCCTATCTGGCCCTCTCCCAGAGCGATGATTTCCCGCTGCTGAGCGGCGCCCAGCGCAAGGAGATCCAGAATACCCTGCGTGACTTCCGCCTCTCCGGCATCGGTCTGCCTGCCGAGGCGCAGCAGCGCTACGGTGAAATTCAGGCCCGCCTCTCCGAGTTGGCCTCCCGTTTCAGCAACAACGTGCTGGATGCGACCCAGGGCTGGCACAAGCTGGTGGCCGATGAAGCCGAGCTGGCCGGTCTGCCCGACAGCGTGCGTGCCGCTGCCCGTCAGATGGCTGAACTTAAAGGCAAAGAGGGGTGGCTGTTCACGCTGGATATCCCCTCTTATCTGCCGGTGATGATGTATGCCGACAACCGCGAGCTGCGCGCCGAGATGTATGAGGCCTTCACCACCCGCGCCTCCGATCAGGGCCCCAATGCGGGCAAGTGGGACAACTCCGCCATCATGAGCGAGCTGCTCACCCTGCGCCGCGAACTGGCTCAGTTGCTGGGGTTCGCCAACTATGCCGAGCTCTCCCTGGCCACCAAGATGGCGGACAAGACCGAACAGGTGGTGAGCTTCCTCACCGATCTGGCGGCCAAATCCCTGCCGCAAGGCAAGGCCGAGCTGGAGGAGATCCGCGCCTTCGCCGCCGAGCAGCATGGTCAGAGCGAGCTGGCAGCCTGGGATCTCGCCTACTACGCCGAGAAGCTCAAGCAGCACAAGTTCTCCATCTCCGATGAGCAGCTGCGCCCCTACTTCCCCGCCAGCAAGGTGGTGAAGGGGCTGTTCGAGGTGGTGAAGCGGGTGTTCGGCATGAAGGTGCGCGAGCGTCTCGGCATCGACACCTGGCACCCGGACGTGCGCTTCTACGATATCTTCGATGCCGACGACGAGCTGCGCGGCAGCTTCTACCTCGACCTCTACGCCCGCGAGCACAAGCAGGGCGGGGCCTGGATGGATGTCTGTCTGGGTCGTCGCTACCGTCAGGATGGCTCGCTGCAAAAACCGGTGGCCTACCTGACCTGCAACTTCAACGGCCCGGTGGATGGCAAGCCTGCGCTGTTTACCCACAACGAAGTGGTCACCCTGTTCCATGAGTTTGGCCATGGCATCCACCACATGCTGACCCGCATCGATGTGGCCGGCGTGGCCGGTATCAACGGCGTGGCCTGGGATGCGGTCGAGCTGCCGAGCCAGTTCCTCGAGAACTGGTGCTGGGAGTCCGAAGCACTGGCCTTTATCTCCGGCCACTACGAGACCGGCGAGCCGCTGCCTGCCGATCTGCTGGAGAAGATGCTGACTGCCCGCAACTTCCAGGCTGCGATGCAGATGCTGCGCCAGCTGGAGTTCGCCCTGTTCGACTTCCGTCTCCATCAGGAGTTTGATCCGGCCAATCCGGCGCAGCTCCCGGCGCTGCTGGATGAGGTGCGCAGTCAGGTAGCAGTGATGACGCCGCCAGCGTTCAACCGCTTCCAGCACAGCTTCTCCCACATCTTCGCGGGCGGCTATGCGGCGGGCTACTACAGCTACAAGTGGGCCGAGGTGCTCTCTGCCGATGCCTTCTCCCGCTTCGAGGAGGAGGGGATCTTCAACCCGGCGACCGGCCAATCCTTCCTGAAGAATATTCTGGAGAAGGGTGGCTCGAAGGAGCCGATGGAGCTGTTCCGAGCCTTCCGTGGTCGTGAGCCCAAGGTGGATGCGCTGTTGCGACACAGCGGGATCGCTGCCAGAGATTCTTGACCCGCAGCCTGTGTGAGCTTCAAGCAGGTACACTGTTTTGCGGCATAGTGGGATCGAGTCGTGATTTCTGCGACAAAAAGGGACCTTTTGGTCCCTTTTTTCAAGGCTTTTTAATATCTTGCTGATTGCATATTTGCACTGCTCACAGCTCTTCAGTAGAGTCGTGTTCTAACCTTCAAGGAGAGAAAGCCACTTGCCATGAGGCGAGCACTCGATTCCGTCTATCAAATCATCTCCAGTCTGGCTCATTCGAGCGGCCAGGGATATTTCGATACCTTTGTGAGTGAAATCGCCGCTGCTGTGATGGCTGATGTCGTCCTGATCGCCAGCAGGGAATCAAATGCTTCCCATCTTACGGTTCAGGCTGCCCATCCCTCCTCTCTTGACCCCGATACCCTGACGCTGCCACTGACTGACTCTCCCGATGCCATTACCTGGCAGGAGGGGGAAGCCTGGTTCAGCGATCGTCTGTTGCAGCTGTTCCCCGCGATGCCGCTTGCCGATGCGTGGCAAGCCCAGGCCTACGCCGGGATCGCCCTCAAGGATGCGGATGGCGAGACCATAGGTATCTGCTGCCTGCTCTATCGTCAGCCGCAGGCCAATATGACCAAGGTGATGGGGTTGCTCCGGTTGCTGGGGCCGCTGGCCGGTCGCGAACTGGCGCTGATGCTGCAACGCCAGCTGCCGCAACTCTTGCCTGATACCCCTCATGTGCTGCAGAGCATGCTGTTTCAGGCCCCGGTGGGGATCGGCAAGCTCGATCTCACCGGCCGCATTCTCTGGGCCAATCCGGCTATCGAGAAGATGTTGGGCTATCCCCTAGACGAGCTGCTTCATCGCTCCATCTCCGACATCAATCACCCGGAGGATTGGCAGCGCAGCCTTGAGTGCTACGAAGAGATCCGGCGCGGCGAGCGCAGCAGTTTCACCCAGGAGAAGCGCTACTTCTGCAAGGGGGGCGAGATCCTGTGGGGGCGGGTAACGGTCACCCTGATCCGCGACGAGCAGCAGCAGCCGGACTACCTGATGGTGCTGCTGGAGAATATCGATCCCCTCAAGCGCCATGCGGAGCAGCTCAAGCTCTCTCACCGGGTCTACGACAACCTCTCCGAAGCGATTCTGGTGTGCGATGCCGACAGCCGCATCATCTCGGTCAACCCGGCCTTCGAGCAGATAACCGGCTACAGCAGCGACGAGGTGCGGGGCCAGCGTCCCAGCATGCTCAAGTCCGGGCTGCACGATCAGACCTTCTATGCCGACATGTACCATGCGCTGGAGCGGGTGGGGGTGTGGCGTGGCGAGGTGTGGAACAAGCGCAAGAACGGCAAGCTCTATCCACAGCAGCTGATGATCAGCACCCTGCGCGAAGCTGGCAAAATTCAGCAATATATCGCCATTTTCAGCGATCTTTCCCAGACCAAGGTGGCCGAGCAGAAGATCGCGACCCAGGCCAACTACGACAACCTTACCAGCCTGCCCAACCGCTGGCTGTTTGGCCGCTGCCTCACCCGCTTCTGCGAGCGGGGCGAGCGCTTCGCGCTCATGGTGCTCGACCTCAACAACTTCAAGGCGGTCAACAACAGCATGGACCACCATGCTGGCGATGCCCTGCTGCGGGAGGTGTCGGATCGACTGGTTAGCCGGGTGCGCACCGAAGATCTGGTGGCCCGCATCGGTGGCGATGAGTTCGCGTTCCTGGTGCCCGGAATCGTCACCCGCCGTCAGGCCGAGGTGTTTGCCAAGCAGGTGATCGGCAGTTTCGCCCGGCCCTTTATGCTGGCCAACCAGCACCTCTATGTGACCGCGACCATCGGCATGACTCTCTGTCCGGTCGATGGCAGCGAGAGCGACGAGCTGCTGCGCAATGCCGAACAGGCGCTGTTTGCGGCCAAGCGACAGGGACGGTTGCTCGGTGCCTACTGCTCATCCATGCGAGAAGAGGTGCGCCAGCGCCACCAGATGCAGCAGGATTTGGCCGAAGCGATCAAGCTGGAGCAGCTGACCATGGCCTACCAGCCGATCTGGGACAATCGCAGCGGACGGGTCGCCAAGCTGGAGGCGCTGGTGCGCTGGTATCACCCCCACTGGGGGCAGGTATCCCCTGCCGAGTTTATTCCGCTGGCGGAAGAGGCGGGGTTGATTCAGGGGCTGGGTGCGCTGGTATTGTGGCAGTCGTGCCGGGATCTGGCGCGGTTGCAGCAGTCCGGTTTTCCGGATCTGCAGATGTCGATCAACCGCTCCACCATGGAGTTCCAGACCATTGACCCCGAGGCGAGTGAGTGGCTCAAGGTGATCCAGCATTTCGAGCTCGATCCTGCCGACATCGTCATCGAAATCACCGAATCTCTGCTGATGGAGAGCAGCGATCAGCACAGAGTGCGGATCGATGCCCTGCGCGAGGCGGGCTGCAAGCTGGCCATCGACGATTTCGGTACCGGCTACTCGGCCCTCAACTATCTGCGTACTTTCCCGGTCGATCTGGTCAAGATCGACCGCTCCTTCGTGCGCCATATCCCCTTCAATGAGCAGGATCGGATGCTGCTCGACGGCATCATCAACATAGTGCACAACCTCGGCATGCAGGTGGTGATCGAGGGGGTAGAGACCCGCGAGCAGCTCAACTTCCTCTGCCAGAAGGGGTGTGCCTTCACCCAGGGTTATCTGCTCAGCCGCCCGCTGGCCTATGACGATCTCACCGAATATCTGCAGCTCAATGACAAAGGGATGTTTCTGCAGATCAGCTAGTGGCGCTTACTCCTTCGATGTCATCTGTTCCTGTTTGGTTTTCAATGTCCGGTAATCCTCGCCGAGATAGCGCAAATAGATGCGATCCAGTACTCCCTCATCCTGCATCTGTTGCAGCGCCTTGTTGTAGGCAGGCAGCAGGTCAGCCTTCTGTTTGCCAAAACAGAGGTAGAGCGGCGTGGAATCGATAAAGGGGGTGAGGGCGCGGATCCTGACGTCCTGCTCCCTCGACAGAATGGGGGCAGAGAAGTAGTCCAGGATGATCATATCGACCCGGCTCTTTTCCAGCATCAGTAGCAGCTGTTTGTCGGAGTGAACCTTGATGGGCTCCCAGCCGGTGAAGTTCCTGATCTTGGCCGTGTAGTCATACCCCCTGACCATCCCTACTTTCAGCCCCTTGGCCATCTCCCACGAGAAGTTCTGTAACGGACTGTCGGTACGCACATAGGCGGCCAGAGGATAGAAGGCGGTGGCAAGGTCAGAGTGATAGCAACCGGGGAGAGGGGCATTGTCGAGAATGCCATCCGCCAGCTGGGTGCTGACATACTGCTCGCAGCGTCCCCAAGGCAGCTCAAGCAGAGTGAGGTTCATGCCAAGGCGGCGCGCCACCTCTTGATGGATCTCCACCGAAATGCCCTCTTTCAGGTTGCCCTGTTCTGCATAGGAAAAGGGAGGCCAGTCTACGCCGCAGACCTTCAGGTTTGTGCCGCTCTGGGCGGCGAGGAGCAGGGCAATGAACAGGTTCATGGGATTTCCTCCCTACAGCGACTTGAAGGGGCTGTGGTACACTCGGTTCACTGAACTTAGAACGCATCCAAAGACCATGCAAATCCTCCTCGAAGACCCCGCCAAGGCCGCGCAGGCAGACGCGCTGGCCAGCCAGCTTGCCCAGCTCGACCTTCCCCAGTTTGCCCTAGTGTTTACCCCGGAACGGTTGGAACTGCGCAAGCTGGATGAGCCCAAGCTGGGTGCTGTCTATGTGGACTTCGTGGAAGGGGCGGTGGCGCATCGCCGCAAGTTTGGCGGCGGTCGCGGTCAGTCCATCGCCAAGGCGGTGGGGCTCAAGGCCGGAGCCACTCCGACCGTGGTGGATGCTACCGCCGGGCTGGGGCGCGATGCCTTCGTGCTCGCCTCCCTCGGTTGCAAGGTGACCCTGATCGAACGCAGTCCCGTGGTGGCTGCTCTATTGCAGGACGGGTTGGCGCGGGCGGCACAGGATCCCGAGATTGGCCCCTGGGTCAGCGAGCGGATGCACCTGCTGCAAGGCCCGGCGGTGGACAACCTGCTGGCGCTGCCGGAGCGGCCCGAGGTGATCTACCTCGACCCCATGTTCCCGCACAAGCAGAAGTCGGCGCTGGTAAAAAAAGAGATGCGGGTGTTCCAGTCGCTGGTGGGGCCGGATCTCGATGCGGATGCCTTGTTGCCTGCCGCGCTCAAGATGGCTGATAAGCGGGTGGTGGTGAAGCGGCCGGATTACGCCGGCTGGCTCAACGAGCATAAACCCAGCATGGCCATCGAAACCAAGAGCAACCGCTTCGATGTCTATGTGATGGCGGCGCTGGCTGCGGGTTAAAAGCCGGTGCGAGTTGCGGATGCAAAAAAGGAGGGCCAACGTCATGTTGGCCCTCCTTTTTCATACTGGATTCAGTTGGTTGGCGCGAAGCGGATCAGCTTCTCTTCCCCTTGCCAGTTCAGGCGCAGGGTCGCCAGTTCCGCCAGACTGAGCCGCTCGCCACTGTGCAGCAGCAGATACTCGACCCCTTCGCTGGCTTCGATAGTGCGGATCTTGTCATCCCGCTGGCGACTATCGCGGCTGGTGAGGGTCACCGGCAGTTGCCAGCTGGCAGCAATTTCGAGCCAGTCGTAGAGATCGCAGCTGATGGGTTGATAATCCGGCATGATCGGCTCCAAAACAGGCAGGTTGCTGAGTCAGGCTTCCTGTACGCGGGTCGGCCAGCCCATCTTCTGCTGGCGTTCCACCTCGAGCCGCAGCTCGCTGGCGCGCAGGTAGTGTTCATCCATCCAGCCCTTGGGCAGGGTCAGGGTCAGTGACTCCTCTTCTGCCTGCAGGGTGAAGCTGGGCACTGTGCCCTGGGTGCGGCGCATGCAGAGGATCAGCGCGATGCGCAGGATACGGGCCAGGCGGATCGCCTGACGACCGGTGACGGCACCCTGTTTCTCCAGCGGTTCCAGCTTGAATTCGTCCCGCTGGTTGAACAGCAGGGCCGACAACAGCTTCTTTTGCGCAGGGGTAAAGCCCGGCATGTCGATGTTGTCGATGATGTAGGCGGCGTGTTGCGGCGCCTTCTTGTATTCGATACAGAGGCCGATCTCGTGCAGCAGGGCGGCATAACGCAAGATCGGGCGACCGTAGCGTTTGGAGAGTCGCCAGGCCGGTTGCAGCTGGTTGAACGCCTCGACGGCGGTATCGCGCACCCGTTCGGCGTGCTCTTTATCCAGCTGATAGCGGCTGATCAGGCTGTCGGCGGTGCGATCCCGGGCATCACAGTCGTGATTGTTGCCCAGCAGACCGTAGATCAGTCCTTCGCGCAGGGCGCCCCCCGCGAGGGTCATGCTCTCGATATCGAGGGTTTCGAAGATGGCGATCAGGATGGCGAGGCCGGAGGGGAACACGGTCAGCCGCTCGGCCGCCAGCCCTTCCAGTTGCAGCCGGTCGAGCTTGCCGCAGGCGATGGCCTGACCCATCAGCTCCTGCAACTTCGGCAGAGTGACCCGTTCGCTCTTCCCTTGCGCCAGCATGATCTCTTGCAGCGCCTGTACCGTGCCGGAGGCGCCGACGCAGGTGCGCCAGCCGAGGGCGCGGTAATCTTCCGCCACCTTCTCCAGCACCGCCTTGGCGGCAGCAATCGCCTGCTCGAAACGGGCTTCGGAGAGCTCGCCATCACCGAAGTGATTATTGAGCCAGGTGACGCAGCCCATGTGCAGGCTATTGAGCAGTTTTGCTTCGCTATGTTCGCCGATCACCAGTTCGGTACTGGCACCGCCGATGTCGATCACCAGCCGGTTGCCTTCCCCGGCAGAGGTCCAGGAGACCCCTTCATAGATGGTCTTGGCCTCTTCCTCGCCCGAGATGATCTCGATGCTGTGGTTGAGAACCCGTTCCGCTTCGCTGAGGAACTCATCGACGTTGGTGGCAAGCCGCAAGGTGGCGGTACCCACCACCCGGATGTTGTCGGCCGGAATGTCCTGCAACTGTTCGGAGAAGAGACGCAAACAGTCCCAGCCCCGCTCCATGGCGGCACGGCTGAGACGAAATTCCGGATCGAGCCCGGCTGCGAGGCGAACCTTGCGCTTGACCTTGGCGACGGTGCGCAGGGCACCGGCGACTTCGCGCACCACCAGCATATGAAAGCTGTTGGAGCCGAGGTCGATAGCGGCATAGAGAGGCGAGTTGTGCAACGGGCCTGTCCTTAGCTCTTGCGCGGCGGACGACGACGGTTGTTGCTGTTGCCACCGCCCTGGCGATCCCGCATGTTGCGGTTCACCGGCTGACGGTTGCGGAACACCCGTTTCGGCGGGGTCACGTCATCCAGCAGCGCTTCACGGTCGTACTTGCTGACCGGAATGGCGTGGTGGATGTACTCCTCGATGGCCGGCAGGTTGAAGGCATAGTCTTCACAGGCCAGGCTGATGGAGTGACCGCTCTTGCCGGCACGACCGGTACGACCGATACGGTGTACATAGTCTTCGGCGTCGTCGGGCAGGTCATAGTTGAAAACGTGGGTCACGTCAGGGATGTGCAGACCACGGGCGGCCACGTCGGTGGCGACCAGAATATCGAGCGCACCCTTGGTGAAATCCTCGAGGATCTTCATCCGCTTCTTCTGTGGCACATCACCGGTCAGCAGACCGACGCGGTGGCCGTCGTTTTCCAGCCAGGCATGGACGTCTTCACAGACATGCTTGGTGTTGGCGAAGACGATCGCTTTTTCCGGCCACTCCTCTTCCATCAGGGAGAGCAGCAGCAACATCTTGTCTTCATTGGAGGGGTAGAACAGCTCCTCCTTGATCCGCACGCCGGTCATCTGCTCCGGCTCTACCTGCACATGTTCCGGGTGGTTCATGTGTTCGTAGGCCAGCTCCTGCACACGTAGGGAGAGGGTGGCGGAGAACAGCATGCTCAGACGCTCGGTCGCGGGCGGCATGCGGCGGAACAGGAAGCGGATGTCCTTGATGAAGCCCAGATCGAACATGCGATCCGCTTCGTCCAGTACCACGACCTGAATGTTGCTCAGATCGATCACCTTGGACTTGAAGTAGTCGATGATGCGGCCAGTGGTGCCGATCAGGATGTCGACGCCCTGCTCCAGCACGGCCAGCTGCTTGTCGTAACCTTCGCCACCGTAGGCGAGGCCGAGTTTCAGGCCGGTAGAAGCGGCGATGCTGTCGGCATCGTTATAGATCTGTACTGCCAGTTCCCGGGTGGGTGCCATGATGATGGCTCTGGGTTGGTTAACCAGACGGGGCTTGGTCAGCGGGTGAGTCAGCAAATAGTTGAATGTCGCGGCCAGGAAGGCAATGGTCTTGCCGGTTCCTGTCTGGGCCTGACCGGCGAGGTCATGACCTTCTACCAGCAGTGGCAGAGACAGTGCCTGGATGGGCGTGCAATAGTGAAATCCCTTTGATTCCAGACCAGCCAGAACTTCGGGTTCGAGGCCCATTTGGGCGAATTTGTCGGTCGTTAAGTGTGTTTTGCTCATGGCGGTAGGTTATCAGGTTAGGCTTGCAATAATAAACAGGATCATTTCAAATAGGGCAACTATTGCCTTTGTTGATATGTCAATAAAGCCTTAATTACTGACTGGAGTTGGAGATGAGTGACAAGATTGTTCAGCTGAGCGATGCCAGCTTCGAGGCAGATGTAATCAAAGCCGATGGCGCCGTTCTGGTCGACTTCTGGGCCGAGTGGTGTGGTCCGTGCAAGATGATTGCCCCGATCCTGGAAGAAGTTGCCCAAGAGTACGAAGGTCGCGTGACCGTAGCCAAACTGAACATCGACCATAACTCTGATACTCCGCCCAAGTACGGCATTCGTGGTATCCCGACCCTCTTGCTGTTCAAGAATGGCGAAGTGGCAGCGACCAAGGTCGGTGCACTGTCCAAGACTCAGCTGAAAGAGTTCCTGGACGGCAACCTGTAATAATTAAAGAGGAGCGCATTGCAATAATGCGCTCCTTGTGTTTTATCACCTAGACGCTCATCCCGATTGGTGCTAGTTTATCGCTCGTTTGCTAACCTTTTTGCCTGACTCTTTGCTAACCACAGCCTGGCAATCAAATCCGATCAGCATCAATCCAGCAGACTGTCTCCTCATTTCAATCCTTGCTTACAGACTTTCACCACTATGAATCTGACTGAATTAAAGAACACTCCTGTGTCCGAGCTGGTCAAGCTTGGCGAATCCATGGGGTTGGAAAATCTGGCTCGGGCGCACAAGAAAGATATTATTTTTGCAATCCTCAAGGCGCACGCCAAGGGTGGTGAAGATATCTTTGGCGACGGTGTGCTGGAAATCCTGACCGATGGTTTCGGCTTCCTGCGCAGTGCAGACGGCTCCTATCTGGCAGGCCCTGACGATATCTACGTCTCCCCGAGCCAGATCCGCCGCTTTAACCTGCGTACCGGCGATACCATCTCCGGCAAGATCCGGCCACCGAAAGAGGGCGAACGCTACTTCGCACTGCTCAAGGTCAATGAGGTCAACTACGACCGTCCGGAAAACTCCCGCAACAAGATCCTGTTTGAAAACCTTACCCCCCTGCATGCCAACGAACGTCTGCGTATGGAACGGGGTAATGGCTCTACCGAAGATATCACCGCCCGTGTACTGGACCTGGCTTCCCCCATCGGTAAAGGCCAGCGTGGCCTGATCGTGGCGCCGCCCAAGGCCGGTAAGACCATGCTGCTGCAGAACATCGCCCAGAGCATCGCTTACAACCACCCGGACTGTGAACTGATCGTTCTGCTGATCGACGAGCGTCCGGAAGAAGTAACCGAGATGCAGCGGATGGTGAAAGGTGAAGTGATCGCTTCCACCTTTGACGAACCTGCTTCCCGTCACGTTCAGGTTGCCGAAATGGTGATCGAGAAGGCCAAGCGTCTGGTCGAGCACAAGAAAGATGTGGTGATCCTGCTGGACTCCATTACCCGTCTGGCCCGTGCCTACAACACCGTTATCCCGTCATCCGGCAAGGTACTGACCGGTGGTGTGGATGCCAACGCCCTGCACCGTCCCAAGCGCTTCTTCGGCGCCGCGCGTAATGTTGAAGAGGGCGGCAGCCTGACCATCATCGCCACCGCGCTGATCGATACCGGTTCCAAAATGGACGAGGTTATCTACGAAGAGTTCAAGGGTACCGGCAACATGGAATTGCACCTCTCGCGCAAGATTGCCGAGAAGCGTGTCTACCCGGCCATCGACATCACTCGCTCAGGCACCCGTAAGGAAGAGCTGCTCACCTCCGGTGACGAGCTGCAGAAAATGTGGATCCTGCGCAAGATTGTCCACCCGATGGGCGAGATCGACGGTATCGAGTTCCTCATCGACAAGCTGGCGATGACCAAGACCAACGACGAGTTCTTCGACGCCATGCGGCGCCAGCAGAAGTAAGTCCGGTCAGAAAATGACGAAACCGCGGCCCTGGTCGCGGTTTTTGTTTATCTGTTTTCCGGTCGCCCTAGTAGTATGAGATCCCGATGTCACATGGATGGAGACGTCATGAAGCCTGTTTTCTGGTTATTGCTGGGGTTGCTGAGTGCAATGCCAGTCTATGCGCAGAGTGCTCCGGTCGCGGTGACAGCCGAGACGTTGCAGACTCACCAGCTCTATCTGGCGGGCCGTCTGCAGGAGGGGCAATTTGCCGCCATTGACTCTCTGCTGGCGACCCTGAGTCGCGAGCGGCGGGAGTTCCTGCTGTTGCAGCTGCTGCGGGATATTCCCGCGACCACCCCTGCATCCCCTGCGTTGCAACAGTGGGTCGAGGCTCAGGCCGACAAGGCCCCCGAGTGGCTCATGGAGCAGCAGGTCGACGGTTTTCTGGTGCAGCAACCTGTCTATGATTTTGCCGCGCAGGCCCGTCAGTTGCTGGGGGAGTGGCAGCTGCAATCATTGATGCAGCGCTATCGGCAGCAGCTTGCCCAGGGCAGCTTCCAGCTAAAGTCCATCTACTACAGCAGTAACCCCGATCTCGCCATGCAGCAGCAAGCCCTGTTGCTGGCTCTCGACACCTTGCCGCAACCGATCTGGATGCGGGAGGCGCAAGCGCTGGCCAGCCAGAATATCTATCTGCCCGACAATCATCTGTTGTTCCATCTGTTGCAGCGCACTGGCGAACCGGCGCTCTATAGCATGCTGTGGCGGCGGCCGGCAGATCAGGATGCGCTGCGCGCACTCTCCACCATCAATCGCTTTCATCACGGCAGTGCTGCCAGCGATCTGCTGATTGCCGCCAGTGGCAATGAGGGATTGAAGGGAGCCGCCCTGCGGCAGCTGAGCGCGCTCTCCCCCTTGCCGCCGCAAGCCCAGAAATACCTGCTGGCGGAACTCTCCAACCGTCAATACGGGGCGCTGGTGGCCGGTCTGTTGATGGAGGTGGACGAGCCCCAGCTGCTCTCTGCACTGGCCAGACGCCTCGGCCAGCGTGACATGCCACCCATTGCACCGAGTCTTCTGCCCGATTCGGGTACACCCGATGGGCAGCCAGGGTTATAATGCGTGACCTCCTGAACCCGGTTGGGAACTTGCATGAAATACAAGGATTTGCGTGATTTCATCGCGCAGCTGGAACAAAACGGACAACTCAAGCGCATTACCCGCGAGATAGATCCCTATCTGGAGATGACCGAGATCAGCGACCGCACCCTGCGTGCGGGTGGCCCGGCTCTGCTGTTCGAAAATCCCAAAGGCTACACCATGCCGGTGCTGACCAACCTGTTCGGTACACCTGATCGGGTTGCCATGGGCATGGGCCAGCCCGATGTGGGCGCCCTGCGTCAGGTCGGGGTCTGGCTCTCCTATCTCAAGGAGCCCGAGCCGCCCAAGGGATTCAAGGAGCTGATGGAGAAGCTGCCGATCTTCAAGCAGGTGCTCAACATGCCGACCAAACGCCTCTCTTCTGCCCCCTGCCAGCAGGTGGTGCAGGAGGGAGATGCGGTCGATCTCGACCAGATCCCGATCCAGCACTGCTGGCCCGGCGATGTGGCACCGCTGGTCACCTGGGGCCTCACCATCACCCGTGGCCCCTACAAGAAGCGCCAGAACCTCGGCATCTATCGCCAGCAGAAGATCGCCAAAAACAAGCTGATCATGCGCTGGCTGGATCATCGTGGCGGTGCCATCGATTTTCGCGAGTGGCAGGAGGCCCACCCGGGCGAGCGATTCCCGGTGGTGGTGGCGCTCGGTGCCGATCCCGCGACCATTCTCGGCGCGGTGACGCCGGTGCCGGATACTCTCTCCGAATATGCCTTTGCCGGTCTGCTGCGCGGCAGCCGTACCGAAGTGATCAAGGCCATCAGCTGCGATTTGGAGGTGCCCGCCAGCGCCGAGATCGTGCTGGAAGGCTATCTTGAGCCGGGTGAGATGGCGCCGGAAGGTCCTTATGGCGACCACACCGGCTACTACAACGAGGTGGACGAGTTCCCGGTCTTCACCATCACCCACATCACCAAGCGGCGCGATGCCATCTATCACAGCACCTACACTGGCCGTCCGCCCGATGAACCGGCGGTGCTGGGTCTGGCGCTGAACGAGGTGTTCGTGCCGCTGCTGCAGAAGCAGTTCCCCGAGATTGTGGACTTCTATCTACCGCCGGAGGGGTGCTCCTACCGGATGGCGGTGGTGACCATCAAGAAACGCTACCCGGGCCACGCCAAGCGGGTGATGCTTGGGGTCTGGTCCTTCCTGCGCCAGTTCATGTACACCAAGTTCGTGGTGGTGTGTGACGATGACGTCAACGCCCGCGACTGGAAGGATGTGATCTGGGCCATCACCACCCGGATGGATCCGGCACGGGACACCACCTTGATCGAGCACACCCCGATCGACTATCTGGACTTCGCCTCGCCGGTCTCCGGACTCGGCTCTAAGATGGGGCTGGATGCTACCAACAAGTGGCCGGGCGAGACCAATCGGGAGTGGGGTCAGCCCATAGTGCAGGATGAGGCGGTAAAGCAGAAGGTCGATGCCATCTGGGATGAGCTCAATATCCTCGGATGAGGCAAACATGACAGCTTTGCTGCAAAAAGTGATGCGATCCGCACTGATTTGAGTATTCTCGACTGACGGGGCCAGGGCTGCTGGTCGTCACTCCATAGTGAAACAATGAGCGAAGCGGGCCGAGCGAGCCCGCCACAAGGACAAGAATGCAACGTATCAAATGCCGCGTAGAGGAACTGCGCGAATATGTCGACACCATCTGGCATGTGGCCCTGACGCCGCAGCAAGCGATCAGCTTCAAGCCGGGCCAGTATCTGCTGGTGGTGATGAGCGATTCGGACAAGCGCCCCTTCTCCATCGCCAACTCGCCGACCCGCCCGGGCGTGCTGGAGCTGCAAATCGGTGCTACTCCCGAGAACGCCTACGCCGGTCAGGTGCTGGCCCGCATGCGCGAGCAGGGGGAGATCGAGGTCGAATTGCCGGCTGGCAAGGCGTTCCTGCGCGATGAATCCCCCCGTCCGCTGATCCTGATGGCGGGCGGCACCGGCTTCTCTTACGCCCGCTCCATTCTGGAGTACCTGATCGACACGGGCAGCAAGCGTCCGGTGTTCTTCTACTGGGGTGTGCGTCAGGCTCACTGGCTCTATGAGCTGGAGCAGATGCAGCAGTGGGAGCGTGACTATGCGCCGCTCACCTTTATCCCGGTGGTGCAGGAGCCTGAGGCTGACTGGACCGGCAAGAGCGGGCTGGTGCACAAGGCGATCATGGATGATTTCGTCAGTCTCCACGACTACGACATCTATGTCGCCGGCCGTTTCGAGATGGCGGGTGCCGCGCGGGAGGAGTTCAAGATCCTTGGCGCCGAGCCGGAGCGCATCTTTGGTGATGCCTACGAATTTATCTGACGGGATCCCCGCTTGGATGACGCAGCCCCCGGTTTTGCCGGGGGCTTTTGTTTTTGTGGCTGCCGCAGTACCTGATCGTACCGAATGGTTGGATTATCACGGCGTTATCCCATTATTTTTCAATATTTTGGCTATGAATGGCTACTAATCGAGCCTAGCTGATGGCATCTTTGTGAGGGATTGACAAGATCATCCATAGAGCAAGCACAAGGAGGCGCAGTGTTGAGTGAAGAGGGCAGGGCATCTGCGGAGGATGACAGGGGAGAGACCGGCTCTGTCGAGCGGGTCGCAACGCTGATCCCGTCCCCTCATGGCGGTGAAATGGCTCGTTTGCAGGCAGAGATCGCCGCTTTGCAGCATGAAAACGGCCTGTTGCAGGAGAAGCTCAATGCCGCCCTCGATGGCACCGGCATCTGTCTCTGGCAGGGCACTATTCCCACCGGCGAGCTGCGCGTCTTCAATCTGCAGAACTTTCAGGCCGGTGACATGGCCCCTCATTTCGATCAGTGGAGCGCCAAGCTCCATCCCGACGATCGCGCCCATGCCATGGGCAGCTACTTTGCCCACCTTGAGGGCAAAACCCCCTTCTATGAAGCCGAATACCGCACCATCAATCCGCAAGGCGAGGTCACCTGGCTGTGGGATAGGGGACGGGTCGTCGATCGGGATGGCGATGGCAAGCCGCTGCGGATCATGGGCTCCCATATCGATATCACCCAGCGCAAGGCTTATGAGCAGCGACTGGCGGAGCGTGCCAACAGCGACGCGCTGACCGGTTTGCTCAACCGGCAGGGGTTTGGCAAGGCGTTTGCCCAGCTGCAGCCGCAAGGAGCGGGGGCGCTGCTCTTTATCGATCTGGATGATTTCAAGGGGATCAACGACCAGCTGGGCCACGCCTGCGGCGATCTGGTGTTGCAGCAGATGGCGGATTGGCTGCGCCTCATTATGCCGGGCTCGGCGCTATGTGGCCGTTACGGCGGCGACGAGTTTGTGGTGCATCTGCACCGGGATGTGTCGAGCCATGGCCTGGCGCAACTGGCTGACGCCCTGATCAGCCGGATGCACGGCTATGTGCCCAAACCCGGTTGCCCGCAACGGGTGGGGCTGAGTATCGGCATCGCCCTGTGGGAGGAGGAGCCATTGAGCTTCCGGCAGGCATTGGAGGTGGCCGACCGTGCCATGTATGAGGCCAAGGCACGCGGCAAGCGGGCCTGGTATCTGCTTCAGGTGTGATGTTTTTTACAGGTTCAATACAAAGCAAAAACCCCAGCCGAGCTGGGGTTTTCGTTATTCGCCTTTGGCGCCGAGCTGCTGCTCTAGCTGAGCCAGCTTGCTTTCGAGGGCGGCCAGTTTTTCACGGGTACGCAGCAGCACCTTGGTCTGCACGTCGAACTCTTCGCGGCTGACCAGGTCCAGCTTGCCCAGCTGGGCTTGCAGTACCTGACGCATCTTCTTCTCGGCCTCTTCACCCATGCTGCGAATGCCGGGCGGCAGGGAGTTGTGCACCTGCTTGGCGATCTCTTCCAGTTTCTTCGGGTCGATCATGATGTCCTCCTTAAGCGTTGGCGGACATTCTACCGACAATTCCCTCACTTTGCCGAGATCGCGGCGGCTTTTTAGTCGTGATGGTGCCCGCTGGCTGGTCGGGTCTGGTGATGGGGCCACAACTGCTACCCTTGCGCCCCTTTGTTAACCTGAAACCATGACATGCACCACAAAGCTGAGCCAGAACTGTCCGGCATGAGTCTTATTTTGTGTTGGTTTTATGTTAACGTTTTGCAGTCGAGGTCGTGATGACCCCGTTGGCTTGTGATGGATAACAACCTTATAAAAAGAGAATAAAAAATGAAGAAGAAGCTAATTTATGCAGCTGTTGTCAGCGCCCTGCTGGCCGGATGTGGTGGAGATGACAACAAGGGAGACACCACCAGCTCCCTCGACTACGTCCTGAGTGGCGCCAACGGGGTGCGCCCGAGCGTGCTGGCCCCCCGTGCTAGCGATGGTACCCTGAAGTTTTCGACAGAAACGGCTGATTTGTCGAACCCGGTATCTGCCCTCTCCACCCTGGATGGCTGGTCAACCACCCAACCTGTCCAGCTGGTACCGGCGACCGTGACCGGTGTCTCTGTGCCGGCACCGGCGGCCAGCGAGTATGCTTCTGCCGTTGCGCCCCTCTACCTGCTCGAGCTCACGCTGGATCCGGTCACTCTGCAACCCAACGGAGTCAAGGGCGGCAAGCCACTGGTTTATGGGACCGACTTTGTGGTCACTGGCGGGGACGGCAAGCTCAATCTGGTTCCGCTCAAGCCGCTCAATCCCTCTTCTTACTACATGATCGTGGCGACCGATGCCCTCAAGGACAGTCGTGGCACACCGCTCAAGGCGGGCGGCGATTACAGCAGCTTCAAATCGACAGCTGGCGCAACCACCCAGGAGCAGACCATTAACGGCCTGATCTCGCTGCAGGAAGGTCTGTTCAAGGCGGCCACCGGGATCACCAGCGATCGGGTGATCTTCTCCGACTGGTTTGCCACCCAATCTGGTGCCGATGTGCTGCTGGCGGTGAAGAGTGCCGCCGCTTCCGTGCTGAAGAGCCCGAGCCTGGACGCCGCGGCGCTGTGGAAACAGGATGCCAAGGGCAACACCAGCCTGCCAGCAACCTATACCATCAATGGTCTTAATGGCGGGGTGGATTTTCTGACCCAGCTGGCGAATGAGCCATTTTTGCCGCAGAAAGATCGTGATGCGATTGCTGCCGCTGTGGCGGCTAATACCACCCTAAACGGAGTTGCAGCGGTGACCAAGGTGTATACCGGTACCGTCAAGCTCCCTTACTTCCTCTCTACTCCAGCGATAGCCGGCTCCTGGGACAAGGCCAAGACCCAATCCTGGCACGGCGTCATTCCCAGCCTCTATGCCATCGCCAACGCGCTGAAAGCGGGCGATACCGAGGTGATCGGTGGACTGGTCGGAGCGGGCGTGGACCCAGCATTGCTGGGTGAGCTGATCGCCGACCCGAGCCGTCAGAGTGAACTGCTGACCGAGGCGAGCAAGCTGATCGGGGTGACCCTCACCTCCGGTGGCAAGCCGCTGGATGCCGAGCGCAATATCGGTCGTTTCAACCCGTTGCCGACTCTGACCGAAGTACAATCGGTACCGCTGCGGATCTTTGCACCGACGATCAACTTG
Source organism: Aeromonas sp. Y289-2 (assembly GCF_027705925.1). NCBI lineage: Bacteria > Pseudomonadati > Pseudomonadota > Gammaproteobacteria > Aeromonadales > Aeromonadaceae > Aeromonas > Aeromonas sp. Y289-2. Next base: position 34,594 of record NZ_JAPDCH010000018.1, read on the forward strand.
AGCACTGTCACTGATGTGATCATCTATCAGCACGGGGTCACCTCCATCAAGGAGAACGCCTATGCGCTGGCGCTGAGCCAGATTGGTGCTGGTCTGCAAGTCACACCAACAGCCAAAAATGTCGCTGTGGTGGTGATCGATCATCCGCTGCACGGCGAGCGTGGTTATGCCCTGAGCAACAGCATGGCGACGGTGACCACATCGGAGAACCCGCTCCCCTATCTGAACCTCAACTATCTGACGGTGGCGCGGGACAATCTGAAACAGAGCGTGGCCGATCTGCTGGGACTGCGACTGGCTGTCGGTCTGGCCAACACCCAGGGATTGGGTGGCCAATTGGGTGGTGCCGGTCTGAAAGTTCACTTCCTCGGTCACTCACTCGGTGCCATTACCGGGGCCAATCTGCTGGCTGTCGCCAACCAGACCACCGGCAGTGCTCAGGCTGATGCCCTGTTCAAGTTCGATACCGGTGGTCTGGCTATGCCGGGTGGCGGCATCGCGCCGTTGTTGCTCAACTCGCCGAGCTTCGGGCCGACCATCAAGATGAGCGTGCTTACCTCGGGCAGTCCGGCGCTGAAAGCGGGCTTTACCGCCTATGCACCGAATTGCAAAACGGCTGCCGCCACTTGCTTCGTCAACGAGTACCTGCCCAGTCTGGATGCGGCCACGCAGGCGGGTGCGGCGAGCACCTTGCAGAGCTATACCTTTGCCGCCCAGTCAGTGCTGGACTCTGCCGACCCGATCAATCTGGGCAGTGGCGTCGCCAAGAGCTTCCCGCTGTTCGCCACCGAAATTGTGGGTGATGGCGCCCTCAATCTGCCGGATCAGGTGATCCCCAACAGCATCGCCTCTGCGCCGCTGGGTGGCACCGAGCCGCTGTTCCGGGTGTTGGGTTTGCAAGAGCTGAAAGGGTCCGGCGTGCTCCCGGCGGGTCACCATGCTGCGCGCTTCCTGAAAGGGGGCCATAGCTCGCTGCTGGCTCCTGACGAGAACTTCGATCAGGTTGGCGCGGTCACCACCGAGATCCAGACCCAGTTCGCCAGCTTCTTTATGAGTGGCGGTGCGGCGGTCAAGGTAACCGATGACACCCTGATCAAGCAGTAACTGCCTATCGCGTAAAAAAACGCCGCCCTTCGGGGCGGCGTTCTCGTTTCTGCGGCTGCTGAAAAATCAGCCCGGCTGGTGGTTGCGATCCAGCCAGCCTTGCAGCAGGCCGACCAGCAGACCGGTCAGGTGGGCGATGTTGGCGGTGCTGGTGCCGAGCATGTCGAAGAAGCCGAGCACCATCCAGAACAGCATAAAGCCCATCAGCGCCGGCGGCAGAGTCAGGCCGCAGGCCGGTTGCAGCTTGCTGCGCAGCCAGCAGTAGCCGAGCAGGGCATAGACCACGCCGGAGAGGCCGCCAAACAGCGGGCCGCTGGCGAAGAACTCGGCGATATTGGGCAGGGCGGCGCCCACCAGCAGCAGGATCAGCAGCTTGCCGCTGCCGAGGCGCTGCTCGATCTGGCCCCCCAGATACCACCACCAGAGCAGATTGAACACCAGATGGAGCACTGAGAAGTGGATCAGGGCGGGGGTGAAATAGCGCCACGCCTGCCAGTCGGTGAACTGGGCCAGCGTCGGGTGGAATGCCAGTTGATCAAAAATGGGCAGGCCGATGGCCTCGATCCCGTAGATGGCGAGACAGGCGATGATCACCACCAGCGTTAGTGGCCCCGCCTGATGGAGGAAGTCGGTGATGGGATCCGTCATCCCCTTGCTGTAGTCGATGCGGGCATCTGCGCTACCTGATTGCCAGGAGGCCTCCATGTAGCGTGGGTGGCCCGGCTCGGCCAGAAAGCGCTTCACCTCCAGCTGGGCCTGGGCGAGGCGTAGCTCGTCCGCCAGCCAGATGGTGACCCCCAGCTCGGACTGGGTCAGCTCGCAGGAGATCCCCAGCGTCGCCAGATAGTCCACCAGCGCCTGCGCCATGCGGGCGTTGTCGAGCACCAGCAGCTGGATCATGCCTCGCCTGCCTCGATGGGAAACTCCCGGCGCCACGCCTCGAAGCCGCCATCCAGACTGTAGACCTCGTCATAACCCTGTTGCAGCAGGTATTGGGCCGCCCCCTGACTGCTGTTGCCGTGATAGCACATCACGATGACCGGGGTATCGAAATCCACTTCATTCATAAAGCGCACCAGGGTGCCGTTGGTGAGGTGGAAGGCGCCGACCGCGTGGGCCGCTTCAAAGGATTGCGGGTCGCGAATATCCACCAGACGGGCTTCACCCGCGCTCAGTTTCTGGTGGGCATCATGGGCATTGATATGGGCAAACTGGTCCATCGGGATGTCCTGCGAATAGGTTGATTACGGGCCAGTGTACCGCAAGCTTGGGCGCAAACTAACCCCACAAAAGATAAGGGAGCCAGCGGCTCCCTTGTTGATATGGCATGCGGGTCAGTGGGTTAACCGCCCAGATAGGCCTGCCGCACTGCCGGGTTGGCCAGCAGGGCGGCGCCCGTGTCTTGCAGCACCACGTGGCCGTTCTCCAGCACATAGCCGCGGTCGGCCAGCTTGAGCGCCTGGTTGGCGTTCTGCTCCACCAGAAAGATGGTCATCCCCTTCTGCCGCAACTGCTCAATGGTGTCGAAGATCTGCTGGATGACGATGGGGGCCAGCCCCAGCGAGGGTTCATCCAGCAGCAGCAGGCGCGGTTTGCTCATCAGGGCACGGCCGATGGCCAGCATCTGCTGCTCGCCGCCGGACATGGTGCCTGCCCGTTGTTCCAGCCGTTCGTGCAGGCGCGGGAACAGGGTGAACACCTGATCCAGCAGGCCATGCTGCTCGGCCTTGTCGACGAAGAAGGCGCCCATCAGCAGGTTCTCCTCCACCGTCAGGCGGGCGAAGATGCGACGCCCCTCCGGCACCACGGCGATATCCTTGCGCATGATGCGGGCGGTGGAGAGGGAGCTGATCTGTTCCCCCTCAAACCAGATGGAGCCGCTGCTGGGCTTGGGTTCGCCGCAGAGGGTCATCAGCAGGGTGGTTTTGCCAGCGCCGTTGGCACCGATCAGGGTGACGATTTCCCCCTCTTTCACCTCGACGCTGACATCGTGCAGTGCCTGAATTTTGCCGTAGTGGGTCGATACGTTGCGAAGTTCTAACATCTTTTTGTCCTTACGACTCGCCCAGATAGGCCTTGATCACTGCCGGGTTGTTACGGATCTCATCCGGCTTGCCATGGGCCAGCGGGGTGCCCTGGCTGACCACGAAGATGCGGTTGGAGATGCCCATCACCAGCTTCATATCGTGCTCGATCAGCAGCACCGAGACCCCGAATTCGTCCCGCAGGCTCATGATGAGCTCATCCAGCTCGTCGGTCTCCTTCGGGTTGAGGCCGGCAGCCGGTTCGTCCAGCATCAGCAGCTCGGGACGGGTCGCCATGCAGCGGGCGATCTCGAGTCGGCGCTGCTGACCGTAGGCCAGGTTGCCGGCGGCGCGGTTGGCGAGATCCTTGAGGCCCACTTTATCCAGCCAGAAGGCGGCCCGCTCCAGCCCCTCCTGCTCCGCCCGGCGGAAGGCCGGGGTCTTGAACAGGCCGGCGATAAAGCTGGTGTTGAGGTGCTGGTGCTGGGCAACCAGCAGGTTCTCCACCGCCGTCATCTCCTTGAACAGCCGCACGTGCTGGAAGGTACGCACAATCCCCTTGCGGGCGATGAGGTGGCCGGGCAGCCCCTGGATCTCCTCACCTTTGTAGCGGATGGTGCCGCCGCTCGGGCTGTAGAAGCCGGTCAGGCAGTTGAAGATGGTGGTCTTGCCCGCACCGTTGGGGCCGATGATGGAGATCACCTCGCCCTTGTCGATATCCAGCTTGACCCCGTTGACGGCCAGCAGGCCCCCGAAGCGCATCGACAAATCAGAGACTTCCATTAACTTCTGATGTGTACTCATTTCTTCAACTCCAGATGCGGACGGGTCATCGGCAGCAATCCCTGTGGCCGCCAGATCATCATGAACACCATCAAGAGGCCGAACATCAGCATGCGGTACTCGTTGAATTCGCGGGCCAGCTCCGGCAGCACCGTCATCACGATGGCAGCCAGCACCACCCCGATCTGGGAGCCCATGCCACCCAGCACCACAATCGCCAGCACTATGGCCGACTCGATAAAGACGAAGGATTCCGGGCTGATAAAGCCCTGCCGCGAGGCAAAGAAGCTGCCTGCGAAACCGGCAAAGGTGGCGCCTATGGTGAAGGCGGTCAGCTTGATGATGGTGGGGTTGAGCCCCAGCGATTTGCAGGCGATCTCGTCTTCCCGCAGCGCTTCCCAGGCGCGGCCCAGTGGCATCCGCAGCAGGCGGTTGATGACGAACAGGGTCACCACCACCAGCACCAGCGCCATCAGGTATAGGAAGATCACCTTGTGGTTGGCGTTGTAGGTAATGCCGAAGAAGTTGTGGAAGGTATCAAAGCCCCCATCCTTGACGGTGCGGTTGAACTCCAGACCCCCCAGCGTCGGCTTGGGAATGCCGGATATGCCGTTCGGGCCGCCGGTCAGGGTGGTCATGTTGTTGAGCAGGATGCGGATGATCTCGCCAAAACCCAGAGTGACGATGGCCAGATAGTCCCCCCGCAGCCGCAATACCGGGAACCCGAGCAGGAAGCCGAAGGTAGCGGCCATCAGCCCGGCGATGGGCAGGCACTCCCAGAAGCTCAGTCCGAAGTAGGTGTTGAGCAGGGCATAGCTGTAGGCGCCGACCGCATAGAAGCCGACATAGCCGAGATCGAGCAGACCGGCGAGGCCGACCACCACGTTCAGCCCCAGCCCCAGCATGATGTAAATCAGGGTGAGGGTGGCGAGATCGATGGCGCCGCGAGAGGCCATAAAGGGCCAGCTCACCGCAAACAGCAGCACCAGCACGGCGGTGAGGTTATAGAGCTTGGGCGCCTCTTCCGGGCTCGGCAGCACCAGCTTGGTGAAGCCGACCGAGAAGCCGCTGATGGAGGCCTGAAACAGCTTGGCGATCTGGCCGCGCAGCATCTGGAACCAGAAAACAATGGTGGCTCCCCCCAGTAGCCAGGCCAGCGACACATCGAGGCGGCTCACTACCTGCAGGCTGGAGCCATCGGTCTCCAGCTTGAAGCCGAGCAGCCAGAAAGAGAGCACCAGCAACACCAGGCTGGCGATACAGGCGTGGATAAATTGATGTTTCATCACACTTTCTCCACTTCCGGACGACCCAGGATGCCGGTCGGCATAAAGAGCAGCACAAAAATGAGCAGGGCAAACGCCATCACATCCTTGTACTCGGTGCTGAGATAACCGGCGGTGAGGGCTTCAACCACACCGAGCAGCAGGCCGCCCAGTACGGCGCCCGGAATGCTGCCGATACCGCCCAATACAGCGGCAGTGAAGGCCTTCAGACCGGCCATAAAGCCGAGGTAGGGGTTGATGACGCCGTAATACATGCCGAGTAGCACCCCGGCGACGGCGGCCAGCGCAGCCCCCAGTACGAAGGTGATGGAGATGACTACATGGGTGTCTATCCCTAACAGGTTGGCCATCTTGATATCTTCCGAACAGGCGCGGCAGGCGCGGCCCATGCGGGAGCGGCCGATGAACTGGGTCAGCGCCAGCATGGTGATGAAAGTCACCACGAAAATGATCAGCTGCATATAGGAGAGGCTGGCCTGAAAACCATCCTCCCCCCCCAGGGTCCAGCCACCGGAGATCAGGCTGGGCATGGCGATATCCCGCGAGCCCTGCGCCATCCGCATCATGTTCTGCAGGAAGATCGACATGCCGATGGCGGAGATAAGGGGGATCAGCCGGTTGCCACCGCGCAGTGGCCGGTAGGCGACCCGCTCGATGCTCCAGCCGTAGGTGCCGGTGATGATGATACTGACCAGGAAGGCGCCTCCCAGCAGTAGAAAGGTGCTGTCGATGCCCATCATCATGAGCCCCGCCATCACCATAAAAGCGACATAGGAGCCGATCATGTACACCTCGCCGTGGGCGAAGTTGATCATGCCGATGATGCCATAGACCATGGTGTAGCCAATGGCGATCAACGCATAGGTGCTGCCTATGGTTAATCCGTTCAGCAGTTGCTGAACCAGATAGAGGAGGTGTTCGGACATACTGCGTTCCCTGTACTTGCCCGCAAAGAGAGGAGGGGGTGAGCGTACTCACCCCCGATCGGCAGATTATTTGACTTGGCTGGAAGTACCGTCAGCGTGCCACTGGAACACACCGAATTCGAAGCCTTTCAGGTCACCGTTCGGTGCCCAGGTCAGGGGGCCCATCACGGTATCGATCGGCGCAGCCTTGATGGCGGCGGCAACGGCGGCCGGGTCATCTTCACCCGCCTTGGCGATACCGGCGGCCAGGGTTTGCACCGCGGCATAGGTAGTCCAGACGAACGGGCCGGAGGAGTCCTGACCCTTGGCCTTGAACGCCGCCACCAGCGGGGCGTTGGCAGGAACCAGATCGTATTTGTTCGGCAGGGTCACCAGCAGGCCTTCGGAAGCCGGGCCGCCGATGGCGGAGATATCCTTGTTACCCACCCCTTCCGGGCCCATGAACTTGGCTTTCAGCCCCTTCTCGCCAGCCTGACGCAGGATCAGACCCAGCTCAGGGTGATAGCCGCCGTAGTAGACGAAATCGACGTTCTCTTTCTGCAGTTTGGCGATCAGGGCGGAGAAGTCCTTGTCACCGGCGGTGATCCCTTCAAAGGCCACTACTTTCACGCCAGCCTTGTCGAGCGCTGCTTTGACGCTGGAAGCGATCCCTTCGCCATACTGCTTCTTGTCGTGGATAACGGCCACGCGCTGGGGTTTGACCTGCTCGATGATGTATTTGGCGGCAGTCGGGCCCTGATCGCTATCCAGGCCGATGGTGCGCAGGGTCAGCTGGTAACCGCGCTCGGTGATCTTGGGGTTGGTGGAGGCGGGGGTGACCATCAGGATCCCCTCGTCTTCATAGATGTCGGAGGCAGGCAGGGTGTTGTCGGAGCAGAGGTGGCCGACCACGAACTTGACGCCATCGTTCACCACCTTGTTGGCAACGGCCACCGCCTGCTTGGGATCGCAGGCATCGTCATAGACGACCGCTTCGATCTGCTTGCCATTGATGCCGCCAGCCTTGTTGATCTGCTCGACCGCCATCTTGCCGCCGGTGAACTGCATGTCCCCGTACTGGGCTACCGGACCGGTGACCGGGCCTGCGATACCGATCTTGATGGTGTCTGCCGCGTGGGCGATGGAGATCGATCCAAACAGAGCCAAAGAAACCGCTGCGCCAACTGTGATTTTGCTCAACTTATGCATTGATTCGTCCCTTAATCAGTGGATTGTTTCATTTCCGTGTGCCATTCCGGATCTACATCCCGTGCATCCGGCTATAGGTATGGTTCTATCATTCCTCACGGGGCAATAACAAGCTGTTAAAGATACTAACCAGAGGGGGCTTGATGGGTGGATTTTGAAATAAATGACCTGTTATTTTCGGCTAATCAGAGCTTAATTTTGATTTGTTGACTTAACATCTTGGTAACGAGAGGCGGTTCTGACAAACGCCAGAGGATTAATCTGGCGATATTTTACTCTAACAGTGCTCCCATTTTGACCAGAATCCATTTGCGCAAACAGAAATGAGCGCCTAAATTAGCCGGCATTGACAATTCCGTGGCAGAGCTCGTTAAAACCAAGCCTTTATTCGGGAAATCTGCTAATGTTCCGCCTTTGACAGTCAGGAGACAGAGATGGCCACTATCAAGGATGTCGCCTCGCGCGCAGGCGTATCCATCTCCACCGTCTCACATGTGCTCAACCACACTCGGCGGGTCAGCGAAGACGCGACCCAGAAAGTGATTGAGGCGGTGGCAGAACTCAACTACGCGCCCAACTCGGTAGCGCGCAGTCTTAAAATAAATTCGACCAAGACCATTGGTATGCTGGTCACCACCAGCGTAAACCCCTTCTTCGCAGAAGTGGTGCAAGGGGTTGAAGCGTACTGCTTCGAACAGGGCTACAGCCTGATCCTCTGCAACACCGAAAACCAGCCGCCTCGCCAACAGCATTACCTGAGAATGCTGATGGAAAAACGGGTGGATGGCCTGCTGGTATTGGGTACCGATATCGACACCCCGTTGCGCGACATGCTGCGCATCCACAAGAACGTGCCACAGGTGGTACTGGATTGGGGCACGGAGTGCGATTTCGCCAACGTCATCAACGACAACGCCCGCATCGGCGCCCGCATGGCCGTTCGCCATCTGCTGGAGCTGGGGCACCGCGACATCGTCTGCATCACTGGCCAGCTCTCCAAGCCGACCACCCAGCAGCGACTGGACGGAGTACGTGATGCGCTGGGCGAACAAGGTCTGACCCTCAAAGATGAACAGGTCTTTGAAGGGGATTACGAGAGCCAGAGTGGCTTCGATGCCATGCAGCGCATTCTGGCCCTGCAGCCTCGTCCGACCGCGGTCTTTGCCTTCGACGATCCCATGGCGATCGGCGCGATTTGCGCTGCCTGGGAAGCGGGAGTCAAGGTGCCGGACGATATCTCCATCATCGGCTACGACGATGTGGAGATGGCGCGCTTCTCCAGCCCGCCGCTGACCACCATCCGTCACCCTAAGGCCGAACTGGGCCAGCTGGCGGTGAAGCATCTGGTCAGCCGGATCCGCAACAAGGAGCTGGAAGTGGAATCGATGACGGTACAGCCCGAGCTGATCGTCCGTCGCTCGGTCAAACCGCTGCGTTAATCCGCACCCGTTGCCAAAACGAAAAACCCCCTCTGTCACGAGGGGGTTTTTGTTTATGGGCGGTTTACTTTCAACCTGTGGCTCGCAGTGCCGATCTCGGCCTTGTGAGTGAATATTCCCCCCGTTTGAGCTGCCTCGCATTTTGCTTGTTAATCGTTTGATCAATATCAACAAAGGGTTAAGTTCTGATGGACTCCCGACTTAACCGTTCCATCCTGTAGGTTGGATATGACTGTCAAGGATGGTGTCTTATGTTCCCCCCTCGCAAGCTGGGTCACCAGATCACGCTGCTGGCAATCGGCGGCATCGTATTGCTCGCCGTGGTGCTGCTTACCTTTAATCTGTTTGAAAATCGCCAGCGGGCGCTCGCGGCCGAGCAGGCTGCACTGCGTAGCCAGCTCCAGAATGTGGAAGCGGTGATCAAAAACACCAGCCATGAAACCGTGCTGGCGGCGACCCTGATCGCCCAGCGGCCGGATGCAGCCAAAGCGGTGGCCGACAAGGATTGGCAGACCCTCGCCAACCTCTTTGATCCGCTCTGGCCTGCTATCAAGGCGCAGGGGATCGAGCAGTTCCAGTTCCACCTGCCGCCTGCCACCTCCCTCTATCGGGTACACAAGCCGGAAAAACACGGTGATGACCTCTCTGCCATCCGCCCCACTGTGGTTGAGGCGAATCGCGAGCATCATGCCGTTGGCGGGCTGGAGATTGGCGTGGCTGGTACCGGTTTGCGCGGGGTGGTACCGGTCACCTTCAACGGGCAGCCGGTCGGTTCGGTGGAGTTTGGTCGTGCCCTGGATGAAAAGCTGTTTGGTCAACTGCTGAACAAGCAGGTGCAGCTCGCCATCTATCTGTTTGAGCAGGGCAAGCTGGTGACGCTGGTTGGTACACCCCGGCTTGGTGAGGCGATGGCGTGGTATCAGCCGGTACTGGCCGGTGAGGAACGTTTCGTCAATATGACGCAGCAGGGGAGTGATTTGCTGGTGATGGCGGCGCCCCTGCGTGATTACTCCGGCAAGGCGGTCGGTATCATCGAGTTGACCCGGGATCACAGCCTGGTCGCGGCCGATCTGGTTCGTCAGGGCTGGCAGATGGCGATCATCTCTCTGGTAGGGGCTTTGGTGATTGCCATGGTGATGGCGTTCGCACTCAGTCGTATCAATAGACCGCTGCTCGACAGCGTCAAGGCGCTGGAGGCGCTGGCCAATGGCTCCGGCGATCTCGGCAGCAAGCTGCCGGTGGCGGGGCCGGAGGAGATCCGCCGGCTCGGGTCGGCGTTCAATGGCTTTGTTGCCAAGATCCGCGACACCATCAGCCAGCTCACCGCGACTCTGGGCGAACTGGCTGGCGAGAGCGAGCGGCTGTCGCGCAGTGCGGCGGGCAACCTTGGCAGCATGACGCGCCAGCAGGAGCAGACCACCCAGCTCGCCACCGCCATGACCGAGATGACCAGCACGGTACACGAGGTAGCCAACAACACGGCACAGGCGGCCGAAGCGGCCAACGAAGCGGACAATCAGGCGGTCACCGGCGATGAGGTGGTGCAGCAGAGCGTCAACATGATCGAACAGCTGGCCGAGGAGATCGCCAGCGCGGGCAACACGGTGAAAGAGGTCGCCAAGGCCAGCGAGCAGATTGGCTCTGTGCTGGCGGTGATCCAGTCCATCGCCGAGCAGACCAACCTGCTGGCTCTCAACGCCGCCATCGAGGCGGCCCGGGCCGGTGAACAGGGGCGCGGTTTTGCGGTGGTGGCCGACGAGGTGCGCTCGCTGGCCGGGCGCACCCAGCACTCCACTGCCGAGATCCGCGGCACCATAGAGCAGTTGCAACGGGCGGTGGGCACCACGGTGACCATGATCGAACACAGTGTCTCGCGGGCGGGGGAGTCGGTGGAGCGGGCCAATCAGGCGGGAGAAGCCCTCGGCCGGATCAAGGGGGCGGTCAACAGCATTCGCGACATGAATACCCAGATCGCCGCCGCTTCGGAGGAGCAGTCCTCGGTGAGCGACGAGATCACCCGCAATATCGTCAGCGTCCACGAGATCTCCCAGGCCACCACTCTGGTGGCGCGGGATACCGCCCATATCGCCAGCCATGTGGCGACCCTGGTGGACAAGCTGGGGGATCTGGCCGGGCAGTTCCAGGATGGTTCCAACGTGCGGATGGTGCTGAGTCGCGCCCGCGCCGCTCACATGGGCTGGAAGACCCGGGTGCGTGCCTATCTGGATGGGCAGGAGGGGCTGTCGCGCAGCGAGGCGGTCAGTGACAAGGAGTGCCGCCTTGGCCACTGGTACTTCAGCGAAGGGCTGGCATGCTGCGGCGATCAACCCGCCTTCAGGGCGATGGCCGCCCCCCACGCCAGACTGCATCAGGTGATCCAGCAGGTTATCGAGCTGAAAAATCAGCACAAGCATGAAGAGGCGGAGGCGCTCTACCGCGAAATCGAGCAGAACTCAGAACAGGTAGTGGGCTGCATCGATCAGCTGCTGCAGGAGATGACCAAGCCGGAGCGTTAATGACGAAGGGGCGGATAGCCAAAGGGCTGACAGCGATGTCAGCCCTTTTTCATGGTGCGGGTCTGGGGCGAGGTTACTGCTCCGGGCGCAGATCCTGATAACGGGCGGCGGTGATGAACTGGCTGAAGGTTTCACACCAGACGATCACGCTGCTGTAGCGGGCCGGATCGATCGTGGCGGGCAGCGGCACGATAAAGTTGTCGAAGGTCTTCACTGGCCCGACTCGCACCATCTGATCCTTGAGGCGGGCAAAATCGGCTTCGGTCTCGACAAACTCGGGGGAGAGGTAGAGCTGGTAGTCCGGCCCGGGGGCCAGCTTGCCCATCAGACTGATGGCATCCTGCCCTATGCTCACCTTGCCTTCTCCCCAGTGCAGCCGATCGCTGTCTTTCAGATCCCGGCGAAAGGTGCCGTGGAAACTCGCTTGCTGCTGGCTGGCCGCTACCTGCTCGGTATCAGGGGCGGGTGGCGCGATCAGGATCGGCAGGGTGTAGACACCGGCGGCAAAGCCTGCCGCCGCGACCAGCAGATGGGTGCCCAGCAGCAGGGCCATGGTTTTGCGTTTCATGATATCTCGGTCGTTGATGAACAGGTGCCAGCATCATAGCAGTGGTGCTGGCTAAACCGCTTGTCATCCAGCGCTATGGAGCCGGATGTTTACGCAGCCGCGGTTGATATGGCTTACAGGCTGGCGAAATCTACTTCGGGCAGGATTTCGAAGCCGGGGCGGGCGAACAGGTAGCCCTGCATCAGGCTGATGCCCATCTCCCGCAGGCAGGCCATCTCTTCGCGGGTCTCGACCCCCTCCGCCAGCGGGGTGATCTGCAACTCGGCAAACAGGGCCAGACAGTGGCGCACTATGGCTTGCTGGGTCGGGTCCTGGTCGATGCCGCGCAGCAGGTGCATATCGAGTTTGACGATGTTGGGATGAAAATCGGCCAGCAGGTTGAGGCCCGAGTAACCGGCGCCAAAGTCATCGATCGCCGTCTTGAAGCCGAGCGCCTGATAGTGATCGACGATGCCGCGAAGATGCTGGCTATTCTGCACCTGCTCCACCTCGGTCAGCTCGAACATGATCTGCTCGATGGGGAAGAGGTGCTCGCGGGCCGCCTGCAGGGTGGTGCGAATGCAGCGCTCCGGGCGATAGACCGCATTGGGCAGAAAGTTGATGCTCAGCATCCCCTTCATACCGAGCCGTGCCGCCAGCGCGATGGCCTTGATCCGGCACAGCTGGTCGAAGCGGTAGCGATTGTCGTCGTTGACCCTGGCAATCACGCTCTGCGCCGGCTCGTTGTTGAGCCCCCGCACCAGCGCCTCGTAGCCGAAGAGGGTGCGCTTGCTGCAATCGACGATGGGCTGAAAGGCCATGGTGAAGTCGAAGTCGAGATCCGCCTGCTCCTGACACTGTTGGCAGATGGCGGGGGATGGGGCGGCTGGTATGTCCATGACGTTCCTCTGATTGGCCGTGGCGGCGCTGGGATCTGTCTCAAATGATAACAGCTCATTACCCCCTGTAGGTTCGATTAGCGAAGCGTAATCGGACGAACGAGAAGCTTTGATTGCGGTTGTTGCCGTGCAACAGGGGTGGCCAGCCGGAGGGGAAATTCGGCTGGCCGTGATGGTGGGAGAATCCATTTACGCTAACGTCCGATTACGCCTGACGGCTAATCGAACCTACGGGCTAGAGATTAGAGAACTAGGTTATTTTCCTTTTTCTTTTTTTGCATTTTTTAGGAAAGAATCGTTTTCAGTTATTTTCTTCACTGATTCTTGTATACATAAATCAGAGTATAAATGTCTATTCGAAATAGCTTGGTAATGGTGGAAGTCGTTATTGTTTTTCTTCCATCCTGTTTTTTCTACCAATGATAAAAAGCAGTGATTATTTAGTGTTGGTTTATCATTCTTATCTCGTGCAGGTAAACAAGCAAACAGCTTTTCTGTAGAGTAGCTTTCTTGCAATATTTTGTTTATTTCTTTGATTGCTACGCCTTGAGGATATGGATGTGTTTTCTCTGGGTCTACAGCTTTTTCTACAATTAATGCATTTCTTAAATTCTCTAAATCTTCTTTACTACCATTTGCGTTAGCAAGTATCTTAAGACCTGTGCTATCTTTTTTTGCATAGACGAGGGAAACATTTATTGGTATCGCAAAATCAATATCATTATTTTCCTCAATCTCATCTTGTAATGTTCTTGCTAGTGATAAAATTTCATCACAAGAGTCACCATATTGATCTCTGAGGATAGATATAGGAGGAATATTGAAGTCTCCAACAAGAGATAGCATTCCAGCATGCTGATAAGATAGAAAGGGAACCTCAGAAAATTCTTCGAATTGAGTTGAGTAATTAATAACGCCGGCCTGAAAAACTCTCGATGCTAAGCCTTGAATCTCTGGCATTAAAAGGTGAACAGCATTGTCACGCCAATCAGAAATTCTTTCGATATTTTTCCTGGTTTTATTTTCGGTGCTAGGAAATATTTTATCTAATGATTGGCGCAGAGATATAGTTTGCTTAATCCCTTTTTTACTCACCGTGGTATAAATTCCTTTTTCACCTTGGCGTTCGATGATGATAGCTTTTAGTAATTGTTCCCAAGCAGTTGAAAAGAGCATTACAAAACCATCTAATTTATTTTCTAGTGAAGGCCTGTTGTATAACTCTAGGGCTAGCATCATATTGTCTCGAGATTTTTTCAGTAATGCTCTCGCAAGATTGTTTTTACAATTATGACCCAGTTCCCTATAGTTTTTACTTTGAGACTGCTTTTTTCTAAATTCGGTGAAGTTTATATTTAATGTATTCTGTGCTTCAAATAAATCCTTTTCTACTTGAACAATAAAACTGCTTATCCACCCCTTTCCTAAATATGATTTAAATGTTGAAGATTTCCAACCAGTAGCAGATATTACATCTTCCTTAGAAAAATAAAGGTTGGCTTTTTGCTTCTCCTTTAAAAATTCATAGAATTTTTCTTGAGCTTTTATTTTGGACACGTGAACATACCCCTAAAATCATGGTGTTTTTTAAATAAACACTAGGTGTTTGATGTGTCAATAATGTAGTTCTATATGTATGACATACGTCAAAATAAAAAAGGCGCCTTACGGCGCCGTTTTTACTATCACTCAACCCAACCAAGATCACTGCAGCAGGGAGATATCCGCGACTTGCAGGAACAGGTTGCGCAGGTTGTTCAGCAGTGCCAGACGGTTGGCCTTGAGGGCGTCGTCGTCGGCCATCACCATTACCTCGTTGAAGAAGGTATCGACCGGCTCGCGCAGGGCGGCCAGATGGGTGAGGGCCGCCTGATAGTCACCGGCAGCGAACAGCGGGGCCAGTTCGGCTTGCAGTTCGGCAACCTGGGTGGCCAGCGCCTTCTCGGCGGCATCGACCAGCAGTTCCGGTTTGACGGCAGTCGGCAACTCGCCTTCAACCTTGGCCAGAATGTTGCTCACGCGCTTGTTGGCGGCAGCCAATGCCAGGGCGGCATCCAGCGTGCGGAAGTGGCTGACGGCCTTGACGCGACGATCGAAGTCGAGCGGACGGGTCGGGCGGCGGGCCAGTACGGCCAGCACCACGTCGGCACCGATGCCTTCGTCCTGATAGGCGGCGCGGAAGCGGCCCAGCATAAAGTCGACCACGTCGGTGACGACGGTTTTGTTGGTCAGCTTGTCGCCGTAGACGCGTACCGCTTCTTCAACCAGTTCAACCAGATCCAGATCCAGCTGCTTCTCGGTCATGATGCGCAGGGCACCGATGGCGGCGCGACGCAGGGCGAACGGGTCCTTGTCACCCTTCGGCAGCATGCCGATGCCGAAGATACCGGCCAGAGTGTCGAACTTGTCGGCCAGCGCGACGGCGCAGGCAACCAGACCGGACGGCAGGGCATCACCGGCAAAGCGCGGCATGTACTGCTCGTTGAGGGCCACAGCTACTGCTTCGTCTTCGCCATCGTGACGGGCGTAGTGCATCCCCATGACACCCTGGGTGTCGGTGAACTCGCCGACCATGTTGGTCATCAGGTCACACTTGGAGAGCAGACCGGCACGCTTGGCCTGAGCCACGTCGGCGCCGATGCGCTCGGCGATAAAGCCGGCGACGGTCTCGATACGCTCGACCTTGGCCTTGACGGTGCCCAGCTGTTGCTGGAACAGCACGGTTTCAAGGCGCGGCAGGCGGGAGGCCAGGGTCTGCTTGAGGTCGGTCTTGAAGAAGAACTCGGCGTCAGAGAGACGGGGGCGAACCACCTTCTCGTTGCCGCTGATGATCTGGCTCGGGTCTTTGGACTCGATGTTGGTGACGAAGATGAACTTCGGCAGCAGCTTGCCGTTCTTGTCGTAGACCGGGAAGTACTTCTGGTCACCCTTCATGGTGTGAACCAGCGCTTCAGCCGGCACGGCCAGGAACTTCTCTTCGAAGTTGGCGGTCAGCACCACAGGCCACTCGACCAGTGCGGTCACTTCTTCCAGCAGGGCGTCGTCCAGATCGGCCACGCCACCGAAGGCGGCAGCGGCCGCTTCGACGTCAGCCTTGATCTTGGCCTTGCGCGCCATGAAGTCGGCAATCACCATGCCGCGCTCCTGCAGGATCTGCGGGTACTGGCTGGCGTTGTCGATGGTGAATTCGCTCTCGCCCATAAAGCGGTGACCGCGGATGGTGCGGGCAGAGTCGATACCCAGAATGTGGGCGGGGACCAGCTCGCCATCCAGCAGCAGGGTCACGGTGAAGACCGGACGCACGAACTGGATGGTCTTGTCGCCCCAGCGCATCATTTTCGGGATCGGCAGCTTGGCCAGCGCCTGGCTAACCAGCTCACCCAGCAGATCGACGGCCGGACGGCCTTCGACCTTGGCGGTGTGAACCAGCCACTCGCCCTTGTCGGTGACCAGACGCTCGGCCTGCTCAACTGTGATGCCGTTGCCACGGGCCCAGCCTTCGGCAGCCTTGGTCGGCTTGCCTTCGGCATCGAACGCCTGCGCTACGGCCGGGCCGCGCTTCTCGACGCTCTTGCTCGGCTGTTCGCCGGCCAGCTCGCTCACCTTCAGCGCCAGACGGCGCGGTGAGGCAAACCACTCGACGTCGCCGAAGGCCAGATCGGCCTTGGTCAGTTCGGCTTTGAAGTTGTCGGCAAAGGCTTCGGCCAGGGAGCGCAGGGCTTTGGGCGGCAGCTCAGCAGTACCGATCTCTACCAGAAATGTATGTTGTGCCATGTCCGTTCCTTAACCTTGCTTGTTCTCACTGCGCTGACACATAGGGAAGCCCAGCGCTTCGCGGGAGGCGTAGTATGCCTCTGCCACGGCCTTGGTCAGGGTGCGAATGCGCAGGATGTAGCGCTGACGCTCGGTGACCGAGATGGCCTTGCGGGCATCCAGCAGGTTGAAGGAGTGAGCGGCTTTGAGGATGCGCTCGTAGGCAGGTAGCGGCAGCGGTTTTTCCAGTGCCAGCAGATTCTGGGCTTCCTTCTCGTACTGCTCGAAGCAGTGGAACAGGAACTCCACATCTGCGTGTTCGAAGTTGTAGGTGGATTGCTCCACTTCGTTCTGGTGGAACACGTCGCCGTAGGTGGTTTTGCCCAGCGGGCCGTCAGACCAGACCAGATCGTAGACGCTGTCTACGCCCTGAATGTACATGGCCAGACGCTCGAGACCGTAGGTGATCTCGCCGGTGACCGGCTTGCACTCGAGGCCGCCCACTTGCTGGAAGTAGGTGAACTGGGTCACTTCCATGCCGTTCAGCCACACTTCCCAACCCAGACCCCAGGCACCCAAGGTCGGGTTTTCCCAGTTGTCTTCCACGAAGCGGATGTCGTGGATTTCAGGATCCATGCCCAGCTCTTTCAGGGAGCCCAGATAGAGTTCCTGAATGTTGTCGGGGGAAGGCTTGATGATCACCTGGAACTGGTAGTAGTGCTGCAGGCGGTTCGGGTTTTCACCGTAGCGGCCGTCGGTCGGACGGCGGGACGGTTGCACGTAGGCGCAGGCGATGGGCTCCGGGCCCAGGGCACGCAGACAGGTCATGGGGTGGGAAGTACCGGCACCCACTTCCATATCCAGCGGCTGAATGATGGTACAGCCCTGGCGGGACCAATAGTCCTGCAGCTGCAGGATCAGGCCCTGAAAGGTTTTGACATCGAATTTTTGCATAATTTTTTTCGCGCGAAGTGAAAATCAGAGCAAGATTTACTGAATGTGAACCGAGGGAGTATACCGTCTGGCATGGTCGGATAATAGGCGAAATTGCAGCGGATTCGCGGGATGGTGCTGTGCCATGGCTGGTCGGGCGGGATGTCCGGTATATGATGTGAGCAGTGCCGCCTGCAGAGTGGGCAGGGTTGGGCAAACCGCTGAAATAACGAGGGAGAGGAAATGGAACTGCGCTGCGCCTGGGTGACCAAGGACCCGGAATACATTGAATACCATGACAAACAGTGGGGCAGGCCGGTCTATGACTCGCGCGAGCTGTTTGCCAAGCTCTGCCTCGACGGCCAGCAGGCGGGGCTGTCGTGGATCACCATCCTCAAGCGCACCGAGAGCTACTACCGCGCCTATGCGGACTTTGATCCGGTGCAGATTGCCCGCTTCGACGAGCAGGATGTGGAGCGGTTGATGCAGGACAGCGGCATTATCCGCAACCGGCTCAAGGTGCAGTCGATCATCAGAAATGCCCGCGCTTATCTGGCGTTGCAGGAGCAGGGGATCGACTTCGCCGACTACCTGTGGGGCTTTGTCGGCGGCGCCCCCATCGTCAACCAGCGGCAGGGCAACGGCGATATTCCGGCGACCTCGCCGGAGTCGGATGCCATGTCGAAAGCGCTCAAGAAGCTCGGCTTCAACTTCGTCGGCAGCACCATCTGTTACGCCTTTATGCAGGCGGTGGGGATGGTGAACGATCATCTGGTCAGCTGTCCTTGCCACGCCGAGTGTCAGTTACCGCGCTGACAACCCGCCGGTTGCCCAAAAAAACACCACTCTCGCCATCTGTTCAGGCTTGCGTCAGACAATGGCGTGCCAGCGCGTTACAATCCGGCCCCCGGCATGGTGCCGGATTGTTTTCACAGAGGTTTTTTCATGCGAGCCAAGATCCTGGTGCCTGCTCTGGCACTGACCGTTGCCCTGAGCGGCTGTACCACCAACCCCTACACAGGTGAATCCCAGACCTCCAAAGGTGCCTGGGGCGCGCTGGCTGGCGCCGCTGCCGGTGCGGCCGTAGGTGCGCTCTCCTCCAGCAAGGGTGACCGCAAGAAGGGCATCCTGACCGGCGTTGCTGCTGGCGCGGCGCTGGGTGGCGGTATCGGCTACTACATGGACGTGCAGGAAGCCAAGCTGCGCGAGAAGCTGCAGGGCACCGGCGTCAGCGTGACCCGCAATGGCAATGAGCTGATCCTCAACATGCCGAACAACGTCACCTTCGACAGCTCCAGCTCCCAGCTGAAAGCGGCCGGTGCCAACACCCTCTCCGGTGTGGCCATGGTGGTTGCCGAGTTCGACAAGACCCGCCTGAACGTGGTCGGTCACACCGACAGCACAGGTTCCCGCGACCTGAACATGAAGCTCTCCCGCGATCGTGCCGATGCCGTTGCCGCTCAGCTGATTGGTCAGGGCGTAGCAGGTAGCCGCATCTCCACCACCGGCGTGGGCCCGGATCAGCCGGTTGCTACCAACAGCACCGCCGCTGGCAAAGCCCAGAACCGCCGCGTGACCATTACCCTGACCCCGACCGCCTAAGTCGCTCAGGTTTCGGTAACGAAAAGGCCCCACCAGTGATGGCGGGGCCTTTTGCTATCTCAAGCTCAAGCCGGGAAAGGCTTAGACAGCTGCAGTCAGCTGCACTTCCACCTTGTAGCCTTCGTGGGCCAGACGGGCCTGTACACAGGCGCGCACGGGGGCGGTGCCAGCCGGGATCCAGGCATCCCACTGCTCGTTGAAGGCGGCGATGTCCTGAATGTCTTTCAGATAGATATTGGCCATCAGAATTTTGTCGACGCCGGAACCGTTGGCTTCCAGCAGGCGCTGCAGGCTTGCCAGCACTTCGCGGGTCTGCTGGTGGATGTCGGCCTCTTCGCTGACGGGCACTTCCACCACGTAGAGGGTGCCATTGTGGATGACCACGTCTGACCAACGCTGGGTGGTGCCGATTCGGGTAATGGTTGTCATGGAGTGCTCCGGTACGGGGGGCTTATTGACCCTTGCGGATCAGATAGCGGTAGGGGGCCTGCTCTGTCTCGCTGGCGACCAGGGTATGATCCATAAAGCGGCAGAAACTGGGGATGTCGCGGGTGGTTGAAGGATCGTCGGCGCTGACCAGCAGGGTCTCGCCATCCGCCATCAGCCGCACTTTCTTGCGAACCATCATAACGGGTTCCGGGCAACGAAGCCCGATTGCGTCCAACTCGTGGGTCGCCTCGCAGAATAAATCACTCATCTATTATCAACCTTCAACCTATTCGGCTGCCAATGATACTCAGGGCTAAAAAATAATCAAACAAACGACCCATTCACCAGCATATGTAACCGAAATGTTATTCAACCCTATCCAGCTTGCGCCGGACGAGTAATATAAAAATTGAACCATATTCAACAAGGAGGTGAATATGCAGGTCTCCTACGGCAGATTACAAGCCTATGCAGGCATGGGGTTCTTGTCCTTCGCCATGATAGTGATGGGCAGCCCGATCGGGAATACCGGTACCTGGTTCGGCTCCATGGTGATGGTCGGGTTGGGGCTCTGGATCGAGCTCAGCGATTACTATGACGAGGATGAGGACGAGAACGATCAATCCTGAATCGGATGACGATTCAACAACAAAGGCGGAGTAATTCCGCCTTTGTCATGTCTGCCGTTTGGCAATGTGCCCGGATCAGCGGGTCGAGCGCATCGCCCGCTCCAGATGCAGCGCCGTCTGCTCCGGGTTGGCCTTGGGGTCGTTGAAGAAGTTGCTCAGCACATCGAGGATTGCCTGCCGCATATTGGTCGGTGTCGCCATCCCTTCCGCCATGCTGGGCAGCAGGTTGTCCTGCTTTTCCGCCAGCAGGAAATCCTGATAGGAGCGGACGGCGCAGCGGTCGAACTTGCTCATGTCGGGATTGGTCAGAGCCGGGATCGACCCCTTCACCCGATTGAACTCCTCCTGGAATTGCGGCGTCATCAGCAGCTGGGCCAGATCCCCCTGCGCCTGCAGCTGGGCCGGATCCCGCTGTTTGAACATGGCGATGGAGTCGAGGTTGTAGCTGAACAGTCCGGCGCTGCCCGGGCTCGGCAGACAGGCGATATCCTCCCCCGGCCGGTAGTTGCCCGCGCTCAGCTCCCCCTTCACCCAGTCCCCCATCACCTGCATGGCGGCGCCACCGCTCTCCAGCAGATTGGTGGCCTGATGCCACTTCAGACCGGCGTATTTTTGCGGCACGTAGGCGCGCAGCTGCTGGAAGCGGGTCAACACCCGCACCATGTCGGGGCCGGTCAGGGTGGCGCTGTCCTGCTCGAGGAACGCCTTGCGATAGAATTCTTTACCCCCCTCACCGAGCGCCACCGTTTCAAACAACACTGCCAGCTGCCAGGGCTCGTTGCCGATGGCGAGCGGAGTGATGCCCCGTTTTTTAAGCTGGTCGGCGACGATGACAAACTGGGCCCAGTCGGTGGGCGGAGTCAGCTTGTTGCGCTCGAACACCTTGCGGTTGAGCCACAGCCAGTTGACCCGGTGGATGCCGGTGGGCACCGCCATCAGGGCGCCATTCTGGCTGAGGGTTGCGCGCACCATGGGCGGCATCTGACTGTACCAGCCGAGGTGTTCGGCCATGGGGGTAAGATCGCGCAGGAAGCCGAGCCCGGCCCACTCCTTGAGCTCGTAGCCCTTGAGGTGGGCCGCTTCGGGCGGGTTGGCCGCCAGTGCCCGGCTCTTCAATACCGTCATGGCACTCTTGCCGCCGCCGCCCTGCACTGCAAAGTCGTTCCACTGGTTGCCCTGTTTGGTCCACTCGGATTTGAGCACTTCGACCGCTTTCGCTTCGCCGCCGGACGTCCACCAGTGCAGTACCTCCACCTGGGAGGCGGCAACGGGAGCAGAGAGCAGGGCGATGACAGAAAAAGACAACCACTTCATAAGGTTACTGCCTTGGTAGGGAGAGCGTGGCCTGCAGGCCACCTTGCGGACGGTTTTCCAGCACCAGATCGCCGCCGTGGGCGTGGGCGATGTTGCGGGCGATGCCAAGACCGAGGCCGGTGCCGGCCTGATCGGTACTGAGCCGGTAATAGGGTTCGAAGATGCGCTCAAACTGATCGTCTGGCAGGCCGGGGCCCTCATCCATGATAAAGAGAATCAGCATCTCCTCGTCATCCATGATGATGATGCGCACCTTCTGACCGTACTTGATGCCGTTGTCTACCAGATTGCCGATGCAGCGCTTGAGCGCCAGCAGCTTGCCGCGATAGGGCCACTTGCAGTGCCCTTCGATGGTCAGCCGCTCGTCGTGCAGGTTCATCGACTCCGCCATCTGCTCAAGCAGGGCGTTGATGTCGATCTCCTCGATATTCTCGTGAATGTCGGTCTCTTTGACCGTCTGCAACGCTCCTTTCACCATCAGCTCCAGTTCGTCGAGATCCTTGTTGAACTTGGCGATCTGTACCTCGTCATCGAGCAGCTCGACCCGCAGTCGCAGTCGGGTGATGGGGGTCTTGAGGTCGTGTGAGATGGAGCTGAACAGCCGCTCTCTATCGTCGATATAGCGGCGAATGCGGTGCTGCATGATGTTGAAGGCGCGGGTGGCCGCCACGATTTCCGATGCTCCTTCCTCTTTGAGCGAAGGCTGATCGATATCCTTGCCCAGATTCACCGCCGCCTTGGCGAGACGGCGCAGCGGGCGGGTCTGCCAGCGCACCAGCATAAAGGTGAAAAAGCAGAGGAACACAGTCATCAGGGCGATGAAACGCACCTGGTTGCTCGGCATCACGGTATCGTCGAGGGTCATGTAGGGGGCGGGCAGCAGGGCCGCCAGATAGAGCCACTCCCCCTTTTCAATCTCGATCTGGGTCACCAGTACCGGTGGATTGAGCGGCTCCAGCGACAGGGTGTAGCGGGCCCAGGAGGAGGGGAGATCCGCCAGCAAGGTGTCGTTGTTGAAGACGTGGAGGTCGTCGGGGCGGGAGAAATCCACCTTGATCGCCATGGCGTCGGAGAGCTTGCGGGTCAGCACTCCCTGCACCTCCTCCAGCACCTGCGTCTTGCGTTCGCTGTCGGGGATGGCGTTGATGTGGATCTCTTCCTCGTTGAGCGAGACGAAGAAGCGGCTGCCCCCCATGTTGCGCAGCTGGTCCAGCGCGATATGGCGGTACTGCAGCGGCAGGGATTTGAAGAAGTTGACGGTGGAGGCGGCAGACATGGCGAGGTTGCGGGTGGTGCTGAGCATCCCCTCCAGCTCCCGCTTCTGGATCTGCTGCATCCAGATGCCGGTCAGAATGGTCTGGGAGAGCAGGATGGCCAGCAACAGCAGCAGGATCATCCGTGACAACAGGGAGCGGGGCACCAGCGCCCCCCAGGACCACTTGTTGCTCATGGCAGCTCGTGCACCTCGGCGATCAGCATGTAGCCACTGCCGCGAATGGTTTTGATGATGCGCGGGCTCTTGCCGTTGTCGCCCAGCTTCTGGCGCAGACGGCTGATTTGTACGTCGATGCCGCGCTCCATCGGCAGGCTTTCGCGGCCGCGGGTGGCATCCGAGATGGTGTCCCGATCCAGCACCACGCCGGGCTGTTGCAGGAACATGCCGAGCAGCATGGCGTCGCTGCCGGAGAGATCCAGCAGGCTGCCATCATCATGGGTCAGCTGGTGGCTCAGGGTGTCGAGGGTCCACTCGGCAAAACGCAGGCGGCGGCTCGGCTCTTTCTCTTTTTCCGGCTGGCGGAATTCGGCGCGGCGCAGCAGTGCCTTGATGCGGGCCTGCAGTTCACGGGGGCTGAACGGCTTGGCGATATAGTCGTCGGCGCCGAGTTCCAGGCCGATCACCCGATCCGCTTCGTCGGAGGCGGCGGTCAGCATGATGATGGGCACCTGGGAGTCACGACGGATCTGCTGGCAGAGGGTAAAACCGTCCTCGCCGGGCATCATGATGTCCAGAATAATCAGGTCCGGGCTGTGCTGGGCGAGTTGCTGGCGCATCTCGTTGCCCTCCGCCGCCGTCAATACCTGAAAGCCCGCCCGGGTCAGGTACTCATTGAGCAGCTCGCGGATCTCTTGGTCGTCATCGACGATCAGCAGTTGTTTGCTCATTGACATATGTATGTGCATCCACCCATTTTTTTGTGCAGATTGAACCTGTCGGGGGAGTAAAAAGCAAGCAAGCCCCCTATCTAATGTGAGGTTTAAGGCAATAACAGCCTATTGATAAGATTAAAACGAAAAAAGGCCGACCCAAACGGGACGGCCAACAGACAGCTTCTGACCACTGACGAGCACCCCGTGTGGCGATCGTCACAGACTTGAAAAGGGGCCAGTCAGACTGGCCCCGAAAAGGGACAACTCTCAGTAGTGCATCCCGTCGATCCGGCTGGTTATCACACCCGTTCAAACACGGTGGCGATGCCCTGACCCAGACCGATACACATGGTGGCAACCCCTAGGGTGGCATCCTTCTCCTCCATCAGATTGATGAGGGTGGTGGAGATGCGGGCGCCGGAGCAGCCGAGCGGGTGGCCCAGCGCAATGGCGCCGCCGTTCAGGTTCACCTTCTCGTCCACCAGGTCCTGCAGACCCAGATCCTTCACGCAGGGCAGGGACTGGGCGGCAAACGCCTCGTTCAGCTCGAACAGGTCGATATCACCGACAGTCAGACCGGCACGCTTGAGCGCCTTCTGGGTGGCCGGCACCGGACCGTAACCCATGATGGCGGCGTCACAGCCGGCGATGGCCATGGCACGTACCTTGGCGCGCGGCGTGAGGCCGAGGGCCTTGGCGCGCTCCGCGCTCATCACCAGCATGGCGGCGGCGCCATCGGACAGGGCCGAGGAGCTGCCGGCGGTGACGGTGCCGTTGACCGGGTCGAACACCGGGCGCAGCTGGCTCAGGGTTTCGACCGTGGTCTCCGGGCGGATCACCTCGTCGTAGTCGTAGAAGAAGCGTGCGCCGCTGGCGTCATGGCCTTCCAGCCCGACGATCTCCTTGGCAAAACGTCCTTCCACGGTGGCGGCGTGGGCACGGCGATGGGAGCGGGCGGCAAACTCGTCCTGCTGCTGACGGCTGATGCCGTGCAGCTTGCCGAGCATCTCGGCGGTCAGCCCCATCATGCCGGAGGCTTTCGCCACCGACTTGGCCATGCCAGGGTGGAAGTCAACGCCGTGGCTCATCGGCACGTGGCCCATGTGCTCGACGCCGCCGATGATGAAGATATCCCCATCACCCACCTGAATGGCGCGGGAGGCGTCGTGCAGCGCCTGCATACTGGAGCCGCACAGACGGTTGACGGTAACCGCCCCCACCTGCTTGGGAATGCCGGCCAGCAGCGCGGCGTTGCGGGCGATGTTGAAGCCCTGCTCCAGGGTCTGCTGCACGCAACCCCAGTAGATATCCTCGATCTCGTTCGGGTCGAGGTTGGGGTTGCGCAGCAGGATGGATTTCATCAGGTGCGCGGACAGATCTTCTGCACGCACGTTGCGGAAGGCGCCGCCCTTGGACCGGCCCATCGGGGTCCGGATACAGTCGACAATGACTACGTCTTTCATGAATGGATCTCCTTTCCGCAATCAGTAGAAGGTTTTGCCCTGGGCGGCCATCTCGCGTAAGCGGTCGCTGACGCGGTAGAGCGGGCCCAAGTCGGCATACTGGTCGGCCATGGCCACGTAGCGATCCAGACCAATGGTGTCCAGATAGCGGAACACGCCGCCGCGGAAGGGAGGGAAGCCCAGACCGTAGACCAGTGCGATGTCGGCCTCGGCTGGCGTGGCGACAATGCCCTCTTCCAGACAGAGCACCACCTCGTTGATCATCGGGATCATCATGCGAGCGATGATGGCGTCCTTGTCGAAATCCTGTTTCGGCTTGGCAATGGGGGCCAGCAGCTCGTAGCTAGCGGCGTCGGCCACCTTCTTCGGCTTGCCCTTCTTGTCCTGCTCATAGGCGTAGAAGCCCTTGCCGTTCTTCTGACCGAAGCGGTTGACCTCGTACATCACGTCGATGGCGGTGCGACCTTCCTTGCTCATACGTGCCGGGAAACCCTGTGCCATCACGTCGCCGGCATGGTGACCGGTGTCGATGCCAACCACATCCAGCAGGTAGGCGGGGCCCATGGGCCAGCCGAACTCCTTCTCCATCACCTTGTCGACGGCCGCGAAGTCAGCACCATCGGCAACCAGCTTGTTGAAGCCGAAGAAGTAGGGGAACAGCACCCGGTTAACGAAGAAACCCGGGCAGTCGTTGACCACGACCGGGGACTTGCCCATGGCGGCGGCATAGGCCACCACGCGGTTGATGGTTTCATCGGAGGTTTGCTCGCCGCGGATGATCTCCACCAGTGGCATGCGGTGCACCGGGTTGAAGAAGTGCATGCCGCAGAAGTTCTGCGGGCGCTTCAGCCCCTTGGCCAGCAGGGAGATGGGGATGGTGGAGGTGTTGCTGGCGAGCACGGCGTCTTCGCCAATGATCCCTTCTACTTCGCCCAGCACGGCGGCTTTCACCTTGGGATTCTCGACCACGGCTTCGACCACGACGTCCACATGCTTGACGTTGTCATAGCTGAGGGTCGGAGTGATGGCAGAGAGCACCTGGCCCATCTTGATGCCATCGATGCGGCCCTTTTCGAGCTGGCCGTTGAGCAGCTTGGTGGCTTCGCCCATGCCAAGTGCCAGCGCCTTCTCGTTGATATCCTTCATCACCGCCGGAATGCCCTTGCTGGCAGACTGGTAGGCGATGCCGCCACCCATGATGCCGGCACCCAGTACGGCGGCGTGGCCAGTGGCCTTAGCAGCCTGCTTGGCCGCCTTCTTGGCCAGTGCCTTGATGTGCTGATCATTCAGGAAGATGCCGACCAGTGCCTTGGCGACATCGGTCTTGGCCAGCTTGATAAAGCCCTGTGCCTCAACGGCCAGCGCTTCGTCACGGCCCATACCTGCGGCGGCCTCGACGGTTTTCACCGCAGTCATTGGCGCCGGATAGTGTTTGCCCGCCACGGCGGCAACCATGCCGGCGGCGGTGGTGAAGCTCATCATGGCTTCCAGTTTGGAGAGGCGCAGCGGGGCTTTCTTGGCGGCGCGGCGGCTCTGCCAGTCCAGCTTGCCTGCGATGGCGTCCTTGATCATCTGCAGCGCAGCGCTCTGCAGTGCATCCGGGGCGACCACGGCGTCGATGGCGCCCACCTTGAGGGCGTCATCGGCACGGTAATCCTTGCCGGTGGTGATCCACTCAAGCGCGTTGTCGGCGCCGATCACCCGCGGCAGACGGACTGTGCCGCCAAAGCCCGGCATGATGCCGAGTTTGGTCTCGGGCAGGCCAATCTTGGAGCTGGTGTCAGCCAGACGGAAGTCGGTGGAGAGGATGGTCTCGCAGCCGCCGCCCAGAGCGTGTCCCTTGATGGCGGAGAGGGTTGGAACCGGCAGATCTTCGATGGCATTGAAGATGTCGTTGGCCTTTTTCAGCCAGCCGAGCAGATCTTCTTGCGGCAGATCGAACAGTTCCAGGAATTCGGTAATGTCGGCACCGACGATAAAGGCGTCTTTGCCGGAGGTGAGGATCAGACCTTTTAGTTCACGTTCTTGTTGTAATGCGGCGATCGCTTCGCTCAGGGAGAGCAGGGTAGCGCGATCCAGCTTGTTGACTGAACCCGGGGCATCAAACCTCAGCTCGGCAATGCCGTTTTCGAGGTAGCTGACCGACAGGGTTTCGCCTTGGTAGATCATGAGAGTGTCTCCTTGTTCCCACTCAGTGGGGAGTGGTGCTCCTTAATCCCCAGCAGGGGGCGAGGCTCACTATTGATCCAAAAGGAGACATTTTCAACACCTATTTAAAACATTTGTTTAACAGATCTCGAGTAAAAGCTCTTCATCACAAAACGGGCAAAAGAGAGGCGCCTTGCGGCGCCTCGGATGAATATGAGTTTGTTATCAACTGGCCAGTTCCGGCCGGTTGCGATACTGGTTCAGCACCTCGGGATCGGCGAGGGCATGGGTGTTGTTGACCGGCCGGTTGTGTACCACTTCCCGCACTGCAAGTTCGACGATCTTGCCTGACTTGGTGCGGGGGATGGCATCCACCTGCAGGATGCGGGCGGGCACGTGGCGGGCGGTGCAGTGCTGCTTTATTTGCTGGCGGATCCGCTCGCGCAGCGGCTCATCCAGCTTGCAACCCACCTTGAGCTTGACGAACAGCACCACCCGCTCGTCTTGCTGCCACTGCTGGCCGATGACGATGCTCTCCTCCACCTCGTCCAGCTGTTCGACATAGCGGTAGATCTCGCTGGTGCCGATGCGCACGCCGCCCGGGTTGAGGGTGGCGTCGGAGCGGCCGTAGAACAGAATGCCACCGGTCGGGGTCAGCTCGATCCAGTCGCCGTGGCACCAGATGTTGTCGAACCGTTCGAAGTAGGCGGCATGGTACTTGTCGCCATTCTCGTCGCCCCAGAAGTAGATGGGCTGGGCCGGGAACGGCTTGGTACAGACCAGCTCGCCCTTCTCCCCCTGCACCGGCTGGCCCGCTTCGTTGAATACCTGCACCGCGAGGCCAAGGCCGCGCCCCTGACTCTCGCCGCGATAGACAGGGCTGAGCGGGTTGCCGATGACGAAGCAGGAACAGATGTCGGTGCCGCCGGAGATGGAGCTGAGCTGCACATCCTGCTTGATCTGCTGGTAGACGTAGTCGAACCCCTCCGGCGACAGCACTGAGCCGGTGCTGCAGATCAGCCGCAAGTGCGGCAAATCGTGACTGTTGATGGGGGCATAACCCTGCTTGTGCAGCGCATCGAGATACTTGGCCGAAGTGCCGAACAAGCTGACCTGCTCGTCGCGGGCGAGATCCCACAGCACGTTGCCATCCGGGTAAAACGGCGAGCCATCGTAGAGCACCAGAGTTGCGCCGGAGGCGAGCGCGCTCACCAGCCAGTTCCACATCATCCAGCCGCAGGTGGTGAAGTAGAAGATGCGCTCCCCCGGCTTGATGTCGCAGTGCAGCTGGTGCTCTTTCAGATGTTGCAGCAGGGTGCCGCCGATGCCGTGCACGATGCACTTGGGTTTGCCGGTGGTGCCGGATGAATAGAGGATATAGAGCGGGTCGTTGAAAGCCATGGACTCGAACTGGAGGCTGGCGTCCGGCTGGCTTGCCAGCACTTGCCCCCAGTCGTGACCAAGCTGCAGCGGGTTGCCGATCAGGGGGATCATCACCGTCTGCTCTATGCTGCCTAACTGGCTCACCACGCTGGCGACTTTCTGTTGAATGTCGATAGCCTTGCCGTTGTAGCGATAGCCATCCACCGCAAACAGCACTCGTGGTCGGGTCTGGCCGAAGCGCTCTACCACGCTGGCTTCACCGAAGTCGGGGCTGGTGGAGGTCCAGATCGCCCCGAGGCTGGTGGTTGCCAGCATGGCAACCACTGTTTCCGGAATATTGGGCAGGTAGGCGGCGACCACATCGCCACGACCAATCCCCTGATGACGCAGCCACTGAGCCAGCCGGGCAACCTGATCACTCAGTTCACCCCAGCTCAGGGTGCGGCTTGGGCTCCCTTCGATGCGGGAGATGATGGCCGGGCTCTCGTCCTGGCGGCGCAGCAGGTTTTCGGCGAAGTTGAGGCGGCTGTCGGGGAACCAGCGGGTACGCTGCATATCCTGACGGTTCTCCGCCACTATGTTGCCGAGTTCGCCCTTGACGCCGCAGTGCTGCCACACCAGCGGCCAGAAACGGGTGGTCTTCTCCACCGACCATTGATAAAGCTGCGGGTAGTTCTGCAACTGCAAGCCGTGGAAACGGTTCACCTCCGCCATAAAACGGTAGAGGTTGGATTGCTGCATCCCGAGCGGATCCGGTTGCCACAGGCAGAGGTTGTCCATGAGTAATCCCTGACTTCATGTATCTACCGGCAGTGTATTGAATTGTTTTTGATTTGTTAATTATTGGTTTTGTGTTGATAACAAACACGTTTGTAACGTATGCGTTACCTCACGAAGCGGCAGCTTGACGGGTCGAGCCGCCAAGCGCTTGATGTTATGCTGCAATCACATTCACCTCGGAGCAGGACGCCATGAGCAGCTACAGCCAACTTTTTGCCCAGCACCTCGATACCTTGCAGCAGCGCACCCGCGACATTCTGCAACAACAGGGGCTCAGCGGACTGGCCATCCACTCCGGCCAGACTCACCGCATCTTCCTCGATGATCAGGATTACCCGTTCAAGGTAAACCCGCATTTCAAGGCCTGGTTGCCGGTGCTGGACAATCCCCACTGCTGGCTGCTGGTGGACGGGGTGAACAAACCAATCCTGCTGTTCTACCGTCCGGTGGATTTCTGGCACAAGGTGGCGGATCTGCCCAACGCCTTCTGGGTCGAGTTCTTCGATATCCGTTTCCTGACCCGGCCGGAACAGGTGGCCGATCATCTGCCAGCCAACAAGCAGGAGTGGGCCTATCTGGGCGGCCATCTGGAAGTGGCCTCACTGCTGGGGCTGACCCAGCCCAATCCGGAGGCAGTGCTCAACTACCTGCACTATCACCGCGCCTACAAGACCCCCTACGAGCTGGAGTGCCTGCGTGAGGCGAACCGGATCGGCGTGCGCGGCCATATCGCCGCCAAGGACTCCTTTATGGCGGGGGCGAGCGAGTTCGAGATCAATCTGGCCTACATGAAGGCGGTCGGGCAGGGGGCCAATGAGGCGCCCTACGGCAATATCGTCGCCATCAACCGCAATGCGGCCATCCTTCACTACACCCACTTGTCTGCCGTGCGGGTGCCCGATGCGGAGCGCCACTCCTTCCTGATCGATGCGGGCGTCGATTTCCACGGTTATGCCTCCGACATCACCCGTACCTGGGCGTGGCGCCGCGGCGAGTTTGCCGATCTGATTGCTGCCCTCGACGAGCAGCAGCAGGAGATCATCAAGGAGATCAAACCGGGTCGCCGCTACAGCGAGCTGCATCTGCAGATGCACCACAAGCTGGCGCGCCTGCTGCAAGCGACCGAGCTGGTGGATATGTCGGTAGACGAGATGATCAACACCGGGGTGACCAATGTCTTCTTCCCCCACGGCCTCGGCCACTTCCTCGGTTTGCAGGTGCACGATGCGGGTGGTTTCATGCAGGATGAGCGCGGCACCCATCTGGCGGCGCCCGAGCTGTTTCCCTATCTGCGCTGCACACGGGTGATGGAGGTGGATCAGGTGTTCACCATCGAGCCGGGCCTCTACTTCATCGACAGTTTGCTGGAGCCGCTGCGTCAGGGCGAACAGGGCAAGAGGGTCAACTGGAACAAGGTGGAGGCGCTGCGGCCGTTTGGCGGCATCCGCATCGAAGACAACATAGTGCTGCACGCCAACGGGGTGGAGAACATGACCAGACAAGCAGGACTCTGATGGCGGCTGCGTACTCCATTCCGGCTGCCCCGCTGGAGTTGACCGAAGAGATAAAGAAGAGCCGCTTCATTACCCTGATCGCCCACACCCCGACCGTCGAGGCGGCCAAGGGGTGGGTCAACGAGATCAAACGCCAACATCCGGCCGCGCGCCATCACTGCTGGGCGTTTGTGGCTGGTGCGCCGCAAGATAGTCAGGTTTATGGCTTCAGCGATGACGGCGAACCTTCCGGTACTGCGGGCAAGCCGATCCTGGCCCAGTTGATGGGCTCGGGGCTCGGTGAAATCTGCGCCGTGGTAGTGCGTTACTACGGCGGCATCCAGCTTGGCACCGGTGGACTGGTCAAAGCCTATGGGGGCGGTGTCGGTGCTGTCCTCAAGCAGCTGCCCACCCTGCTCAAGGTGCCGCGCACTCCCTCTCTCATTCACTGCGATTACGGTGACATGGGGACGGTCGAGTCGCTGATCAGCAGCCATAATGGCGAATTGCTGGCGGCCGATTACGGTCAGCAGGTCACCTTGCAGGTGGCGTGGGAGTCCTCGGTTTGGGCTCAGGTGGACCGTGAATTGACCGACCGGACTCATGGGCGGGTATCCCTCAGTCCCTTAGATGGCTAGAATCCATCGCTCTTTAATTGGGGAAAGGGAGCTGTAATGCACATTCTGAGCATTATTCGCATTGTTGGCCTGCTGGTTGCGCTGTTCAGCTCGACCATGCTGTTGCCTGCACTGGTGGCCTTTGGCTATCGGGATGGTGGTGGTGCCGAGTTCGTCAGCTCTTTTCTGATCGCCCTGCTGCTCGGCGTGGTGCTCTGGTTTCCCAATCGCTACCACAAGAAGGAGATGCGCTCGAAAGAGGGCTTTCTGATTGTGGTGCTGTTCTGGACCGTGCTGGGCAGTGTGGGGGCTGTGCCTTTCATCATGAGCGACGTGCCGGACATGTCGGTCTCGGAGGCCTTCTTCGAATCGTTCTCCGGCCTGACCACCACTGGCGCAACGGTACTGACCGGGCTTGATAATCTGCCCAAGGCGTTCCTGTTCTATCGCCAGTTGCTGCAGTGGCTGGGGGGGATGGGGATCATTGTACTGGCGGTGGCCATTCTGCCACTGCTGGGGATCGGGGGTATGCAGCTCTATCGCGCCGAGATCCCGGGGCCGGTGAAGGATACCAAGGTGACGCCGCGCATCGCCGAAACGGCCAAGGCGCTCTGGTTCATCTATCTGCTGCTGACCGCGCTCTGTGCGCTGGCATACTGGCTCGCCGGGATGACGCTGTTCGATGCGGTCTGCCATTCGTTCTCGACTCTGTCGGTCGGTGGCTTCTCCACTCACGATGCCAGCATCGGTTTCTTCAACAGTCCGGTCATCAACCTGATTACCGTGGTGTTCCTGCTGCTGGCCAGCGTGAACTTTGCGCTCCACTTTACCGTCTTCTCTCACCGTCCGGTGCGGCTCGGTCGCTACCTTTACGATTCTGAACTCAAGGTGTTTCTGGCCATCCAGGCGACCCTGGTGATGATCTGCTTTGTCGCCTTGCTGACCCACGGACACTACGCCACCTGGCAAGAGGCGCTCAACCATGGCCTTTTCCAGGCGGTCTCTCTGGGTACCACCACCGGCTATAGCACCACGACCTATGCAGATTGGCCCTCGTTCCTGCCCATGCTGCTGATGTTCTCCGCCTTTATTGGCTGTTGTGCAGGCAGTACCGGAGGCGGTATCAAGGTGATGCGTTTCATGATCCTGTTCATGCAGGGGATGCGCGAATTGAAGCGGTTGGTTCACCCCAGAGCCATCTATACCTTGAAGCTGGGGAATCGGGCGGTGCCCGAGCGTATCGTTGAGGCGGTGTGGGGCTACTTCGCCACCTATATTATTCTCTTCTTTATGTTCATGCTGCTGTTGCTGATGACGGGGCTGAACGAAGTGACCGCATTCACCGCTGTGGCTGCGGCTTTCACCAACGTAGGCCCGGGGCTGGGAGAGGTATCAGCCAACTTCGGCAATATCTCGCCAGCGGCCCAGTGGGTACTGGTGTTGGCTATGTTGTTTGGCCGATTGGAAATTTTCACGCTTCTGGTACTGTTTACTCCTGCATTCTGGCGTAGTTGAGGTTGTTATGGACAAGATTCTGGTGCTTTATTCCTCTCGGGATGGCCAAACCCGCAAAATAGTCGATGTCATGCTGGAGCAGATGCCGGGATGCGAAGTGGTGATGCACGACCTGCACACCTTGCCGATGTGCAACCTCAGCAAGTATGCCAAGGTCTTGATCGGCGCCTCCATTCGTTATGGCAACTTCCACCCCAGCCTGTTCAGCTTTATTCACGCTCATCAGGAGCAGCTGGAGGTGGCCAATGCGGCCTTCTTTTGTGTCAACCTGACGGCCCGTAAGCCAGAGAAGCAGACGCCGCAAACCAATGCTTATATGAAGAAGTTCCTGCGCCTCTCTCCCTGGAAGCCGAAAACCCTGGGGGTGTTTGCCGGCGCGCTGCAGTACTCCCGCTATAACTGGTGGCAGACGCGCATCATCCAGCTGATCATGAAGATTACCGGTGGCAGTACCGACACCAGTAAGGACATTGAATTTACCGATTGGGAAAAGGTGCGCAGCTTTGCCCGCGAATTCTGGTCAAAAAGGTAGCAGCGTGATGTGAATTCAGGGTTTCTTGCCCGAAACAGCCCCGCCGATGCGGGGCTTTTGTTTAATAAAACAACGGTTGAACCGGAAAACTGTAAAAAGTGCCATTTTTTGCAGTTTTCCTCTTGTCATCCCGGCGCGGTTCCCTATAATGCGCCCCTACCAGCACGGCGGAACACGCCGAACTGATGAGCCAGCTTCCTTGTGAAGTGGGCGCCGAAAGAAAAGCGAAAACAATCGCTTGACTTTCGAAGTGAGAAGCGTAATATGCGCCTCGCTCAACGCGACAAGCGTGACGCTCTTTAACAATTTGAATCAAGCAATCTGTGTGGGCACTCACAGCGTCGAACATCAAAAACAATTTTTGATTTTCAATGTCTGGTGAAGTGACCAAGACGATTTCTTAGCAATAAGAAGTCGA
>NZ_JAPDCH010000019.1:0-53495 GCF_027705925.1 Aeromonas sp. Y289-2
TTTCATGTAGAACCTCCTGCGTTCAAGATACGAGAAAATTCTACTTATGAGCACCTCAGTTTTTCGGGGGGATTACCATGCGTTCTATCGACTTTTCTCCGCTCTATCGTTCTGCCATCGGTTTCGATCGTCTGGCCAATCTCATCGAATCTGCGGCCAGCAATGGCAATGCCGGTTATCCCCCCTACAACATCGAGCAGTTGGGTGACAACGACTACCGCATTAGCATGGCGGTGGCGGGCTTTACTCAGGAAGAGCTGGAGCTGAGCTTCCAGGAAAATCTGCTGACGGTGAAGGGCAACAAGCAGGCCGATACCGAGCGCAACTATCTCTATCAGGGGATCGCCGAGCGTGGTTTCGAGCGCCGCTTCCAGCTGGCCGACTATGTGCGGGTGAAAGAGGCCGACCTGAAAAATGGCTTGCTGCACATCGAACTGGTGCGTGAAGTGCCCGAGGCGATGAAGCCGCGCAAGATAGAGATCAACGGCTGATAGCCTGAATTTTCTGAAATTTTAAAATTTCCCGGGTGCCGATGACGGGCCTGTGGAGAGTTGAACCTGTTGCTTATTAGAAGGATAGGATTATGCGTAACCTCGATTTTTCTCATCTCTATTCCAACGCCGTCGGCTTCGAGCGGATGGCCCGTGAGCTGGAAGGTCTGTTCGAGCAGAAGACCGCTGCTTACCCTCCGTACAACATTGAAAAGCGCGATCAGGATGGCTATCGCATCAAGGTCGCCGTGGCTGGCTTCGAGCGCGAAGAGCTGGAGCTGGAGACCGAAAACGGCACCCTCAAGGTGAAGGGGCGCAAAGGGGCTGCGGCCGGTGAGCGTCAGTTCCTCCATCAGGGGATTGCCGAGCGTGACTTCGAGCTCGCCTTCAAGCTGAGCCAGCACGTGGAAGTGCAGGGGGCCAAGCTGGAGCATGGTCTGCTGACCATCGATCTGGCACGCGAACTGCCGGAGGCGCTCAAGCCCCGCGCCATCCCCATCGGTAAACCCGAGCAGCTGGCGCTGCCCGGCTAAGCAAACCGGATCGCGATAAATGACAAAGGCCTGCATCTGCAGGCCTTTCTGTTTTTGTATCGCTGGATTGGATTAACCAGCGTAGAGGGCGTTTATCTCATCCGCCAGAATGGCGATGCCGCGACGCACCAGCTCCTCGCTCTGGGAGTAGTTGAGGCGAATGCACTCCTGGCTGTGATGCCACTCGGGGTCATCGATGCCGGGGAAGAAGTAGTGGCCCGGCACGATCAGCAGGTTTTTCGCCTTCAGTCGCTCGTACAGCTCCTGACAGTGGATCGGCAAGCCTTCAAACCAGAGCCAGAGGAAGAGGGCGCCTTCCGGCTTGTGAATGTGGAAGCGCGGGTCAGGGATCGCTTCGCGCAGCAGCTGCACCGCCAGCTCCGCCTTCTGCTGATAGAAGGGCTTCACCACCTGTTCGCTGAGGGCGATGATCTCGCCGCTCTCGATCATCGGGATGGTGATGGCGGGCCCCAGACTGCCCGGCGCCAGATTGATGATGCCGCTCAGGTTGGTGATGGCCTGGATGATCTTCTCGTCGGCAATGACGATGCCGCAGCGGGTGCCTGGCAGGCCGAGCTTGGAGAGGCTCATGCAGAGGATGGTGTTGGCGTTCCAGAATGGCTTGGCTTCGCTGAAGATGATGCCTGGGAAGGGGACGCCGTAGGCGTTGTCGATCAGCAGCGGAATCCCCTTGTCGCGGGCGATCTGATCGAGGTGTTCGATCTCTTCATCGGTCAGCACATTGCCGGTGGGGTTGGTTGGGCGGGAGACGCAGATCACCCCGATATCGTCGCCCACCTGCAGGCTCTCGAAATCCACGTGGTATTTGAACTGGCCATCGGGCAGCTTCTCGATGGTGGGCTTGTAGGCCACGAAGTAGTCGTCGGCCAGCGCTGAGTCGGCATAGCCGATGTATTCGGGGGCGAGCGGGAACAGCACCTTCTTCTTGCGGCCATCGGCAAATTCGCCGGCCAGCAGGTTGAACAGGTAGAAGAAGGCATTCTGACTGCCGTTGGTCAGGGCAATATTGCGGGCCGAGATATCCCATCCCAGCTCCTTGCTGAGCAGGGCAGCCAGCGCTTTGGTGAACCTGTCTTTGCCTTGCGGGCCGTCGTAGTTGGCCATCGCTCTGACCAGCTCGCCGTTGTCGAGCAGGCTCTTGGCCTCGGCCTGAAAGCGTTCCAGCATGGCGGGGATGGGGGCCGGATTGCCGCCACCCAGCATGATGGCGTCCGGATTGGTCAGCCCCTGATTGAGGTCATCCATGAGTTGGGTAATACCGGCGTGGCGAGTGAACTTCTCGCCGAACAAGGAAAATTCCATTCAGTGACAGATCCAGATTTGAGTTACGGGGATGTAGCACCATAGCTCAGTTTAAAAGCGGGTGTCGATCAAAAAGATGGGACGTTCCACGTGGAACATGGTGCAAAAATCAAGCGTGGTTAAAAGCACCAACTGTTGGTTTAAAAATGACCGAGCGGGATGCATTTTGCGACTCAATTTGGTATCGAGATATAGTTAATTTAAACAAAATCATCATGTTATGAATTGCGTGAGGATTGGCACAACTATTGGAATAGCTATCTGGTCATCTCAACCATACCGGAGCAAACCAGATGAAAAGCCTGATCGCTACCCTGATTGTGAGTGCCCTGAGCCTGAACGTGATGGCCAACGAAAACCCGCGGCCCGAGCTGGAGAGTGCCCAGCTGGAGCAGGATGTGCAGAGCGAGTTGCAACAGGCATCCCATGCCGTAGTGCAAGATGCGTTGCATAACCTCAAACCGCTGGCGCTGGATACCCTGGTGGTGGAGGCGAGTCAGGCTGTGGCGACTCACCCCGAGAGTTGAGGTAGCGCAGGGGGGTCTGTCCCGTATGTTGTTTGAAGAAGCTGATGAAGGCACTGTCGCTGGAGAACTCCAGCGCAGCAGCAATCCGGCTGATGGGCTCGCTTTCTGCCAGCAGCTCCATTGCGCGCAACAGCCGCCACTGCTGACGCCACGCCTGATAGCTCATGCCGGTCTCCCGCATGAAGATGCGGTTAATGGTCTTGTCACTGGCACCCACCCGTTCGGCCAGCCGGTTGAGCCGATCGGGCAGGACATCCTCCCGCTTCAACTGCTGTAGCCAGTCGCCCAGTCTGGGATCCGTCGGCAGCGGCAACTGCCACGACTCCCGCGGTGCCCGCTCCAACTCCTCCATAAACAGTGCCACCGTCCGTTGTTGCTGCTCTTGCGGTTTGTCCCACGGCCAGAGCGCCATCCGCTCGATCAGTTCGTGCAGCAGCGGATTGACAGCCAGCACCTCCACCGTGCCGGGCAACTCGGGGTGCGGCTGGAAGTAGAGTGAGCGGTAGGCTACCACACCGCGCATCAGTACCCGGTGGGCAGTGCCCGCTGGCAGCCAGGCGGCGCGGGTGGGCGGCAGCAGGCAGACTCGACCTTCCAGCTCCATGGTCATGCAGCCGGATTGGGCGAACAACAGCTGATGGCGCTGATGTTGATGCAGGCCCGAGTCGTGCCAACCGAGGGCGGAGGCGATGCCGATCACGCTGCCCGTCAGCTGGTCGGGGTCAAAAGGGTGATCGGGAAGAATAAAGGCCATATGTCCGATTTTTGATGTTTATAGTCCTGCTTATTGTAATCAGACAATCGGCATCTCTCTAGAATGGCGACCTCTTGTGAAGGAGGTTTGTCATGAACAACAAGTTGCCACCGCTCTGGCTGGTGGTGGGGTTGATGATGTTTCCCCAAATTGTGGAGACCATCTACAGCCCGGTCCTGACCCACATCGCCAGCCAGTTTCAGGTGAGCGAAGGGCAGGCATCCCAGACCATGTCGGTCTATTTTCTGGCGTTTGCGGTGGGCGTGGTCTGCTGGGGTCGGCTCTGCGATCTGATCGGACGGCGCCCCGCCATGCTGGCCGGTCTGCTGACTTACGGTGCGGGCACCCTGCTGGCGCTGCTGGCCAACCAGTTTGAAACCCTGCTGCTGGCCCGGGTCATCTCGGCCTTTGGTGCAGCCGTGGGTTCCGTGGTGACCCAGACCATGCTGCGTGACAGCTATCAGGGCAGCGATCTGGCGCGGGTCTTCTCGGTGATGGGCATTGCGCTCTCCCTCAGCCCGGTGCTGGGGTTGCTCAGTGGCGGTCAGCTGGCGAGCGGGTTCGGCTATCTCGGAGTGTTCAGCGGTCTGTTGGTCCTGGCGGTAGGCTTGCTGCTGGTTACCTGTTGGCAACTGCCGGAAACCCGCCCGGTTACTACCCAGCGAGTCGCACTCTGGCCGCTGGCGTGCCGGATGATGAAGGATGGCGGGCTCTGGCGCAGTGCCATGCTGGTCGCCCTGTTCAACACCATGCTGTTTGGTTACTACAGTCTGGCGCCGTTCCTCTTTGCAGGATTGGAATTGAGCACCGGCGAGTTTGGTTATTCGGGGATCTTGCTGGCGCTGGCGACCCTGGTTGGCAGCCTGCTCAACAAGCATCTGCTGGGGAGGGGGTGGTTGCCATCCTCTCTGATCAGACTGGCTTGCGCTCTGGCGCTGGTTGCCGGGCTGCTGGTATGGGCGAGTCAGGCCAGCCTCTGGTTCCTGTTGCCCATGATGGGTGTCGTCGTCGCTTTCGGGCTGGCTATTCCCAATGTGCTGAGTCAGGCGCTGCTGGCCTATCGCGAGGTGGCAGGCAGTGCTGGCGCCCTGTTCGGGCTTGGCTACTACCTGCTGCTTAGTCTGGGGTTGGCGGTGGCGGCCGGATTGCAGGATCTCGGCCTGTTGCTGAGTGGCTGCGGTCTATTGGCGCTGATTTGCAGTGGGCGTCGTTCCACGTGAAACATCAGTTGCCGATAAAGCGGTAGCCGATACCTGATTCGGTCTCGATAAGCGTCGGTTGCTGGGGGTTATCCCCCAGCTTTTTGCGCAGACTGGCGATGACGATGCGCAGGTAGTGGGTGTCCTCCTTGTGGCTCGGCCCCCAGATGTCATTGAGCAGCTGGGTCTGCATCACCAGCTTGCCGGGGTGGCACACCAGCGCCTGCAGCAGGGCGAACTCCTTGCGGGAGAGAGGGATTTCCTCCTCTTTCATGGTCACCTTGTGGCTGCTGATATCCAGCGTCAGGCCGCATTGGGGGAAGTGGCGCCGCTCGCCGCTGCTGACGCCAGCCCGCTGGCGCAAGAGCACACGGATGCGGGCCATCATCTCGCCGATGCCGAACGGCTTGCTCATGTAGTCGTTGGCGCCGGCATCCAGCAGCCGCACCTTCTCCTGCTCCGAATCACGGGCCGACAGCACCAGCACCGGATTGGGGTGGTGTTCGCGAATGGCCTGCAACACCTGAATGCCATCGCCGTCAGGCAGGCCGAGATCGAGGATCACCAGATCGGGGTTGAGGTGGCGATACTGCTCCAGCCCTTCATTGACCCCCACCGCCTCACTCACCTGATGCCCCTCGGCAATCAGGCTGATCCGCAGAAAGCGACGGATCGCCGCTTCATCATCTATGACCAGAATGTGTGCCATCGAACCTCCAGAGGCGAATGGTGGGAGGGGCTGATTGACCCAAGCTGGCGGTCAGCCATCAGACCTCCGGTGAATTGAGAGCGAGCGGCAGGGAGATGCGCATGCAGGTGCCGTTGCCATTGGGGCCGGAGAAGGCCCAAATCTTGCCGCCGTGGGCCTCTATCATAGCGCGGGAAATGGCGAGGCCAAGCCCGGTGCCACGGCTGCCGCAATCGCCAACTGGCTGGGTGTAGAAGAGGTTGAAGATCTTCTCCCGATCCGACTCGGCGATACCGACCCCGATATCGATGATGTCGATGATGAGGTCGGGTTCGGCCACCATCACCTTGAACTCGATAGGGGTGCCTGCCGGCGAGTAGCGGGAGGCGTTGTCGAGGATGTTGACCAGCACCTGCTCGATCAGGGCGCCATGGACATAGAGCTGGGGCACATGCTGATCGAAATGGACCAGCAGCTTGTGCTGGCGCCAGGAGGAGTCGAGCCGCTTGCGGGCGCTCTCCACCAGATCAGCCAGATCGACCCAGTCCCGTTTCAGTTGGAAATCGGGGGAGCCGATGCGGGTCATATCCAGCAGATTCTGCACATAGCTGTGCAGGCGGCGCGCCTCCTCCTGCACCGAGTGGAGCAGTTCGTCGCGGTCTTCGGCGGGGATCCGGTCACCATATTCCAGCAGGGTGCTGCCGGCACCCATGATGGTGGCCAGCGGCGTCTTCAAGTCGTGGGAGACCGAGGAGAGCAGGGCGGCCCGCATCCGGTCGGTCTCCGCCTGCAACTGGCTGTCGGCCAGCCGCTCGTTGAGGTCTATCCGCGCCAGCGCGGCGCGAATGTCGGTGAGCAGCGCCTGCAGCTGATGCTCGGCAGAGGAAGAGAGCGGATTGGCCAGCGTTATGCCGATCACCAGGTCATCGCTGAGGTGGTGATACTGTGCCTCGGCGGCATTGAGGGTGGCGGTGTGGGCCCCGGCGCTCTGCTTCTGGGCCAGACACCAGTCGATGGCCGCCTTGTCGGTCTGGCCGGGCCTGTGCTTCTCGTTGCCGAGCCTGTCGTTGAACTCCTTGTCGATCACCACGGTCGGCTGGCCGAGCGCCAGTGAAATGGCCTGGGCACCTTGTCTGAGCACCTCCTCCGGGCTGCTGGCGGTGGCCAGCCCCTGACTGAGGGAGAGCAGAGCATTGCCCAACTGCTGGGTCTCGCGCAGACCGATCAGCTGTTGCCGCTGACGGGAGGCGAGGCGCCCCGCCGTCATGCCGACGATAAGCAGCACAAACAGGGTGAGCAGGTCGCTGTGGTTGGCGACGCTCAGGGAGAAGTAGGGGGCAGTGAAGAGCAGATTGTGGGCGATAAAGCCCAGCACCGCCGCCAGTGTGGCGGGCACCAGACTGGTGGTGAGGGCCGTCGCCAGCACCCCCAGCACGAAGATGAGCGGTAACGCTGCGGGGGGCAGCCAGTAGGAGAGCCCCCAGGCGGCGGCCGAGGTGATCCCCATGATCACCACTGCCAGCATGCTGTGGTGTATATCCTTCGGGGTCGGGACGCGCATCCCCACTTCGGGCTTCTGCTTCTCGGTATCGACCAGCGTGATTTCGAGCCCCTGCGCCTGCTTGAGCAGGTGCTGCACCAGCGAGCGGCGCCATGGCGCCTTGTGAGGTTTGCCGAGCAGAAGCTGGGAGACCTGTTGCTGTTCGGCGGTCTCCAGCAGGGTGTTGGCGACCGCCGGGCTGGATAGCGTCAGCACCTTGGCGCCGAGGTGGGAGGCGAGCGCCAGCGCCTGCTCCACATCGGCCGAGCGGCGGCCATTGCTGTCGACATGCACCACCAGCCACGGGAGCTGACGGCGCTGGGCGAAGCGGTGGCCGTAGCGCACCAGCGCCGAGCCGTGCAGGTCGCCGAGGCAAACCATCAGCTTGCCCCGCAGCGGCAAGGTACTCTTGCCCGCAGCCTGCCACTGCAGTTGCAAATCGCCCTCCACATGGCTGGCGGCGGTCTGCATCGCCAGCTCCCGCAATGCGGTGAGGTTGTTGAGGGAGAAGAAAGATTGCAGCGCAGCCTTGGCCTGATGGGGCACATAGACCTTGCCCTCCTTGAGGCGGCCGAGCAGCTCCTTGGGGGGCAGGTCGATCAGCACCAGACTGTCGGCTTCCAGCAGCACCTGATCTGGCAGAGTCTCTTTCACCCTGACCCCGGTCAGCTGCCACACCAGATCGTTGAGACTCTCCAGATGCTGCACGTTGAGGGTGGTGTAGACGTCGATCCCGGCGTTGAGCAGCTCCTCCACATCCTGCCAGCGCTTCTCGTGGCGGCTGCCGGGGGCGTTGCTGTGGGCCAGCTCATCCACCACGGCGATGGCCGGTTTGCGGGCGAGCAGGCCGTCGAGATCCATCTCCTCCAGTCGCTGCTGGCGGTGCATGTGGATCTTGCGCGGCATGATGGCGAGCTTATCGAGCAGAGCCAGGGTCTCCTGACGGCCGTGGGTCTCCACCACGCCGATCAGGATGTCGACCCCCTCTTTGGCCTGTTCCCGCACCGCCTGCAACATGGCGTAGGTCTTGCCGACGCCGGGAGCGGCCCCGAGAAACACCTTCAGCTTGCCCTTGTGCTCCTGTTCCAGGCTCGCCAGCAGGGCGTCGGCCCTTACCTCATCACGCATCCTCATGCTCCTGCATCAGACTCGCCAGCAGGGCGTCGGCGCTTGCTACATCAGCCATTGTTATCCCTATTGAGCCAACCGCCCGTTTCGAAAATCGAGGTCATCACCAAACCGGAATGGGTGCCATAAGGAGCCCTTTTAATGATCCAGTTGCAGATTCAGCTGGAGAATGTTGACCACCTGCGGGCCAAGGATACCAGCTTGTGTGGCCGACTTGACCTGCTCCGTCAGTTGGGCGGGATCCAGTCCACGTTCTTTGGCGACGCGGTCGACCTGAGCCAGCACCGCATCCAGCGGCAGGTGGGGATCGAGGCCGGAGGCGGAGCGGGTCAGCATGGCGGGGGAGCGGGTTCCCGGCTGTGCCTTGGCTGCCTGTTCGGCAAACTCTGCCCGCAGTGGCGAACTCATCCCCAGATTGCTGGCGCTGCCGCCTATGGTGTTGAAATCGCTGGCGGAGGGGCGGGGATGGAAGTAGTCAGCCCGCGCGAATTTCTGCCCCAGCAGGGCGCTGCCGATGAGTTGCTGCTTGCTGTCGGTCAGCTGGCTGCCGTTGGCCTGCCAGGGGAACAGCAGTTGGGCCAGCCCGGTCACCACCAGCGGATAACCCACTCCCAGCAGCAGGGTCAGGGTCAACAGGGTTCTGATTGCTATCATGATTCTCTTGCTCCAAATGGATGGCTGGGGATGCGGGTCTGACCCGCATCCCGGTTATGCCGTTACACCAGACCGAGGCCGGTGATGACCAGATCGATCAGCTTGATGCCGATAAAAGGCACCAGCAGGCCACCGACACCGTAGATCAGCAGGTTGCGGCGCAGCAGGCTGGCGGCCGACCCTTTCAGGTCGACGCCACGCAGCGCCAGCGGCACCAGCGCCACAATGATCAGGGCGTTGAAGATGATGGCCGACAGGATGGCGCTCTGCGGGCTGCCCAGCTGCATCAGGTTCAGTGCCCCCAGTTGCGGGTAGGAGGCGAAGAACAGGGCTGGCAGGATGGC
This sequence comes from Aeromonas sp. Y289-2, assembly GCF_027705925.1. Taxonomy (NCBI): domain Bacteria; kingdom Pseudomonadati; phylum Pseudomonadota; class Gammaproteobacteria; order Aeromonadales; family Aeromonadaceae; genus Aeromonas; species Aeromonas sp. Y289-2. Next base: position 9,182 of record NZ_JAPDCH010000019.1, read on the forward strand.
AAAGTACTTGGCCACGTCGTTGGCGATGGAGAAGGTGGTCAGGGCGCCACGGGTCACCAGCAGCTGTTTGCCGACCAGCACCACGTCCAGCAGCTTGGTGGGGTTGGAGTCGAGATCCACCAGATTGCCCGCCTCCTTGGCGGCCTGGGTACCCTCGTTCATGGCCAGACCCACGTCAGCCTGCGCCAGTGCGGGCGCATCGTTGGCGCCGTCACCGCACATGGCGACCAGACGACCATCGGCCTGCTCCTGCCTGATATAGGCGAGCTTCTTCTCCGGCGTTGCTTCGGCGATGAAGTCATCCACCCCGGCTTCGGCGGCGATGGCGGCGGCGGTTTTCGGGTTGTCGCCGGTGATCATCACGGTGCGGATCCCCATGTGGCGCAGGATCTGGAAGCGAGCTTTGATGCCGGGCTTGATGATGTCCTTGAGGTAGACCACCCCCAGCAGTTTCTCCTGAGTGCAGACCAGCAGCGGAGTCCCACCCTGACGGGCGATGCTGTCGACTGACTTGAGCACCAGCTCAGGTACCGCCTTGCGGTCGAGGCTGAGGTAGTTCAACACGGCATCCACCGCACCCTTGCGATATTGATGACCGTTGCGATCCAGCCCGCTCAGCCGGGTCTCGGCGCTGAAGGGGATCACCTTGTCGCTCTCCAGCTGGCTCGGCTTGGCCATGCTCTTGCTGGCCAGAGTCAGGATGGATTTGCCCTCTGGGGTGTTGTCACCCAGCGAGGCCAGCATGGCCGCTTGTGCCAGCAGGGCGGGGTCGACGCCCGGCGCCGGGATCAACTCGTCGGCCATCCGGTTGCCGAAGGTGATGGTGCCGGTCTTGTCCAGCAGCAGGGTGCGCACATCACCGGCCGCTTCGACGGCACGGCCAGACTTGGCGATGACGTTCAGCTTCACCAATCGATCCATACCGGCAATACCGATGGCGGAGAGCAGGCCGCCGATGGTGGTCGGGATCAGAGTGATAAAGAGAGCGATCAGGTAGAGACGCGGGACCTGGGTGCCGTTGTAGTCGAGGAACCAGGGCAGGGTAGCCACCACCAGCAGGAAGATTAGGGTCAGCCCCACCAGCAGGGCGTCCAGCGCCATCTCGTTGGGGGTCTTCTGGCGTTTGGCCCCTTCCACCAGTGCAATCATCCGATCCAGTGTGCTCTCGCCCGGATTGTTGCTGACGCGCACCCAGATCTCGTCGGAGACGACCGTCGTGTTGCCGGTTACACCGCTGCGGTCGGTGCCCGACTCGCGAATGACGGGGGCGGATTCGCCGGTGATGGCGGCTTCGTTGACCGAGGCGATACCGGCGACCACTTCGCCGTCGGCCGGGATCATCTCGCCGCTACGTACCAGCACCAGGTCCCCCTTCATCAGGCTGGTGGCGGGTACCCACTCGCCCTGACCATCTTTAGCATTCGCCACCCGACGGGCCTTGAGCTGGCTCATGCCCGCCTTCAGGCTGTCGGCGCGGGCCTTGCCGCGCCCCTCGGCCAGGGTTTCCGCGAAGTTGGCAAACCAGAGAGTCAGCCAGAGCCAGGCGGTCAGCTGCCAGGCCAGCGAGGGGGCAACCCCCGAGAAGGGCTGCCCCAGCAGGGACTCCACGGTCGCCATGACTGCGGCCAGCCAGAGGGTGAACAGGATGGGGCTGCCAAACAGCGCCTTGGGATTGAAGCGATAGAGGGCCTCAACCATTGCCTGGATGATCTGTGATTTCTGTTTTTTGCCCTGCACCTTAATGGTGTCGGTGCTCATTGCAGTGGACTTGCTCATTGGAAAGCTCCCAGCATTAGATAGTTGGCCATTGGCATCCGGATGGTGATCGACAGGGTCAGGTTCATCAGAGTGCCCCTCCGATCAGGCTCAGATGTTCGGCCACCGGACCCAGTGCCAGCACCGGCAGGAAGGAAAGGCCACCTATCAGAAGGACGGTGATGATCAGCAGGGTAACGAACAGCGGGCCGCTGATGGGGAAGTCCCCTTCGCTCGTCTCCTGACGGGGCGCGCGGGCCAGCTGACCGGCGATGGCCAGTACCGGAATGATGTAGCCGAAGCGACCGAGCAGCATGGCCAGACCGATGGCGATGCACTGCCAGTTGTCACCGGCGGCAAAACCGGCGAAGGCGGAGCCGTTGTTGCCGGCAGCCGAGGCGTAGGCATAGATGAGGCGTGACAGACCGTGCGGGCCATCATGGCCGATGATGGTGCTGGCATCCGGCATCAGCAGGGTGACACCGCCGATCACCAAAACCCCCACCGGCATGACCAGCATGCTGGCAACCACCCACTTCATCTCGGTGATGCCGAGGCGTTTGCCCAGATAGGTCGGGGTACGTCCCACCATCAGGCCGCACAGGAACACGGTCAGCAACACGAACAGCATCATGCCGTAGATACCGGAGCCGACCCCGCCGAAGATGACCTCACCCAGCAGCATGTTGATCATGCCCACCATGCCGCCGAGCGGAGTAAAGCTGTCGTGCATGGCGTTGACGGCACCGTTGGAGGCGGCAGTAGTCGCCACTTCCCAGATGCTGGAGAGCACAGGGCCGAAGCGGCTCTCCTTGCCTTCCCAGTTGCCAGTCATGTTGCTGGCGTCAGTGGTGAACTGGGCGAGGGCGTGATCCGGTTTCAGCTCCTGGGAGAGGGAGACGAAGAGCCCCAGCACCAGCATGAGGGTCATGGCACCGAGAATGGCGCGGCTGTGGGCCATGTCCTTCACATAGCGGCCCAGAGTAAAGACCATGGCGGCAGCGATGGTGAGCAGGGCGACCATCTCCAGCCAGTTGGAGAGGGCTGTCGGGTTCTCGAACGGATGTGCCGAGTTGATGCCGAAGAAGCCGCCGCCGTTGGAGCCCAGCTGCTTGATGGCGATCTGCGAGGCCGCCGGGCCGAGGGGCAGCAGCTGCTCCTGACCTTCCACACCGTGGAACGGCAGATAGGCTGACAGGCTTTGCGGCACCCCTTGCCATACCAGCACCAGCGCTATGATCAGCGCGATGGGCAGCAGCACATAGAGGCAGAAACGCACCAGATCCTGCCAGAAGTTGCCAAGGTTGATGGTCTGCTGACGAGCGATACCGCGGAACAGGGCAATGGCGACGGCGGCGCCCGTCCCTGCGGAGACGAAGTTCTGGGTGGTCAGCCCAACCATCTGGCTGAAGTAGGAGAGGCTGGCCTCACCGGAATAGGCTTGCCAGTTGGTGTTGGTCATAAAGCTGACTGCGGTGTTGAAGGCGAGTTGCCAGCTCAGACCCGGCAGTTGTTGCGGGTTGAGGGGCAGCAACCCCTGCGCCATCAGGATCAGGAACAGCAGACCGAAACCGGCGCCGTTGAAGGCCAGCAGGCTGAGGGCGTAGGACTTCCAGTCCTGCTCCCGTCCATCGGTGCCACAGCAAGCCAGCGTGGCGCGCTCGACCGGTGCCAACCAGCGGATTTTGCCTTCAAATACCCGGTAGATGTAGTTGCCCAGCAGCGGTGCCGGCAGCAGAACCAGCAGCACGAAGGCCACCGGATAGATTATTTCTTGCCACATGTTCTAGTTCCTCACTCGTGGTCACGGTGCGTCAGGGCACGCATTGGATTGCTCACGAGGCTCGGCAGTTTGCTGGCCACCGGGTAGATAATTTCTTGCTGCATATAGGTAGTCCCTCACTCGTGACTGCGCGTGAGTGCGCGCAGCAGATAGGCCATCAAGGCGAGGACGAGCAGCAGATATAGCCAATTCATATCGACTCCATTGAGATAATTAGCTGCGAGAGCCGATGTAAGACCATATCGACTCTGTTGGTGTCATTGACGCTGAAAAGGGTATGTAAAACAGGCGTAAAGGCGCCATAAAGCGCCATGTGGCAGGCGTAAAATCGGCGTAAAGAACGACGGATTTACGAGAGAAATGGCGAGGAGGGATCAAAAACCCGGCCTGAGCCGGGTTTGGGGGAAGGGGTTAGATGGCTGTAGAAGCAGGCTGCTCGTGACAGGCCAACTTCATCTGCCCTTAACGCATAGTGACGAACTCTTCCGCGCTGGTGGGATGAGGCGTAGGAACGCATTTGTTGAAGTTGGCCTGATAATGACAGGCCAACTTCAAACGTACCTATCGCATTGTCACGAACTCTTCAGCACTGGTCGGATGGATAGCCACGCAGTTGTCGAAATCTGCCTTGGTGGCGCCCATCTTCATGGCGACGCCGAAGCCTTGCAGGATCTCGTCCATCGCAAAGCCGATACCATGCAGACCGACCACCTTCTCTTCCGGGCCGACACAGACCAGCTTCATCCGGGTGGGCTGGCGATGCTGGGTCAGTGCCGAGTACATGGCGGTAAACTGGCTGCGGTAGACCTTCACCTGGTCCTCGCCGTATTCGGCGATGGCTTCAGGTTCGGTCAGGCCTATGGTGCCGATGGGCGGGTGGCTGAACACCACGGTCGGCACCAGATCGTAGTTGAGGTGCTCGTTCGGCTTGTTGTTGAACAGCCGTTCGGAGAGGCGACGGCCCGCAGCGACGGCCACCGGGGTGAGCTGGATGCGACCCGTGTTGTCACCCACCGCATAGATGTTGGCGACGGAAGTGTTCTGGAACTTGTCGGTCGGGATAAAGCCCTTCTCGTCCAGCGCGATGCCTGCGGCGGCCAGATTGAGGTTGTCGGTAGCCGGTATCCGGCCGATGGCCCAGATCAGGCAGTCAACGGTGAGGTGGCGACCATCTTCCAGTTGCAGGGTCAGGCTGTTGTCAGCGTTTTTGAGCACGGCTTTGGGAATGGCGTGGGTGTGCAGCTTGGGCCCTTCCTGCGCCATGATTTCGACCAATGTCTCGTGGATCATGGGGTCGAAGTTGCGCAGCGGCGCGTGCTTGCGCACCACCAGATGGGTCTCGGAGCCGAGCGCCTGCATCACGCCAGCGATCTCGACTGCGATGTAGCCCGCACCCACTACGGCAACCCGCTTGGGTTGGCTTTGCAGGTCAAAGAAACCGTCGGAGTCGATACCCAGCTCGGCACCCGGGATCGCCGGAATTTCCGGGCGGCCACCGGTGGCGATCAGGATGTGATCGGCCGTGTAGTGCTCGCCATTAACCTCGATGGTGTTACTGCTGACGAAGCGGGCGAAGCCCTTGATGACGGTGATCTGGTTCTTGCCCAGCACGTTCTGATAGGACTGGTGGATGCGGCCGATGTAGGCCTGGCGGGACTCGACCAGCTTGGCCCAGTTGAAGTGGTTTAGAGTGGTGTCAAAGCCATAGTCGGCGCCATATTTCAGGGCATCGGCGATCTGGCCGGCATACCACATGGCCTTCTTCGGTACGCAGCCTACGTTGACGCAGGTTCCACCCAACTCTTTGGCTTCAATCAGGGCAACTTTCTTACCGTACATGGCAGCCCGGTTGGCCGAGGCGATGCCGCCGCTGCCGCCGCCGATGGCGATATAGTCAAAATGCTGTGCCATTGCGAGGTTCTCCGCTCATTAAGAATGCAATCACAGCATGATGGGGATAAAGCGGCTGGCTCACAAGAGCCAGCGCTCAGTTATGTTGGATCGGCAGGCGAATATGGAACTGGGCGCCCTGGCCCGGTTCGCTGGCACAGCTGATACGGCCTTTCAGCAGTTGCACCACCAGGTTGTAGATGATGTGAGTGCCCAGACCGCTGCCACCCTGACCCCGCTTGGAGGTGACGAAGGGATCGAAGATGCGCGGCAAGATTTCTGGCGGGATGCCGCGGCCGTTGTCCGAATAGTCGATAAACAGCTCCTCTCCCTGCTGTTCCACCTTGATGGTGATCTTCTTCGGTTTGTCCCAGCTGTCGAACCCGTGGTTGATGGAGTTGAGGATCAGGTTCGAGTAGATCTGGGTAAAGCTGCCCGGGAAGGAGAAGATTGACAGCTTGGGATCGCACTGGATATCCACTTCGCACTGGCTCTTCTTCAGTTTGTGGCCAAGCGAGACCACCACCTGATGCAGGTTGTCGGCGAGACTGAAGTTGTAGCGCGCTTCCGATGACTGGTCGACCGCCACCTGCTTGAAGCTGGCAATCAGCTCCGAGGCGCGCCGCAGGTTGCTCTGCAGCAGCTGCATCGACTCGTCGAGGTTGACGGTGAACTCGTTGAGATAGGAGCGCGACAGCTGTTTTGACTCTATATGAGATTTGAAATCGGCAACCCGTTCCTGCAGGTAGGAGGAGGCGGTCACACTGATGCCTATGGGGGTATTGATCTCGTGTGCCACCCCGGCTACCAGCGAGCCGAGGGAGGCCATCTTCTCCGACTCCACCAGGGTTTGCTGGGCCTGTTTCAGGTCGTCGTACGCCTTGCCGAGCTGGTTGTTGGCTTCGCTCAGGCTGCGGGTACGCTCCACCACCTTGCCTTCCAGCTGCTCGTTGAGCTGGATTATCTCCCGCTCGACCTTTTTCAACTGGGTGATGTCGTAGCCGAAGCCGATCTGGTACTTGAGGTTGGGACCATCGTAGAAGGGTACGAAGGTCCACTGCAGTACCAGCTCATGAGCCTGCTGGTCATGCATGATGACCTCTTTGTCTGACAGTGAACCCTCCGCCGCCAGAATATCGTTCAGCTCTTCCCGTTGCGCCGGGCTGACAAAAAGATCCAGCCAGTTGTGCTGCAACAATTCTTGCTGGTGGTAGCCGGTCAGCAGTATGGCTGCCGGGTTGATGCTGGCGATGGTCAAGTCTGGTTCCATGCAGCAGATGACCATGTTGGCGGAGTTGATCAGGGTGGCGGAGAAATCCCGCTCCTGTTGCAGCTGTTCCACCGCCTGATGACGAGCGACCAGCTCATCACGTAGCCGGGTGCGCATCTGGTTGAGGGTGGAGACCAGGGTATCCAGTTCGTCGGGTTTCTTGCGCGGCTGCGGGCGGCCTTCCAGCTCCAGCGCCATGTCGAGCCGATCGAGGTTGAACTTCTGGGCGTAGTTGGCGATGCGGTTGATGTGCCTGACCACCAGATAGTAAATGATGATCAGGATGCAAAATGAGACTACCAGGGTCTTGATGGTCTGGCTGACCATGATCAGCACCGATTTTTCGATGAGGCGCTGGTAGATCTGCTCGAGAGAGGCGGCAACGAACAGCTTGCCGACAATCTCCCCCTGATAGGTGAGGTTGAATTCTCGGGAGATATCATAGCTTTCCCGCTCGACCCCCTGGGTCAGCAGCGGGACTTCGGAGTTGCCGAGCATCTCCTTGACCATCACGAACTGCATGTTGGGCAGGTTCATGATCCCTTCAATTTGCACTTTGACCTGCTCTTCATCCAGGTTCCACAAGCTGGCTGCGATGGGTTGCAGGAACGAGGCCTCGATCTGGCCGATGCTGTCTTCTATGACGGCGACATCCTTGCGGTAATCCCACGCGAGTTGCAGCGCCGTAATGATCATCGCCAATACGGTACTGCAGACCAGAATGTAGGAGAGCAGGCGATATGAGAGTCCGTTGCGGCCTACGGCCCTGGCGGTCTTGGTGAAGAGTCCTGACATGGCGTCCTTGCGGTCTGGATGTGGTGTTTTTTAGTTTAACTGCTTCATGCACTTATGTCGTCTTTCCTGCGAAGCATAAAAAAGGCCCCGTATCGGGGCCTTTGCATGTGATTGATGATTAATGTCCGCCGTTTGCTTTGGGCGGAATGGTTTCATCGAATACCGGCAAGGGTTTGTGCTCGGAAGCCAGATAGGTGTAGATCACCGGCAGCACGAACAGGGTGAACAGGGTACCGATGGCAAGACCTGCCACGATGACGATACCGATACTGAAACGCTGTGCCGCACCGGCGCCAGCGGCGTAGAGCAGCGGGATCAGACCGGCAATCATGGCGGCCGTGGTCATCAGGATCGGACGCAGACGCACCTTGGCAGCCTGCATCACAGCTTCCATCCGGTTCATGCCGCGCAGCAGCTGCTCTTCCTTAGCTACTTCACAGATCAGGATACCGTGCTTGGTAATCAGACCCACCAGAGTGATGAGGCCCACCTGGGAGTAGATGTTCATGGTCGCCATCCCCCATGCCAGGGCAATCAAGGCCCCGCTGATGGCGAGTGGTACAGAGACCATGATGACCAGCGGGTCACGCACCGACTCGAACTGGATTGCCAGCACCAGGAAGATGATTGCCAGTGCCAGCGCGAAGGTGGCATAGAGCGCATTGCCTTCGGTGACGAACTGACGGGCTTCACCCATGAAGTCGTAACGATAGCCTTGCGGCAGCTTCTCGTCGGCGGTGGTCTGGAACCAGTTGATCGCATCACCCATGGCCACGCCCGGAGCCGGAACGGCGCCGATGGTGGCAGAGTTCAGCTGGTTGAAGTGGGGCAGGGCGCGGGGCTCGCCAACCACTTCAATGCTGATCAGGCTGCCGAGCGGGATCGACTTGCCGTCTGCTGCCCGCACGTAATAGCCCTTGATGGACTCCGGATTGAGACGGTATTTGCGCTCGACCTGCGGGATCACCTCGTAGGAGCGGCCATCCAGGTCGATACGGTTGACGTAACCGTCCGCCATCATGGTGCCCATGGTGATACCGATATCCTGCATGGTGATGCCGTAGGCACCCGCCTTGTCCTTGTCGATGCGGATCTTCATGGTGGCGGAGTCGTAGTTCAGATCGAGATCCGAATAGACGAACTGACCGTTACTCTGCGCCGCTGCCAGAATTTCCCCAGCCACCAGGAACAGGCTTTCGAAGCTGTTCGGGGTAGTGATGACGAACTGGATCGGCAGACCACTCGATGCACCCGGCAGTTCCGGGAACTGGAAGGTGGTGATGGCCATACCCGGGATGTCTTTCACCAGATTGGCGACCCGATCCAGTACCTCTTTCTGGCTCGCTTCACGCTGGCTCCAGGGCACCATGGAGGCGATACCGAACGCCTGGTTGGCGTTGAACACCCCTGAGAAGACCTGGGAGAAGGCGATCTCGGGCTGGTCGTCCAGGATCTTGTTCACATCCGCCATGGTGTTTTCGATGTAGTCCAGGTTGGCGTTGGACGGTGCGGTACCCAGCACGGCCATTACCCCCTTGTCCTCTGACGGTGCCAGTTCGCTCGGGATGAACTTGAACAGCAGCGGCAGGCTGGCGAAGACGATGACGGCGAACACCACGATGACGGGGCGCTTTTTCATCACGGCGTGCAGCATGCTGTCGTAGCGATCGGTCATCCGCTCCAGCAGGTGGTGGACTGTGCTCTCGAACTTGCCCGGTTGCTCGTTGGCCTTGAGCATCTTGGAACACATCATCGGGGACAGAGTCAGGGCGATGATGCCCGAGACGAACACGGCGCCAGCCAGCGTCAGGGCAAACTCCTTAAACAGGGAGCCGGTGATACCACCCATCAGGGCGATAGGGGCGTATACCGCCGCCAGAGTAACCGTCATGGCGATAACCGGCACCGCAATTTCACGGGTACCGATAATGGCGGCCCGGAACGGTTCTTCCCCCTCCTTGATATGACGGTCGACGTTCTCCAGCACCACGATGGCGTCATCCACCACCAGACCGATCGCCAGCACCATCGCCAGCAGGGTCATCAGGTTTATCGAGAAGCCGAACATATCCATCATCATCACTACGCCGATAAGACTGAGCGGAATGGTGATGATCGGGATGATGACCGCGCGGAACGAACCGAGGAACAGGGTGATGACCACCAGAACGATGGCGGCTGCCTCCAGGATGGTCTTGATAACCTCGTGGATGGACTCGTTGATCGCCACGGTGGAGTCATACATCACGTTGAGACGCATGGTGCTCGGCATGTTGCGCTCAAGGCTCGGCAGCAACGCCAGCACATCGTGGGCGATGTTGATGGGGTTGGCTGTCGGCGCGGCGTTGACCGCCATGACCACGGCTTCGCGTCCGTTGGCGCTGGCGCGATAGATGTCGTGGCTCTTCTCGAGGGTCACCTTGGCAATGTCGGAAAGGCGGATCACCTTGCCGTCACGGGTAGCAACCACCAGACGCTTCAGCTCGTCGACGTCCTTGACCTGGGTCTCGGCGTTGCCGTTGAACAGGGTAAAGTAACCGGTCGCCTGACCAGTCGCGGACTGATAGTTGTTGCTGTTGAGCACCGTCATCACGTCACTGGCAGTCAGGTTGAAGGCCGCCATCTTGGCCGGATCCAGCCATACCCGCAGGGCAAACTCGACACCACCGTAGAGATCAACCTTGGAGACCCCGCCCACGGTAAAGAGCTGCGGCTTGATAACCCGCTCCAGATAGTCGGTGATCTGGCTGGAATTGAGCTCCGGGCTGGTAAAGCCGAGGTAGAGCACCGCCGTGGTTGAACCGGTGGAGGAGGTGACCGACGGGTCTTCCGCCTCTTTCGGCAACTGGGATCGCACCGAGTTCACCTTCGCCAGGATGTCGGACAGCGCGGCGTTGGGGTCGGTGTTGAGCTTCATGTACGCAGTGATGGTGGAGCTGCCCAGCTGGCTGGAGGAGGTCATGAAGTCGATGTTGTCGGCTTGCGCGACCGCCTGTTCCAGCGGCTGGGTGATGAACCCCTGGATCAGATCAGAACTGGCGCCATAGTAGCCAGTGCTGACGGTGATCACCGTGTTGGTCACCTCGGGGTATTCCCGTACCTGCATCTTGAAGATGGCCTGAAAGCCCAGCAAGGCGATCAGGAAGCTGAGCGAGATCGCCAGCACAGGCCGTTTTATAAATATGTCAGTAAATCGCATCGCAGATCTCCGCGCTTACAGCATCGGGGTTTGTGCCGGAACGGCCAGGGCGTCGTTCTCGACCACATGCACCTTGGTGTCGTTGCTCAGGCGAACCTGACCCGACAGTACGATCTGGTCACCGGCCTGGATGCCGGAGAGCACATGCACATCGTTGCCACGGCGCTCACCGGCCTTGACCACAACCTGCTTGGCTCGCAGCACTTTCACCTTGTTACCCTCTTTGTCGGTCTCTTCGCCCTCTTTGAGCACGTAGACGTTCTGACCGTAAAGGGTGAAGGAGATAGCGCTCTGCGGGATCACGATCTGATCTTTCACCGTCGGCAGAATGATGCTGGCGCGGGCGAACATACCGGAACGCAGCTGACCGTCGTTGTTCGGAATGTCTGCCTGTACCTGGATCAGGCCGCTCTGGAAGTTGACCGCAGGTTCGATGGCGGTGATATGACCGTCAAACTGGGTTTGCGGATAGGCATCCACATTGATCTTGATGGTCTGGCCCAGCTTGATTTTGGAGATATCGGTCTGGGGCACGGTGAAGCGCAGGCGCATCACGCTGGTATCTTCCAGGCGCACGATATCTGTGCCCGGCTGCAGATACTGACCGAGGAACACATTGCGCAGGCCGACCACGCCGCTAAAGGGCGCACGGACTTCACGACGGGCAATGGTCGCCTTCAGACTCTCGATATCTGCTTCCAGCGAGCGATAGGCCGCTTCGGCTTCATCCAGCTGCTCTTTGGAGATGGAGCTGGTCTTGTAGAGGTTCTGGAAACGATCGAACTTGGCTTTTGCCGCTGGCAGCTTGGCCTGGGAGGCGCGCAGATTGGCCCGCTCCACGGTGGAGTCCAGGCTCAGCAGCAGCTGGTCAGCCTTGACCGGTTTGCCTGATTCGAAGGTGATGGCGTCAATGGTACCTGCCAGTTCGGTGGAGAGGGTCACCCCCTGATTCGGCTCGATGAAGCCGATCGCTTCGATGGTCGGTACCCAATCCTGCGCCTTGGTCACCATGGCGGTGACGGGGAATTCGGGTTCCGGCCGGTTGGCCATGTATTGGGCAATCATCTTCTGTTTGAACAAATTGAAGCCGATGACGCTGCCAAACAAGGCGATCGCTATCAGCAACATAATGGCCATCCACTTTTTCATGAACAGGCTCCTGAGGTGGAAAGAATGGGGGATAAAATGGCATTCCAGCTGGCCCGGATCGCGGTTTCCAACTGCGATTCGGTCAGCGTGATGTTGTGCACCCTGCACTGCAGGGCCAGATGCATGACACTGTCCAGACTCAACACCTGGAGTGCCCGTATCGGTAAATCAATAAACAATCCTTGTTCAACGCCCTGTTCAAAAAATCGGTCCAGAGGCTCCCAGGCAGCCAGAATGACAGGATTGGTCTCCAATTCTGCCCCTAGCGGAGAGCTCTCGTACTGCAATTTGCACCGGATAGCGTTGGGTTCGTTAACAAAAATGGCATGAATATTGAGCCATAATTGGCGAAATTGTTGAAATGAAACTTTATCGATTGCTACATCGGCCATGACCATGGGCACACACTGCAAGATAGTGTGCTGGTGCAGTTGCCGGATCAGATCATCCTTGTCGCCGAAGTAACGATAGATGGTGCCGGTGGCAACATTGGCCTTCTTGGCGACTTCCGCAATCGACAGACCATGAAAACCCCGTTCACCCAGCACCTCATGGGCCGCGTTGAAGATGCTCTCTTTTTTATCCAGAATCATCAGTGTGACTTTCGATTGAATGAACGTTCATTCATTCTAGATTGGCATCAAATCAAGTCAAGGCAGCAAGGTGATTTGCGACTGCGATCTGCCCCTTTTCGGCTGTCAGCAGGGGAATAGTGGAAGAAAAGTGCGCAATGTGCTTGAAAAAACAACGAACAGTGTTTCGGTGACAGAAAAGTGTAGACAAACCAGCAACCATCATTAATAATGCGCCCCGTTCGACAGCGTGGCGCCCGTAGCTCAGCTGGATAGAGCGCTGCCCTCCGGAGGCAGAGGTCACAGGTTCGAATCCTGTCGGGCGCACCATCAAAAGTGCGTCGGTTAAACGGGCGTTGTTGTGGAACGAAAACAGCTGTGGTGGCTGTAGCTCAGTTGGTAGAGTCCCGGATTGTGATTCCGGTTGTCGTGGGTTCGAGCCCCATCAGCCACCCCATTTTACAGCTTGTCAGGTACGCGAAGGTGGCGGAATTGGTAGACGCGCTAGCTTCAGGTGTTAGTGCCCCCCGGGTGTGAGGGTTCGAGTCCCTCTCTTCGCACCATACTTGCTGTATGACGAGGATGACCATGAGGTCGTCTTTGTTTTTTTGAAGTAAACTATTTTGAAAGAAATAGCCTCGGTGATTAGCGCAGTCCGGTAGCGCATCTGGTTTGGGACCAGAGGGTCAAAGGTTCGAATCCTTTATCACCGACCACATTTAGAAAAACCTCGCTTAGGCGGGGTTTTTTGCTTTCCGGCCTCCGCCGTGCCAGTACTCTCTCCCTGTTACGTCTGTTTACACTCTATTTGGGCAGCGCGCCCCGCCTTTCGGTTATGCTTCAGCCTCGAGTCACTGACAACCGGATGTCATCGGCCCATTTCAGGCATTTTTCCATGAATAACAAAATTTCCTTTGCTTGCTCTCCCGCCCTGCTGGCTGCCTTGCTGCTGGGTGGCTGTACCATCAAGCCGCCATCCACCGATGTGATGATGGGCTCCATTGCATCACAACCGCAGGAGGAGCGCTCTCTCTCCCCCTTGCTGACCAGCGGTGATTTTTGCGTTGCGGTGTCCCAACAGAAGGTGTTGGCACAACCTTGCAGCGGAAAAGACGATCAACTGTTCGAGTGGGATCTGGGTGAGTTGCGCCTGCAGGATCTCTGTTTGCAAGCCAAAAACGACAGCGAGTTGATGCTGGCACCCTGTGACGGTCAGGCACAGTGGGAGTGGCAGAAAGACAAGCTGTTCAACAGCAAGGTTTCCCGCTGCCTCGATGTGGCCGGGCGACGCCATACCCCCGGCACGCCGCTGCGGCTGGCCGAATGCTACGGTGGAGCGAACCAGAGCTTCAGCTGGCAGCGGCCCAATCCCTGGCTGGAAACCCTGAAAAAACAAAGCCTCACATGGTGAGGCTTTGCTGAATCGGATGTCGGGATGAAGAGGATCAGGCAGCGCTGACGCTCTCCAGCTCGAACAGCTTCTCCAGATAGACGGCGACGCCATCTTCATCGGAGGTGAGGGTCTGCTCATACTCCGGCAGCGCCATTTTCAGGCGGTCATGGGCGTTGCCCATCACGATGCCGCGTCCCACCATGGTCAACATCTCGAAGTCGTTCATGCCATCGCCGAAGGCGATCGCCTCCGACATGTCGAACCCGTTCTGCTCCAGCACGGCTCGCACAGCATTGCCCTTATGCACCCCGGCGTGCATCACTTCGAGGCAGTCCGGCAGGGAGAAGGTGACGTTGAGCTGATCGCCGTAGCGCTGGTTGAGGTGTGCCTCGATCTTCAGCAGCTTCTCGTGGTCGCCGATGTAGAACACCTTGTTGATCTGCTCTTTCGGTTCCTGTTTCAGGTCATCGACCAGACGGTAGGTGAACCCTGACTCGTCGTGGAACTGCAGCAGCCAGGGCAGTTCCTCTTCCACCACCCAGTCATCACCCTGATAGACATTGAGGTGGATAGAGGGGTCGCGCTCCAGGGCAATCAGTTCGGCGGCGATCTCGGTCGGCAGCGGCTGGTTGAAAATCAGCTGATCCTGTTTGTCATGGACCACGGCGCCATTGGAGGTAATGAGGTAGATGTCCATCCCCAGCGCATCGCGGAAGCTGCGTACGTCAACGTGATGACGGCCGGTGGCGACCACGAATTTCACACCTTGTTCTACCAGGCGGTGCAGGGTATCCCGGGTACGGGGAGAGATCTGGTGCTGCTTGTTGAGCAGAGTGCCATCGAGATCGGATACAACTACCTTGAACATCATTACCTCGGCATCGATTGAAAACAGGGGCAGTTTACCTTAGCCCGCACTGTCACCCCATTTATTTAGGGTTACAAAAAATAGCCAGCTCAGAAGCGGGCGAAAAAGTCGACCATCGCGGTCAGGGCGGGCTGGCGCTTGTCATCGGATTCGATAAACAGCTCGTGCCAGGCACCCTCGATGCGCAGTGGTTTGCCCCCTTCGCACTTGGCAATGGTGCAGAAGCGATCCTGCGCGGCATTGTCCACCACGCTGTCGTTGCCAGCTTGCAGCACCAGCAGCGGGGTTTTGATGGCGCCCGCATCGGCAATGGCGGCATCGGCACCTGTGATCCCCTGATAAATCCAGTGGGCGGTGGCGCCACCCAGCTTGATCTGCGGGTGCTGCTCGTAGATTTGGCGGAAGGCCTGATAGCGGGGCTGGCTGTGAGTCAGTTCGTTATCGGCAAAGCCGTGATCCTGATAGGCGCCCTGACCGGGGCCGTAGGGAGGTTCGCCAATCCAGCCGCCGACCGTGCCTATGGTGCTCGCCAATCCCTTGGCCAGCCACTTGGGCAGACCGCCGAGATTGATGCCCAGCATGGGGGAGGAGAGCACGGCTGCCTTGATATCATCGGGCCAGCGCTCCAGATAGCGGGCCGAGATGGCGCCGCCCATGGAGTGGGCCAGCAGGAACAGCTTGGCAGGCTGGTCCGCCATGATGATCTGGTCGTAAAACTGCTTGAGATCGACCACATAATCGTCGAACTGGTCGACATATCCCTTCTGCGGGTCATTCAGCATCCGGCCAGACATCCCCTGACCGCGATGGTCGATGAGATAGAGGCTGTAGCCCTGACGCCAGAGATCCCACGCCAGCTCCTGATACTTGAGGTAGCTCTCGACCCTGCCATTGACGATCAGGATGGCGCGATCAACCTTCTCCTGCCGCAGCGCAGCATAGCGGATGGTCACCCCATCCTTGCCCTTGAACTCTCCTTCCACCGCATGCTGGCGCCAGAAGTCGGGCAGGGTTTGCTGGTAGAGGCTGGGTACATCGGCTTCGCTGGTGAGCTGATAGGTATTGGTCACGGCAAGGGCTCCGGCAGAAAACAGGGTCAGGGCCAACAGGGAAAGAGAGAGGGGTTTCATCAGGCACACTCCTGCTGCCAATGGTGATAAAGGGCGGCGATATCCCCCGAGCAGAGTAGCGCCATGCTGGCTTGCAAGCGGGGCAGGGGCCAGTCCCACCACTGCATCTCTTGCAGCATGAGGATCTGCTCATCGCTGAAACGGCGGCGGATCGGTTGGGCCGGGTTGCCGCCGACTATGGTGTAAGGGGCCACATCCTTGGTCACCACGGCGCGGGTGGCGATGACGGCGCCGTCACCTATGGTGATGCCGGGCATGATCATCGCTTCCGAGCCGATCCAGACATCGTTGCCAATCCGGGTATCCCCCTTGCGCAGAAAGCCGCTGCGGGCCCCTTCGCCAAAGGTGTCGGGGTTGAACGGGAAGGTGGAAACCCAATCCAGCCGGTGGCCCTGATTGCCCGCCAGCATGAAGGTGGCGCCCGAGCCGATGGAGCAGAACTTGCCGATGATCAGCCGATCCACCTCGCCCCAGAGGCCGCTCTCCCAGGTGTTGCGGGTCGAGCCATCGCCGAGCAGGTAACGGACGCAGTGATCCTCGAACGGCTTGCCGTGGTAGTAGCCGGAGTAGTAGCTGTAGTCGCCGGCCTCTATGTTCGGGTTGGTCAGGTGATCCCGAATGATTTGCGATTCCAGCCAGCTGCCAAAAGGGTTCTCCATCACTCCTCCTGCGGATCGTCCTGTTCGTTCTGCTGCGCCCAACCTTTGCGGGTCAGCTGCATCCGTTGCCACCACTCTTCGTCCGCCAGAATTTCACCTGCCGGGCCGAGCTGGGGGTAGGACATCTCTTTCTCTTTGCAGAGTTGGGCATAGATAGGATAACCCCCCTCGAACAGGATGCTGTTCTGCTCCTCCAGCGTGAGCGGGCAGCCGCGCTGATAGCAACCGGCCAGCTCGCGCTGACGCTGGGCTTCGTAGAGGATGGCGGCAGCAGCCACCGAGACGTTGAGGGACTGCACCATGCCGACCATGGGAATGACGATATGGTGGTCGGCCAGCGCCAGCGCCTCTTCACCGATGCCGTGCTTTTCCTGACCCACCAGAATGGCGGTCGGTTTGGTGTAGTCGATGGCGCGAAAATCGACCGAGCTGTCAGATAGATGGGTCGCCAGGATCTGCATGCCTGAAGCTTTCAGCTCGGCAACGGCTGTGCCGATATCCGGGTGCAGTTTTACATCCACCCAGTTCTGGCTGCCGCGGGCGGTGCCTTTGCGTTTGTGGATCCAGGTTTTGGGCCAGACGGCGTGTACCCGGTGGATGCCGATGGCATCGGCGGTACGCACGATAGCGGCCAGATTGTGAGGTTTATGGACCTCTTCCATGCAGACGGTCAAATCGAGCTGACGCTGGGCCAGCATATCGGTGATGCGCTTGAAGCGTTCGGGGGTCATGGCTTGTCTCTATAAAAGCAGCAGGCGGCTTGCGCCGCCTGTGTTCAGTTCTTCTGTCGGCTCACCTTGAGCACGTTGGGCATGACGCGGATCTTGCGCATGATGTTGGCCAGGTGGATGCGGCTCTTGGTGGTGATGAGCAGGCTGACCTGATAGACCCGGCCATCCTTCTCTTCGGTGCTGATGGCGTGAATATTGGCGCCGGTGGCGGCAATCACGTTGGCCAGCTCGGCCAGCGCACCCTGATGGTTGACGATCTCGATGCTGATGCCGGTGCGGAACTCCTGTTCCTGCTCCTTGTCCACCTCCCACTGCACCGGCAGGTACTTGTCCGGTTCCTTACTGTAGCCCTTGATGTTGCGGCAGGCTTCCTGGTGGATCACCAGACCCTTGCCCGGACTGATATGGGCGATGATGGCATCCCCCGGGATCGGACGGCAGCAGTTGGCGAAGGTGACCAGCATGCCGTCGGCACCCTTGATCGGCATCTTCTTGCTGCTGGTTTTGGGCTGCTCTTCCGGCGGTAGTTCATCCCCCAGCATGCGGCGTGCCACCATGACGCTCATGGCGTTGCCGAGGCCCACATCGGCCAGCAGCCCCTGCAGGTTCTCATGCTTGGTATCGGCCAGCACCTGCTTGATGCGCGGCTCGGGGATGTCTTCGATATTCTTGGCGCCCAGCGCATGGTTGAGCAGGCGGCGACCCAGCACCACCGACTCTTCAGTGCGCAGGTTCTTGAGGAACTGGCGGATCTTGGAGCGAGCCTTGGTGGTCACCACGAAGTTGAGCCAGGCCGCGTTGGGACGGGCGCCCGGTGCCGTGATGATCTCCACCGTCTGGCCCGAGTGCAGCGGGCTGCTGAGCGGATAGGGGTGGCGGTCGACCCGCGAACCGACGCAGGCGTGGCCGATGTCGGTGTGCACCGTATAGGCAAAGTCCACCGGCGTGGCGCCAGCGGGCAGCTCCATGATGCGTCCTTCCGGCGTGAACACGTAGATCTCGTCGGGGAAGAGGTCGGTCTTGACCCCTTCGATAAATTCAAACGAGCTGCCGGCGCTCTGTTGCAATTCCAGCAGGCTCTGCATCCAGCGCTGGGCGCGGATCTGGGCAGTGGTGCCCGAACTGTCGCCATCCTGCTTGTAGGCCCAGTGGGCGGCAACCCCTTTGTCGGCCATCTGATCCATGAACTCGGTGCGAATTTGCACCTCCACCGGTACCCCGTGAGGCCCCACCAGAGAGGTGTGCAGCGACTGGTAGCCGTTGGTCTTGGGGATGGCGATGTAATCCTTGAAGCGGCCGGGGCGCGGCTTGTAGAGGCTGTGCATCTGCCCCAGCACCCGGTAACAGGTATCTATGTCCTTCACCTTGACCCGAAAGGCGTAGATATCCATTACCTCATGAAATTGCAGCTCTTTTTTCTCCATCTTGTTGTAGATGGAGAAGAGATTCTTCTCGCGGCCACTGACCTGATGCTCGATCCCCGCCTCCTTCAGACGACCGCTGATTTCGCTCTGGATGGAGTCGATGATTTCGCGGCGATTGCCACGGGCGCGGCGTACCGATTCGCGCAACACGCGGGATCGCATGGGATAGAGCGCCTCGAAACCCAGCTCTTCCAGCTCGTTCTTCATGGTGTGAATACCGAGGCGGTTGGCGATGGGGGCGAAGATTTCGAGGGTTTCCCGGGCTATGCGGCGACGCTTGTCAGGGCGCAGCGAGCCCAGGGTGCGCATGTTGTGGGTGCGGTCGGCCAGCTTGATCAGAATGACCCGGATATCCTGGGTCATTGCCATCACCATCTTGCGGAAGTTCTCGGCCTGCGCCTCTTTGCGATCGCGAAATTTCAGCTTGTCGAGCTTGGAGACCCCGGCCACCAGTTCTGCAACCGCATTGCCAAACTGTTCGGCCAGATCGGCCTTGGTGACAGAGGTGTCTTCGATGACGTCGTGCAGCACGGCGGCCATCAGGGTTTCATGATCGAGGCGCATGTCACCCAGGATTCGGGCAACGGCAACAGGGTGGGTGATGTAGGGTTCGCCACTGGAACGCATCTGGCCCTGATGGGCATCACGGGCCACCACATAGGCTTGCTTGAGCTTCTCAACCTGCTCTGGTGGCAGGTAGGAACTGGCTATTTCTTTAAGGTTTTCAAATAAATACAAGACAGTCCCCGCAGCGGTGAAACGGCAATTCGTGGAATTGAGGGTATAGCCCTGAGTTTGCGAGGTTTTCGAGCGGTTGTAAATGGGGATGAACAGTCGGCACCCGGGCGGGTGCCAACCGGAGGAATAACTTAACCGCGGCCTTCGGCGATGGCAGCAACGGCAGCCAGCTCGGCGGCTTCCTGCTCTTGCTGTTCGTAGCGGTCCTGGGTGTCCATCACTTGATTGTTCACCAGACCCAGCTCGATCTCACGCAGGGCGATCACAGTCGGCTTGTCGTTCTCTTCGTCGACCAGGGGATCTTTGCCTTGTACCGCGATTTGACGAGCGCGGCGCGCGGCGACCAGCACCAGGTCAAAACGGTTACCTACCTGTTTTACAGCATCTTCTACAGTAACGCGTGCCATGCAGGACTCCAGTGTTTGGGCTTTCTGTATTTTAGAAAAGCAGTGTTTAAAAATGACGCAAAAGTTTACTTGTTTTTGGCTTACTCTGCCAGTAGCTGTTGCAGCAAGTTTTTTTGAGCCTGTTGCTGGTGACGCATCTCCAGCCGTTGGCACTCAATAATGGACCTGAGCTGGAACAGCGCCTGCTCGAAGTCTTCATTGATAATGACATAGTCATACTCGTCGTAGTGCACCATTTCGGCAATGGCTTTCGCCATCCGGCCGGCAATCACTTCGGCGCTGTCCTGACCGCGCCCAATCAGGCGGCGTTCCAGCTCTTCGCGGCTGGGGGGCAGGATGAAAATGGATTTGGTCGGCATCTGCTCGCGGATCTGGCGGGCACCTTGCCAGTCGATGTCGAGGAATACGTCGATCCCCTTGGCCAGACAGGCTTCGATGGCGGCGCGTGAGGTGCCGTAGTAGTTGCCGAACACTTCGGCCCACTCCAGAAAATCACCGCGTTCGATCAGCGCCTTGAACTCTTCCACCTGGACGAAGTGGTAGTGGACGCCGTGCTCTTCGCCCGGGCGGGTGGCGCGAGTGGTGTGGGAAACCGACAGCTGCATCTTGCCCGCAGCGTTATGTTGGGTCAGCAAGGCATTGAGCAGACTGGATTTACCCGCGCCGCTCGGAGAAGAGATGATATAGAGAGTGCCTTGTTGCGCCATATTATTACCTTTAATCGAAACCGCTGTTTTGGTTGTAGCAGAGACCGCCGTCTTGTGCCCGAAAGGGAGACAGCCAAACGCAAAACGCGGAAAATTCTTGAGTCAGGAGGATGTAAAGGCGGCGAATTTTACCAGAATGCGGCGAATAAAAAAACGGCCGGAATCATATTCCAGCCGATCAAAGTATTCGTAGCTTGCTGCGGGAGCGTAACCCACATCAGCCTGCATTGTGCCTTTGGCTGAGGGCAGAGGCTATCAGGTTATCCCTGCCTGATGGCTCGGAATTCCCGAGGTGCCCTGTCACTACGGCAGTTGACGATCTGCACAGAGCCGATCGAACGCGGCGGTCACCTGCTCGCTGGTGATTTTTCGCATGGCCTCGGGGTCTTTGAGACGGGTGCGCCAGCTCAATTCGGCCAGCGGCTTGCCGGTCTCCTGCTCGACCAGCTCCTGATAGACGCTGACCACGTAGTCGCGGCACAGATATGGGCCGGTGCGGGCCGGATTGTGGTGGGCATAGAGGCCGATCACCGGCGTGCCCACTATGGTGGCCATATGGGTTGGGCCAGTATCGGGGGCCATCACCAGACTCGCCTCGCCAATCAGTGCCAATAACTGCTTGAGGTTGGTCTGTCCCACCAGATCGACCGGCTTGCTCTGGCTTAAACGCTGGATGTCGGCGGCCAGATCCCGCTCCAGCTTGGCCGGCCCGCCACAGAGATAAACCTGAAAGCCCTTGCTGGTGGCGTGATCCGCCAGCACGGCATAGCCTGCGGCCGTCCAGTTCTTGAAGGCCTTGCTGGCTGCGGCGCAGATCAGCAGGGTCGGTTTGCCGCCAATCTTCTCCCTTGCCCACGCCTGATGTTCGGCGCTGATGGGCAGTTGCCAGTCCGGGGTCAGATCCTTGATGCCGAGCTCTTTGGCGAAAGCGAGGAAACCGTCCAGCACATGGGGGGAGGCAGGCGAAGGCACCTTGTGGTTGGTGAACAGCCACTGGCCGTCGTTGGCCCGTTCCCGATCAAACCCGAGTTTGACCTTGGCGCTGATGCCGAGGGTGGCGATGCTGGCCCGCATCGCCGCCTGCAGGTGGAGCAGGGCATCGAATTTGCGCCCCTTGAGGGTCTGCCAGAGATCGCGATAGCCGCGCCACCCCTTGCTCTTGTCGAAGGGGATCACCTCGACGCCGGGAAGATCGGCAAACAGGGTTGCCTCGATTTTGCCGGTGATCCAGGTGATGCGGGTCTGTGGCCACTCCCGCTGGATGACGCGCACCAGCGCCAGTGCGTGGCAGCAATCCCCGATGGCGGAGAGCCGCAGGATGCAGATGGAGGAGGGGGGCGTTTGAAATAGCGGCATGTTGTGGCGCACGGCTGGCAAAAAGGGTGGATGGCATTATGCAAACTCCCCTCTGGATTGTAAAATTGCGCACAATCGTCAGCCGGGATAGGCCGGGCCCATGCGCCATGACCTGTTTCTGCACGTCGTTGATTAAAGGCCACTATTGCGGGCATGCCAGAGCGGCAGCCTCATCGCCAATTGAAAAATTGCGATCCATGACCCACCGAGCGGGATCTCCACGATGCGAGTACAGACCGAACACAACCAGATCTGCTGGTATGCCGAAGGGGCCTTTCGCGACCCCTCTCCCCAGTTATTCGATCCTGCCTGGTGGCAGAACAACCGTCAGGTGGTGGGGACCTCCATCGGACGGGGAGTGACCTGGTTCGTCAAGGATGAGTCCCGCCATCTGGTGCTGCGCCACTACTATCGCGGCGGCATGGTGGGCAAGGTGGTGCGGGATCGCTTCTGGTTCGAAGGGGTCGAGTCGAGCCGTGCCATGGCCGAATACACCCTGCTGGCCAAGCTGTGTGAGCTGGGGTTGCCGGTGCCGCGTCCGTTTGGTGCCCGCATGGTCAAACAGGGCCCATTCTATCGTGCCGATATCCTGATTGAGCGAATTCGCGGTGCCAAGGATATGGTGGCGCTGCTCAAGCAGGGGTCGGTGGCGACCGAGGTATGGCACAAGATAGGCCAGACGGTGCGCCAGCTGCACGATGCCGGGGTCTATCACGCCGATCTCAACAGCCACAACCTGCTGCTCGATAAAGAGGGCAAGGTGTGGGTGATCGATTTTGACAAGGGTGCGATCCGCTCCCCCGGCGAATGGCAGAAGGCCAATCTGGAACGCTTGCTCCGTTCATTCAATAAAGAGTCTCAACTGCATACCAGTTTCCACTTCGTACCGGAGAACTGGCAGACCTTGATGAACGGGTATCAGGGAAAAGCACTCTGACCCTGTTGCTCGGCGTGAACGCCAATGTTACTTATTGAGCAGGTATTCAGATCCTGTTTCGAGGCGCCCCATGGAAATGCTCAAGACACCTTTGGTCGATGTGACTGCCCGGCTTGATCCGGGTCTGCTGTCTGATGCCATGGCGCTGCTGGAGGCGGGGATCTGGAGCTGGTCAGCCCAACATGGACTGCAGCGTGATCCCTCCTGCCTGCGCCTGTTGGGATTGGGAGAGTGCTGGCCGGATGATCTCGGCTGGCTGGATCGGGTTCATCCCGACGATGTTGCCCGGCTGGAGGATGCCCTGCTCGCCTGCCAGAGCGGCCGCAGCAGCGGTCTGCGCCTCGAATACCGCATTCTGCATCATCACGGTCACTACATCCGGCTGGAAGAGCGGATGCGTCGCGATGAGCGGGGGTATCTGCTGGGGGTTGTCCGTCACCTCGATCCCGCTGCCGTGCTGGTGGAGGAGCGACATGGCACCGATCCGCTGACCGGACTGGAGAGCCGTGGCCGTTTCGAGCAACTGCTTGAAGAGCGGCTGGCGACCGAGAGCGGCACTTTCAGTCTGCTGCAGTTTTCGGTCGATCACATGGCCAAAATCCAGCAGTTGTTTGGTGAAGCGGCTTGCGACGCCATGCTGGCCAAGCTGGCGCGTATCGTGCGCCACGAGCTGCGGCGGGAAGATCCCTTCGCCCGCTGGGATGAGGACGGTTTTATCCTGATGCTCTCCCAGACCGAGCGGATGAGTGCGCTGGAGATCGCCGAGCGGCTGCGCCTCGAGATTGCCGATGCCAGCCTGCTGTCACAGCGGCCGGTCACCGTCAGCATCGGGCTGGTGCAGAGTCAGGCTGGCGAGCAGCTCGATCATCTGCTGGCCCGGCTGGCCAGCTGTCACAGTCAGGCCAGACGGGAGCACAACACCGTCGTCGGCTGAGTGTGGTCAGGGTTGGCCGCGCTTGTCACGCTGGCAGATCCAGAGCGAGGCCAGCATCAGCAGGCCGCCGATGGTCAGTCGGGTCAGGTCGGTATCCTTGCCCCAGAGCAGCAGATTGACCAGCAAGCCGGCCGGAATGAGCGCATTGTTCATGATGGCCAGCACCCCGCTGGTGACCAGCGTCGCCCCCTTGTTCCAGAGGAAGTAGCCGAGGCCGGAGGCACCCACCCCCAACCAGAGCAGAATGCCCCACTGCAACCCTGACGTTGGGTATTGCGGCTTGCCCAGCAGCCACCAGGCGGGCAATGCGATCGCCAGCGCTCCCAGATAGAAGCAGCCGAACACCGCCATTTGCGGCGGTTGCTCCGCCTCCCGTGCCAGCAGTACCTTGTAGCCCACTTGACCCAGGGCGAAACAGAGGTTGGCCCCCTGCACCACCAGAAATCCCAGCACATAACTTTCGGTCAGGCCGTCGAAACGGATGACGGCAGCCCCGAGCACCGCCAGCAGGGCGCCCCACAGATAGGTGGGCTTGAAGCGCCCTTCCAGCAGGTCGTGCAGCAGGGTGACGTAGATGGGGGTGAAGATGGTAAAGACCAGCACTTCCGGCACCGTCAGCAGCAGGAAGGAGTGGTAGTAGAAGAGATACATGATGCCGAGCTGGATGGCGCCCAGCGCCATCAGCTTGGCCGCCAGATCGGGGCGCAGCCAGCGGCGGCGCAGGAAGGGGAGAAACACCAGACTGGCGAGGGCGATGCGGGTCAGCACCGAGAAGTAGGCATCGACCTGACCAGCGAGGTAGACCCCGATCAGGCTGAAGGAGAATGACCAGAGCAGGGTGACCCCTATCAAGTAGTTCATGTGTTTGATTTATCGTCAGTTGTCAATTTTGAGGGGGCTATGATGGCCGAGATGGAAGCGGCAATCCAGCGTTTATGGGCGCGATTGCCACAGGTCGGAGCATTTTCCTTTACCGCCAGCAATGGCGAGGGGTCGGCGACCGACTGGAGTGGTCGGGGCGAGGGGCGTGTGCAGGTGACCGCTCATCAGGGAGGCTGGCTGTTTAACGAGCAGGGCCGTTACATCACGCCTCATGGCAGGGAGCTCGCCATGCACAACTGCTTCTGGTGGCAGCGCAGCGAACGGGGGATCCGTCTCTCCCATCTGCGTTATCAAGCGCCGGTCGAACTGTTCGAGCTGCTGCCGCAGGGGGATGGCCGCTGGCTGACCGCCGAGCCCCATATGTGCGGGGCGGATCACTACAGCGCCGAGTTGACCGAGATAGACGGCGGTTTTCTACTGAGCTGGCAGATCACCGGGCCGCGCAAGAACGAGCGACTCAGCTATCGCTATCTGGTCTGACGCCGGCTGGCAGGCATAAAAAAACCGGCGCAGAGCGCCGGTAGCGGGGGACAAATCGGAGGTTTTTTAAAACAGTCCCAAAAACAGGAGAGATAGACTCTCGTCACACATTCAGAGATGGACTTCAGGCATTCAGGGCATAGCTCAGCATGGCTTGCAGCTTGCTATCGAAGAACCAGGGCAGCAGTACCATCAGCAAGCCCAGGATCCCGGCCAGCCGCTGGCGATACTGCCAGCCGGCAATCAGTACCAGACCACCGCACAGTGTGGTCAGGATGCCTGACATAGGGAGACCTCGCGCTGCATGCGACGCTGTTGCGCCCACTGGTTCATGGCGACCGAGCCGAGGATCAGGGCCAGGGCCACGCCGGTGGTGGGGTGGATCTGCTCGCCGAGGAACAGGGCACCCAGCATCACGCCGAACAGCGGTACCAGATAGTTGCTGAAGGAGGCGAACGTCGGGCCGGCCTTCTGGATCAGCGCCATGTAGAGGAAGTAGACCAGACCGGTACAGAGGGTACCCAGCACGGTAATCGCGCTCAGGGCCTGGGTGCTCGGCAGGGTCAGGCTGCCGAGATCAACCATGAAGGGAGCGACCAGCAGCAACTGGATTGCCGAGGAGATCAGGATATTGCGGGCGACCACGACCGGATGGTCCTTGGCGAAGCGCTTGATCATCAGCAGGCCGATGGCGAAGCAGCTGGCACCCAGCAGGATGGCCATGGCACCGAGCAGACCGGCGTTCATGCCCTGGGAGAGTTTCGGCCAGAACAGGGTGAGTACACCGGCAAAGCCGATGATCACGGAAAGCAGACCGGTTTTGGTGATTCTTTCACCAGAAATAAACAGCGGTGCAGCCAGAATGGTCACAAACGGGATACAACCCATGACCACGGCGGCGATTGCGCTATCCACATACTGTTGGCCCCAGGCGACCATGATGAAGGGGATGGTGGCATCCAGCAGGGCGATCAGCATATAGGTGCGCCACGGGGTGTGCTCACTCTTGAGCCGCATGAACAGGCAGAGCAGACCCAGGGTCAGGCTGCCGCACAGGGCACGACCGGCAGCCACCAGAATGGGGGGCAACTCGGCAACGGCCTGGTGCATGAAAATGAATTGGGAACCCCACAGCAGGCCAATGGCCAGCAATAACAGATAGCTACGCATTTGAATCTCCGATGTATTAAGCCAGCGCATTCTAGGCAATCTGTTACTATGGTAAAAATGAATTGTTGGCATTTAACTATGGCTAATATCGATGGATAGCTCGCTCGCCCGTCTTGACCTCAACCTGCTCGCCGTATTCGACATGCTGATGCAGGAACGCAATGTCACCCGTGCCGCCGAACGGCTGCATCTCTCCCAATCCACCGTCAGTCACGCCTTGGGGCGGCTGCGAGTGGCGCTGGATGACCCGCTGTTCGTGATGAGTCGGCGCGAGATGATGCCGACCGAGCGGGCCAAGGCGCTTGCCGGGCCGGTGCGCCAGGCGCTGGCGATGCTGGAGCAGGGATTGCGGCAGGCCAAGGGGTTTGATCCAGCTACTGCGCGGCGGATTTTCCGCATCGCCACCCCGGGCTCAGTGGAGCACGGGCTGGTGCCGGTGCTGGTGGAGAGGCTCCATCGGCAGGCCCCTCACTGTCGGCTTGAGGTGTGCGAGCTGGCCGACAGCGACTACGAGCGGGAGCTGGAGAAGGGGGAGCTGGATCTGGTGATCGGTTTCGCCGGGGCGAATCACCTCTCACCCCGCTTGTGGCGGGAGGAGTGGTTCAACAACCCGCTGGTCTGCCTGTCGCCACTCGGTAGCGAGTTGCCCGATGTGCTGACCCCGGTCGAGCTGGTGAGCCGCCCCCACATCCACACCTCCAGCTGGGGTCACAGTCAGGCGATGGTGGAGCTCTGGCTGGCCCGTTTCGGGGTGGAGCGGGAGCTGGGCGTGCGGTTGCCGAGCTTTATGGCGGTGCCGCCGCTGATGGCGACCGGCCGCTATCTGGTGGTGGTGCCCGAGATGATCGGACGCCACTTCTGCCGCTACTACCCGCTGCGGATGCACCAGCTCGACCCCGCCATCCCCATCGTCTACCTGATGGCGGGGCACCCGCTGACCGCCCATGACGAGGCGATCGGCTGGTTCAAGAGCCTGCTGCACCAGCTGGTGTTCGACCTCTATGGCGACGATGCACTCGGTACTCCCGCTCAGCGGATGCTGGCGAAGTAGTCGAGCCCCATGGCGCTTTTCACCTCCGCCAATACCTCATCGGTGATGATGCGAGCCTGCTCGGTGCCCTGATAGAGCAGCTCCAGCAGCATCTTCTTGTCGGCGATGGCTGCGGCACGGCGCTC
The DNA here is from genome assembly GCF_027705925.1 of Aeromonas sp. Y289-2. Taxonomy (NCBI): domain Bacteria; kingdom Pseudomonadati; phylum Pseudomonadota; class Gammaproteobacteria; order Aeromonadales; family Aeromonadaceae; genus Aeromonas; species Aeromonas sp. Y289-2. The sequence goes on from NZ_JAPDCH010000019.1 coordinate 36,587, forward strand.
CCGCATCGGGGCGAGCAGGGTTTGCAGGCAGTCATTGAGCACCTGTTTGCAGCGCATGTCCCCCAGTCCACCGCGTCGGTAGTGGGCCTTCATCTCGGCGACCAGCGCCTTGTCGGGGTGGAAAGCATCGAGATAGGCGAACACCGTATTTCCCTCCACCTGACCCGGATCGCTCACCTTGAGGTGGTTGGGGTCGGTATACATGGCGAACACCGCCTGTTTGACCTCTTCCGCCGACATGCCGAGTTCTATGGTGTTGCCGAGGGATTTGGACATCTTGGCCTTGCCGTCGATGCCGGGCAGGCGGCCAGTGTCGCTCAGGATCGGCTGGCACTCGGTCAGCACCTCTTTGCCTACCAGTGAGTTGAAGCGGCGGACGATTTCGTTGGTCTGCTCCAGCATCGGCAGCTGATCTTCCCCGACCGGCACATGGCTGGCGCGAAAGGCGGTGATGTCGGCGGCCTGACTCACCGGATAGACCAGAAAACCGGCTGGCAGCGTGCGTTCGAACCCTTTTTGCTGGATCTCTGCCTTGACGGTGGGGTTGCGCTCCAGCCGGGCGACGCTGACCAGATTGAGGTAGTAGCAGGTGAGTTCGGCGAGGGCGGGCAGGGCGCTTTGCAAACAGAAGGTGGTCTTGGCCGGGTCGAGGCCGACCGCCAGATAGTCTGCCATTACCTCCAGCACATTGTCGGTCACCTTGGCCGGGTTGTGGCCGTTGTCGGTCAGCGCCTGCAGATCGGCGATCATCACGAATTGACGGTAGTGGTGCTGGGCGTCGACGCGCTGGCGCAGGGAGCCGACATAGTGGCCGATGTGCAGTTTGCCGGTGGGACGATCGCCAGTCAGGATTACGGGGTTGTGCATGTCACTCTCTCCAGTTGGGTGAGCCGGGAGGCGACAAAGGGATAAAAACAGCTGACCGCCTCTCGGCGGTCACGGTGTTTTCTTTGGGAAATTTACAATAGAAACGCGGTGCCGCCTGTTTAAGAGCAGCACCACCAGTAGTTGTGATTGAATGCGGTCATGTTCATAGCAAATCAAACTACGCCGGTTTCATTACTTCTGCAAGGGGACGACCAGCAGATCGCAGGGCACCGTATTCATCAGCTGACGGGCGCTGGAGGTGAGCAGGCTCCAGAAGCTCTGGCGATGGCCGCACACCAGCAGGTCGATCTCGTACTCCTTGACCGCCTGATTGACCCGCTCGCTCAGATCGCCGCAGATCACCAGCTTCTTCTCGATGGGATAGTCCACCGAGGCCAGAAATGCCTCCAGCTTCTCTTTCGCTTCGGCGATCACCTGATCCTGCACGTTGTCGATGTCGATATCGATCATCTCGGTGTAGAGATCCTTGAGGTCCACATCGACATGGATAACCGACAGCTTGGCGCCGTTGGAGCGGGCTCTGTCCACCGCCTTGTCGATTACCTTGCGGTTGTCTTCAGAGAGGTCGATCGCAGCCAGAATGTGCTTGTAATAGGTTGTTCCACTCATGGGGGTTCTCCTTACCGATCCTTCAGCCCACTATACCAATCTCTGCTGAAACTAAAATGGTGCCTCAGGCACAGTTTTGGGATTTAAATGAGTTTAATGGCGTGTGACACAGGGTCAGCCACTCAGTTATTAACCACTATTTGCCTATAAATTAAACAAGAGTTTGACGCCGGTCACACCCCTCGGCTTGCCGATCTGGGGGGAGAGGCATAGGATGGGCCCGTGCTTCGCAATGAACACAAAACAACAAAAAGCATCTGAATACCGCTTTGGGGAGCCACGTGCTCCCTTTTGTTTTTCTGCCTCAATTCCCGCGGCTTTTCTGACTGATAGCGATCCGGCATCAAGTTAATCTCTTTCGATTTGGTTATGCTGTAGCCAGTTTCTTTGGAGGCCTTCCCATGATCATTCATCCCCAGATTCAAGGTTGTGTTGCCCGCAACTGTCACCCTATCGGCTGTCGCGCCGCCGTGCAGCAGCAGATCGAACGCATCAAGGCCGCGGGCCCGTTCAATGGGCCCAGGCGGGTGCTGGTGCTGGGGGCCTCCTCCGGGTTTGGGCTGGCATCGCGCATTGCGCTCGCCTTTGGGGCTGGTGCCGACACCATCGGCATCTCGTTTGAGCGCGGCCCTTCCGACAAAGGATTGGGTAGCGCCGGTTGGTACAACAACATCTGGTTTCGCAAGGAGGCGGAGCAGGAGGGGCGTATCGCCATCAACCTGATTGGCGATGCCTTCTCCGACGGGATGCGCCAGCAGGCCATCGATACCATCCGCCAGCAGCTTGGGCAGGTGGATCTGGTGATCTATTCGCTGGCGAGTGGCATCCGGGTGCTGCCCGATGGCACGCAGGTGCGTTCGGTGCTCAAGACCACCGGCCAGCCGTTCAGCGGTTGGGGATTGGATCTGGAACGCGATACCTTGGTGCAGCAGTCGCTGGCGCCCGCCACGCCGGAGGAGATCCGCGACACCGTCACCGTGATGGGGGGCGAGGATTGGCAGCTCTGGATGCAGGCGTTGCAGCAGGCCGACTGTCTCGCGCCCGGCGCGCAAACCGTGGCTTACTCCTATATCGGCCCCGAGTCCACCTATCCCCTCTATCGCGATGGCTCCATCGGTTATGCCAAGGAGCATCTGCACGCCTCCGCCGAGACCATCAACCTGCAGCTGGCCGAGATTGGCGGTTACGCCTGGGTATCGGTCTGCAAGGCGCTGGTAACCAAGGCGAGCGCCTATATTCCGGTGCTGCCGGTCTATCTCGGCTTGCTGATGGGGGTGATGAAGGAGCGCGGTGTGCACGAAGGCTGCATCGAGCAGATGCAGCGACTGTTTGCCGCCAAGATGTACGGGCCCAATGGGGTGGTGGCCGATGGCAACCGGCTGATCCGGATGGATGACCACGAGCTCGACCCCGCCATTCAGGCCGCCGTCTCGGCGCTCTGGCCCAAGGTAACGCCGGACAATTTTCACGCCCTGGGGGACTTTGCCGGGCTGCGGCAGGATTTTATGCAGCTCAACGGCTTCGAGCTGCCGGGCGTCGATTATGCGGCGCCGGTGGATGTCGCCTCCCTTGGCGAGCTGACCCCCTGAGCTGAAAGAAACGGGATCTCCCTCTCGTTGGCGGGTTGATTCGCGGCGGGAGTGTGGCGACAATCGATACCAAATCACTGAGGAGAAACAAGATGCTGGCACAAGCCATGATCGAGAAGTTGAACGAGCAGATTAACCTGGAGTTCTACTCCTCCAATCTCTATCTGCAGATGAGCGCCTGGTGCGAAGACAAGGGCTTTGAGGGGGCGGCGACCTTCCTGCGTCAGCACGCGGTCGAGGAGCGCCAGCACATGGAGCGTCTGTTCACCTACGTGAGCGAGACCGGCGCCATGCCCAAGCTGGGCGCCATCGATGCCCCTCCCCACGAGTTCAAGTCGCTGGGCGACGTGTTCCGTACCACCCTGGAGCACGAGTATCACATCACCAAGTGCATCAATGGTCTGGCTCACGTGGCCTTCACTACTCAGGACTACTCCACCTTCAACTTCCTGCAGTGGTATGTGGCCGAGCAGCATGAAGAGGAGAAGCTGTTCAAGAGCATCGTCGACCGTCTGGGTCTGGTGGGTGAAGATGGCAAAGGCCTCTACTTCATCGACAAGGAGCTGGCCGAACTGGCCAAGGGCGCCCCTGCCAGCATCATGGACAGCAACGCCTGATAGTCGTGGACACTTAGTGTTCAGCCAGTACAATAACGGCCCTTTTAAGGGCCGTTGTTTATTCTGGTGGGCAGCCACTATGGTTCTGTTCCGCCAGAGGCAATCTCGGTTCTGGCCAGGTGCCGTTTCTATTTTGATAAGTGAGTGATGATGAAGCAGGTCGATGTGGTGGTGATCGGGGCCGGTGCGGCCGGATTGATGTGTGCGGCGCAGGCGGGCTATCGGGGCCGCTCCGTGCTGGTGCTCGACAATGCCAAGAAACCGGGCCGCAAGATCCTCATCAGTGGCGGCGGTCGCTGCAACTTCACCAACCATCAGGCTGGCGCTCACGCCTACTTGTCGGAGAATCCCCACTTCAGCAAGTCGGCGCTGGCCCGCTACACCCAGCAGGACTTCATCGATCTGGTGGATCGCCACGGGGTAAACTATCACGAGCGCACCCTGGGGCAGCTGTTCTGCCTCGAGAGTGCCAAGGATATCGTCGATGTGCTGCTCACCGAGTGCGACTGGGCCGGGGTGACCCTGCAGTTCCAGACCGAAATCCTCACCGTCAGCAAGCAGGACGAAGGCTTTGTGTTGACCACCAGCAAGGGTGAGATCGGCTGCCACTCGCTGGTGGTGGCGACCGGCGGTCTCTCCATGCCCAAGCTGGGGGCGACCCCTTATGGCTTCAAGCTGGCGGAGCAGTTCGGTCTCAAGGTGCTGCCGACCCGCGCCGGTCTGGTGCCCTTCACCCTCCATCAGGCCGAGAAAGAGGCGTTCGCCGATCTGGCGGGCATCAGCCTGCCGGTGGCGGTGACCGCCGAGGATGGCACTCGCTTCAAGGAGGCGATGCTGTTCACCCATCGCGGCCTCTCCGGCCCCGTCATCCTGCAGATCTCCTCCTACTGGCATGCGGGTGAGAAGATCCACATCAACCTGCTGCCGGAGCTGGATATTCCGGCTGCCCTGCGCGAGTGGGCGCAGGCTCACCCGGCGCAGGAGCTGAAAACCGTGCTGGGGCGCGAGCTGCCCAAGCGCTTCGTCGACAAGCTGGTGGAGCTGGACCAGCTGGTCAGCAAGCCGATGCGCCAGTACAACGAGCGGGAGCTGGAAGCGGTGGCCAATTTGCTGGGTGACTGGCAGATCCTGCCCAACGGCACCGAGGGGTATCGCACCGCAGAAGTGACCCTGGGTGGCGTCGATACCAACGAGCTCTCCTCCAAGACCATGGAGGCACGCAAGGTGCCCGGCCTCTACTTCATCGGCGAGGTGGTGGATGTGACCGGCTGGCTCGGTGGCTACAACTTCCAGTGGGCCTGGTCCTCCGGCTGGGTGGCCGGTCAGTACTGTTGATGTCACAGGGGCTGGTTTATCCGGCCCCGATTTATTGGTCAGATCGGTCGGGTTGCCGCAAGGGGGCGCAGATGCTTGAGAATCAGATGATGTTGTTGGCGGTGTTCGAACGGGCGGCGCTGATGCTGATGACCCTCTTCTTCCTGACCCGCACCCGGCCGTTCCAGCGGCTGTTCCAGAAGCGGGATCACACCCCGGCGGAGCTGGTGCTGGTGGCCTCCATCTTCGGCCTGTTTGCGGTGTTCAGTACCTACACCGGCATTCCGGTAGAGGGGGCGCTGATCAACGTGCGGATCATTGCCATCATCTCCGGCGGCATTCTGTTTGGCCCCTGGGTCGGTATCCCGGCCGGGGTCATCTCCGGCCTGCACCGCTACCTCATCGATATGGACGGTCACACTTCCATCCCTTGCCTTATCGCCAGCATCATCGCCGGGCTGCTCGCCACCTGGTTGCACCTGCGCTGTCGAAAGTCGCGGCTCTGGCTCTACGGCATTCTGGCGGGGATGCTGTGCGAAGGGCTCACCATGCTGCTGATCTGGCTGCTGACCGAGCCCCACGAAGTGGGGGTGGAGATCGTTAACCATATCGCCTATCCGATGATTGCCGGGGCGCTCTGCATCGGCCTTATCATCAAGCTGGTGCAGGATCTGGATGACGAGAAGGAGCTGATTGCTGCCAAGCAGGCCAAGCTGGCGCTCGATATTGCCAACAAGACGCTGCCCTTCTTCCAGAACATCGATCGCCACTCCCTCAGTCAGGTGTGCGATGTGATCCGGCGCGACATCAGCGCCGATGCGGTGGCCATCACAGATACCCATGACGTGCTGGCCTATGTCGGGGTGGGCAAGGATTACTACGAGCTGGACGAGCACCACGCCATCAGCGGCATGACCCAGCAGGCGGTGCTGCTCGACCAGATCATCATCAACAACGATCTGCGCCAGTATCACCTCTCCGATTTCCACTCGGTCATCATTATTCCGCTGCGGGAAAACGGTTCGGTGAGTGGTACCCTCAAGATCTACTACCGTCGCACCCACAGCATCACCAGCTCCCTGCGGGAGATGGCGGTGGGCCTTTCCCAGCTCATCTCCACCCAGATGGAGGTGTCGCGCATCGAGCAGCTCAAGGAGATGACCCGCAAGGCGGAGTTCACCGCGCTGCAGAGCAAGATCAACCCGCACTTCCTGTTCAATGCCCTCAACGCCATCTCGTCGCTGATCCGCATCCGGCCCCAGCAGGCGCGCCAGCTCATTGCCAATCTGGCGGATTATCTGCGCTACAACCTCAACAAGGGGGATGAACTCATCGACATTCAGGAGGAGCTGCAGCAGGTGCGCGACTACGTGGCCATCGAGCAGGCCCGCTTCGGCGACAAGCTGGAGGTGGTGTTCGAGGTGGACGATGTGCACATTCAGGTGCCGAGCCTGTTGTTGCAGCCGCTGGTGGAAAACGCCATCCTGCACGGCATCCAGCCCCGCAGCGCGCCGGGCCGGGTCACTATCGAGGTGAAACAGCTGGCGGGCGGCATCCGGGTATCGGTGCGCGATACCGGTTACGGCATCAGTCAGGCGGTGATCGACGGGGTAGCCGCCGGTCGGGTGGAGAGCCGCAGCATCGGCCTGATGAACGTGCATCAGCGGGTCAAGCTGCTCTATGGCGACGGCCTGCACCTCAAGCGGCTGGAGCCGGGTACCGAAGTGAGTTTCTATCTGCCGGATCAGGAGTCGATGCCATGCTGAGAGCCATCATGGTTGAGGATAAGTGTGTGCCGCGAGAGGTGTTGTCATGCTGAAAGCGATCATAGTGGAAGACGAGTATCTGGCTCGCGAAGAGCTGATCTATCTGGTGAATCAGCACAGCCAGATCGAGATAGTGGCGAGCTTCGAGGATGGGCTGGAGGCGTTCAAATACCTGCAGGATCACGAGGTGGATGTGGTGTTTCTGGATATCCAGATCCCCTCCATCGATGGCCTGCTGCTGGCCAAGAACCTGCACAAGTCGAGCCATCCGCCCCACATCGTCTTCGTTACCGCCTACAAGGAGTTTGCGGTGGAAGCGTTCGAGCTGGAGGCGTTCGACTACATCCTCAAGCCCTACAACGAGCCGCGCCTCATCAATCTGCTGCAAAAGCTCGAGCATGCGGGCAAGTCGCAGCCAGCCTCCACGGGGGAGGCGAGCGGCGAGGGGAGCAGCCCCCACAATCGCACCGTCAATCTGGTGAAGGGGGAGCGCATCATCGTCACCCCCTGCGAGCAGATCTACTACGCGGAAGCCGACGAGAAGCTCACCTATGTCTATACCCGCGATGATCGCTACGTGATGACCATGACCATCAGCGAGTTTGTCAGCCGCCTGCCTGCCGAGGGGTTCTTCCGTTGCCACCGCTCCTACTGCGTCAACATCAACAAGATCCGCGAAATAGTCCCCTGGTTTAACAGCACCTATCTCATCCGGCTCCATGATCTGCCGTTCGAGGTGCCGGTCAGTCGCAGCAACATCAAGGCGTTCCGTCAGCTGATGCGGCTCTGATTGTCATTCATTCCCGTCGATCTGCATTTCATGCCTTAATCGATCGGCGCGAACTGCGTCTTGCCTATAGTGGCCTCAATTTCCTTAAGGCCATCGACCGAGACGCATCATGACCAAAGAGATGAACCGCACCCGGTACCTGACACTGATCGGTACCATCATCACCCAGTTCGCACTGGGTTCTGTCTACACCTGGAGCCTGTTCAACGCCCAGCTCTCTGACAAGCTGGACGAGCCGGTGAGTCAGGTCGCCTTCGCCTTCGGCCTGCTCAGCCTCTCGCTGGCGGTCGCCTCCTCCATGGCGGGCAAACTGCAGGAGCGATTCGGGGTGCGCAACGTGACCCTGGGTGCCGGCGTGCTGCTCGGCATCGGCTTCTTCCTCACTGCCCATGCCAGCAATCTGGCGATGCTCTACCTCTGCGCGGGCATTCTGGTCGGTTTTGCCGACGGTACCGGCTACCTGATGACCCTCTCCAACTGCGTGAAGTGGTTCCCGGAGCGCAAGGGGCTCATCTCCGCCTGCTCCATCGGTGCCTATGGTCTCGGCAGTCTCGGTTTCAAATACATCAACCTGCTGCTGCTCTCCAGCTCCGGCCTTGAGACCACCTTCCAGCTGTGGGGGCTGATTGCCATGTCCATGGTGCTGGTGGGCGGCATGCTGATGAAGGATGCGCCCAAGCAGGCCGCTTCCGTGCAGCAGAGCGAGAGCCGTGACTTCACTCTGGCCGAGGCGATGCGCAAGCCGCAGTACTGGATGCTGGCGCTGATGTTCCTCACCGCCTGCATGAGCGGCCTCTACGTCATCGGCGTGGCCAAGGATATCGGCGAGAAGATGGTGGGTCTGCCAGCAGTGGTGGCTGCCAATGCCGTCGCCATCATCGCCATGGCAAACCTGGGTGGCCGTCTGGTGCTGGGGATCCTCTCCGACAAGATGTCCCGCATCCGGGTCATCACCATTGCCCAGCTGATTACCCTGGCGGGCATGGCGCTGCTGCTGTTCGTGCCGCTCAACGCCAACCTGTTCTTCGTGGCGGTGGCCTGTGTGGCCTTCAGTTTCGGCGGCACCATCACCGTCTACCCCTCGCTGGTGAGCGACTTCTTCGGTCTCAACAACCTGACCAAGAACTACGGCGTCATCTATCTGGGCTTTGGTCTGGGCAGCATCATCGGCTCCATCGTGGCCTCCCTGTTTGGCGGCTTTATGGCGACCTTCCACCTGATCCTGGTGTTGCTGGTGGTGGCGCTGGTGCTCTCCCTCACCATCCGCCTACCGGCACCGGTAGCGGTCGAGCGGGCCTGATAAGTCTCCCTGCCACAGCAAGCAAAAACAGAGACCCGGGCCATGCCCGGGTCTTTGCATTTCCGATGCTCGATCAGCGTGGCGCTAGCCCCAGCAGCTGGCGGGCCTGACGGCAGCTCTCTTCCACCGTTGACCAGTCGTCACCGGTTACCGTGATATGGCCCATCTTGCGGCCGGGGCGGGGTTCGCCCTTGCCATAGAGGTGCAGATGCAGGCCGGGCAGCGCCAGCAGGGCGGCCCAGTCTGGCGTGCCGTTCTGCCAGAGATCCCCCAGCAGGTTGATTAACAGGGCGGGGCGCACGGCGATCTGCTCCGGCAGCGGCAGATCGCACAGGGCCCGCACCTGCAACTCGAACTGGCTGCATGCGGCGTTGTCGAGGCTGGGATGGCCCGAGTTGTGGGGGCGTGGTGCCAGCTCGTTGACCAGCAGTCGCCCCTCCACCAGAAAGAACTCCACCGTCAGCACCCCGACGTAATCGAGGGCGGCAATCAGTCGCTCAGCGATTCCTTTGGCTTCGTTCTCCAGCGCCGGCAAATTGGCCGGGGAGCGAGTCTGATCGAGGATGCCGCCGCTGTGCCAGTTCTGTACCAGCGGCAGGGCGCTGATGGCGCCGCCCGGACTGCGCGCCAGGGCCAGGGCAAACTCCCCCTCCAGTGCCAGCCGTTTTTCCAGCACGCAGGGCACGCCACTGGCTGCCAGCGCGCTCGCCAGCTCATCCAGATTGCTCACCTGCCACTGCCCCTTGCCGTCGTACCCTTCGCGGGCCGTCTTGAGAATGGCGGGTAAGAGTTCACTGGCCTGTGCGGGGATAGGCTCTTCCGGCAGTAGCGCCAGATAGGGGGCGACTGTGATGTTGGTTCCGCGCAGAAAGGCTTTCTCTTTACGGCGATCCTGACAGATGCGCACCGCGCTGGCGGCCGGGCGTACCGGCTTTTGTTGTTCGAGCAGCGCGAGGGTGGCGGCGGGCACGTTCTCGAACTCGCAGCTGATGGCCTCGCAGCGGCTGGCCAGCTCGTGCAGGGCGGTCGGGTCGTCATAGGGGGCGACAATATGGTGATCGGCGGCGGCCCCGGCGATGCTGGCCGGGTCGGGATCCAGCACCACCACCTTGTAGCCGAGGCGGTGGGCGGCCATCACGAAGTAGCGGCCGAGCTGGCCGCCCCCCAGCATGCCGAGGGTGGCGGGGGGCAGGATCATGTCGGCTCCTCCAGCGTGAGGGCCAGCACCCGGGCGCGCTCGCGGGTGCGGAAGTCGTCGAGCTGCTGCCGGTAGCGGGGGGCGTCGCCGTCTTGTGCAACGGAGAGCAGAGAGACCGCAAACAGGGCGGCGTTGGCAGCCCCCGCTTCGCCGATGGCGAAGGTGGCGACCGGTACCCCTTTAGGCATCTGCACGATGGAGAGCAGGGAGTCCATCCCCTTGAGATGGCGTGATGGGATGGGCACCCCCAGCACCGGAAGAGTGGTCTTGGCGGCGACCATGCCCGGCAGATGGGCAGCGCCACCGGCCCCGGCGATGATGGCGCGCAGGCCGCGCTCGCGGGCAGTGGCGGCATACTCGAACAGCAGATCCGGGGTGCGATGGGCCGAGACCACTTGCGCCTCGTAGGGCACGCCGTGCTCCTTGAGGATGCGGGCGGCGGCCTGTAGCACGGGCCAGTCGGAGTCGGAGCCCATTACCAGGCCGATCAGGGGAGGGGTGTTCATGTGTATTGGTTCCTTGCTGTTAAACGTTTGCTTTTGGTAAACAAAAAGAGCCGGCAAGCCGGCTCAGAATTTCTCGGGTCGCACGATTTCGACCGGTTGCAGAAAGGCGATCATGGCGTAATCGGGGTAGTAGCGACTCTGCAGGTGGGCCAGCAGCCGCTCCGCCTGCTCCCGGCTGCAGATGGCCTCCAGCCGGATGTTGCCGCTCTCGCTCCAGCTGGCGTTGCGTTCGCCATGATCCCCCCGGCCGCGGGCATCTGTGATGGTGTAGCCTCGCAGCCCCTCGCGGGTGAGGGTGCGCAGCAGGGTCGGCTCCAGATTGGCTTCCGTGATGACGGTGAGCAGGGTGCGGGTCTCGGTCTGCATGTGGCTACTCCGTGAAGTGGCGGGCCCAGCTGTGGTAGAGCGGGATCCCCAGCATGATGTTGAACGGGAAGGTGACCCCCAGTACGGCGCTGAGGGACAGCCCCGGGTTGGCCTGAGGCACGGCGATGCGCATGGTGGCCGGCACGGCAATATAGGAGGCGCTCGCCGCCAGGGTGGCCAGCAGGGTCAGGCCGCCGAGGGAGAGCCCCATCAGCTGGCCAGCCGCCAGCCCCAGTCCCGCTGAAGCGAGCGGCATCAACAGGGCGAAGCCGAGCAGGAACAGGCCGTGGCGGCGCAGATCCTGACACTGACGGGCGACGATCAGGCCCATCTCCAGCAGGAACAGCGCCAGCGCCCCCTTGAACAGGTCGACAAATAGCGGCTTGAGCGGAGCAATTCCATCCGGCCCGGCCAGATAGCCGATGGCCATGCCGCCGAGCAGAAGGGTCACCCCTTTGCCGAGGAAGGTCTCGTGGGCCAGCATGCGCCAGCGGGTCTCGCGACTGATGCCGCGGGCCAGCACTATGCCCACCAGAATGGCCGGGATCTCCATCACCGCGAGGAAGATGGAGAGCTGGGATTCAAAGCTGATGCCTCGCTCGGTCAGCCAGTTCACCCCGACTGCAAAGGTGGCTACACTGACTGAGCCGTAGTGGGCTGCGGTGGCAGCGGCATCGACCCGGTTCATCTTGAGGCGCAGAACGGCAAAGCCGAGCAGGGTTTGCACCACGCCGAGCAGGATCACCAGCGCCAGTTGCGGCAGCAGAGGCTGCAGGGATTGCTGGGCCAGACCGATGCCGCCCTTGAGGCCGATGGCCAGCAGCAAAAAGAGGGAGAGAGTGTCGTAGAGGGCAGGAGGCAGTTTGAGCTCGGAGCGCACCAGACCGGCCAGCAGACCAAACAGAAAGAAGAGTACAACAACGTCCAGCATGATGGTTCGCAGGGCTGTTCAGATAATGGTTGCATGCTAGAGCCCGCAATGTTTCGATAAAATCAGATTCTCAATGATAGTTGTTCGGTAAAAACTGATAGGGAACGGCATGCTCAACTACAAACAGCTCTACTACTTCTGGCATGTGGCACGCAGCGGCAGCGTGACGCAGGCTGCTGAACAGCTGCACTTAACGCCGCAGACCATCAGCGGTCAGGTCGCCGAGCTGGAGCAGTCCCTCGGAGTGGCGCTGTTCAACCGGGTGGGGCGGCGTCTGGTGCTGACTGCTGCGGGTCGGCAGGCGCAGGAGCAGGCGGGGGCGATTTTCTCGCTCGGCGCCGAGCTGGAGCATACCCTGCGCCACGCTAGTCAGGAGCTGACTATGCAGGTGGGGATCGCCGATTCGGTACCCCGCACCTTGGCGTTCGAGCTGCTGGCCCCCGCCATGGCGCTGGCGACTCCGTTGCGGCTGGTGTGTCACGAGGAGCGGGCCGAGCAGCTGTTCAGCGAGCTGGCCCGCCACAAGCTCGACATGGTGCTGATCGATCGCCCGCTTCCTCCCGACAGCGGCGTGCGTGGCTATAACCACGAGCTGGGGCGCAGCCCGCTGGCGCTGTTTGCCAGTCCCGAGTTGGCGGCGCGGGCGCGGGATGGCTTTCCCGCCTCGTTGGAGGGGTTGCCGTTGCTGATCCCCGGAGAGAAATCGGCTACCCACGATCGGCTGCTGGCCTGGTATCGCCAGCAGGGCATTCATCCCCATCTGGTGGGGCAGTTTGATGACTCCACCCTGATGAAGTCGTTCGGCAAGGCGGGGATGGGGATCTTCCCGGCGCCGCTGGCGATGGCTGACGAGATTGGTCGCCTCTACGGAGTGGAGCGGATTGCGACCCTCACCGACGTTACGCTCTCTTACTATCTGGTCTCGGCAGGGCGCCATCTCTCCCATCCTGGGGTACAGGCAGTGATGGAGGGGGCCCAGCAGCGGTTGGCGGCGCTGGCGGGGAATAAATAGAAATCTGGATGGCTATACATCCAGCTTGGCTCTGCCTATAATCCTCCCGCTTTGGCGCATCATGCTTAATAGGGAATCCGGTGAGAATCCGGAGCTGGCGCGCAGCGGTAAGGGGGAACGAAGCGACATCAGGGCACTGCCGTCAGGCGGGAAGCCGTCGCCGTAGGCCATCAGCCCCCGAGCCCGAAGACCTGCCAGAGTTCGTATTTCGGGCCGAGAGAAACCGGCCACGAAGTAGATACTTACGCGAACTTAAGGATCTCTCATGTCAAAGAAATTTCTGGCGGCTGCCCTGTTGCCGACGGCGGCGTTTGCCCAGCAGCTGACCATTCCCGTCAATCCCACCATGGTGGTGACCGCTACCCGCGTCGCCCAACCTGCCTCCAGCGTGCTTGCCCCGGTCAATGTGGTGACCCGGGACGAGATCGATCGCCTGCAAGCCCAGACCGTGACCGATGTGGTCAAGACCCTGCCCGGTGTGGAAGTGGTCAGCAATGGTGGCCGAGGCCAGCTCAGCTCGCTGCGGGTGCGTGGTGGCACCTCTTCCCAGACGCTGGTGCTGGTGGATGGGGTGCGCAGTGCCTCCCTGACCGCCGGGATGACCGAACTGAACAATCTGCCACTCAATCAGGTGGAGCGCATTGAATACATTCGTGGCCCACGCGCCACCATTTATGGTTCTGATGCCATCGGCGGGGTGATCAACATCATTACCCGTCCCGACAAGGGGACAAATCAGCACAAGTTCAATATCGGTGCTGGTTCCCATCAACAGCGTCAGGCCGCTTTCAGTAGTGCCAGCCAGGTAGGTGAGGCGGGTCAGCTCAAGGTGGCTGGCGGTTTTGATGATGAAGAGGGTTACAACGTACACCCCTTGCCCGGCATCAACGATGGTGACCGTCACGGGCATCAGGGCTACAACGCCATGCTGGACTACCAGCAGGCGCTCGGCAGCAATTGGGATCTGTTCGGTACAACCCGCTGGTTCCGCAATGTCGCCCAGTACGACCGCTCTTCTGCGGCTTCCGCCTGGGGGCCTGCCACCCATCAGCGCAACGAGACCTGGACTGAAAACCAGAGCTATCAGCTGGGGTCGCGCTATCACGATGATCGCTATCTGAGTGAGTTGCGTGGCGCCTTCTCCAAACAGGATGCGTACGACTATCAGGACAACAGTGGGCGCGATCAGGCCAATACCCGGACCTACACCCGCCAGTACAGCCTGAACTGGGTCAACAGCTTGAGATTGAACGAGAGCTGGACGCTGGGAGGCGGGGCCGATTGGCAGAGTGATCGACTGCATGATCGCTCCCGCTCCTCCGGCTCCACGTATCCGGTCGATGCCAAAGAGCGCGACAACACCGGCCTCTATGCCCTGGCCCAGTTTGACAACCAGATATGGCAGGGTGAGCTGAGCGGCCGCAGTGATGACAACGAGCAGTTTGGTCGTCACAACACCTGGCAAACCGGGGCAGGCTGGCGTTTTGTCGAGGATTACCGCCTGAGCGCCCGCTATGGCACCGGTTTCCGCGCCCCCTCCTTTAATGACCTTTACTATCCGGGCTCTGGCAATCCCAACCTGAAGCCGGAAGAGTCGAAGAGCAGCGAGCTGATGCTGGATGGTCAAACTGCGGGTGTCGAGTGGCGTATGACCGGTTATCGCAATGATTTCGAGCAGATGATCCAGTGGGCGCCCAACAGTCAGGGTATGTGGACACCACAGAACGTTGGCAAGGCGCGCATTGAAGGGATCGAGCTGGAAGGGGAGTTTGATACCGGCTGGTTGAGTCATAGAGTCTCTGCCGAATACAAGGATCCCAAAGACAAGGTGACCGATAAACAGTTGCAGCTGATCTCCCGTAAAGGGGCCAAGTGGGTAACTCAGGCGCAGTGGCAGCAGCTTGATGGTTCCTTGAGCTGGCTCTATCAGGGTGAGCGCTATGGCGATGTGGCTAACACCACCAAACTCGGTGGCTACAGCGTGTGGAATCTGGCTGTCGGCTACAAGGTCACCCCAGCGCTCAAGGTATCTGGCAAGATCAACAACCTGCTGGACAAGGACTATCAGACGGCAGTGGGTTACCCTGCCGATGAGCGCGCTTACTACGTGACAATGGATTACTCACTCTAAGCCGGACCCGGCCAAGCGGAAAAATCAGGGGCCCTGCCATTGGCAGGGCCTTTTCTATTGGCGGCAGGCGGGAGTATGATCGCCGCCTTGCACCAAAGGGGAGCTCAAGTGGCCAATATTCTCGTGTTTGATTCCGGTATGGGTGGCCTGACCATCTACCGCGAGATCCGTCGCGTTCTGCCGGCACACAACTATTTCTACTGCTTCGACAATGCCAACTTCCCCTATGGTGAATTGAGCGAGCCCGCCCTGATTGCTGCCTGCACCCGATTGGTTACCACCATGGTGGCCCGTCATCAGATCGATCTGGTGGTGATTGCCTGCAACACGGCCAGCACCATAGCGCTGCCGGCCTTGCGTGAGGCGCTGGATATTCCCGTGGTGGGGGTGGTGCCAGCCATCAAGCCCGCCGCAGCCCAGACTCGCAACGGTTGTATCGGTTTGCTGGCTACGCCAGGCACTGTGAGTCGTGACTATACCCACGAACTGATCGCCCAGTTTGCTCCCGGCAAGCGGGTGCTGCTCAAGGGCACCACCGAGCTGGTCATAGAAGCCGAACACAAGCTGGCGGGCCTGCCGGTCAACATGGCGTTGTTGAGCGAAGTATTGGCCGACTGGCTGGAGGGGGAAGAGAAGCCGGATACGCTGGTGCTCGGTTGTACTCACTTCCCGCTACTTAATGAAGAGATTGGGCAACTGATGCCGCAATGCCAGCTTATTGACTCGGGCAGTGCTGTTGCCAAACGGGTGGCCTGGTTGCTGAACAATGGCGGGCATGCCACCGTGCAGCCTGTACATATAGAAGAGGTAATTGCCAGGGCTTACTGTACCCGGCTGGATGGGGAGGCTCAAAAACTGACAGCCCCCTTGCAAGCATGGGGGCTGTCATCACTGGAAGAGGTGAAGTACTGACGAGCGGTTAGGCGTCAGTTTCGCTACCTTCTCTTTCCTCTTTATCACGTTTGTCATTCGCTTCACGCACCTTGAGGGTGCGCTGCTGATACTCTTTGTCATTCAAAGCGGCAATCGCCTTGGCGGCATCGGCGGCGGGCATCTCCACGAAACCGAAACCTCTGCGCTTGCCGGTTGCCTTGTCCTTCATCAACCGCACGGAAATGACCTGGCCCTGTTCGGCAAACAATTCGCGCACTGCGATCTCATTGGCGCGATAGGGCAGGTTGCCTACATATAAGGTGCAAGTCTCCTGATTGGCGATCGACTCGGCGACATTAGCCGGGGTTCGCTTCAGGAACAGCGGTACCACGAAACCGCCGATGGCCAGACCTGCTGCAAAAATCACTTCCGCTTTCAAAGAGAACTGCAGGGCCTGGGCAACCAGGTAGCCAACCACTGCCAATACCAGAGCAAGGATTGCGGCCTGCATATATACGGGAAACTTGGATAAATTCATCTTAAAAGACCTTTTGTAAATGAAAGCAAAAAAGGTGCAACACTATATTCACCTCCATGGTAACCAGCTTTCCTGATTGGCGCTACCATGGACCACTCGGGAGAGGTTATCGGCTCCAGTATGGCATTCCCAAGGTCACTGAAGGCGACATAAATGACGCTAAAATGGGAGTGAAATAACCGGATTGTGGATAACATTGTATATATACACTGAGTAAGTTGTTTCTAATTGAATAATTTGAAATTTTCGTGATTTTCTTCAAAAAAAGTCTTGTCATCGCAGCGCCGCTCCCTATAATGCGCCCCTACCAGCACGGCGGAACACGCCAAACTGATGAGCTAGCTTCCTGGTGAAGTGGGCGCCGAAAGAAAAGCGAAAACAATCGCTTGACTTTCGAAGTGAGGAGCGTAATATGCGCCTCCTCAACGCGACAAGCGTGACGCTCTTTAACAATTTGAATCAAGCAATCTGTGTGGGCACT
>NZ_JAPDCH010000020.1:0-49214 GCF_027705925.1 Aeromonas sp. Y289-2
TGTGTTGCTGCGGGAGTGGAATTCTACTCAACCGCCTTCTCGAGTCAAGCCTTATTTTCAAGGGCTTTTCGAGGTTACCGACAAGGTTGTTTGCGTTACCGCTTGCCCTGTCGATGGAGGCGCATTATAGGGAACAGATTCTTTCTGGCAACCCCTTATCGGCAATAAAATTGCAAAAAACAGCACTTTTTTAGTTATTCATATCAACTCACAGCCTTTATACAGGCTTATCCACAGCCCAGGGTGAAGTGAGGACGTTTTACACCGGATAAATGCCTTACAAGGGTACTGGCCTGGCACTCATCCACCATTGCCGCACCGTCGCGTCCGACGCACTGCACCAACGGCCGCTTCTATATAAAGAGGCGTATATAGCAGTGCTTATCCCAATCCAGCCTCTTTGACCCAGCACGCTATCAGCTCGCCAGCGGGAAGATCCCGGCAGCCCGATACATTCTGGCCAGCCCAGAGCGGAGAGAAGCCACTGTCCCCCGCCTTCTCGGCGGCGACGCGCAGCGGTGCCAGTGCGCCAC
The DNA here is from genome assembly GCF_027705925.1 of Aeromonas sp. Y289-2. NCBI lineage: Bacteria > Pseudomonadati > Pseudomonadota > Gammaproteobacteria > Aeromonadales > Aeromonadaceae > Aeromonas > Aeromonas sp. Y289-2. Next base: position 534 of record NZ_JAPDCH010000020.1, read on the forward strand.
TGGCATAGGGGAAGTGAGGGGCAAGATCCGAGAGCGGGCCCAGCTCTTTCATAAGACGGTTGACGATCCCCCGCGCCGGACGGCCACTGAACAGATTGGTCAGTGCCGTCTGCTGGCCCTCTGGTGAATGGATGGCGGCGCGATGCAACGCCGAGGTGGTCGCTTCATGGCAACAGAGAAAGGCGGTCCCCATCTGCACGGCGCTCGCCCCCATTGCCAACGCGTTGGCGATCCCCTTGCCATCGACGATACCGCCAGCGGCAATCACCGGCAGATCGGTCACCGCGAGGATTTGTGCCAGCAGGGTCAAGGTGCTCTGCTGCAAGGCGAGATCATCGGAGAGGAAATGACCGCGATGACCGCCTGCCTCCAATCCCTGAGCGATGATGGCATCGGCGCCGTGTTGAGCGAGCCATACAGCCTCCGCCACCGTGGTGGCGCTGGCCAAGACCTTGGCCCCCGCAGCCTTCACTTGAGCAAGCAGCTCGGGAGCGGGCAGGCCGAAGTGGAAGCTGACCACCGCCGGTCTGAACTCAGCCACCATGGCGGCATGATCCTCATTGAAAGGTGCACGGCTTGGCGCCGTCGTAACGGTTGGGGGAAGTGTGCCGAACTCGGCGTAGTAGGGAGCAAGCCGCTGCTGCCAGCGGGCTAGTGCAACGGGATCAGGTTCCCGTTGCTGATGGCAGAAGAAGTTGATGTTAAATGGTCCAAGGCCACTTTGGGCAAGTCGCTCCAGCTCGCTGCGCAGCTCCGCTGATGTGAGCATAGCGGCAGGCAAGGAGCCCAAGCCGCCCGCACGGGTCACGGCCAGCGCCAGCTCGCTACCCTGCACACCGGCCATCGGCGCCTGAATAATGGGATAACGCATTCCCAGCTCGGCAAACAGGCTCATCCGTTCACCCCGAGCAGCATTGCCCGCTCTTGCGGGCCAAACCGGTTGTTGCCATCCATCTGTCAGACTCCTTTCCGATAGCTATGGTTACACATCAGGCCCGCAAGGGGCCCGATGAAGAGAGTGGAGGCTTAACGCACGCTGCGCAGCAGGAAGTCCGGCTGACCGCAGGAGCGGCGCTCGCGCTTTTGCATCTCGGCGGAGCAGGTGACCGCATCTGTCCCCTCTTTATTGACGCAGATATAGACCTCCCGCAGGAAGCGGCCACCATCGGCGCAAGCCACCGTGATGTTGTCGGGGACCAGCCACTCGTTGGCGCTCGCCAGATCGGCCTTGAGCTGGAAGCTGGTTTTGCGCAGCGGCTCTTCCGGGGATTGATAAGCCGCCGGGATCTTCACCTTCTGGCGCAAATCACTCGCCAGCTTATGGAAGGCCTGCTGGCTCAGGCCGGAGCAGGTGCCGTGCTTCTCCCACTCATGGCGATAGAGGAAACGGCTGGGGTAGAGGTCAGCAAACTCGCTCTCCATATCGGGATTGAGCCGTTCGCGGGTGCAGTTGCTGGGGTAACCGCGATCGTACTGAGGCCAGAGACCGTGCAGCACAAAGCCCAGCTTGCGGGAACACTGGTCCCGATCCGCCGGTTTGACGGCACAATGCTCGGGCGACCAGGAGAGCGCCATGGCGTAATAGTCAAACGCCCCCGCCTCCCCTTTGGCCTGCACGGCCGAGGAGAGCAATAAACCACCCGCCAACAGGGCAATCATCTTCTTCATCTTTATATGTCCATCTAACGCGACTCGGGATAACAGCCATGCTCCCATATTCTGGCGACCGGAAACAGCCATGCTGAGACGCCGCGCGACAAGGGTCAGACCAGTCAGGGGTTTCACCAGAGGGCGAGCAGGGGTAAGCTGACCGACCGGTAGGCTCCTCGTCCACCACTAGATAATCCCTCTTGGCAACCACAGGATGTAACATGATCCGCAAGAATCCCTCCGGCCATCTGCCTGTCATCGACGAATCCGCCTATATCGACAAGACCGCCATCATCTGCGGCAAGGTGATCATCAAAGAGAATGTTTTTGTCGGCCCCTATGCAGTGATCCGCGCCGACGAAGTGGATGCCAACGGCGAGATGGAACCCATCGTCATCGGCGCCAACTCCAATATTCAGGATGGCGTGGTGATCCACTCCAAATCCGGCGCCGCCGTCACTATCGGCGAGTACACCTCCATCGCCCACCGCTCCATCGTCCACGGGCCGTGCGAAGTGGGAAACCGGGTCTTTATCGGCTTCAACAGCGTGCTGTTCAACTGCCATATCGGTGACGGTGCCGTGGTGCGTCACAACTCGGTGATCGATGGCTGCGATCTGCCGCCGGAGTTCTACGTCCCCTCCACCACCCGCATCAACCAGCAGAGCGATCTGACCCATATCCCGCGGGTTTCGGTAGATGCCGCCGAGTTCTCCGAGGATGTGGCCCATACCAATATCGATCTGGTCAAAGGGTACAAGGCGCTCTCCAACGAGTTCTAATCCCTCTGTATTCCCAGAGAACAAAACGGGCGCCTCGGCGCCCGTTTTTCATCTGACGATCTATGAAGGCTAGATGGCCCTGACGCAGGTGGCGGCATGAGCCTCGTCCGCCAGATCCCACAGCGGGTCGCCGGTGCTCAGGTCGAACAGCGGCAGCTCACCATCGTCATTGGCAGTCGCATCGCTGCTCCAGTAGCGGTTGTAGAGCGGCCAACCCTGCTGCTGGAGCAACTGATCCGTCGCGCCATCCTTGTTGTAGGCGGCAAACAGCACCTCCAGCTCGGCCCGGGTCGGCAGACGCCAGTCATCGTGGCCGCGCGCCACCAGCTGCTGGCAGTAATTCCGCGCCCGCGCCTGACCCATGGTCACATACTCCAGCGGGAAGGGATTGTAGTCGCCATCGCTATCACTGCTCACTCCGTCATAGGAGATGGACAGACGCTCCGCCTCGTCCCTGGTCAACTGGCAGACAAAGGCCAGCTTGCCCGCCACCAGCTCGGGTTGACGGCAGCCCCGGGCAAAATCGGGCTGGGCATCGACCACCTGCACCGTCATGGTCAACGTGTGACGAGCCGTGGTCGCCACCAGTCGTGCCGTACCGACCGCCACACCGCGCACCTCGCCCTGCGGGCTCACGGTAGCGAACTCCGGCTGTTCGCTGCGCCAATCAACAGGCGCATCGAGCGGACCGAGAGAGCCATCGCTCAGTTGCCACTGCAGTTGCAGAGGAAGCGTCCGCCCCACTTCCAGCTGAGGCTGGGCAGGCAGCACGGCCAAGCCGGTGATCACCGCTCCCACCGGAGCCGGGTCATCCACCTCACTCACCCCCAGCTCGGCAACAGTGGCCGGGGTGCGGCGCGGCTCGGCCGAGGCACTGCGCAAAAACTCGCCGATGGCATCGAGCTCATCATTGCTGAGGCCAAGGGCATGCAGGTGATCGGAGGCTTTGGGGAAGAAGGGATCATATTGATCCGCACCGGTCGGGAAGCCGACCCCGCTGCTCCACTTGGTCACGCCAAAGTTGTACATGGCCACCACCCCCTGCACCGAGCCGCCGATACGCTGGGCCAGGATCGGGAAGATGCCGTTGTGCATATAGGGGCCGGTAAAGGCGACGTCCCGCAAGCTGGGGGTCTTGAAGCGACCGATATCTGCTTTGTTGCGGGTCTGCAGGAAGCGCCCGCGATCTTCCAGTTTGCCACGACCGTAATAGGTGAGCCCCACACTCTCGAACCCGTGCTGACTCAACAGCGGGCCGGAGTGGCAGTTCATGCAGCGGCCATCGGTGCGGTAGAGGTGCATCCCCCACAGCGCCTTGTCACTGAGTGCCTGACTATCCCCTTTGACGAAGCGCTCAAAATCGCTGTCTCGGCTGATGATAGTGCGCTCGAAGGTGGCGATCGCCTTGGCGATCCGCTCCAGCGTGATCCCCTGATCGCCAAACGCGGTGGCAAAAGCAGCCTGATAGTCGGGGCTGGCCTGCAAACGGGCCAGCAGCTCGTCATGACTCAGCGCCATTTCGATGGGGTTCTGGATCGGGTGAAGCGACTGCTCCTCCAGCGTGGCGACCCGCCCGTCCCAGAACTGGGTCGAGCTGAAGGCACTGTTGAGGATGGAAGGAGCGTTGCGATTGCCCTTCTGGCCCAGATGACCGACCGATACGCTCAGGCCGTCGCTCCACCCCTTTTGCGGATCGTGGCAACTGGCACAGCTGATATCCCGCCCCTTGGAGAGCTGCTTGTCGAAAAATAACTGCTGACCCAGCACCACCTTGGCCCGGCTATAGGGGTTGTCGGCCGGGAAAGGAACCGCCGGCAACGGCCCCAGCTCCTGCCACTCCACCCCTTCATCCACCCGGGCGGCAGGCCATTGGGCCGATGAACCGCTATATTGGGCGCGCAGGGCCGCCATGTCCGGCTTGCTGCTGTCGCGCACCACGGAGGGACGCACCGGATAGGGTGCCAGCGCATACCAGAGCAGACCCCCCTCCCCCTCATCCAGCCAGATTCGGGTCGCCAGTTGATAGAGATGGGGTTGACCCGCACCATCCTGCAGCCAGATCTGGGCGGGCAGGCCAACAGCAAAGGTATTGGGATAGCGCCATGCCGACTTGTCACTACTCAGCAATCTCTCGAACTCGGTGAGGGTCGGCAGGCGCCAGTCGCTGCGGCCGCAAGCGGTCAGCCCCGCAGCCAGTTGTGGCTGGCTGGCAACCGCCAACGCACTGGTGTCACTGCCATACAGCCAGTACTGGCTACCCTTGACCCCGCTGACCGTGCGCACATCGTGCAGGCACTGCCAGGGGCCACGCACCACCAGCAGCCCCTGCTCATCGAGATGCAGCAGATCTGCCGTCTCCGGCTCGTCCGGCTGACTTGGATTGGCGGGATAGAGCTGGGTACGGGCGGACTGGATCTGGGCACTGTTACTGCGCTGATACCAGCTGCGCGCCTGCTTGTCATCGCGCAGGGCCAACAGCATCTGCCAGCTGTCGGCATAGTCGAGCACGGCGCCCGGCTGGCGCTGGGCCAGCAGGAAGGCTGCATAATCCTGAAGAGCCGCCTGTTGTTGCACGCGGATCTCCTCTGCTCTACCCCACTCGGCCTGACTGAGGGAGCCATCTCCGCTCTGATCCGCCAGCAGGAAGAGCGCCGTCTCCTCCTCGTTCAATCCCAGCCGCGGCACGCTGTTGCGGCGCGCCAGAGTGATCCCGGCCGAGAGATCCGCCACCCGCACCGATACCGCTCGCAGCAGATAGCCCTCGTCGCTGCCAAGCAGCTCCAGCGGCTGATCCAGTTGCAGACCTTCAGGCAAGGTGATGCGGGCAAGCTGGCCCGGTTCGATGGCCTGTTGCACGCGGATCCCGGTGGCGACCTGTCTCACCTCAAGCTGTGCTCCCGCCCCCAGTCGATCAGCCACATTGACCTCAATGGTCAGAGGAACCCGGGTATGAGTTTCCGGCGGTACTATTGGCGGAGTGATGGGCGGTTCGGTCGGCTTGACGACCGGCGGGGTCACCTCGGGTGAGGGGGCCACAGACGTATTGCTGTGATTATCATTGCATGCGGTCAGAGCCAGCAGGCTGAGCAGTAAGAGGCTGGTTTTCATTCGGTATGGTTGGGTGGTCAGACAAGTGCGCGATTATCCAACCAAATACCAATCATTATCAATTGCATTCAATTAATATGCTTTTTGACAACAACTCCTTATCCGCAACGCCTTACCACCCAATGAGAGAGGGCTGCCTCTTTGGCTGCCCTCTCTTGCTTCAAACCCGCTTGTCGAAAGCCCGACAATCTTCAGGAGCACTTCTTCAGGCTGATATGCCAGTTGGCACCGGATTGCACCTGATGCTTGGCGGCGAAGCTGTCCATGTTCAGCGCCACCGACACCTGCAGCAGGCTGTTGAGGTAGACCAGCGGCTGACCTTCCGGCACATCGCCGAAGCTGCTGACGTACGGCGCCTTGCCGTCATATTTGACCACATCCCCTTCGCGGATCTTGATGCAGGCTGTATCCCCTTTGTTGATCCCCGCCTTGGTCAGCAGGGCATCGTCGATATTGGTCCAGACGTTGCCGTACTGCACATCGAGGATCGGGATGGTGCCCTTGAGGGTGCCATCCTTCTCTGCTACCGCAGGCTGATAGGGGATCTTCACCACTTCGGCGGGCAGCAGCGGGCCGACCTGCTCGTAGCTGATGGCGCCGGAGGCGAGCCGTGCGCCGGTATAGGCGTACACATCGCGGCCATGGAAGGTGTAGGACTTCTCGGAGCCCTTGAGGCGGTTGAGCTTCTCATCGATCTGGCGTACCGCCTCGATGCCGAAGTGTTCGGCCACCAGGGTCAGGGTGCCGTTGTCCGGGGTCACGATGTATTGGCCGCTCTTGGTCTTGAGGACCACTGACTTGCGCTCGGTGCCGACACCGGGATCAACCACGCTGACAAACACGGTGCCCTTGGGCCAATACTGCAGGGTCTGGTAGAGGCGGTAGGAGGCTTCCCAAATGTTGTAAGCCGGGATCTCGTGGGTCAGGTCATAGAGCGGCAGGGTGCGATCCACCCCGAAGGCAACCCCCTTCATGGCCGACACGGCGCCATCTTTGAGGCCGAAATCGGTCTGGATCACCAGCGCTTCGTTGGCGGCGGCGATGCCGCTTGCCAGCATGAGGGCGAGCACGATGGCGCGGGGAGCGGTGCGAATATCCATATCTGAACTCCTGAATCATCTGAGGATAACGAAACGGCAACAGCCATTTAGACATCCAGACTGCCACCAATGGATTTTTTTGCAAGGGGTTTGCAACAAAGTGAGGGACGACTCGCAGAAATTGTGCTCGCCAAACGGCGACAGCGGGGGTATCAAAGGCAGAATTGGAAAACGTTTACAATACAGGAGCTCAGCACCATGACACAACCCGTACCGGAGATGATGACCCTGCTGCTGGAGATTGGTGAACAGAGCAGCCAGCTCTGGCTGAGCCAGCCAGATGCGGCCCCGTCACACTACCTGCTGGCCTTTGGCACCCACGCCATCCAGCCCGGACCGTTTCGCAATGCGCCACCCACCCCGCTCGAACTGGAGCGGGCCATCATGGTGGTGGAAGATGAGCTGATGCGCATCGCCCCGCAGATCCCGCCCGGCTTGCAGCTGACCCTGCGCAGCCAGCCGTCGCTGGCCGAAGTGCTGGGGGACAACCAGCTCGACCGGGATCTGGTGGAGCAAGCCTTTGGCCAGCTGGCCGCCATGGCGGAAGGGGATCCCCTCGCCGCCAGCTTGCTGCCCCGCGACGAGCACTTTGCGGCCGTGCTGCTGATCGTCAGGGAGTGGCTGCACCATCTGGCCAGCGAGAGCGTGCTGATTGTGGAGTAGGGATAAATAAGTGGTGAGGGCTTCAGCTTCTGGCAAGGTTTGTCGGTGGATCCTGTCGGGATTTCCTTCGCGTATACTTTGCCCGTATGGCGCCCGCGCCCCTATCGGTACTGCACCCAGACACCTATGACCTTATTTTCAGGTAACCTCCCAGCCTTGCGCTGGCCATCGGCGTGTGCTCGCCAGTTCATCGTCAAAGTGGCCGGATTAGCCCTGCTCGCCCTGACCGGGCTGGGCATTGTCTTCTACTACACCTATCTCACTATCCAGCACGACATGGATCTCATCACCGCCAGACAGAAGAACGTGTTCGAGGTCTTCTACCAGCGAGCCAAGATCCTCAAGGTGGAGAACATCACCAGCTATCTGGCACAACACCATCTGCTCGATCAGCCACCGCCCCCGAATAGCGTCGGCAGCGACTATCTCTACGGGTATGACCTCAAAAGCAAATACCGCTTTGCCGATATTCCGCTGCAATACCCGGCAGCCAATATCCTCAACACCTTCCGCTATGCCCTCTCTTATTCGGAGGTGATCAATATCTACACCATCTGGAATGACTACCGGCTGATCGGCATGGTGGCCGACAACAATGTGCTGCCCGCCAGACTGGCGCCGATCAAGGTGGATCTGATGACACTGCCCGCCTGGTATCACTACTTCGGTTGCGCCAGCTTTACCCCCGGCCGCCCCTTGTGCAGCGCCGATGAGGCCTTTGTCTCCGATATCGAGATCGACAGCTTCAGCATGCGCAACACCATAGTGATGTACTTCCCCTTCATTCATCAGTCGGGGCGCGGCGGTTACAAATACGGGTTGCTCGGTATCGACATCGCCGTCGATGAAGCATTTAACGATGTGCTGCGACCCTTCGACACCATCAACCCGACCCGCACCAACATATCGTTTGAAGCCGCCGAGCCCTGCCGCCCGAGGCATCTCTGCCTGAGCAAACCCTTTATGCGCACCAAGGCGGGGGATGATCTCTATCTGAAGTGGTCCTACAGCTGGTTCGATTTCGTCAAGCTGGCCCTGCAAAGTGCGGCCTTCAAGGTCTATCTCATCGTTCTGTTGCTGGGCATGGTGGCCTGGAAGCAGATCTACCTGCGGCTGCGCACCCTGGCGCACACCGACCACCTGACCCGGCTGCCACGCAGAGATGTGCTCTGCCAGAGTCTGCTCCATGAGCACGACTATCTGATGATCCTCGATATCGACAACTTCAAGTCGATCAACGACACCTATGGCCATAGCGTCGGTGATCTGGCACTGGTCGCCTTTGCCCGCCACCTCAGAAGCAATATCCGCAAGGTAGACAGCGCCATCCGTTGGGGCGGCGAGGAGTTTATCGTGCTGTTCAAGGGGATGGAGGATGACGAGATGATGATCCACTCCGCTGGTCGCCTGCTGGATCGCCCATTGGGGATCCCCGAGCTGCCCACCCCCATCACCTTCTCCGCCGGGGTGATCCGCATTCGCGACTACCTCACAGTCACCGAGGCGGTGCATCTGGCCGATGAGCTGCTCTACCACGTCAAACAGCACGGCAAGCACAACATCGCCTGCTACGAGGGCAAAAAGATCCGGCTGATCCGCCCATTACCGGACGACGCAGAGGCATAGCCGCCTTCTGCCGCGCCCCCTGCTTCTGTTACCATCGCGGCCACGATCACTCACTGCATCGTGGCCGCAGGCCGCGATAACCCCGACTGGTGCCCTCTATGTCCACAGCCTCCTTTGCCGAACTGGCCCTCTCCCCCCGCTTGCAGCAGACCCTGACCGAGCTCGGCTATGCCGCACCGACCCCCATTCAGGCTCGCGCCATCCCCGTCATTCTGGCAGGGCGGGATCTGATGGCGGGGGCCCAGACCGGCACCGGCAAGACCGCCGCCTTTGTGCTGCCGCTGCTGGAGCAGTTGCTGGCGCAGCCGCAAATGGCGTCCCAACGCCCGCTCCGCGCGCTGGTGCTGGTGCCGACCCGCGAGCTGGCGGTGCAGGTCGCCGAGAGCGTGGCGCGCTACGGCCAGGGGACAGGTCTCACCAGCACGCAAGTCTACGGCGGAGTGAGTATCGCGGCGCAGGTAGAGGCGCTTCAAGCCGGGGTGGATATCCTGATCGCCACCCCGGGCCGTCTGCTCGACCATTTGCGACAGGGGGCGTTGAGTCTGGCCGCGCTGCGCCATCTGGTGTTTGACGAGGCGGATCGCATGCTCGACATGGGCTTTATGGACGAGATCAAGGCGCTGCTCAAACAGATCCCGGCGGATCGCCAGACACTGCTCTTCTCCGCCACCTGCGACGACAACCTGTTTGCCCTCTGCAAGGTGCTGCTGCGCGACCCGGAGCTGATTGAAGTGGCGCCGCGCAACACCACGGCGGCCGAGGTGGAGCAGCGGGTTTATACGGTGGACAGCGATCGCAAGCTGGCGCTGGTCGAACATATGCTGAAAGTGAAAGGGTGGGCACCGGCGCTTATCTTCAGCCGCACCCGCCAAGGGGCTGACAAGCTGGCCCAGCAGCTTGGCAGGGCGGGCATCAATGCGCTGGCCTTCCACGGCGATCTGTCGCAGAGCGCGCGTGAAAAAGTGCTGCTGGAGTTTCGCGCTGGCACCCTGCAGGCGCTGGTTGTCACCGACGTGGCGGCCCGCGGCCTCGATATCAGCGATCTCAACTACTTGATTAACCTCGAGTTCCCGTTTGTGGCGGAGGATTACGTCCACCGTATCGGTCGCACCGGCCGCGCCGGCAACAAGGGGCTCGCCATTACCCTGTTCAGCCCGGAAGATGCACCGCTGCTGGAGAAGGTGGAAGCGGTGCTCGACACCCGCTTGCCCCAGCAGTGGTTTCCCGGTTTTGAGCCGGATCTCACCCGCTTCGAGCCCGAGCCGCGCCGCAACAGCAAGGCGGCCCAGAAGCAGCGCGCCAGAAAGCAGGCGCTCGCAGGCAACAAGGGTGGCAAGGGCAAGCGTTAAGCCTGCCCTGCGCCGCCAATAAAAAACGCCCGCACGGGCGTTTTTTGTTATCTGACAGAAGCCTGCGCTTGGCGACACCCTAACGGGTCGCCAGTACCAGTGGCAGGGATCGCAAGATCTGCCGCTCCGCCAGGGTCGAGAGAATAAACATCACCATATAGCCGAGGCCCAGCGCCACGATAATCGCCACCACGTTGGCGGTGAACTCGGCCACCAGATAGTAGGCGGCAACCAGCGCCACTATGCCCGCCAGCCGGATCAGCAGGCTCTGGGTAAAGTGGCCGTGAGCCTTGATATAGGCGAGCTGATAGCCGTTGAGCATCATAAAGATAAAGAAGATGGAGAAGTGGAACAGCACCGGCACCGCCCCCACGTAGTCGGCGGGGAAGAACAACAGCACCAGCGGCTTGCCCGCCAGCAACATCAAGCCAAAGAAGGCCAGACTGACGATGGCGGAGAGGCGGAAGATCCAGCGGCGGATCAACCTTATCTGGCGGTGATCGCCGTTGCGCAGATTGACCGCCAGCTCTGGCAGCACAAAGCGGTAGATGGGGAAGACAAACAAGGTGGTCATATAGGTAAAGATGGGGCGCACCACCACCTGAAAATCCCCCAGCTCGTCGATACTGAAGTGACGGATGGTGAGCAGCACAGTGATGTAAATCATCAGAATGCTGGCCCCCGCCTCCAGCGAGGCGGTAAAGCTCTTCTTCACATAGCTCACCATCTCGGGGCCGAGCGCTACCTTGGCCAGCGGCTTGGTGGCGATGGCCCGGCGGCGCGAAACATACATATAACCGGCGATGGCGAGTGACGAGAAGGTCAGCCCGTAGAAGAGCGAAGGGAGCGCATCCATCCCGAGCCCGAAGTAGCAGGCCATAAACAGCAGGCCGTTGGCCAGCGGCTCCAGCCAGGTGACCCGGTTGGAGAGCTGATACATCCGGTACATGGCCACCAAATTGGTGAAATAGACCTTGAGCCCCAGCCCGAAGATAACCCCCACCAGTTGCAGATACTCCACCCGGATATGGAGCCCGTGCTTGATATAGGGGATCACCGTCCCCCAGGTGAGCAGCACGATGCCGATGAGGAAGTAGCGAAAGATATTGATGATGTCCCGATCGTTTTTGGTCTGGGAGTAGCTCACCACCATGGAGGAGCGAAAACCTGTCATCAGGATAAAAGAGAGGGAGATCAAATCCACCACGCTGTTGAACAGCGCCAGCTCTCCCTTGGCGACCCACTGCGCCAGCCACACCTTGAAGGCGAAGCCGATAACGATGCTGACCAGCGAGGCCCACATCCCGGTGATAAAGGCCTGCTTGAGGCGCGCGAGAGAGGCGTATTGCATAACGAAAATGGATAACTTTCAGGGAAAAGAGAGAGGGCCATCTTATGAAAGCCTCCCTCCCTTGAACAGCGTTAATGCCACACACTCACAGCCACCAAAAAAGCCGCCAATGCAAAACACCCGCTTATTTCCTGAAAGCGGGCGTTTTGTGGTGTGCCGTTATGGCTGCTGATTGCAGCAATGGCAAGGCTTGCTGCCAGTCTGTCGCGCAGCCGTTATGACTGCGGCGCAGCCTTGATCAGCTCTTCATAGTGATCAATCAGCTCGGGGCCGTGCAGCGGCGAGTCGTGACCGCCGATCACCGTCTTGATCGGCAGCTTCATCGCCTTGAGTCGCTCAATGGTCTGCGGATAGGCCTTCACATTGGCAAAGCTCAGGTTGCCCAGCTTCTCCTTGAGGATGCAGTTGCCATAGAGCACCTGCTCGTCGGGGAAGTAGACAAAGATGCCGTCCGGCGTATGGGCCGGGCCCGCGTAGAAGGCGCGTACCTTGCCCTCTTGCAGGGTGAAGTCGCCATCGTGCACCACGTTGGGCAGCACCAGCGGCAGATCCGGATACTCCGGCAGCCCCTTGCGGGTAAAGGCGACAATCTCGGCCCAATCGCTCTTCATCAGATCCCGGGTCTGGCGCGTCGCCACCACCTTGGCGCCGATGGACTTCCAGTAGGCGTTACCGCCCGCCCGATCGGTGTGGTAGTTGGTGTTGATCACCTCCAGCACCGGCTTGCTGCTGACTCTTTTTATCAGCTTGTGCAGCTCGCGGGCGGTATCCGGCGTCCAGGTCGCCCCCACCACCGTCACCCCTTTGGCCCCGAAATAGACCATGGAGTTCTCTTTGACGTAGTAGTTATCCTCCACCACATAGACAGGGCCACTCACCTGCTTGAGCTCGATCCCCGCCGCCCGCACGCTGCCACCCCAGAAACTCGCCATCAGCACCACGGCTCCGGCCAATGTGCACTTCATCCAACCTTTCATCATCTTGCTCCCTCGAACCAACCGCCCCCTCGCCACCCCTGTGGCAAGCCGGGCCTTTTAAGCAGTGGGCAGAAGATACGGGGGATTTGTGAGGGGAAAATGAGGTTGTGTGAAGAGAAGGTGAAGTCTGGGGGAAGTCAGAAAAAATCAGGGGAAATCGGCGGCGAGCCACGACCAATATGGCGATTGACGGTGCAGGGAGTGGAGCGATGTAAATGGTCAAAACATGCAATCACTGCCTTGCTGTAGGGACGATTAGCGCAGCGTAATCGTCCGTTTACCGCGAACATGGTGATGGAAAAATGTTCAAGCAACCTTGGATGCCTGCGTCATCTCGGCAACCTCCCTTTCGCGATCGTCCGAATACGCTTCGCTATTCGAACCTACAGCCCTCTCAAAAATATGCTTCGCTAACCTAAGGCCGCATAGTCATATTGAAAAAAATGTCAAAACAAATACAATAATAATTATTTTAAAAAGCAAACCGCCTAAAAATATTATCCAACCCTACAGAACACTACTTTTAACTTATATAAAGCAAGAGCCAAAATGATTACAAAAGACAACCAAAGACTTGCAGAAATACATATTTCAGAAGCAAGAAAGCATGCATTGCAACTATTCGCATTTACAGGCTCGGTGTTTCCATCAGAATGGAGCTCATCTTGGAATGAAGTGATTACTAGCAGCTTGATTGAGTTTTCTTTTCATGCAAGAAAAGTAAATGAATTATGTGGTTTTAGAAAAGACAACTTCAATAATATTAACAATTTAATTGTACGTATTAGTAGTAATGACCCAGGCAATTGGGAAACTAATTATCATAATGCCTTGAACGCATTTATGCATATAAAGTCATATATCATTGGAAATGTTCAAGTGATGCACAGAATCATATTCCCTCGTTCATCGGCATGTTTGCAATCAACCTATGTAATAATATCAACAGATAGACATGCAGAAAAAACTATCAGCATTTGTGGTTTGGTTTTTTGCTTTTTAAATGAAGTAATCCCAAAAATAAAAGAAAAGCACCCAGAAATAAAATTCTAATCAAAAGAAACGTGTGACTTATCAATGAACAACATAGTCATTAGTAAGTTTATTAAGAAGTCGCAAAAATTATTGCATTGTAACCAATTGTGATACTGAAAATAAAAACCACCTACATAGCAGGTGGTTTTTATTTCGTCATCGTAGGGCTAGCACAGGAGTTTCTCCTAACTAATATCCCCCAACGGCGGCGTCCGTGGCGGCACCATACGCTTGCTGCCGGTGGACTCGAAGGCCGAGGCGAAGCGCAGCAGGTTGTTGTCGTCATAGGCGCGACCGGCGAAGGTCAGGCCCACTGGCATACCGATATCGGCCATCACCCCCATGGGGACGGTGACGGTCGGCACGCCGAGATGGCGAATGGCGAGGTTGCCGTTGGCAACCCAGATGCCGTTGCTCCAGGCGATATCGGCGGAGGCCGGATTCACATCCGCATCAGCCGGGGCGACGTCGGCGACGGTGGGGAACAGCACGGCGTCGAGTTTGAGCCCGTCCATCCAGTCTTCCAGGTCCAGCTTGCGGGTCTTTTCCAGACCACGCAGGCCGTCCGGCACTGTGGGGATCTCGTCAAAGCGCTTGAGGCCGCGCTTGGCCATATTGACGTACTCGTCCATGCCAGCCGCCAGATCTCCCTCGCGGTTCGGCAGGGTGCCGGGATCGTGGGGGAAGATCTTCGGCCCATCGACATCGGCCAGCTTGTTCAACTTGGGATCGCCGTTGGCGCGCAGGAAGTCGTCGAACGCCCAGCCGGAGAGCTCCCACAGCTCGTCGTTAAGGAACTCCGGGCTCACGATGCCGCGATTGAACACGGTCGGCGCGCCGGGTCGGTCCCCTTCGCAGTTGGAGACCAGCGGGAAGTCCACTTCGATGACTTCGGCGCCAGCGGCTTCCAGCGCCTTGCGCGCATCTTCCCACAGGGCAATCACGGAGTCGCGGGTATGGATGCGCTGACCGGTCGGGCCGCCGATGCCGGGGTTTTCGCTGGTGCCGGCCAGTTCATCCTTGTTGATAAACATGCGCGGCACGCCGAGGCGTTTGCCCTTGAGGGCTTCAGGCTTGGCAGCCAGATCCAGATAGGAAGCCGGACGCACTTCAGAGGCCTTGGGCAGCTGCACCCAGGGCTGCATGCGCCACAGATCGCCACGGGTATCGGCATCGTCAGCCACTACCACGTCGAGCACTTCCAGCAGGTCGTTCATGGTGCGGGCATAGGGCACCACCACATCCATGGTCGGAGTCAGCGGCCAGTTGCCGCGCACCGAGATGACGCCACGGGACGGGGTGTAGGCACACAGACCGTTGTTGGAGGCAGGTCCACGGCCGCTCGACCAGGTCTCTTCCGCCAGACCAAAGGCGGAGAAGCTGGCGGCGGTGGCGGTACCGGCACCGTTGGAAGAGCCGGAGGCAAACGGCGCGGTCAGGTAGTCGGCGTTGTAGGGGCTCTCGGCACGGCCATAGACGCCGCGCTGCATGCCGCCATTGGCCATCGGCGGCATATTGGTTTTGCCAAGGCAGATGGCACCGGCGGCGCGCAGCCGCTCAACGGTAAAGGCATCGCGCTGGGCCACCAGATCCTTGAAGGCCGGGCTGCCGGAGGCAGCGGTCAACCCCTTGACCAGATAGCTGTCTTTGGCGGTGTAGGGGATGCCGTCGAGCGGGCCCAGGGTCTCGCCACGAGCGCGGCGGGCATCGGAAGCCTCGGCCTCTTTCAGCGCATCGGGATTGGCTACCACCACGGCGTTGAGTTTGGTGGCAGTCTCGGGGCCGTTGTAGGCCTCGATCCGGGCCAGATAGGCCTTGACCAGTTCGACCGCAGTAGTGCGGCCTGATTCGAGCGCGGCACGCAGCTCGGCAATGGAAACCTCGGTCACTTCGATCATTTAGGATCTCCTGTAAAAGGGTGACTGTTTGTCATGATGATCGCCGCATCAGCGCCTGCGACCATCACACTATCAAGGGATAAAACCCCACTGAGTGGGGTTTTGAATACTCACCGGAACCGGTTCTTATTTGCCGGAGGGGATCTGCTGAGTAATGCAGTGAATATTGCCACCGCCCAGCAGGATCTCGCGAGCCGGCACGCCGACCACGGTGTGCTCCGGGAAGATCTCTTCCAGAATGCGCTGAGCTTCGCCATCGGTGGCGGCATCCAGCAGCGGGTAGACGATGCGATCGTTGGTGATAAGGAAGTTCACATAGGAACCGGCCAGACGGCCTTCTGCCTCGCGCGGCACACCGCTGCCGCTCTCGACGCCGGCAGACTCCTCTTCGGTGCAGTAGAGCGGGCCCGGCTGGGGCAGCTTCCAGATTTTGAGCTTGCGACCCTTGGCATCGACCGCCGCTTCCAGCACCTTGAGGGCGGCCACGGAGCGGGCGTACTGGGGATCGTTCTGGTCGTCAGTCCAGTGCAGGGCCACTTCACCCGGACGCACGAAGCAGCACATGTTGTCGATGTGGCCGTCGGTTTCATCCATGTAGACGCCTTCGTCCAGCCAGATAAAGCTGGTGACGCCCAGATAGTCGCGCAGGTGAGCTTCGATCTGCTCTTTGGTCAGGTGCGGGTTGCGGTTTTCGTTGAGCAGGCACTCGGCGGTGGTCAGGCAGGTGCCTTCGCCATCAACGTGGATGGAGCCCCCTTCCAGAATCAGCGGCGCGTCGTAACGAGCCATGCCGTGCTGAGCCAGCATCTGGGCTGCGACCTCTTCATCCTGATTCCACGGGTAGTAGAGACCGCCCTTGTGGCCGCCCCAGGCGTTGAAGCCCCAATCCACCCCACGGCACTCGCCGGCAGCGTTGGTGACGATGGTGGGGCCGGTATCGCGGGCCCAGCAGTCATCGCTGTCCATTTCGACCAGAGTGACGTGAGCGGGCATGATGGCGCGGGCCTGCTCCATAAACTGGGCCGGTACCCCCATAAAGACCGGGGTGGCACCGCCGATAGCATCGGCCACCTTGGCGAAGGTCTCTTGCGCGAAACGACCGGCTACGCGCCAGTTGTCCGGGCGAAACGGCCAGATCATCCAGACGGCCTGCTGGTGCGCCCACTCGGCGGGCATGGTGAAGCCGTCGGCGGCCGGCGTGGAGTTAATGGTCTTGATGCTCATCGCAAGGCTCCTTGCATGGATTGAGGCCCCCGTTTACGCCCGATGCGGCGCGGGAACCCGGAAAAATAACAGTGGGTCGCAGAGTAAGACGTTGCGCCCCCATCCATCAAATGAATAGGATGGATTGTCCCATAAACACGGCGAATAATCCCCCCATGAAACTGCACCAGCTCGACCTCAATCTGCTGCTCGCTTTTGACGCCCTGATGACGCAGGGCAGCGTCACCCGCGCCGCCGAGGCGCTTTTTATCAGCCAGCCCGCCATGAGCCACTCCCTTAACCGGCTGCGCACCTTTCTCGGCGACCCGCTTTTGGTGCGCACCCCGCAGGGGATGCTGCCAACCCCGCGCGCCCAGCGGCTGCATCTCGGGGTGCAGCAGGCGCTGCGGCTGCTGGAGCAGCAGCTCACCGAGGAAGAAGAGTTCGAGCCGAGCCAGTCGAAGCGGCGCTTCGTGCTCTGCACCACAGATTACGTGGAGTGCGTGCTGATCCCGCCGCTTATTCAGCGGCTCAGACGGCTGGCGCCTGGGGTCACCATCGAGATCCGCATCCTGCGCGACACTCTGCCAGAGGCGGAGCTGGCGAGCGGCGAGATCGATCTGGTGCTGGGGTTTGACGAGTACATGCAGGTGCCGGGGTATCTCGGCAAGGAGACCTGGCTCACCGAGCCGCTGGCCGGGCTGGTACGCGCCGATCTGCCGATTGCCAAATCGGCCCCCGCCGGGGCCGAGGATGATCCCTCCCAGTGGCAGGAGCGCATCACCCTGCAGCAGCTTATCGCCATGCCCCATGTGTTCCACTCGCCGCTGGGCACCTCGGAGGCGAGCCTCGACCGCTATCTAAAGAGCCAGGGCTTTAGCCGCACCATCTCGGTCAACAGCCAGAGCTATATGTCCGCCGCCGCCATCGTCAGCCAGAGCGATCACCTCTTGGTGCTGCCCAGCATGGTGGCCGAGCTGCTCGCCACCCACTGGCCGCTGAAAAGCCTGCCGCTGCCCGAAGACGTGCCCGACTACCACCTCAACTGCGTCTGGCATCCCGTACATGCGCAGCAACCGGCGCTGGTATGGCTGAAAGATTTGATGAAGGAGCTGGTGGGGCCGAGGTAACCCTCCCGCAAACAACAGTGGCTCCCAAGGGAGCCACTGTTGTTTCTGCGATATCGCGTTACGCCCGCAGGGCCCGCATCAGCTGGGCGACTACGTCGTCGAGCAGGGGGCGATCGGGGCGGCACTGAGCGAAAGTGACCAGCCCTTGCAGGTTGATCAGCAGCAGTGCGGTGAGGGTGTGGATATTGCTATCCGGGGCCAGTTCACCCTTGGCCTGCGCCTGTGTCAGCAACTCAGCCAGATCCTGCTCCAGCTCGCCATAGATCCCCTTGACCCGCAGGGTCAACTCCTCATCCTGCTCGCTCAGCTCCATCATGGTGCGGGTCACCAGACAGGAGCCGCAGAGCGCCTCCCCCACAATCCGGTCGAGATAGGCAGCAAGGCCCGCCAGCGGGCTCGGGTTGTCAAGCAGGGAGCGGCGCAGGGTGCGTTTGCCCTCGACATAGTGATCCACCGCCGCCAGCAGCAGGCCGCGCTTGTTGCCAAAGGCGCCGTAGATGCTGCCCGGATGGAGGCCGGTGGCGGCCACCAGCTCCTGCATGGTGGTCTTGGCATATCCCTTGGCGCGAAACGCTTCCATGGCATTTCGCAGTACCTCGTCCCGATCAAACTCGGCTATGCGCATGGTTCCTCCCGTGGGAAATGGTTCACCGGCAAGGGGCAACAGAGCCCGCCGATAAAGAGTGGCTGGAAAGGGCGGCAAGTTTACCCCAGCCGCCCGCTCGGGCCAACCATCTTGAACGCTCATTCAAAAAAAGCTTGCGCCCGACGCAAAAAACGTCTTGAATGCACGTTCAAGAATAACCCGTTCAGGACAACCTATCATGAATACCCTGTTTCAGCCGTATCGACTCAATGACACTCTGACCCTGGCCAACCGTTTCATGATGGCCCCGCTCACCCGCTGCATGGCAGGCCCAGGTCTGGTGCCGACCGAGCAGATGGCTGCCTATTACGGCCGCCGCGCCGACATCGGCCTGATTGTTTCCGAGGCCGTCATCATCCGCCCCGATGCGCAGGGCTACCCCAATACCCCGGGCCTCTTCACCCAGGCGCAGATCGATGGCTGGAAGAGAGTGACCAGCGCCGTACATGCCAAAGGCGGCAAGATCTTCGCCCAGCTGTGGCACGTCGGTCGCCTCTCCCACCCCTTCTTCCATCAGGCTGAAGTGTTGGCCCCCTCTGCCGTGGCGCACGAGGGCACGGTGCCCCGCATGCGCGAGCTGACCTATCAGGTGCCGCGCGCCCTGACCGAGGCCGAAATCGCCCAGCTGGTGCTGGATTACGCCCAAGCCGCAGCCAACGCCATCGAGGCGGGCTTTGACGGGGTGGAGATCCACGGTGCCAACGGCTACCTGATCGACCAGTTCCTGCACCACTCCACCAACCTGCGCACCGACAACTACGGCGGCAGCCCGGAAAAGATGAGCCGCTTCGCGCTGGAAGTGGTCGATGCCATCAGCGCCCGCATCGGCGGTGATCGGGTTGGTATTCGCCTCTCCCCGGGTGCCTATGTCCATCTGGCGGGCAGCCCGGAAGATCGCGCAGTGTTCGACTATCTGCTGGGCAAGCTCAACGACCGCCCGCTGGCCTATATCCACCTCGGCATCTTCGATGACAACCTCACCTTCGATTATCTGGGTGGCCGTGCCTCCGACTATCTGCGTGCCCACTACAAGGGCAATCTGGTCGGGGTGGGTAACTACGACGCCGAGCGCGCCGCTGCGGCCATCGAGGCCAACCGCTTCGATCTGGTAGCCATCGGCCGTCCGCTTATCGCCAACCCGGACTACCTCACCAAGGTGAAGAAGGGAGAAGCACTGGTGCCCTACGCCGATACCATGCTGGCTGAGCTGGTATAACCACGAAGCCATCGCCAGACAACAGGCAATAAAAAACGAGGGGAGCGATTGCTCCCCTCGTGCTATTTGGCTGATGCGCAGATCAGCTGGTGCGGGCTTAATTGGTGCGGATGCTTAATTGGTACGAAACAGCGCCTCGATGGAGAGCCCCTGGCTCAGCAGGATCTCCCGCAGACGACGCAGCCCCTCCACCTGGATCTGGCGCACCCGCTCGCGGGTCAGGCCAATCTCGGCCCCCACATCCTCGAGGGTGGCTGGCTCATAACCCAGCAGACCAAAACGACGCGCCAGCACTTCCCGCTGCTTGGGGTTGAGCTCCTCCAGCCAGTGGACAATGCTGCTGCGCATATCATCTTCCTGTGACTCCAGCTCAGGCCCCATGCCGCGCTCGTCGGAGAGCACATCCAGCAGCGCCTTGTCGCGATCGCCGCCTATGGGGGTGTCCACCGAGGTAATCTTCTCGTTGAGTTTGAGCATGCGGTTCACATCATCCACCGAACGATCCAGCGCGAAGGCGATATCCTCGGCGGTCGGTTCATGATCGAGACGGTGAGAGAGTTCGCGCGCGGTGCGCAGGTAAACGTTTAACTCTTTGACCACATGAATGGGCAGACGGATGGTGCGGGTCTGGTTCATGATGGCCCGCTCAATGGTCTGGCGGATCCACCAGGTGGCATAGGTAGAGAAACGGAAGCCGCGCTCGGGGTCGAACTTCTCGACCGCACGGATAAGACCGAGGTTGCCCTCTTCGATGAGATCCAGCAGCACCAGGCCGCGGTTGTTGTAACGACGGGCAATTTTCACCACCAGTCGCAGGTTGGACTCGATCATGCGCTTGCGGGCGGCTTTGTCACCGCGCAAGGCACGACGGGCGTAGTAGACTTCCTCTTCGGCAGTGAGCAGCGGGGAGAAACCTATCTCCCCCAGATAGAGTTGCGTGGCATCCATCACCTTGTTCAGCTCAGGTGCCAGCAACTCATCGGAGATAATATCTTCCGCCTCGGCGGCTACCTCCTGCAACTCTTCTACCTCGTGAGATTCGGGTTCAGCGTCAAACTCTAACTCTGCATCCTGCATTACCAGTTGTTCTTGGCTCATGGCGTGTCTCCCTGACGTTACCAGAGTAAGACGGTCTCTCTGGGGTTAACGCTTTGGCAAATAGCTCATCGGATTGATCGACTTGCCTCTGTACCGGATCTCGAAATGCAATCGCACATCCGGCGCGTCCGTGCTACCCATGTTGGCAATGACCGAGCCCCCCTTGACGCTGTCCCCTTCCTTCACCCGCAACTCGTCGTTGTGTGCGTAAGCGGAGAGATAGTCATCATCATGCTTGAGGATAATCAGCTTGCCGTACCCCCTTAAAGCACTGCCAGCGTATACCACTTTACCGCTGCTGGCGGCGTAGACGGGTTGCCCCTTCTGGCCGGCTATGTCGATCCCCTTGTTACCCTGTTCTGCAACAGAGAACCCCTCGACAATCCGGCCTTTTGCGGGCCAGTGCCAAGCAAGTCTCGACTGGGAGTTGTTTATTTTTTGTTCTTTGGACTGAGCGTATTCCTTCGGTGCTGCCGGAGCAACGGATTTCTGAGAGATGAACGGCGTGGTCTGACCAGATCCACTCGGCTCGGCCAACGGACGCGGACCGCTGCTCGGACGGCTCACGGCCACCGGCGTCACGGTTGCCGGACGAGTCGCAGCTACCATCTGGGTCGAACCGCCGCCTGCGGTCTGGACATTGAGCACCTGACCCGGTTGCAGCGCATAGGGGGCGCTCAGGTTGTTGCTCTGGGCCAGCGCCTGCGGCGTCATGCCGAACTGGCGGCCGATGCTGCTCAGGGTATCGCCGCGGCGCACCTCATATGTACCGGCACTGCGGCTGCTGCCAACACTGGCGCTGGAGCCATCGAGTCGCAGACGCTGCCCCGGATAGATGTTGTAGGGCGGGCTGATGTTGTTGAGGCTGGCCAACGAGGGTACGTCGTTGCCGGAGTTGAAGGCGATGGAGTAGAGGGTATCGCCCCGCTTCACCACATAGCTACCGCCCTGAATGGGGGCGCTGACCTGGGCACCGCTTTGGCGAGCCGGAATGGTCGAGACAAACTGCCCCTCATCAACACCATCTACCGGAGCTGCATTTTTACTGGAGGAGCAGGCAAGCAGCAGCCATGACAACACCACGACACTGCTTCCTTGCCAAATACGCGAACGCATAATGGATCCTTAACGACTAAACCAGAAATAGGCCACCACGGCCAGACCAATACAGAGCCAACCGAGCACATCTACGTAGTGCATCAGTTTGCGTTCCATCTTCTCGCCACCCCAGCGCATCAGGCCCGCAACCAGGAAAAAGCGCATGCCACGACCGATGAGGGAGGTGATGATGAAGGGCAGCAGAGCCATTTGTAACAACCCTGCCGTCACGGTAAACACCTTGTAGGGGATAGGGGTGAAGCTGGCAATGAAAATGACCCAGATCCCCCACTGCTCAAACCAGTTGCGAGCAATCTCGATCTTGTCCTGATAGCCCACAGACTCCACCAGTGGCAGCACGACCGGATCCCACAGGGCATAGCCAAGGGCATAGCCAAACAGGGCGCCCAGCACAGAGAAGAGGGTGGCCAGCGTGGCGTAGTGCCACGCCTTGTGGGGCTTGGCGAGCGCCATCGGTGCCAGCATCACGTCCACCGGGATCGGCCAGAATACCGACTCGATAAAAGCGGTGATGGAGAGATACCAGGGGGCATGCTTGTGGCGAGCCCACTGCATCACCAGTACGTACAAACGGGAAAACAACTTCACTCAACATCTCCGTCAATCAGGGGAACAAAACGTACCGGCTCCAGAATACGGCTGGTCAGCTGGGATCCGGATCGTTCGATCAGCTGCAGGGTCTGCTGGCTGTCACCCACGGGCAACACCAGTCGGCCCCCTTCGGCCAGCTGATCGGTGAGCGCCGTCGGGATCTCGCTCGCCGCGGCCGTCACCAGAATGGCGTCATAAGGCCCCTTGTTGGGCCACCCCAGCCAGCCGTTGCCGTGCTTGGCCGAGACATTGTGCAGATCGAGCTGGCGCAGTCGGCGTCTGGCCTGGAACTGCAGCGACTTGATCCGCTCCACGGTATACACATGCTCCACCAGATGGGCGAGGATCGCCGTCTGGTAGCCCGAGCCAGTGCCAATCTCCAGCACATGGGCCGGATTGTTTTGCATCAGCAACTCGGTCATTCGCGCCACCATATAGGGCTGCGAAATGGTCTGGCCGTGGCCAATGGGCAGGGCGGTGTTATCCCACGCCTTGTGCGCCATGGCCTCGTCCACAAACAGCTGGCGCGGCACTTTCGCGATGGTCGCCAGCACGCGAAAATCGCGAATATCCTGCGCAATGAGCTGATTTAACAGGCGCTGTACTATCACACCACCCTCATCCCTGCAGATCTAACCAGGCCCCCAGACCGGCGAGACTGTCGTAGGCAGTCATGTCGATGGTCAGAGGGGTAATCGAGACATAGCCCTGCTCGATGGCAGCAAAATCGGTGCCTTCACCGGCATCCTGCTGGCTGCCGGGGGGGCCGATCCAGTAGATGGGCTGGCCACGGGGATCCTCGGTGCAGATCACCGACTCCGCCCGGTGGCGGTTGCCAAGGCGGGTGGTCTTGATCCCCTTGATCTGCTCGAGGGGCAAGTCCGGCACGTTGACGTTGAGGATCTGATCGGCAGGCAGGGGGTGTTTCATCAGCCCCTTCACCAGCAGGGCCGCATAGTGGGCCGCCGTGGCGAAGTGGGTCTTGCCCACCAGCGAGATGGCGATGGAGGGGTAGCCAAGATGGCGCCCCTCGGTGGCCGCGGCGACCGTGCCCGAGTAGATGACATCATCCCCCAGGTTGGCACCGTGGTTGATGCCGGCCACCACCATGTCGGGTTCAGGACGCACCAGCTCGTTGACCGCCAGATGCACGCAGTCGGTCGGCGTGCCCTTCACCGCATAGCTCTCGCACCCATTAAAGCCGTTTTCTGCAATGCGGGTAACCCGCAGCGGTACTTCCAGCGTCAGGGAGTGACTCGCGCCGCTGCGGTTACGATCCGGCGCCACCACAATGACCTCGCCGCAGGCGCGCAGCGCCTCGCTGAGGGCACGAATCCCCTCGGCATGCACACCATCATCATTACTGACCAGAATTCGCATCGGTCTGATTCCTGAAACCGTGATCGGCCTCTTCGGCCTGCATTAACTCGCGCACCACGCTGGTGGCAAACGCGCCCGCCGGCAGGAAGAAGGAGAGGGTCAGCGCCTCGCCGTCCAGCTGCCAGCTCATCTGCTCCGGCTTGAGCAGCAGGGGGCGCCTGTCCTGATCCAGCCCGGCCTTCTCCAGCCCGTCACACCAATCGCTGTAAGGAGCCAGCACACCCTGTTCGAACTCGGCAGCGGCGCCCTGACTGGCCAGGCGGCCACGGCCCCACTGGGGCGCGGTAAGCTGCACGTCGCCGGAGGCAAGACGCGCTTCCAGCTCGGGGGTCACGCTCTCTTCGCTGAAGATGGAGTGGCTGCCCTTGAGCATCACGCAATCACCGGCCAGCAGCTGATGAGCCAGCCCCTGCTCGATACGGGCGCTGACAATGGCGTTGAACAGCATGCTGCGGGCGGCAGAGAGGTAGAGGGAACGCTTGTTGCGATCCTTGATCCGCTTGCCGGCAAACATCGCCTTGGCCGCTTCCAGGTTGTTGCCATCGCGGCCAAAACGCTGCTCACCATAGTAATTGGGCACGCCCTGAGTGGCGATGGCCTGCAGGCGCGCTTCCAGCCCGTCGGCCTGTTCCAGACCGGTGAGACGCAGGGTGAAGTGGTTGCCCTTGAGGTAGCCAACCCGCAATTTGCGGTTGTGACGCCTGGCTTGCAGGATCTGGATGCTGTCGCTCTCGATAACCGACAAGTCCGGTTCGGCCTTGCCCGGCAGGTGAATGCCGAACCACTGCTCGGTCACCGCGTGGCGATCTTTCAGGCCCGCCCAGGTCACCGCATTGCGGTTGACACCGGCCGCATCGGCCAGCAGACCCGCCACCCAGGCGGTGTTCTCGCCGGTTTTGCGCACCCGGACGAAGATATGCTCCCCTTCCCCGCAAGGCTCGAAGCCGAGATCTTCATTGACCACGAAATCGGCGGCCTCGGCCTTGAGGATACCGCGGGCAGTGGGCGCCCCGTGCAGATAGGCAAGTTGTTCCAGCATTATTGTTTCACCAGTAGGACGACGGCTTCGGTGGCGATCCCTTCCTTGCGCCCCGTAAACCCAAGCTGTTCGGTGGTGGTCGCCTTGACGTTCACCCGGTTCAAATCACATTGCAGATCGGCGGCCAGCACGGCGCACATGGCGTCGATATGGGGCGCCATTTTGGGGGCTTGGGCGATGATGGTCACATCCAGGTTGCCGATGGCATACCCCGCCTTCTGTACCCGGGCAAAGACATCACGCAGCAGAATGCGACTGTCGATCCCCTTGAACTCGGCAGCGGTATCGGGGAAGTGGCGACCGATGTCACCGGCGCCGATGGCCCCCAGCAGGGCATCGCTCACCGCGTGCAGCACCACATCGCCGTCAGAGTGGGCAACCAGCCCCTGCTCGTAGGGAACCGGCACGCCACCCAGCATGCAGGGGCCAACACCACCAAATTTATGGACATCAAAACCATGACCAATGCGCATCATCAGCGGCAACCTCCCAACATGCTGAAACCAACCCCATCAATTTTGTGTACGTCCACACCATGTCCAATCCGGCTCATGCTAACTCCTTGTTCGGGCCTGTTTGTTCGAGACGCTCTGCTCTGAGCTGTCTGTTCTGACTGAGGGGCTTATGCCTGCTGGCTTAAAAACAGCCCCGCCAGCGACAAGTCTTCCGGCCGGGTCACTTTGATATTGTCGGCGCGCCCCTCCACCATGCGCACCGTGAATCCGGCCCGCTCCATGGCGGAGGCCTCGTCGGTGATGGTGGCGCCCAGCATCAGTCCCTCTTCCAACGCCCGTTTCAGGGTACGGGTCGGGAACATCTGCGGCGTCAGGGCATGCCAGAGCTGCTCGCGCTCGACGGTAGCGATGATATTGCCCTCCCCATCGGAGCGTTTCATGGTATCGCGCACCCGACTGCCGAGAATGGCGCCGCCACAGCCCATGGCCGCGACAATCAGCGCATCGAGATCGCCGTGAGTCAGGCAGGGGCGGGCCGCATCGTGCACCAGCACCCACTCCCCTTGCGCCACATGGAGGCCATTGAGGACGGAAAAGGCGCGCTCGGCGCCTCCCTCGACCCGCACAATGCGCGGGTCGGCCGCCACGGGCAGGGCCTCGAACCAGCGGTCATGGGGCGCAAGCGCCACGATCACCTGGGCGATGGCCGGGTGGGAGAGCAGCCGCTCCAAGGTGTGTTCGAGAATGGTTTTACCCGCCAGTTGCAGGTACTGCTTGGGGCAATCGGCCCCCATCCGGCTGCCGATACCGGCGGCAGGGACGATCGCCGTCAGGCCGGATACCCGGCTGGCATCAGTCATCGTAGGGCTCATCGTCCGGCGCTGTCTCTTTGTCTTTCTCTTTGGGGATGATCCGGTAGAAGGTCTCCCCCTGCTTGATGTAACCCAGATCGTTGCGCGACAACTCCTCGATGGCCTCGAGGCCAGAGGTGAGATCATCTATCTCGCGGTAAATGAGGTCGTTACGATCCTTGAGAGTCTGGTTGTCCCGCTGTTGCTGCGAGATGGCCTCCGACAGGTTCTGATAATCGGATAGCCCGTTCTTCCCCAGCCAGAGGTCATATTGCAGTCCCCCCAGCAGGAGGATCAGGATCAGGGTGAATAGCCGCATGCACTAGGTCTCCTTCAGGCGGCCTAGTGTCCCATATTCGGTGCCAAGACAAAAGAAAGCGAGCACCCGGGAGCCCCCGGCCGAACATAAAAAAGTGCCCAAGAGTGAATCAGATAGCACAAAGCCCCGCCAAACCGGTGCAAGGATGGCCAACCTGGGCGCTCCTTGTCCGGGGGCGGGGCTCTCAATCAGAAAGCGGTAAGGGGGATCAGTTCACCGCGACCGGCTCTCCCGCGCTCTCGGCCGGAGTGTTGTACTCCTCCTCGGCATCGCGGAAACGCTCCAGCATCGCTTTAGAGGGCGCTTCGCCCAGCAGGCTGCCCACTACGATGGCCAGCAGCGCGAACAGGAAGCCCGGGATGATCTCATACAGCCCCAGCCAGCCGAACTGCTTCCAGACGATGACGGTGATGGCACCGACCAGCATGCCCGCCAGCGCGCCGTTGCGGGTCATTCGCGGCCACAGAACCGAGAGCAGCACAACGGGGCCGAAGGCGGCACCGAAACCGGCCCAGGCGTAGCTCACCAGCCCCAGCACCCGGTTTTCCGGATTCATGGCGACGGCGATGGCAATCACCGCGATCAGCAGCACCATCAGGCGACCCACCCACACCAGCTCACGCTGGGAGGCGTTCTTGCGCAGGAACGGCTTGTAGAGATCCTCGGTGATGGCGCTGGAGCAGACCAGTAATTGACAACTTAGAGTGCTCATTACCGCCGCCAGAATGGCGGAGAGCAGCACACCGGCGATCCAGGGGTTGAACAGGATCTTGGAGAGCTCGATAAAGACCCGCTCCGGGTTGCCGGTCACCCCAGCCGCCACTTCCGGGAAGCGGGCGAAGTAGGCCAGCCCGAAGAAGCCGATGGCCACCGCGCCTGCGAGGCAGAACACCATCCATGTCATGCTGATACGGCGGGCATTGGCCATGGAGTGGTGGGAATCCGCCGCCATGAAACGGGCCAGAATGTGGGGCTGACCGAAGTAACCAAGGCCCCAGGCCATCAGCGAGACAATGGCGATCACATCCAGATTCTTGAACATGTCGAGGTTGGTGGCGCTCTTGGCGGCCACCTCGATCATGGCGCTATCCACCCCGCCGACGGCGATGATGACGAAAACCGGGGTCAGGATCAGGGCGAAGATCATCAGGGTCGCCTGCACCGTATCGGTCCAGCTCACCGCGAGGAAGCCGCCGAAGAAGGTGTAGGTGATGGTGGCGGCGGCACCGACCCAGAGGGCGGTGTTGTAATCCATGCCGAAGGTGCTCTCGAACAGGCGGGCACCGGCCACCACGCCGGAGGCGCAGTAGATGGTGAAGAAGAGCAGGATCACCAGCGCCGAGAGGATGCGCAGCACCTTGCTGTGATCTTCAAAGCGATAGGTGAAATAGTCCGGCAGGGTCAGGGCGTTGCGGTTCTTCTCGGTATGCACCCGCAGGCGACCCGCTACCCAGCGCCAGTTGAGGTAAGCGCCGATGACCAGACCGATGGCGATCCAGCTCTCGGAGATGCCGCTGACGAAGACGGCGCCGGGCAGCCCCATCAGCAACCAGCCGCTCATGTCGGAGGCGCCGGCAGAGAGAGCGGTCACCCAGCTCCCCATCCGGCGACCGCCCAGAATGTAGTCATCAAAGTTGCGGGTGGCGCGATAGGCGACGAAGCCGATCAACACCATTCCGAGGATATACACCAGGAAGGTGATTAACATGGGTGTGCTAGCTGTCATGCAAAACTCCGTTTTGTGTCATTTTCTGCCCGCTCTGGTGACGGGCTCATCCCTAAAAAACCGGCCTAGCTTAATCAGCCGTTCGCGCCAGCTCAACCACTTTTAACAAACACAAAACACAATAAAAACCTTTGCGCATCAAATCATCTGCCGCATCAAGAGGATGGTGCCAGATTTCCTGCCGTGGCCGTGACGGTCATCTCGCCGCGCCAGCCGCTACTGAGCGTTATGTTTTCACATTTTGTTACTATCCATTTTTTTACAAGCCAGCGCCCCGCTCCTACACTCCCCGCCCTGTCTCATCACACCAGTCAGAGGTCGGCACCATGTCATCTCATCTGTCACACCTACGAACCCTCGCCCGCCGCCTTCATCCGGTGGAGGAGTCGGGTCATCTCATCCGACGGGCCAAGTATGTGGGGCGTCTCTGGCTCAATCCCGGCGCCCGCGCCCTCTATCGCCAGCAGCAGGAGCAACCGCTGCTGGCGCAGGCGATCAGCCGCTTCCCCGATATTCTGGAAAAGCCGATCCACCCCTATCGCCACAAGGGGCTCAGCAAGCGCCTGCGAGCCGGACTTATCAGCGGCCACTACCAGCAGCTGGCACGCCAGCTGCCCAAGGCACAACAGCTGGCGATCTACAGCGGGCGCGGCCTGCTGCTGGCCCAGTGGCAGAACGACAAGCTGACGGCCCCCCTCACCCTGCAACTGGATTACCAAACCCACATGGGCAAAGAGGGGGAGATGAGCCTGACCCTCAAGCTGGGTGACGCGGCGCTCTATTACATGGCCCTCAATCTGCGCCCCGCGCCAAAGCCGACCCTCGAGATCTGTTCGCTGCAGGGCGGCAAGGGGCAGAGCGAGGAGATCAAGCAGGTCACCAAGGCGTGCGGCGGGCTGCGCCCCATGTCCCTGCTGGTCTATATGGCCGCCGAGCTGGCCCGGGGGTTGGCGTGCAAAAGCCTGCTCGGGATCCGCACCCAAAGCCACGTCTATCAGAGCAGCAAGCGCACTGCCGATAGGGTCAAGTTCGATCTCGACGGTTTGTGGCAGGAGCATCAGGGCTGCGTGCAAGATGAACTCTGGATGAGCCTGCCGCTGGAAGTGCCCCGCAAGACGCTGGAGGAGATCCCCTCCCGCAAGCGGGCCAGCTACAAGGCGCGCTACCAGCTGCTCGATCAGCTCGGCAGCGAGCTGCAGGCAAATCTGCTGCGAAGCTGAATCAGCACAGCAGAAACACAAAGGGCGAACAGCATGCTGTTCGCCCTTTGTCGTGACGGGGATTTGCCGTTAGCGGTTGATCGCCATCGGCATGCCGTTGCGCTGCTCCAGCGCCTGCTTCACCAGTTGGGAGTCGCTGTCGGCGTGGGCAATGAAGCGGGTCACCGCCGGAGTCATCGGCAGCGGTGCCGGCAGCTTGGAGTTGAACTCCTCTTCGCTGCGCGACAGCGGCTGATGCACTTCCAGATAGCGGACACCGTTGGGCTCGAGAGAGACCTTGATCGGCTGGTTGACGAACTGGACGCGAGTACCGACCGGTACCTGCTTGAACAGATAGGCGATGTCATCGTTGCGCAGGCGCACACAGCCGTGGCTCACCCGCAGGCCGATGCCGAAGTTGGCGTTGGTACCGTGGATGGCGTACATCTTGCCGATGTAGAGGGCAAACAGACCCATGGGGTTGTCCGGGCCGGCTGGCCATACCGCAGGCAGGCTCTCGCCACGGGCGGCATATTCGGCATGCATCTTGGCGGTTGGGGTCCAGGTCGGGCCCGCTTTCTTGCGCTGCACGCTGGTCACCCAGTTTTCCGGGGTGTCGGTGCCGAGCTGGCCGATGCCGATGGGCAGCACTTCCACCACTTTTTTACCCTTAGGGTAGTAGTAGAGGCGCATCTCGGCCACGTTCAGCACGATCCCTTCACGGGGTGCATCCGGCAGGATCAGCTGCTGGGGGATCACCAGCTTCTCGCCGGTCTGTACCAGCAGGGGATCCGCATCGGGGTTGGCTTCGGTCATGTTGGTAAGCCCCAGCTGGAATTTGGCCGCAATGGCCTCCAGCGGCTGGCCGTTCTCTTCGGCCGGAACCACGTATTCCAGATTTTCCCCTACCAGACGGCTGTTGGCCGCAGGCAGAGCATATTCAACAGCGAAAACCGGCGCAGCGGTCAGCAGCAGGCTGTAGCAGAGTGTTGCCACACTATTGCGAAGGAGCTTCATAACTTTCCCATGATGATGACTTGAAGTGACGTCTCTGGGCTGGCAGCTGATCAAGAGGGGATCAGGGGCGCGAAGAGAAGGCCGCCATTTTTCTCCTCTGCACGGCAAATTTCAACTGACAAGTGGCGACGGGTCGATGATTAATATGCGGTTTTTTCCGCGTCCTCGACCCGCCCCATTTACCTGTTTATCCCCGTTGCCAGGCACGCATATCGTAACCTGTGGGAGATTGATGCAACCGCAGATGAAATTGCTCAATGATGGCGAAGATATGGTCGAAAATATCGGCCTGGATCCCTTCGTAATCAGCCCATGCGGTAGTCGCGGTAAAGCAGTAAATTTCCAGCGGCAGACCGTCTGACGTGGGTGCCAGCTGGCGCACCATCAGGGTCATGTCCTTGCGAATGCCGGGGTGGGCACGCAGGTAGGCATCCAGATAGGCGCGCAGGGTACCGAGGTTGGTGAGGTGACGGCCGTTGATGGGGCAGCTCAGGGCATCGCTCAGCTGCTGGTTGTAAGCGCTCAGCTCCTGCTCCTTGCGGCTCAGATAGGGTGCCAGCAGTTGGGCCTGCTTGAGCTGCAACTGCTCCTCGGCCGTCAGAAAACGCACACTGGTCATGTCGATATTGACGCTGCGCTTGATGCGGCGGCCCCCCGACTCGGTCATCCCCTGCCAGTTCTTGAAAGAATCGGAGATCAGGGCATAGGTGGGAATGGTGGTGATGGTCTTGTCCCAGTTCGACACCTTGACCGTGGTGAGGCCGATGTCGGTCACCTCACCATCGGCGCCGTACTTGTCCATCTGCAGCCAGTCACCGACGCTCAGCATCCGGTTGGCGGAGAGCTGGATCCCCGCCACCAGCCCGAGGATAGGGTCCTTGAACACCAGCATCAGCACTGCGGTCATGGCACCCAGACCGCTGAACAGGAACAGCGGCGACTTGCCAAGCAGCAGGGCGATCATCAGGATCCCCACCAGAATGCTGCCTACCAGCTTGGCCCCCTGGAAGATGCCACGCAGGGGCAAATCCCGACCAAGGCGGGTGTAACGGCTCACCGACAACAGGCAGTCGAGCAGGGCGAAGAAGGCCAGCAGCAGGAACAGCAAAATCCAGAGCTGGGCCACCATCTCGATAAGTTTGAGGCTATCCGATTGACGGGGCAGCCAGATCTCCGCCTGACCGAGCAGCACGGCCCCCTGCAGCACAAAGGCGAGCCGGTTGAAGAGACGCTGTTGCAGCTGGGGCGGCAGCCATACCTGCTTGGCCTTGCCGAGGATCCCCACCAGCCGGACCAGCAGCACCCGGTGCAGCGCCATGTGCAGCAGCAACGAGGTGATGACGATAAAGCCCAGCGCGATCACCAGCGCCATCAGGCTGGTCACTTCCACCCCAAGGCCCGACAACCAGTTAAAAAACGCCTCTTTCATTGCTCTCTCCCGAACCGGGCAGCCCGCAGGCTGCAAAAACAGTGGTGGTCAGGGTACCGCTCCCCTCCCCCATGTCAAATCGGCGTACGCCAGAAATGACAACGCCCGGCACAGGCCGGGCGTTGTTTCAAAGCGAGGCTGACTTAGCAGACCAGGCTCAGGGCATCGCGGGCGATGACCAGTTCTTCGTTGGTCGGGATCACCATGGCGCAACGGCTGTCGGCGGTGGTGATGCGACCTTCGCCACCCAGTACCGCGGCGTTGTTGGCCTCTTTGTCCACCTTGAAGCCGAACAGCGCCAGACGGTTCAGCACCATCTCGCGCACCATGGCGGCGTTCTCACCGATACCACCGGTAAAGACCACGGCGTCCAGACGACCGTCCATCGCAGCGGCATAGGCGCCGACATACTTGGCCACACGGTAAGTGAAGACATCCAGCGCACGCTTGGCACCGGCGTCGGTAGCGTAGTTGGTGGTGACGTAGCGGCAATCGCTGCTCACTTCGGTCATCCCCAGCAGACCGGACTCACGGGTCAGGGTGTGGTTGATCTGCTCCACGCTGTAACCGAGCTGGTCGTGCATGAAGAAGACCACGGCCGGATCGATATCACCGGAGCGGGTACCCATCGCCAGACCTTCCAGCGGAGTCAGCCCCATGGAGGTGTCAACGGATTCGCCGTTCTTGATGGCGCAGACAGAGGCACCGTTACCCAGGTGGCAGTTGATGATGTTCAGTTCATTCAACTGCTTGCCCAGCTCTTTTGCCGCTTCTTCCGCGATGTAGCGGTGAGAAGTACCGTGGGCACCGTAACGACGGATGCCGTGTTCGCGGTAGAGCTTGTGCGGCAGCGCATAGAGGTAGGCCTCTTGCGGCAGGGTCTGGTGGAAGGCGGTGTCGAAGACGGCCACGTTCTTCTCGGACAGCTGCGGGAACACTTTCAGCGCGGCGCGAATACCGATGAGGTGCGCCGGGTTGTGCAGCGGGGCGAACGGAATGGCGGCTTCGATACCGGCGATCACGCCGTCATCGATACGCACGGAGCGGGAGAACTGCTCGCCACCGTGTACGATTCGGTGACCGATGGCCACCAGTTGCTCGGCAAGAGTCGGATCCTGCGGCAGGATGTGACCCACGATATGGTCGAGGGCCTCCTGGTGAGCGGCACCCGCTCCCAGCATGGCTTCGCCCTTGACCCCGTGGAGTTTCCATTTGATACGTGCATCATCCAGATTGAAGCATTCGGCCAGGCCGGACAGCATGTCCTCACCTGTTTCGGCGTCCATTACGGCAAATTTCAGGGAAGAGCTACCGCAGTTAAGGATCAATACCAACTTGCTCATTTTCTACATCTTCCTGTGCTTCGGCTTTATGCCGACAGTGTCGTGTCATCCAAAAGAGGATGGGATTCCCCTGCCGGGGGCTTATGGTCGCAGGAGGGTGCGTCCAATTTTTCAATTCTTGCTCTTGAAAGAGTGATCGCAACTTGTGGTGCGTATCACTGGTTTCAATGCTTGCGAGTCTCAACGCATCAGCTGCGCAGGGCTCGCCTCAATGGGAGTACTCAGGCGATAGCCAGCAGATCCTTGTGTACCTTGACAACCAGCTTCTTCACCCTGGCGGGCTGGTTGAAGGTACAGAGCGGGCGGTGCAGCTCGCCCGGCCAGAAGATGGCGAAATCGCCCGGTTGCAGCGCCAGATAGCTGGTCTGCTCGTCCTCGACAAACCAGAGGTCGGGATGGGGATGGTCGGCGCCGTCGCTCACGTAGTCGTGGGGGCCCACACCTATCCACTCTTCACCGCGCAGCAGCAACTGGATATCGAGATACTGCTGATGGAATTCGCCACGGCGATCCGCGGCTGGCTCGGTCAGATCCTCGCTCACCAGACAGAACAGGTTGAGACCATCGATCTCGGTCTTGCCGAGCGGAGCGTCACCCCAGTGAGCCACGCTCTTCACCACCTCGGCCATGATGCGGGCCAGCGGGGCGGGCAGCGGCGTTCGCTGCAGGGTGTTCAGGCTACCGGTGATCATGGCGTCTGTTTCCTGTTAGGTATATCTGGGCGGCATCTTTGCCAGCCAATGAAAAAGGACCTGTGACAGGTCCTTCAATAATGCCGTCTGCAATCCGTGCAAACCGGTTTAGAGCTTTTGCTCATGTTCAACTATATGGGCACTGTTACACACTCGTCAGCACCTTGCCAAGAGACATAATCCCATTTTCATAGTGATCGTACCAGCTGAAACCATATTATTCACCACCCTTTCCCCCTCGACTTTGACCAGACGCAAAAACGGGCGCATCAGCGCCCGTTTTTTTCGCAAAACCGTTTAACAACCGGTTTCATTCAAGCCTTTTTGGCGTTTTCCACCGGTTTTGCGTACATGGCTCGCCAGATCGCCTTGTGCTCTTCCGGCACCTCTGACTGACGGGTCAGGAAGGCCGCCTGCTCGATGGTATTGGCCTTGCCGGAGACATCTGCCGCCAGATAGTTGCTGGGGAACAGGTGGTAACTGCTCCAGATCGCCTTGTCGATCAGCGCGGCCAGTTCGTCCGGATCGCTGAAGCCCTCGGTGATCGGCGCGCCGAAGGAGACGTGTACCCGCCCCTTCATGCCGACGATACCGGCGACGATACTCTCGATATCCTCGAACTCACCCTTCTCGTAGCTGCCGTTGACCGACTTCTCGTAGAGCTCGCGCGCCTTCGCCTTGTCGGTCGGGTCCAGCTCGTAGCTGATGCTGACCGGCACGATATTGAGGCTGCGCATGTAGTCGACGAAGTCGATCTTCTGCTTCTTGCCGTCGACGTAGAACATCTTGAGAATGGCGGGATCTGTCTTGTCATCGCCATTCTTGGCGCGCCCTTCCTTCTGGGCAATCCAGATGGAGTGACCTTCGTGGACCGAGTTGCCAATATAGGCAGACAGCTCGCCGAGCGCCTTCATCATCTCTCGCGGCCCCTTGGCGGAGCGTTTGACGATAAAGCTCTTGTTGAGCTTCATCAGCTCGGTGGCGCAGGGTTTGCGCAGCAGGTTGTCACCGATGGCGATGCGCACGGTATCGAAACCGTGGGTGTGCAGCCCCCAGTTGACGAACGCCGGGTCCATGGCGATGTCTCTGTGGTTGGAGACAAACAGATAGCCCTGCTCTTTCTTCAGATGCTCGATCCCGGAGAAGGTCACCCCCTTGGTGGAGGTGGCGATCATGCGGGACATGTACCGGGTGACCCCCATCTGGACCTGATGCACAGTGGTCACTTTTGACCATTTGCGGCGCAGGAACAGGCGGATCATCGGGCGGATGGCCCAACCCAGCCAGCTCATCAGGGAACCGAAACGATACTTGGCGATGGCGCCGATAAATTCATCATCCTGGATCAGCCGTTCGATGGCTGCCGGCACTTCTTCATCGCGGTAGGGGCGAATATCCGCGAATCTATCTACTTCAGTCACAATGTCAGCCTTGCATGCTAGGAAACCGCAGCCAACCCGCGTTGGCCGGGGAAAATTCAGGGCGCAATTTTACACGCTTTTATGGCAAGGGGTATGAGACAAGCATGAATAGTGAGATCTGACCAGTTTATTAATCGGATGCCAGTGCCAGCGCGACCGCCGCTTCGGCATGGATGGCAGTGGTGTCGTAGAGCGGCACGGCAGCTCGGGCATCGCCCACCAGCAGGGCAATCTCGGTACAACCGAGGATCACCGCCTCGGCACCCGCGGCCGCCAGCCCCTCGATAATGGCCAGATACTCGGCCCGCGACGATGCACGGATCTCCCCCAGACAGAGCTCGTCATAGATGATCCTGTGTACACGCTCCCGCCCGGCCTCATCGGGTACCAGCACCGCCAACCCGAAGCGCTCCTGCAAGCGCCCCTTGTAAAAATCCTGCTCCATGGTGAAGCGGGTGCCGAGCAGGCCGACCCGGGTTATCCCGTCCGCCCGCAATTTGGCCGCGGTGGCATCGGCGATATGGAGCAGCGGGATATCGATGGCGGCCTCAATCTCGGGGGCCACCTTGTGCATGGTGTTGGTGCCGATCAGCAAGAAATCGGCGCCGCCATCCTGCAACTTGCGCGCCTCCGCCGCCAGCAGACGGGCGGTAGCGGGCCAGTCACCGGCATGCTGCAACCGCTCGATACCGGCAAAGTCGACGCTGTTGAGCAGCACCCGCGCCGAGTGCAAACCGCCGAGCTGTGCGCGCACCCCGCGGTTGAGCGCCTGATAGTAACTGACGGTGGACTCCCAGCTCATGCCACCCAGCAGACCGATACATTTCATAGGAACTCCTTTCACCCCAAGGGAGGGCAGAACCACGCTACCTTGCAGGCAAGGTCACGCGGGCGAGATAAAAAAGGCCCCGCAGGGCCAACAAGACAGCCGGTAAAGGCCCGGGTCAACCCCGGACTAAATCCAGATCATCCCGACACAGGCGGCCGTCGCCAGCCCCATGCCCAGATTGAAACGCCGCCAACCCCGGGCGGTGCGAATGATTTGCCGCACCTGGGCACCAAAAAGCACCCAGAACGCCCCGGTGTAGAGGCCAGTAATAAAGAAGATCACCAGCACCCAGAGCGCAGAGGGCCAGTAAGCCTCCCCCGCCAGAGTGAAACCGCTGATGGCGGAGAGCGCCATCATCCATGCCTTGGGATTGAGCAGTTGCAGCATGGCCCCCTGATGAGCGGGAATGAGCGGCCGGTTGCCCTCGGCCGGGCCGCTGGCGGTCGCCACCTTCCACGCCAGCCAGAGCAGATAGGCCGAGCCGATAAGCTTGAGGCCATCGTGCAGCAGCGGCACCTTCTCGAACACCACGCCAAGCCCCAGCGCGGTAGCGAGGATCATCAGATTGATCCCCCCGACCACCCCAACCAGCAGGGGAATCGTGCGGCGAAAACCCTGCGCCGCCCCGGCGCTGGTGAGCAACATATTGTTGGGCCCCGGCGTGCCGCAGGTAACCAGGGCAAACCCCGCCAGGGGCAGTAACCAGTTCAGATCCATCTCAACCTCTTGTCGATGCAACGCCCCCGTTATGGGGAAAGCCTTCTAATATGCAGAGCCAACCCCGTGGCGACAAGTCAGAAATGCCTCTTTCTCGGCCAGCTCCCCCATCGGCGCAGCACGGCTCAATACCAGAGCATCACCACGCAGAGCGCCGTCAGCAGACCGAGGGAACCGTTGAGTCGCCGCCAGCCCCGATCCGAGCTGATCCAGTTGCTCAGCTGATGGCCGAACAGCACCCAGACAAAGCAGACCGGCAGGGCCACCAGCACAAACATGACCATCACCGCCAGCTGACTCGACCAGTAACTGGCGCCGGGCAGACTGAACAGACTGATGGCGGAGATCCCCATCATCCACGCCTTGGGATTGAGGAACTGAAAGCCCAGCCCCTCCAGCATGGTTAGCGGACGGGCCTTCCTGGCCGGATCCCCCGGCGCCCCGGCCACCGCGATACGCCACGCCAGCCAGAGCAGATAGAGGCTACCAAAGATCTGCAAACCGAGCCGCAGCAGGGGCCAGCGCTCGAACAGCGGATAGAGCCCCAGCGCCAGCACCAGCTGCAACACCGGCTGCCCCAGCCCCACCCCGAGCAGATGTGGCAGGGTGCGACGCACCCCGAAGTTGGCGCCGGAGGCCGTCAGCATCAGGTTGTTGGGCCCCGGCGTACCGCAGGTGAGTACGGCAAAACCGAACAGGGTGACATACCACTCCATCGTCATATTGTGACTCCTTGTCTGCCACATTGTATCGATACAATGCGTGCTATTTGGTTGTTATCAGGTTGAAATTCACGCTATATTGACAACAAATTTTGATCAATGGATTTATTGTCACCATGACAATCTGGACGCCCGACCTTACGGCCTTCGATGGCCCCCTCTACCTCAAGCTGGTCAAAGCGATCGAACAGGGGATCGCGAATGGCGAGCTGCCACCGCAGACCCGGTTGCCTACCCACAGATCCCTGGCGGATCGTCTGGGTGTCACCGTCGGCACCGTCACCCGCGCCTACAGCGAGGCGGAGCGGCGCGGCCTGCTAGCCGCCCGGGTGGGCCACGGCACCTGGGTCAAGGGAGCGAACACGGATCCCGCCAATGAGTGGGTGATCCGCCAGGAGGAAGGGCACCGCATCGAGCTGTGGCAGAACCTGCCGGTGCAGCTGGATCGGGCGGCCATCATTCGCCCCATGCTGGGGGAAGTGGCGGACGGGGATCTCAACGCCCTGCTCGGCTACGACAAGGAGGCGGGACGGCCGGATCAGCGCCAGCAGTTCGTCAACTGGTTGGCGGAGCAAGGAGTGGCCTGCAGTGAGGATCGCCTGCTGTTCAGCCACGGCGCCCAGCACGGCATCATGCTGGCGCTGCTGGCTACCAATTGCGTGGGGGAGACCATCCTGTGCGAGGGGCTGAGCTACCCCGGTATGCTGGGTAACGCTCGCCAGCTGAAGAATCAGGTGGTGGGGCTCGCGATGGACGAGGAGGGGCTACTGCCCGAGGCTCTGGACGCCGCCTGCCGTACCCGCCGGGCCAAGCTGCTCTACCTCACCCCGACCCTGCAAAACCCCACCACCGCCATCATGAGTCTGGCGCGGCGGGAGGCCATCGTCGCCATCGCCCGTCGCCACGATCTGCTGATCATCGAGGATGACGTCAACGGCCTGCTGCCCCAGCAACCTGTGATCCCTCTGGTCAATCTGGCGCCGGAGCGGGTCATCTATCTGGGCAGTCTGGCCAAGATCGCCTGCGGCGGTCTGCGGGTGGGCTTCGTGCTGACGCCTCCTGCCCTGCGCAGCGCCTTCGCCCAGACAATGCGGCTGTCGAGCTGGATGGTGAGTCCGCTGCTGATCGAACTGGCCTGCAAAATGGTCAGTCAGCGCCAGATCATGCCGCTGGTCGAGCAGCAGCGGGAGATCCTCAAGCGCCGTGGCGAACTGCTGCGCCACCTGCTGCCTGCCGCCCGCTGGCAGCCTGGCAGCATGCACGCCTGGCTGCCGCTGCCTGAGCCCTGGCGCAGCCAGCAGTTTGCTGCCGCCGCCGACGCCCTTGACGTTGGCGTGGCGAGCGGGGAACACTTCGCCGCCGGTCAGTTTGCCGCTCCGCAAGGGGTGCGCCTGAGCCTGAGCCAACCCGCCACCGACGCCCGGGTCGGCGAAGGGCTGGCTCGTCTGGCCCAACTGCTGCAGGGGACGCCCCCCAGCAACCCCCTGCTATAGTCAGGGCCAGCCGAGTTGACCTTCACGCTTCATCGTCATAGCCAAGGAGATGCCGTGCCCCCCATCAGAGCCACCCTGCTGCTTGCCACCCTGTTGTTGGGTGGCTGCGCCTCGTCAACGACCCACCAGCAGCTGGGGGCCGCGCTCAATGGATTGGAAGGGGAGTTGCAACGACTGGAAGAGGAGCTGGCGGCCATGAACGGCTTGCACTATCAAAAGGCGATCGATGCGCCGCTCAGTTTGCGCCGTGCACTCGGGGCGCCGCAGCCCACCCCAGAGGGGCTGGTGCCGGTGACCAGCAAGCTGGAGGATGGGCCACTCCTGCGCTATCAATACCGACTGCCAGCGGGGATGGCGAGTCTGCCCCAGGACAACCTCTGCCAGCGCTACGAGTTCGAGCTGCGTCATCTGGGCCGCCTCGGCAAACTGGAATTGAGCTGGCTGGGGGAACAGGGCAAGGGGTCGCGGCTGATCCGCCAGAGCGATTGCCCCTTCGGGGCGCAGATCCGCCCTCGGCAATAACAGGTTGCAGCCCTGATAGATGGCATAACCGATTGAAATAACAGCCCATAGTGCGCCCTCCAGCACCCTGCTGGCTACTGTCAGCTTTTCACTCAGCGAGTGCTGTGCCTATGTTCCTCTTGGGTCTACCATAATCAACCTAATGGTTTGCTCACAGGAAGTACCTGCATGACGATACTGCTGCTCGAAGAGGATCCCCTGCTCCGTAGCGCCATCACCCGGGAACTGACCGAACAGGGGGTGCCCGCCGACCGGATCCACTACCACAGCCATCCAAACCACGAGCGCAGTGGCCTGCTGGCCCTGCTGCAACAGCACGCCTTCGACGCCATCATCTGTCAGCAGGACAAGCAGCAGGATCTTGACGGAGCCCGGCTGCTGCACGAAGCGCACTATCTCGGCCTGCTGCAACCCGGTTGCGTATTGCTGCTGCTCGATGCCGATCAGAGCGAGCAGGAGTTTCTCCCCTCGGATCTCTACTTCTCCCTCTATCTGCCCCTCCCCTTCATGACCCAGCAGCTCACCGCAGTGCTCGGCCAGCTGGTGAAGTTAAGCAACCTGACCCGCACGCTGGCCGCCCCCATTCTGCTGCGGGAGTGGCAACTGGCTACCGCCCTCTGTGAGGACCTGCTGTTTCAACGGGAGAATCGCTCACTGACCCCCTGGCTGGATCGACTCAAGGGCTATCTGCTGCTGCAATCAGCCGAGCGAATCACTGCCGCCCAGCACTATGCCCTCTGTGCCAACGAATATCAGGCGAGCTGGCCAAGGGCCGGGCTCTTCTACGCCATGCTGGGGCTCGGCAAATTGCAGAGCGCCCAGACCGACTTGCAGCGCCATCAAGCTAGTGTCTCGATGGCCACCCGGCTGGAGCTGCAACTCGCCAGCCAGCTGCATCAGCATTACTGGCTGGCGGCCTGGGAGACCATGAGAGAGCTGCTGCAGATCCGCCCCCATCAGCCACGCTGGCATCAGCTGGCGATGTTGCTCGGGCTGGTGCTGCAAGATGAGGAGAAGGTGCTGGAGCAGGCCAACAGCCTGACCCTGCGCCATTTCAGCGAGCAGCGCGTCCGGCTCGCCATCGACAGCTTCATGCTCAATGCCAGTCTGGCGGTGCTGTGGCACGCCCCCTCCAGCAACCGGATCCGCTCCCTGCAACAGGAGTGGGAGCATCTCAAGCGCACCGTCCACCTGCAGCCCCACGAATATGAGCTGCTGCAGGCGTTGATGCTGGGGCTGGATTACCGCTTCGACGAAGCGCTGATCCTGATTGCCCACCACCAGCCGGATGAGGGGAGCGACAACCACCTCACCCTGCTGCTCGGCTTTGCTGTCAGCCAGTTCTGCGGTTTGCCCCACCACGCCCAGCGCTACCTGACCCAGCTGACCCAATACCGCGTCAGGGTTGCGCCCCACCCGCTCACCCGCCAGCTGTTCCATCATCTGATGGCCGAGCTGGGCCAGCGTCTGACGGCGAGAGAACAACGGCTGAACGAACTGCGCCAGCTGCGCCACAAGGCGATGCAGGCCAGCCAGTATCAGACAGCCCTGCAAGCGGGCTTGCAACTGCTGGAGGAGTTCCCCGCCCTGCCGGGCGATGCCTGGCAACTGCTGGAGCTGCTGCAACACTGCTGGCCTGCGGGTATGGCCGCCCCCAGGGTAGCACTGCTGGTCGATACCCTGGAGCGGCGTCTCAAGCACAGCCCCGCGTTTCTCGATCAACATGCCCGGCAGTACCAGCGCACCCTGCAGGAGATCCGCACCCATCTTCAGCCGCACCTCTCCGGCAGCGGCCCCTCCTGCCTTGTCGCAGGGCAGCCCGAGCCATGATGATGCAAGCAGTGTGCAAACCGGCATTGTCGGCAAAGCCAATATAGAGAGAGGGGAGCCAAGGCTCCCCTCTCTCTATTTGTTCTCTGTCAGCTGATGGTGCTTAGTGCCAGACTCAAACCAGCGCGTCACTCTCCAGCGCCGCCTTGAGAAAATCTTTCCAGCTGATGATGCCGACCAATGCGCCATTCTCCAGCACCGGTAGGCAGGAGACCCCCTTCTCCAGCATCAGCTTGACGCCGTCGCGCACGGTGAGATGGGGAGCGATAGTAACGGGGTGACGGCTCATGATCTGGTGGGCCCGCTTGGTGAGGGTTTCGGTATCACGGCTCATCTCGGCTTCGGAGTCGAGATAGGGGCTGATAGCGCGGAACAGATCCCGATCCGAGATGACCCCCACCAGCTCCCCCTCCTCCAGTACCAGCAGGTGGCGAAAGTGAGCCTGCTCGAAGATATCCTTGATGACACTGAGTCGATCATCCATTGAAACGGTGGCGACCCGGGTCGTCATAATATCCCTGATATGCATGCTAACCTCCCGTAACCAAACTGGTTTCTCTGTTATGGCATGTTTTTGCAGCGCCAGCCAGTGGCCAGCCCTTCGCTACAGTGCAAATCAGCGTCATTTCACGTAAGATCCGCGCCAGTTTTTCTCCTCCATTTTGAGCAAGCAGATCCCACCCATGATAGTTGCCAGTCAAATCGAACTGATCCGCGGCGGCCGCAAGCTGCTGGACAACGCCTCCGCCACCATTCACCCCGGCCACAAAGTGGGTCTGGTGGGCAAAAACGGCTGTGGCAAGTCCACCTTTTTTGCACTGGTACGGGGCGAGCTGGCCATCGACAGCGGCACCTTCAGCCTGCCCGCTGGCTGGCAGATTGCAGGCGTCGCGCAGGAGACTCCGGCGCTCGACTGCTCCGCGCTCGAGTATGTGATCGACGGCGACAAGGAGTTTCGCTCGCTGGAAGCTCAGCTGGAGCAAGCCGAGCAGGATGACAATGGTCTGCTGGTGGCCGAGCTGCACGGTCGCCTCGATACCATAGGCGCCTACAGCATTCGCGCCCGCGCCGCCGAGCTGCTGCACGGCCTCGGTTTCAGCGACGAGCAGCTGAGCTCGCCGGTGCGCAGCTTCTCCGGTGGCTGGCGCATGCGTCTGAACCTCGCCCAGGCGCTGCTCTGCCGCTCCGATCTGCTGCTGCTCGATGAACCGACCAACCACCTGGATCTCGATGCCGTCATCTGGCTGGAGAAGTGGCTCAAGGGCTATCAGGGCACGCTGGTGCTCATCTCTCACGACCGCGATTTCCTCGATTCGGCCATCAGCCGCATCATCCATATCGAGAACGGCAAGCTCAACGAATACACCGGCGGCTACTCCGACTTCGAACTGCAGCGCGCCGAACAGCTGGCCCAGCAGCAGTCCATGTACGAGAAGCAGCAGCGGGAGATGTCCCACATGCAGGCGTATGTGGACCGCTTCCGCTACAAGGCCTCCAAGGCCCGTCAGGCCCAGAGCCGCCTGAAAGCCATGGAGCGGATGGAGAAGATCCTGCCCGCCCACGCCGACTCGGAATTCAGCTTCGAGTTTCGCGAGCCGTCGGCCCTGCCGACACCGCTGATCGCCATGGAGAACCTCTCTGCCGGTTACGGCGACAAGGTGATCCTGGAGAAGATCAAACTCAATCTGGTACCGGGTTCGCGCATCGGTCTGCTCGGTCGCAACGGCGCCGGTAAATCGACCTTTATCAAGATGCTGTCGGGCTCCAACCCGCCGCTCTCCGGCAAGCTCGA
The DNA here is from genome assembly GCF_027705925.1 of Aeromonas sp. Y289-2. NCBI lineage: Bacteria > Pseudomonadati > Pseudomonadota > Gammaproteobacteria > Aeromonadales > Aeromonadaceae > Aeromonas > Aeromonas sp. Y289-2. The sequence continues at coordinate 43,852 of NZ_JAPDCH010000020.1, forward strand.
AGTGAGCGCCGGGGTGAGCATAGGTTACTTTGCCCAGCATCAGCTGGAGACCCTGCGTCTCGACGACTCCCCCCTCGATCATCTGGCCCGCCTCGCGCCGGACAAGACCGAGCAGGAGCTGCGCAACTATCTGGGCAGCTTCGGTTTTCACGGTGACAAGGCGCTCGACAAGGTAGCCCCCTTCTCCGGCGGCGAAAAAGCGCGGCTGGTGCTGGCGCTGATCACCTGGCAAAAGCCGAACCTCCTGCTGCTGGATGAACCGACCAACCACCTGGATCTGGAGATGCGCCACGCCCTCACCATGGCGCTGCAAGGCTTCGAAGGGGCCATGGTAGTGGTCTCCCACGACCGTCACCTGCTGCGCACCACCACAGATGACTTCTATCTGGTGCACGGTGGCCGGGTCGAGCCGTTCGACGGCGATCTGGACGACTACCACAAGTGGCTCGGCGAGCAGGAGAAAGAGGCCAACGCCAAACCGGCCGATGGCCCCGTCTCTGCCAACTCGGCGGTAGCGCGCAAGGATCAGAAGCGGCGCGAGGCGGAGTTCCGCCAACAAACCCGTCCCCTGCGCCAGAAGCTGGAAAAGCTCGAAGCGAGCATGGAGAAGCTGCAAGGCAAGCTCGGCGACATCGAGAGCCAGCTGGCCGACCCCGCTATCTATGAAGAGAGCGCTAAAACCAAGCTCTCCGAGCTGCTCAAATCCCAGGGCCCCCTCAAGGAGCAGTTGGAAGAAGTTGAGCTGGAGTGGATGAGCCTCTCCGAAGAGCTGGAAACCATGGAGCAAGCCTTCTTTGCGTGACGAACCGCTGATGGCCAGCGAGCGGGTCGCGGTCCACGAATTGCCGACCCCGATCGGCTTCTGGCACTGGAGCGGCAAGGTCTATGGTGAGCGCAGCCAGGATTGGCTCACCGTGCAGGAGCTGGGGGGCAACGTCAATCTGGCGCTGCTGCTGCACCGGCTCGATCAACTCGGCATCGTGGTTGATCTCACCGACCTGCAACCGGCGCTGGTGCAGACCGAGGCGGTGCTGACCCCGTGGCGCGCCCTGCGCCAGAGCGTCAAGGCGCGGCTCGATGAGCAGGAGTATCAATCGATGCTGGCCCACGAACTGGAGCTGGAGCGGCTGCAACAGGGCGTCCTGTTGCAGACCCTGCGCAGCCTCTCCCTGTTTCGCGGCAACAGCCGCAATTTGTTGAACTATCTATCGTTACTGGGTGCCCAGCAGGGCCCCCTCAGAGATCTAATATGCTGAGCTACCGCCACGCCTTTCACGCCGGCAACCATGCCGACGTGCTGAAACATGCCGTTCAGGCCCTGATCATCGAGTCCCTCAAGAAGAAGGAGAAACCCTTCATCGTGCTGGACACCCATGCCGGTGGCGGTCTCTACGACCTGCGCGGCGACTGGTCCCGGAAGAAGGCCGAGTATGCCGATGGCATCGGCCGCCTGTGGGACGAGCGGGCCCAGTGGTCTGCCATGGCCCCCTATCTGGGTGTCATTGAGGAGATGAACCAGAACGGTGAGCTGCACTACTACCCCGGCTCGCCGGAGCTCTCCCGCCGCCTCACCCGCGAGCAGGACAAGCTGGCGCTGATGGAGCTGCACAACAACGAGGTCGAAGATCTGCGCGCCAACATGGGCTATGACCCGCGCGTGGCCGTGCACCACCGTGACGGCTTCGAGGGGCTGATCGCCCTGCTGCCGCCGACCCCGCGCCGCGGGCTGGTGCTGATCGACCCACCTTATGAGCTCAAAGAAGATTACTTCGCCGTGGTCGATACCCTGAAAAAGGCGCAGAAGCGCTGGGCGACCGGCATCTACGCCCTCTGGTATCCGATCCTCGGGCAAGAGGCGGACAAATCCCGCGATATGCTTCGCGCCATCAAGCGGGAAAACTTCGGTAACGTGCTGGTGGCCGAACTGGAAGTGGCCGGGCAGACTGCCGACTGGGGCATGAACGGCTCAGGCATGCTGATCATCAGCCCGCCCTGGATGCTGGACGAGCAGATTGAAGCCTTCCTCAAACCGCTGTGTGCCAAGCTGGCGCAGGGCGCCGGCGCCCAGTACAAGGTGGAGTGGCTCAACAAGGCCGAGGATTAATCCCCCGTCCCTACGGCGCTCACCGGGTTCAAAAGCAAAAGCCCCATCACGGGGCTTTTTCTATTGGTGCAGCCGGTGTATGCGGCAGCCTGAACCCGCGCGCCCTATGAGCGGGCGGGCAGATCCTGTTTCAGCGCAACCAACAACAGGGCCAGCAGGCCAAAGGGCGGAAACAGACAGAGTAGGGAGCAGATAACAGTGATCAGCGCCGGATGCTCGCTCTTGCGGCGCGCCAGTCGCCAGGCGATGAGGCCGACAATGACCATCAGCAACGCAATGAACTGGCCAAGCAGGGTGGCATTGATATTCATGAAAGATCCTTTTTCATGGGCAAGTGTGAAGAACCTGTACTTTATCGCCTTGGCTGCGATTGGCAACCGCTGAACCACACCGGCCACTCGCCCGTTGATAGGTTCTCTCTATTCTGGCAATAGATGAGAATAGTTTTCATTTAATCTCATTTCGGCGGATACTCTCATCATCAACAGAGGGAGCCGCCATCATGAAAAAGACCATCAGCTTTGCCATCCTGCACTTCGGTGTCGCCTTTACGGTGGCTTACCTGCTGACCGGTGAGCTGCTGACCGCCAGCCTGATCGCCCTGATCGAGCCCGCAGTCAACACGGTCGCCTTCTACTTTCATGACCTTGGCTGGCACAAGCTCAAACCAAAGCACAGCCTGCAGGCCAAGACCAGCAGCTTCGCGGTGGTCCATTTCTCGGTGGCCTTCGGGGTGGCCTTCCTGCTGAGCGGCGAGCTGCTCACCGGCGGCGTGATGGCGATGATCGAACCGGCCATCAACACAGCGGTGTTCTTCTTCCACGAGCGGCTGTGGCGCGCCCGCAGTCAGCAACTGGCGCTGGCCTGATCAACCGGGCAACCCGCCTCCCCCCTCTATCGCGGCCACAAAAAACCCGACATTCCGGCGAGGAGTGTCGGGTTTTTCCGTTTGGCAGCCATTCAGCAGTGCAAGTGCGCTCGGCTCCCCTGCTGCATTGCCCTGTAGAGTGTGCTGTAGTAGGCAGATATGCCCTCCTCATTGCTGGAACCTATCGATGAACAAGACCTTGTTTGCCACCCTGCTGTTTGCCCCTCTGCTGGCCAGCGCCACAACTCCCTCCTTTGACTGCACCAAAGCCTCCGGGTCGGTCGAAACCCTGATCTGCAAGGATGCCGGACTGGCCGCCCTTGATAACGAACTGGCGGCCCTCTACCCCAAGGCGATTGCTGCGCTCTCTCCCGAACAGCTCAAGACAGAGCGCGCCATGCAGCGCGGCTGGATCAAGGGGCGTAACGACTGCTGGAAGGGGCAGGATCTGCGCCAGTGTGTGGAGGATAACTACCTGCTGCGGATCACCGAACTGCAGATCAGCGGCGGCCAGCTGATGGTGCCGGCACCGGTCAACTACCAATGCGGCAAGAGCGTCACACTCTCCACCTACTTCTATAACGATGCCAAGCTGCCCGCCGCGGTGATCAACCTGAGCGAGGGCGACAAGCAGCAACAAGTGCTCGCCTATGAAACCCCCAGCGCCAGCGGTGCCCGTTATGAAGGGCAAAACCTCACCTTCTTCACCAAAGGGGACGACGCCACGCTGGAGCGTTACGGCCAACCAACCCTCACCTGCATGGAAAATCCAACCAAGGGCTGAGGCTCATGGGGGCGGCTCGTCTTGCCGCCCCCACCTTGACTAGATGGCGATATCCAGCGGTTTTCCTTCCCGCACAATCCGCAACTTGAGCGACCCCGGCTTGCCGGTGCTGAGCAGTTCACGCACCTTGTCGATCTCGAGGGGACGGTAAGCCACCCCGTTGATTTGCTCCAGAATGTCGCCGTTGGCCAGACCATAGGGGGCAAGATCCCGTTCGTCGCTGTAGTAGACCTGCAGATGCTCGCCATCAAAACGCACCCCGATATTGCGCAGGATTGGCGGCACTTTGCGCGCCAGGCTGTCGGCGTCGTAGCAGATCATCATCCGCCCGGGCATGATCGCAAAGCGATTGAAGCGGTTAACAAAATCCAGCCCCAGACCATACTGCTCATTGCTGTTTTCCGACACGCGCAGTTCACCGAGCTGGCGCTCATCAAAGTGCAGGCCGGTGAGGATATGGTCACGCCCCTCCACCATACCGCTGGCGTCCACCCCTTTGCGTGGCATCGCATCTTCGCCAGAGATCGCCTTCTGGCTCGCCATAAAGTCGATAAAGGCATGGTCGGCATAGCTCTGATCGGCCCCGGTATCCAGATACATGCGCACGCTGCTCTCGCCATGGGTCAGATACACTGCCGGGGAGCGGTTGTAGCTGTCTTCATAGCCGATGCAACTCTCGAACGTGGCAGCCGACGGTGCCGTCAGCGAAGCAGTGAGTTGATGCTTGTCGCGATCAAACTCCCAGTTGAAACGGCGGATGGTGTCGATCCCGAGGATGCCATCGATACGGCTGCCGAGAGACTGGGAGAAGAGATCGAAATCAACGGTTGCCCACAGATCGCTGTCATCAATGGTGACCGACCCCACCGAGAAGGGCTGCGGCTCAACAAAGCCCAGCTGCTCGCTGCCCAGTTGGCTCGAAACGCTGTTCACAGTGGCAAAATCAGCCTGATAGGCCCTGGGCAATTCGCTTAAGGTCAGCGCCTTGAAACGGCTGGCCAGACGACGATCGATAAAGGTGATACTGGCCCCGGTATCGAGCAAAAACTGGTACTGCTCACCAGCTATGGTGACGGGGATCAGGGGGGCGCTTTCGTAATGCACGGTCAGCACCGGGCCGGGTGCATTGCGCTTGGTGGATGAATCCGGGGCTGTGCAGCCTTGGACGACGAACAGGGCCAACATGGCCAGCGCCACTTTGAACTGCGACTTCATAACTCTCCTTCCCGATAGCAGATGCCCCCACGACGCCACCGCATAATGCTATCTTGTTGATTTATAGATAAATAAGCTATTTCCGCAGGGGGCACGGACAATAACAAAGAGTTTTATGCTGGTTCAAGCCAGATATGACCATGAATATTCTATGGAGATAGTTCAAGAATGGTTGTTCACGCTATCTCGGCGCGTCATCAATCGCGGGTGACATTTGATTAATTTATTGATCTTGCACAGAAAATCCCAATGTTGAGCTTTCTCTCCACAGCGCCATGGTTAATATTGCCATTTGGCAACACTTGCCTCGTCGGAGGGTAATCCCCCCGAAAAACTGAGGTGCTCATAAGTAGAATTTTCTCGTATCTTGAACGCAGGAGGTTCTACATGAA
>NZ_JAPDCH010000021.1:0-31483 GCF_027705925.1 Aeromonas sp. Y289-2
CGTTGAGGAGGCGCATATTACGCTCCTCACTTCGAAAGTCAAGCGATTGTTTTCGCTTTTCTTTCGGCGCCCACTTCGTTAGGAAGCTGGCTCATCAGTTTGGCGTGTTCCGCCGTGCTGGTAGGGGCGCATTATAGGGAGCCGCGCCGGGATGACAAGGGCTTTTTCAGCAAAAAAGTTCGTTCGCTCAGATATCAAGCAACCACCTCTTTTTTTGCTCGAAATGACATCAATTCTGACTATTGCCGGATTTAAATTGAACATTTGAAAAGCCAATTTTATAATTACCATCTCAAATGTTTAATTGGAATGCCCTCATGCATCAAATCCTCGATAGCTATAAGGAAGAGCAAATCGTCCCGCTGTTCCGCTTGGGATTCCGACCCTTCTTCTTGTTCGGGGCTCTGTTTGCTGCCGTCGCCATGTTGCTCTGGCTGGGGCAGCTCAACGGTTGGCTTACCTTGCCCGGGATTGCCAACCCGATCTGGTGGCATGGTCATGAGATGCTGTTTGGTTTCGGGGCCGCCATCGTCGCGGGTTTTCTGCTCACCGCGGTGCAGAATTGGACGGCCCATCCCGGTGTTCGAAGCTGGCCATTGGCAATGGTGGTGGGGTTGTGGATGTTGCCAAGGACCTTTTTACCCTGGCTGGGTGAAGAGAATACGCTCCTGATGGCGGCAGACCTGCTCTGGTTGCCGCTTTGCGCCTGGTTCCTTGCCAAGCCTATCTTGATAACCCGGCAATGGCGCAACCTCTTCTTCGTGCCCCTGTTGCTGATACTGACCTTGCTCAATGGTGCCAGCTGGTTATGGCAGGCCGATTGGACCACCGTTGAGCACCTATTGATCACCACTGTGCTGTTGTTTACCACCCTGATCGCCGTGATGGGTGGAAGGGTGATTCCGTTCTTTACCGCCCGGGCAACCGGTCAGGAGAAACCCGCACCTCTACTCTGGCTGGAACGGACTGCGCTCGCGACACTGTGGCTTATCTTGCTCTGCTGGCTGCTGCTCCCCACCCAATGGGTCACCAGCATATATATAGTGCCTCTCTATATAGTGGCGACGAGTTTGCATCTGTGGCGGCAACTGCGTTGGCATCTGCCATCGACCCTTGCGCATCCCCTGCTGTGGTCACTCCATCTCGCCTATCTGTTTATCCCTCTTGGCATGCTCGCCCTTGCGGCACATAGTGCGGGTCTGCCCATCACGTTGTCGATGGCCAGTCACCTGCTCAGCGCAGGCTGTATGGGGACCATGATCCTGGGCATAATTGCGCGAGTCTCCCTCGGCCATAGCGGTCGGGCCTTGCAGGTAGGACGCAGGATCACTTGCGCATTCGCCCTGGTTATCGCTGCCGCTACAATGCGGGTGGCGATTCCGCTGCTCTGGCCTGCTTATACCCTGCATGGCTGGAACCTCAGCGCGCTTGCCTGGATCGCGGCCTATGGTCTGTTTGTCTGGGTCTATACCCCGATACTGATCCGCCCCAGAGCAGATGGTCGACCGGGTTGATGACTGCAGAACATGTTCAGGGTGTTGCCACCGGATAGTGGATGAGGTTGTGGAAAATCGCCGGGGCTATGCCCAGATTGCGATAACCGTGGGGACGGTCGGCAGCAAAACGCACCGCCTCCCCTTGCTCAAATGAGCGCCACTCCCCTTCCACCAGCACCTCCATCATGCCGCTGATGACGATGACATGCTCGGTCACTCCCGGCTCATGGGGCTCGGATTCACGCTGGTAACCCGGCAACAGGGTCAGCTCAAGCAACTCGAAACCAAACCGGTTTTCATAAGGGAAGAGCGGTGCCACTTGCATGCCCTCTCCCGCTGGTTGCTGGCGAATAGCATCGGCGGTGCGATAGAGCACCTCTGCCTGCGCGGCGGGTATGGGCTCAATGAAACTGGAAAATGAGACTCGAAAACCGGTGGCTATCTTCCACAGCGTCGCCACTGTCGGACTGGACTCTCCCCGCTCAATCTGCCCCAGCATCGCCTTGCTGACACCCGTTTCGCGCGCGGCGGCATCCAGGCTCCAGCCGCGCTCGCTGCGCAGCCCCTTCAGTCGAACAGCCAGATGCTGACTCATCTCTTGCATAACTGCCTCTTTATTACTCTTGCACGATGCACCTTGTGCGCTATAGCGCACGGCGATATAGTCAAGCTGTATTGTACGTAATAACGCACAGCGCGTCACAACGCCAAGAGGAAGAGTCATGCCCTTCGCCCTCCCCCATCTGGTCGCAGGCTTTATCGCCGTGATGGTCGGCTACACCAGCTCCGTCATCCTGATCATCCAGGCCGCCACGGCAGCGGGTGCTGATACTGCCCAAGTTGCCTCCTGGCTCTGGACGCTGGGGATCGGCATGGGGGTGAGCTGCATCGGCCTCTCTCTCTATTACCGCATACCCATACTAACCGCCTGGTCCACACCAGGCGCAGCACTGCTGATCACCACGCTGGGCAACTTCACTCTGGCGGAAGCGATCGGCGCCTTTGTGATCTCGTCCCTGCTGATCACGCTGTGTGGCATCAGCGGCTGGTTCGACCGTTTGATGAAACATATTCCGGCTCCACTGGCCGCCGCCATGCTGGCTGGCGTGCTGCTCAGATTCGGATTGGATCTATTCAAGGTCGCCCCGCAAGAGCCCTTGCTGCTTGGCACCCTGCTGCTGGCCTTCCTGCTGGGTCGCCATCTCTGGCCTCGCTATACCATGGTGCTGGTACTGGGAGTGGGGATGCTGATCTGCAGCGTGCGGGGGGATTTGCAAATGGGCACCCTTCACTGGCAACTCGCCAGCCCGGTCTGGACATGGCCAGCCTTCTCCCTTGATGCTCTGTTTGGTATCGCGCTGCCGCTGTTCATTGTCACCATGACATCGCAAAACATGCCGGGAATTGCCATCTTGCGGACCCACGGCTATCAGCCTTCCACCTCCTCGCTGATCAGCTGGACCGGCCTGACTGGCCTGCTGCTCGCCCCTTTTGGCGGCTATGCCTTCAATCTGGCCGCCATCACTGCCGCCATCTGCATGTGCAAAGAGGTCGACCCGGATACCAAGCGCCGCTGGCCTGCTGCGGTTTGGGCGGGTTGCTTTTATCTTGTGACCGGCTGCTTCGGTGCAACCGTCGCGGCCCTGTTTAGCGCCTTTCCGGCAGCTCTTGTCACCTGCGTCGCTGGTTTGGCCCTGCTAAGCACCATCGGCAGCAGTCTGCACTCGGCCTTGCAAGAGGATGAAGCGCGAGAAGCTGCGCTGCTCACCTTTATCATTACCGCGTCCGGGATCAGCCTGCTCGGCATCGCGGCAGCCTGCTGGGGTCTGCTGATTGGTCTGGCTATCTATCAGTTCCAATTATATCGACAAAGGAATCAATTGAACCTCAAATCGTGAACCTCTGCACACTATCCAGATAAAATGATTCACAAGTGAAACTAATTTCCTTCTAGTGGTGCCAGGGCACCAATCTTCCCGGACATGGTGCCCTGTCAGGTTCCATGCAACGGAGAATAAAAATGAAAAATCAGGCTGTCTTGTTACTACTGGCCATACTGGGTGCTACGAGCGTCCAGGCTGCCGATACGGATCGAGAGCTGGCTCGCCAGCTCGCACTTCAGCAGAAAAACCTGCTGCCCCTGCTGAGCAATCAGCAATACCAGAGCCCGCTTCCCAACCTGCTGCAGAAGGCCAGCCCGCGCCTTAAGCGGCAGGCGACCGATGCCAACCAGGCGGCCATCAGCCGACAAGGACTGGATGGCGAGGTCAAGCAACTGATGCAGTTGCGGCTGGCCAACACCGATCAGGCCGCCGCACTGCAACAGGGGGTCGAACCGCTGGTCGCCTATGTTCCAAGTGGGGATGAGAAGAGCTGGAGCGCCATTGAAGCGTTCGACAGCGCTGGCAATCCCGTCTATCTGGATGTGGACAAGGCACCGGCCCGGCCGGTTCTGGTAGTCGAAGCCGATCCCGTCAAAGCCAAGAACGCAGGCTTGAAGGTGATGCGCAAGGCGCTGGCCGATGCGGATCTGCAAAGCGCTCCGCGAGTGGCGGCCAGCACGGCGCCACTCAAGACCAGTATCCTGAAAAAGATCAGACTGAAGGATGATCAGGAGCCTTGGCTGCTCGGCGCGGCCGAAGTGTATGCGGTGGTCGCAGGGGTCAATCCCAGTCGGGATGAGCCAGTGGTCGATATTGTCGACATGCCCTACCTCGACTATGACAACACAGACTACACCCCCAACCAGATCCTGGTTTACTGGGATCGCTATCGCTGGGGTGCCGTCGATGTGGTGATGATGGAGCAGGATGACAACGTCAACTACAAGGAGCTGAGCGCCCTGCTGATTGAAGCCCTCAAACTCGGCTTTACCGCGGGTGGCGTGCCGGAAGCGCTGCCCTTCCTCGATCTCGGCGGTCGCATCGTCAAGGCGCTGCCCGACTCCTGGATGACCAACAACGACGACTATCTGGATACCTTCTACACACTGGAGCAGGATCAGGTCTATCGCCAGTATCCGGGGGCTGCCGGTAATGCGGTCATCGATCTTGAGCCAAAAGAGATCGCCCCGACCAGACCTTGATAATCGGCCATAACGAAAAAGCCAATGAGCAACTCATTGGCTTTTTGCTTTTATCGCGGTGACCACCGGTCAACCCTTGGGACGAACCCCCAGAGTATGGCAGATGGCATAAGTCAGCTCGGAGCGGTTCAGGGTATAGAAGTGGAAATCCTTCACCCCTTCCTGACTCAGCACGCGCACCTGATCGATGGCGATGCTCGCCCCCACCAGATTGCGAGTCATCTGATCGTTATCCAGCCCCTCGAAACGCTGATGCATCCAACGCGGGATCTTCACGTTGGTAAAACCGGCAAACTTGGCCAGGGTCTGATAGTTGGAGACCGGCAGGATCCCCGGCACGATTTCGGCATCAATACCGATGGCGGCGCAGCGATCCCGAAAGCGCAAATACGTTTCCACATCGAAGAAGAACTGGGTGATAGCACGGTTGGCGCCGGCATCGATCTTGCGCTTGAGGTTGAGCAGGTCGGATTGCACACTCTTGGCCTCCGGGTGCCCTTCCGGATAGGCGGCAACCGAGATATCGAAGTCGGCCTCTGACTTGAGCAGAGCAACCAGATCGGTGGCATACATATCCGGCTTCTCCAGCCCCTGCGGCAAGTCACCGCGCAGAGCCACAATATGGCGAATGCCGCTGTTCCAGTAGTCGCGGGCGATGGTGCGCAATTCGTCGCGGCTGGCATCGATACAGGTCAGGTGAGGCGCCGCAATCAGGCCTGTCCGTTCCTTGATGTCCTTGATCACCTTGTGGGTGCGATCACGGGTGCCGGAGTTGGCACCATAGGTGACGGAGACGAACTTGGGTTCCAGCACTTTCAGCCGTTCGATGGACTGCCAGAGGGTATTCTCCATCCCTTCGCTGTTGGGCGGAAAAAACTCGAAACTGACCGATATATCGCCATTCAAATCTGCCAAGCTCTGGTTGAGCGCCTCAACCTGACGTGCACTGTGAAATCCCATCTGATCTTCTCCCTGTCCTGCAATCCATCTGCCTACGTCAAAACGGATGTTTGGACGTCTAAACGTCTTTATATTTATGAGTAAAACGACACAAAGTCAACAGGGATTTACCTCACATCCGATCTGACGAACTTCATATTTACAAAATTAACGGTACGTAACCGAAAAGTGCCCATCCCAAAATTGCCCCAGTCGAGTTATGATGGGGGCAGATCGTCCTGGACGTTCTGAATCTGCGTGTGATTGTTTGGCCGGAGGTTTCTCCGGCCCCTTTTCATCTATTTCCCACTCCTGCCGATAACAGAATGAGTCTTTGCAGGAGCACCATCATGGATACCCACCCCGGCTTTGCCACCGACTTGCTGTTCGATCGCTATCAGGGCGAGGTTGTTCAGCACGATCAGTTCTGGGCGGTTCGCACGCCGGATGCTCCCGATTACTACTTCGGCAACTACCTGCTACTCCCCAACCCACCCAGCGACCGTGACAAAGGCTGGCTGGAAGCCACATTCGATCGGCTGGTCGGCCAGGATCCTCGAGTGCGCCACCGCACCTTCCAATGGCCACTGGCGGCCGGACAAAACAGCCGGATCGCCGGTTTTGTCGCAACGGGTTACCAATATATGGAGTGCGTGGTGCTGGCACTGGATGAACAGAGTTGCCCACCTCCTCACGGCGACATGAACAAGGTTGAGGCACGTACCTTCACCACTGCTGATTGGCCTGAGTGGCTCGACTTCGAACTCCATGAACGGGATGAGGGGCACTCGGAACAGAGCTATCTCCCCTATCTTCGATCCCGTCAGGCGCTCTATCAGGCCATGATTGCCGATGGTCTCGGGGACTGGTGGGGGATCTGGCGAGAGGGGCAACTGGTCGCCAGCTGCGGTCTCTTCTTTTGCGGCACACTTGGGCGCTTCCAGTTGGTACGCACGCACCATGCGTGGCGCAACCAGGGGTTATGCCGCCAGCTGCTGAGTCAAGTGGCTCGCGCAGGATTGTCCCGCGCCAAACAGCTCATCATAGTGGCTGACGAGCACTACCATGCCCAGCGCATTTACCGCTCCCTGGGGTTTGTCCCGGTTGCCCGCATCGGCAGCCTCTGCCGCTGGCCCCACGAAGCACAATAAAGCGATACATGCTGGCCACGAGCCATAAAAAAACGGGAGGCTGATGCCTCCCGTTTTTATTGATGCCGATGGCCTATTGCTGTGGCTGCTGTGGCGCTTCCAACTCGTTGGAGAGCGCCTGCTCCACCTCATCCGACGGCGCCGGTAATGGCGCAGCGGCCGCTGATGCGGGTTCTGCGGGAGTCACAGCAGGTGACACAACGGCTGATGTTTCACTGGTCGCGGGAGCTGCGGACAGCTCAGTCTTCGGCGCAGAAACAGGAGCAGGGGCAACCGCATCACACTGACAATCCGCGCTCTTGGCCTTGTTGCCCTGATGGGGGGCATACCAGCCCTTCAAGCCACCTTCCAGTCGATCTGCGGCAGCTTTGGGCTCCATCTTGCCAAGCAGCACCGCCTGACTCACCTCGGCCAGCTCATCCCCCAACTTGGGCGTACCACGGGAGAGGATCTGGGTCGCCACCCTAATGGTCGAGTCACACTGATCGCGCCACTCCATCATCTCTTTGGCCGCCGGATTGGTGACATCGAAAAAGTGGTTGGAGAGGGAGAAGAATCCCGGCAGCGAGTTGGTATAGAGCTCGGCAAATTGCGGCGTCGTCAGCCACTGCAGGAAAACCATCGCCCCCTCTTTATTCTTGCTGGCCGGATTCATCCCCATACCGATATCGGTGTGGTCGGTAAAGAAACAGCCATCACCCTGTTTGGCCACCGGCGGACGCATGACGCCAAAATCGACCTTTCCGGTGAAGGGGGCAATCTCCCAGGAGCCCGCCACGTAGAAGGCTGCCTTGCCCGAAGTGAACAGCTCGTTGCTGGTCGCATAATCACGGCTCTCGCCACCCTCACCGAGGTAGGAACGCCAACGAGCCAGCTCGTCGAACACCTTCACATATTGCGGGTTGTCCAACCGCTCCTGCCCGCCAATCAGTGCCAGACGGCCGTCCTCTCCCTTCCAGTAGTTGGGGCCAATGTTCTGGAACCCCAGTTCGGAGGCAACCCAGCTCTCGGAACCACTCATGGCCAGCGGCACATAGCGACCGTCCGCCTTGATCTTGTCCAGCACGGCAAAGAACTGATCGCGGGTTTGCGGCAAGGTGAGCCCCAACTCACTGAAGATCTTCTTGTTATAGAAGAAACCATGGATCACCGAGGCCATGGGTACGCAGAAGGTCTGGGCTCCGGAATCAGTCTGCCAGGGTGACTGGGCAAAACTCGGGAAGTTCTCCATCCCTGCCATTTCGGTCAGCTCGGCCAGATGGCCCGCCTTGAACAGGGCGAGCGAGTCATCAAACGGACGACAGGTAATGAGATCCCCCGCCTTACCGCCTTTCAGGCTCTCCCATAAAGTGGGCATGTAGTTGACGTTCTGCACCGGATGAAAACTCACCTTGATGCCGGGATGCGCCGCTTCAAACGCCGGGATAATCTTCTGCTCCCACAACGCCTTGTCATCGGTTCGCCAGCTTTCAATCACAAGCTCGCTGGCCATCAGCTGGCCACACAACAGGAGACTCAGGGCTCCAATCCACTTTTTAGACATAAGCCCTCCTAGACCTTGAAATGTGCAATCAATTGCTGCTGTTTGGCGACCAGGTCGGCCAGCACTTCGCTGCTGCTGGCTGATTCGCGCGCCTCCCGCTCGGTCTCGTATGCCACATCGGCAATACCGGCGATATGACGAGCGACCCCCTGACTGACGGAGATCTGCTCCTGCGCGGCATGGGCCACCTGATCAGCCATCGATTTGATGGCCCCCATCCGATCGGCAATGGATTGCAGCGCCACATCCATCTCGCGAGTCTGCTCAACACAGCTCTGGGTCTGCTCCTGGCTGCGCCCCATCACTTCAACCACATGCTTGCTGGAGCTCTGCAGGTTCTCAATCATCCCCTGGATCTCTTCGGTCGAAGTCTGGGTGCGATTGGCCAGCGCCCGCACCTCATCGGCCACCACCGCAAAACCGCGACCGGCATCACCTGCACGGGCCGCTTCGATGGCGGCGTTCAAGGCCAACAGGTTGGTCTGCTCGGCAATACTGCGGATCACATCGAGAATGCTGCCGATGTTGTTGCTGAATTCGCCCAGCTTGTAGGTGATGCCAACCGCCTCCTCCATGGCGCCAGCCAGCTGCTCGGTGATCCGGCGAGTGGTGGCCACTTTCTGGCGACCATTGCGCGCCTCTTCATCGGCCAGATCCACTTCCCGCTTGGTGCCATCGGTAGAGCGGGCCACCTCGGTGGCGCTCACTTCCAGCTCGGTAATGGCGGCGGCCACCTGATCGGTCTGGCTCTTCTGCTCCTGTACCCGGGACATGGCCCGTTCGCTGATCTCGGCGGCGCGGCTCGCTTCATCCACCAGATGACGGGAGCCCGCATTGATTTGAGAGAGCAGCTCGCCGGTCTTGCCCGCCAGCGTATCGATAGAGCGAGAGAGACTGCCAAATTCGCAACTGCTGCGGTAGTTGATGCGGCGGGTCATGTCACCGGCCGCCATGTAATCGAGCTCCTTGTTGATCATCTGCAACGGGCGCTGAATGCTGCGCGCCGTGGTATAGCCGATCACCAGTGCGGCAGCGGCAGACATAGCGGCAACCACCAGGATCCAGAAGCTGGCGCTACTGACCGCTGCATCGGCGTTGATCCGGCTATCGCTGGCGATGGCTCCGGCAGACTTGCCCATCTCATCGAGCAAATTGAGGCTGTTGATCAGACTGGCATCCAGCTGCTGATTTTGCGTGGCCAGCGACAGCGCCAGTTGCTGAGCCTGACGCATGGTTGCCAGCAAGCCCTGAGCGCCAAGTGCCAACTCCTGCATCCGATCCAGATTGGAGACAAAGCGCGCTTTCACATCATCGGGCACCAGCACCCGCTCCAGACGCTTGCGGGCCATCTCGATATCCTTGCGGAGTACCTTTTCCAGCTCGTTCAGGTCGGTTTTGGCATCGGCACGGCGAATATTCTTCAGATCGCGGGCGATACCCGAGGTAATAAGCTCAGCCTTGTTGCGCATGGAGCGCTTGCTGGCAGTCTGTTGCAACAGCAGATCCGCCGCCCACTGGTAGGTATCCTCAAGGCGGATAAATTCCATCTCCAGCTTGTGTCGCTGCTCCAGCGCACTGACCCACTGCCGATGCTGGGCCAACACCTGATCCGCCAAGCCATAAAATTGGGTGGTAGCACTCTCGACCTGCTGGAAGCGGGCACGAGCATCCGCTACGTCGGTAAATTTACCCATCTCCTGACTCAGCTGGGCGAAGCGGCTCTGCTGCTCCTTGAACTGATTTGCCAGCTGCGGCAACTGGGCAGCATCTTCACTGGTGCGGTAGACCAGCACCCAGCGGTTACTATCCTGCAGTGCCCCCTTGAGACCTGCGACAGCCACTACCAGCGGGGTTGCCCGGTCAGATACGGCAGAGAGGCCGTCATTTATACCCTTGATTTTAAAGGTACTGATCACACCAAGCAGGATCAGCAACAGCAGCATCAACACGAATCCGGCGATGATCCGCTGCACGATAGATAAGCCCATGGAGACATCCTCACTCATTGGGGGAAGGTAAAGTGAACATAGTCACTATCGGCAGGGGTGGCGAATAACTGAAATAAAGCGGCAGGTATTTAATTGATTTGTATCGGGTTGGGTCACAGTACAGACAAAATCAGCCAACCAAAAAAAGCCCGGCACAAGCCGGGCTGAAAGAGACGTACTTTGCTATCTTCCGCGGTCCGTTCAGAACCGCAGTCAGAATCATTAGAAGCGGTAGCCAACACCCACCATAAAGGCCATCGGGTCGATATGCGTTTTGAAGGTGCCAACACCATCAACTTTAACATCTGTATCGATATCCATGATCCAGGCTGAACCGTTTACAAACCAGCGATCTGTAACCGCCATATCGATACCGACCTGACCTGCCAGACCCCAAGAGTCGTCAAGGCTGATATTGGCACCATCAAGTGCTCCCACCCCCTTCTCATCAAAGAAGGTGGTGTAGTTCACACCCACACCAACATACGGGCGAACCTTGCTCTGGGCATCGCCAAAATAGTACTGGGCCATCAATGTTGGAGGCAGATGTTTAACCTTGGCAATCTCACCAAGATCGCGAGTACTCACTCTATGGGAGAATGGGGTTGCAGCCAGCAACTCAACACCCCAGTTGTCGGTGATCATATAACCGAGGGTCAGGCCAAGCTGTTGATTACTGTTAATCTCAAATTCACCGGTACCCAATACGTTGTCACTGCTCTCCTGAGGAGAAACGATGGCCAAACCACCACGAACCAGAATATCACCAGCCTGATGGGCCATGGCGAAAGGAGAGGTCACTGCAGCGGCAATCATCAGAGGAAGTAATTTTTTCATCACGTAATCCCTTTTTTTGTTTTCATTTGATGCTGTAAGCCCGCTGACTATATGCCCTTGTAAATGCAAAGTTATTGACTTGGAGCAAAGGTTGCACAGAAATAAATCGATTGGTGTGACATCTTTGCGCACCATCCCAATCTCGTTGAGTCCCCAGACAACAAGCCGAAATGCCTGTTTCGACAGGTTGTAACTACCCGCACTCAGTGCCAAAAGGAGCAAGCAAACCACATCTTATTGCGCGGCAGAGTGGCTATTAACTGTTGTTAATATGGGCAAATCAGCGTATTTTTTGCGCCATACAAGTTACTGGGAAGTAATGGTTTATTTATGAAAAATGAGTCGAAATGGCAAAAGGTGGGGGCTTTTCTCGCGGCCGTGTGGGGAATCGGATCCTTTCTCTTTATCCTGCTCGGTTTTATTGTCGCCCTGGCCTATCTGGTATTGGTACGGCAGGGTTAATCCGGATTGACAGAGTGCAGCAGGGTGATATGCCTCCCTTCGGCAAGCTGTTCCGGAGTCTGGCCCATGCCCTCCGCAGAGAGGGGACCAGCGTAGCCACACCACCGATTTCGCCCGCCGACTTTGGCCTGATACAGCGCCATGTCCGCTAGTTTGAAGCTATGACTCCAGAATGAATCCGGGTACTCCGGGTGCAACGGATAGCGGCAGAACCCCAGCGACACCGTCAACCAGAGTGGCGCATCCTCTCTGCCAAAGCGGTGCTGAGCGACACGCTGGCGCAGATATTCGACCCGCAACGCCAACTCTTGCTCGTCATCCACTTGTAGCAGCAACAAGAACTCCTCCCCGCCCAACCGGATGATCGGCTCGCGCTCTCCTGTCACCACCTTGCGCAGCAGATCCGCCAGCTGTTTGAGCACCAGATCCCCGATGTCATGGCCAAGGCGGTCATTGATCCGCTTGAAATGATCCAGATCCAGCAGCAATAACAGACAAGGTTTGGCCCGGTTGGCCTGCAACCAACCATCGAGATAGCGACGATTGAAACAACGGGTCAAGGGGTCGGTGAATGCAGCCATCTCCATCTGGCTGGATTTTTCCAACAAATCATCGTGTTGCTGACTGACCTTGCTGGCCATCTCCTTGAACTTGCCGCTCAGGGTCGCCATCTCGGCGCTGCTGTCGATATAGGGGATCAAGGTGGCATCTGGCCGATCGCCAAAGCGTTGCAGCGCCGACACCAGCTGCTGCAACGGGGTGAGCACAATGCTGTTGAGCCGGTACATGGCGATCATGACGCAGATAAAACTGATAAACAGCATGCCGATAAAGGTCCAGAGCGCTCCCTCCATGACGCCACTCAAGATCTTTCTCTCCTCCTCAATCACCAGAGTCAGTACCGGCTGGTTATCGCTGTTGAGCAGTCGCACCTCTCCCCTGAGCCGGGTGAGCCCAAGGTCGATCAGGCGATACGTTATTTGCGGTTTCAGTGGTTTGAAGGTAGCGGTGACATCCAGATTGGCGTGGGAAATCGCCAGAGGCAGCGCGGTACGCTCCGATACTTGCTCGAGGTAGGCCTTGTCGAGCCAACGTACAACCAGCAAGAAACCGTTGAACGGTGCCGACTCGTCACTGTTTCTGATCGGCTGCCACGAGTACATCAGCGGCCCCCACTGGGAAGCACGGATCCCGTGCAAATTGATGCCCCCGTGCGCCACCGAGCGCGCCCTTAACTGCTTTTTCAGTTCATCAAGGAAGTAGGGAAACTGGTCCGGATTGATCCCCGGCGCATCGGGTAGCAGGGTGCGCGTCCAGATTTCGTAGCCGGTGAGATCCATGAAGCTCATCAGGTTGAGACTAAAATCCCGCATCGGCATATCACTGAACAGGTTGGATTCGATGTACCCCCTGCTTTTGTTGTCCATAAAACGGTGACTGTCATCCCAGATGCCCCAATCCCGACTGAATGCATCCAGAGCGGCCACATCCGCCTGCACCGCCTTGGTAACGCGCAGCAGATGCTCCTTCATTCGCTGCTCTTCAATCCGGCTGGCAGCCGGGATCTGGGCCCACGCCAGCAGGACCAGCAATAGCAGGATCGCCCCCAGCCAGATGGGGAACATGGAGTAAGCCAACTGATGATCAATCGTGCGCGGAGCCTGAGCCATAACCCGATATATCCATTACCATGATGCTGAGATGCCAAGCCTGCCCACACTTGACGAGCTTCCCCCTATGCTCCCGATTTTTATAACAAAAAGGGGCCAAAGGCCCCTCGATTATAACGGCTTATCGCGCCAAAAGTGGCCGCAAAAAACGAGCTGTATGAGACTCTTTATTGGCGCAAATCTCCTCCGGCGTCCCCGTCACCAGAATGCGGCCACCACCGGCGCCTCCCTCCGGTCCCAAATCGACGATCCAGTCGGCAGTTTTTACCACATCAAGGTTGTGCTCAATGATGACGATGGTGTTACCGCGATCCCGCAGCTGGTGCAGCACCTTGAGCAGTTGCTGGATATCGTGGAAGTGCAGCCCGGTGGTCGGCTCATCCAGAATGTAGAGGGTCTGGCCGGTATCCCGCTTGGAGAGCTCACGCGCCAGTTTGACCCGCTGCGCCTCGCCGCCCGACAGCGTGGTGGCCGACTGGCCGAGACGGATATAGGAGAGGCCCACGTCCATCAGGGTCTGCAGCTTGCGCGCTACCGCCGGCACCGGATCGAAGAACTCGCGGGCATCTTCCACCGTCATCTCGAGGATCTCGTGGATGTTCTTGCCCTTGTACTTCACCTCCAGGGTCTCGCGGTTGTAGCGCTTGCCCTTGCAGACGTCGCACGGCACGTAGACATCCGGCAGGAAGTGCATCTCCACCTTGATGACCCCATCCCCCTGACACGCTTCGCAGCGGCCCCCCTTCACGTTGAAGGAGAAGCGGCCCGGCTGGTAGCCGCGCGAACGCGCCTCCTGGGTGCCGGAGAGCAGCTCGCGGATCGGAGTGAACAAACCGGTATAGGTGGCCGGGTTGGAGCGCGGGGTTCGACCGATGGGGCTCTGGTCGATATCCACCACCTTGTCCAGATGCTCCAGCCCTTCCACGCTGCGATAGGGCGCCGGGGTGGACTCGGTCGCCTTGTTGAGCTCCCGGTGGGCGATGCGGAACAGGGTGTCGTTGATCAGGGTCGACTTGCCGGAGCCGGAAACACCTGTAACGCAGGTCATCACTCCGATCGGCAGATCCAGGTTGACGTTGCGCAGGTTGTTGCCGCTCGCCCCCTTGAGTTTCAACCACTTGCCGGTGAGCGGCGTGCGCTCGGCCGGAATGGCGATCTGCTTGCGGCCGGAGAGGTAGTCACCGGTCAGCGATTCCGGATTGTCGATGATCTGCTGGGGGGTGCCCTGCGCAACAATCTCGCCACCGTGCACGCCAGCGCCCGGGCCGATATCCAGCACATGGTCGGCGAGGCGGATGGCATCCTCATCGTGCTCCACCACGATCACCGTGTTGCCGAGATCGCGCAGATGGGTGAGGGTCTTGAGCAACCGCTCGTTGTCGCGCTGATGCAGACCGATGGAGGGCTCGTCCAGTACGTACATCACCCCCACCAGACCGGCACCAATCTGGCTGGCCAGCCGGATCCGCTGCGCTTCACCACCGGAGAGGGTCTCTGCGCTGCGCGACAGGCTCAGGTAGTTGAGACCCACATTCACCAGGAAGCCAAGCCGCTCGATGATCTCTTTCAAGATCTTCTCGGCAATCTGGGCGCGCTGGCCGGTGAGGTTCAGCCCTTCGAAGAAGGCGAGCGCATCACCGATGGACTGCTCGGCAATGGCCGGCAGGTTGCGGTTGTCGACGAAAACGTGGCGCGCCTCCTCCCGCAGTCGGCTGCCACCGCAGCTGGTACAGGATTTGTTGGCGATGTATTTAGAGAGCTCTTCACGCACCGAGTTGGATTCGGTCTCCCGGTAGCGCCGCTCCATGTTGTGCAGGATCCCCTCGAACGGGTGCTTGCGCACCACCACATCGCCGCGATCGTTCATGTAGCGGAACTCGATCTCGGTACGTCCGGAGCCACGCAGGATCACCTCCTGGGTCTTGACCGGCAGATCCTCCCACGGCGTCTCCAGATCGAACTTGTAGTGCTCGGAGAGGGATTTCAGCATCTGGAAGTAGTAGAAGCTGCGCTTGTCCCAGCCACGGATGGCGCCGTTGGCCAGACTGATGGCCGGATCGCCGATCACCTTGGCCGGATCGAAATATTGCTGCACCCCGAGGCCGTCACAAGTCGGGCAGGCACCGGCCGGATTGTTGAAAGAGAAGATGCGCGGTTCCAGCTCCGACATGGAGTAGCCGCACTCCGGGCAGGCGAAGTTGGCGGAGAAGGTCATGGGGGCAACCCCCTCCTCCCCGTCCATTGGCACTACCAACACGATGCCGCCGGAGAGGGTCAGCGCCGTCTCGAACGACTCGGCCAAACGCAAGGCAAGGTCCTCGCGCACCTTGAAGCGATCCACCACCACCTCGATGGTGTGCTTCTTGTGCAGCTCCAGAGTCGGAGGATCGGAGAGGTCGCACACCTCGCCGTCGATACGGGCACGGATGTAGCCCTGGGCCGCCAGATTCTCCAGCAGCTTGGTGTGCTCCCCCTTGCGATCGCGCACCACCGGGGCCAGCAGCATCAGCTTGCTCCCCTCCGGTTGGGCCAGCACCTGATCCACCATCTGGCTGATGGTCTGGGCGGCGAGCGGAATGGCGTGAGTCGGGCAGCGCGGCTCACCGACCCGGGCAAACAGCAAACGCAGGTAGTCGTAGATTTCGGTGATGGTACCGACGGTCGAGCGCGGGTTGTGGGAGGTGGACTTCTGCTCGATGGAGATGGCGGGCGAGAGCCCCTCGATATGGTCGACGTCCGGCTTCTCCATCAAGGAGAGGAACTGGCGGGCATAGGCGGAGAGGGACTCCACATAGCGGCGCTGCCCCTCGGCATAGAGGGTATCGAACGCCAGAGAGGATTTGCCCGAACCGGAGAGGCCGGTGACCACGATCAGCTTGTCGCGGGGCAGGGTCAGATTGATGTTCTTGAGGTTGTGGGTGCGAGCACCCCGGACCACGATCTTTTCCATCTTGTTGCACGCTCGATACAGAAACCTGAGCGAGTCAGTATGGCATAGAGACTACTGGATGAATAGACAGTCATGAGATGAAATGCGCATCATCCGGCGCACGCCATCTGCTCTTTTTTCTCCACCAGCAGCCGCTCGTTTTGCCATATCCGGGCGGTGACCTCGACCCGATAGGGGCAGCGCAGACCCAAGCCGATATTACCCGCCTCCCTGAGTTCCCCCGCCCGCAGCGACAGAGTACGACTCTGCTGTTGCGTGCTGCGCCCGGC
Source organism: Aeromonas sp. Y289-2 (assembly GCF_027705925.1). NCBI lineage: Bacteria > Pseudomonadati > Pseudomonadota > Gammaproteobacteria > Aeromonadales > Aeromonadaceae > Aeromonas > Aeromonas sp. Y289-2. The sequence continues at coordinate 16,391 of NZ_JAPDCH010000021.1, forward strand.
CGCCCCTTCGCTGCGTACCAGCAACCTGACACTCACCGTCGCGTCGCGCTTGCTGAGCAGCGTTGGTGCAAGTGACAGCCCCTGCTCGTTCTGCGCCATATTGAGGGACAAGCAGATCGACGGATCGGGCTCCCTCTCGTTTTCCCTGGCGCTTGTTGGGGACGCGACGCGATGGACCAGCATCAACCCACAGAGCAGCACCAATAAAAGAGGGGCCCGCAGGCCCCTGAATCCGGAGATGACCATCAGTTGCTACCAGCCCCTTGATAGACATAGGCATGGTTATCGCTGCCCAATACGGTCACATTGGCAGTATTTAAGCTATCGTTTTGCACCACATCAACGGTGTTGCGCCCCCCACCAACCCCAGCATTGACGTAGACATTAGCCTCGTGCTCAGCGCCGTTCTGGGTCACGGTGAGTTTGTTCTTGCTACCCAAGTAGGACTCAACCTTGGCATTGTTCAGCTCACCATCCTGGCTCACTTTGACCACAGACTCAGAGTGAGACGCATCGGCATAGGCCCAGTTGTCAGTGCCTTTCTGAGCAACGACCAGCTCGTTGTCCGAGCCCCAGGTCCAGGCTCCTTTACCCTCCACGCCACGCGCGGCGGCAACCTGGTTGCCAGTGCCGTTCTGGTCAATATCGACCTTGTTGCGACTACCCTCCTCTTGCACTGCATTGGCATAGTTGTCATTGCCTACCTGATCAATGGTGACCACACCATCGGTACTGCTGGCTAACTGGTTGACCACAGCCTTGTTGTCATCACCGGTCTGGTTGATCAAGGCATCATTGCCAGTACCTTGCTGGTCGGTCTCAATCCGGTTGCGATTACCATCCTGTGTCAGGTCAGCAAGCTCCCCGGTTCCAGACTGTTTGGCCAGCAGGTGGTTGCCCTCCCCGGCATCAGATCCTTTTTGCAGGGTCACCACCTTACCGCCGGTTCCACTTTGCTCAACAGTCGCTACGTTGGCACTATCGTATTGAGTGACATCTGCATTGTTCAAAGAACCACTCTGAGTCACCACTGCAGATGTTCCTTCCGCCGGTGCATAGTCATAGTTACCGGTTGCCTGCAGCACCTTGGTGATATTGCTCTCTCCACGTTGTACCACTTCGGCGTTGGCTCCATCAGCCGCTGTCTGGGTCACGTCAGCCTGGTGAGCCCCACCTTCTAGCTGCTGTACACTCGCCCGAGCGAAATCGGATATCTGGTTGTCAATGACAGCCCGATTATCATCCGAGATTTGAGTGATCCTGGAGTCAGCTAAGTCACCATTATCTTGCTTGATCTTGGCGTCGTTGCGATCCCCATCCTGCACAACCCCGGCAACCGCACCGCCATTCTCAAATTGCTGAATCACATCAGCAAAGTTGTCGTTCCCCTTTGTATCGATGGAGGCTTTGGAGAGGTTAGTGTCACCTTGTTGCAAGATGTAACCCTCGTTACTGTCACCTACCTGCCGAGTATCGGCATCTGACTGGCCGGTATTCTTTTGCGTGGTAACAGCTGTGTTGTTGTTACCAGCTTGATCGATGCTCGCCTTGTTATCGACGCTTCCCACTACCTGGTTAATGGTGGCGTTATTGCCGCTCAGGGCCTGGTTCACCGTAGCCTGGTTACCAGTAGATGCCGCCCAAGCGGTGCTGGTCGCCAGAAGAACTGCCGAGGCAATGATGGTACGTTTAAACATGATTTCCCTCTCGTGCTAATGGTTGAGCCTAGGCTCAGTTGGTTTGAACGACATTTACTTGCTGATTGGCTCCCGTCTGAATAACGGTTGCCGCCAATCCGTTACCGTTTTGCTCGATGCTGGCCTGATTGCCATCACCCAGCTGGATCGCCCGGGCCTGATTGTCTGCCCCTTGCTGACTGATCCAAGCTTCATTGCCGCTGCCTTGTTGCAGCAGCCAAATCCGGTTATTGATGCCCGCCTGATAGAGCTCGGCGCTATTGCCCTCGCCCAGTTGCGCACCATTGACCCAGTTCTCATCTCCCACCTGGGAGAGCGCCAACTCATTGGCCCAACCCTGTTGCAGCAGACGCGCCTGATTCAGCTCCCCTTGCTGGGTGAGATGCAGTTGCTGCTCGCTACCGAGTTGCCACAACAGCGCCTGATTCCCATCGTTCTGCAGACCGGAATCCAGCTCGCTTGCCATCGCCAGCTCGTCGAAGACGGCAGGCTCTGCGGCGAGTTGCGGGGCGCCCGATATCAGCAGAAAAAAGAGAGCACTCAACAGGTGTTTCATCGCGCCATCGCCTTGTTGGAAAACGCCCACAGTATCCCTGTCAGACCAGAGGCGGCCTATCAGGCACTCCGCTGATTCGAGGATGAAAAGCGCCGCCCTGTCGCTGAGCAGAAAGTCTTAATTCGTATTCGATGGAGGCCAAAAAAAATGCCCTCCACCAGGGAGGGCATTGCACGAGCGGGAAAAAATCAAAGTAGCGGGGCATTGTCTTGCAGGTACTCCTGCAGGATCGGATTGTCGATATCCCGCTGGTCGGCCAGTTGCCACAGATTGTCCCGCACACCATTGGCAATCAACCGGATCACCCCGGACTCGATAGCCGACATGACACACATCTGTACCGGTTCATTGGTGCTGAAACCGGCCTCGGCCTCCAGCAGGCGCTTGTACTCGACGAAACGGAATACCCCTGCCTGCACCTGTTGCGACAGTACTGTCTTGGAAGTGGTGACACTGTTCAGGATCCGGCCTGAACGGATATCGACGGCTCGCAGATTGACCGTCACCTGATCGACCCGATACTCCCCGCTGGCGCCGATGCCAAAATACTTGGCCCCCGCCCCGCCGGTTCGCACATTGCTGTCATAGGCGACTATCCCCCCCTCGATCAGGATGTTGGCGGCAACCAGCGAGGGCAGTTGATTGGCATTGTTGCCGGGAACGTTGGGCTTGTTCTGGGCCGCCCGCACAATCTTGCGCTCGGTCAGCAGGTTCTGCAGCCCTTCCCGCTCCAGCGGCACAAACCATTGGGAATCCCACAAGGCCGTGCTCAGCATAGCCACCCCACCCTGGGTGACCGCCGTGGAGAAGTTGGACGCCGGTGCAGGCAGGTACTGACCGGTCTGATCGCGAAAATCGTAGACGGCCGCGACAATTTTCCCTTTTGGCTTGGGTAGACTGATCAGCTCCTTGTAAGAGACGGATCGCGGCATCAGGGTTGCCTTCTCATCGGCAACGGGCGAGCCGATATGGGTCGCACAGCCAGCCAGCGCAAGCAGGGGCACTATCAATAACAGTTGTCGTTTCATCGCGCCCTCAGTCGGCAATCAGGCCATTCACTTCGATCATGGTGGTCTGGTTGGTCACCCGGTCGGTGATCGAAACCACCAGGGTGCCATCTTCATCCACCACATTGATGGCAAAATCATCGGTCACCAGACTGCCGCTCTGGCTGCCATCCTTGCCGATATCGGCCAGCAGTTGGCTGATCAGGCGGGATTGCAGATTGGAGGTCAGGCGATCCAGCGCCGAGGTGCCGCTGCTACCGCTGCCACTGGCGGGATCCTTGTAATCATTCTGCGCATTGGCGGTGCCAAGCAGATGACTGCTGTTGAGAGGGTTACCCCCAAAGCTGGGGTTGACGGGGCGATAGACAAGCTCCGACGCATGGAGCGTTGGCGCTATCAGTGCAGCAACTAGCCATAACCGGGCACGCATGAGAAATATCCTTATAGTTCATCATGTTCCAAATCGAAGGTATCCATGAACAGGGTCGCGATCTTCTGCTGTTCGAGGGTCTGCCTGACCTGTGACCAAGCCAGTTTGGCGCTCTGCTCCTGCTGATTGCGGCCGGGAGAGAGCGCGGTTTTAAAAATCACCTTCCGGTTATGGGTGATCCAGATCAGGCTGCCCCAGCGGGCTGTCGGGCGCTCATGAATCGTCAGATTTTCTCTGGCATCCGGGTCTTCATCACTGCGCAACCGGGTAAATTCGTTATAAAAGCCCTGACCGAAACGGGTAAAGGTGCGATCCAGCACCAGACCATCCACATCCAGCCGATCACTCTCCTGCTCCGGCTGCACCGACTCCAGCGGTGTATCAGCCTCGCCCGCCACAACGGTCGTGCAGCCCCAAAGCAGCGCGAGGCAACACGCCACAGAGAGCGCTTTCATCAGTGGGAGTCCGGAGCATCGAGATACTCTTTGGCCCAGCTCACCGCCTGGATCCGGTTCTTCACATTCAGCTTTTTAAAGACGTTATAGAGGTGGGATTTGACGGTGTGCTCGCTGACAAACAGGCTGTCGGCGATCTCGACATTGGAGGCGCCCGTCATCAGATAACGGATGATCTCCTGCTCTCTGGCGGTCAGCAGAGTGTCGTTACGCAGCAGATAACTGTTGCCCTGGCGATAGTATTCGACCAGCTCGCACAATAGGTGGCGCGGCATCCAGTACTCGCCCAACAGGATTTTCTGCAACCCGGCAACCAGTCTGTCGAGCGGATCCTGACGGAAAAACAGACCGCAGATCTGCGGCCACATCAGCAGCAGGTCGCGATCCGTCGCAGTGGGAGCATTGAGCAGCACAGTGGTCGCCATGCCAAAGCGTTCGGAGATCGCCCGGTTCCAGCCCAGTGACTGGCCAGAGCGGATATAGTCGAGATCGATGAGAAACAGCGTGCCGTCACACTGGTTATCTAGCTGATTAATCTCGTGGATTAGCTGGACGGGACGGCTCAAATGAGAGATGAGGTATGCAGCAAATGTGCTGGCCTGCACATTATTTTCAGTGACCAGTGCGATCGGGCATGCGGCTTTCATTGTGTGCTCTTCCTTGAACCTGTAAACCACCTAATCTGGCCGACTGAGTCTACCAAGGAGGTATGGGAGCACAATATTAAAAAAGTATGAGAATGGATCTCATAAATATCGTAACCATATGTTTTTAGTCGATTTAAAAACCTATTCCAATTCGCCAATCGGCCAGCATAACAGGAATATATGGCAGAAATGTGATGCCGGACGCGCCGGAAACAGCTGCAACCCGACCATCACTGCAGCAGGAGCCAACAGTTGTCTTTGGCACATCAAGCCGGTTAAGGATGCTGCCAATCCGCTTCGCAACTGTTACTATGACCGTCACATGCGTCTGCGGGACATTGCGCCCCGCACACAGCAACTAATCAGGTATCTAGTCGTGTTGGACCAGGTTTCGACCTGGCCGGTAAATAAGGTGGAAGAGAGATTATGGCCAGTCGAGGCATCAATAAAGTCATTCTGATCGGTAACCTCGGGCAAGACCCGGAAGTACGCTACATGCCGAGTGGCGGTGCTGTGACCAACATTACTCTGGCTACCTCCGAAACCTGGCGCGACAAGCAGACCGGTGAGCAGAAAGAGCGTACCGAATGGCATCGCGTCGTCTTCATGGGCAAGCTGGCCGAAGTGGCTGGCGAGTACCTGAAGAAGGGCTCCCAGGTCTATGTGGAAGGCAAACTGCAAACCCGCAAATGGCAGGATCAGAGCGGCCAGGAGCGCTACACCACTGAAGTGCTGGTCGACAGCTTCACTGGCGTGATGCAGATGCTGGGTGGTCGTCCGCAAGGCGGTCAGGGTATGGGCCAGAACATGGGTGGCCAATCCCAGGGTAACTGGGGTCAGCCACAGCAGAGCATGCCTGCCCAGCAGCCGATGAATCAGCAGCGCCCGGCACCGGCTCCGCAGCAGAACATGCAGCCGCAAGGCGGTTATGGCCGTCCTGCCCAGCAGCCGCAATCTGCGCCGCCGGTATATAACGAGCCGCCGATGGATTTCGACGACGATATCCCGTTCTAGGGCCGGTTTTTTTAAAATGTAAAGCGTTTTGTAAAGCGAAATGCCTAAAAACCCCGATATTTCGGGGTTTTTTCTTTTCTGAGAATGTAAAGATTGCACATTCTGAAAGCACGCAGTATACCTTAGGAATGGGTGTATAAAAGTGTAAAGGAGTGATGCAGTGAAGCTCAGAACCGTCAACATGAAGCAGTACAATGAACGTAAGTATCTAATCGTTGATGAGAGAGGACTCCCCATCCCGAGGCTATGTGAGTTCACACTGACACACCTGTATGGTGCGGAAAAAACACAGGAGAATAATGCAAACCACCTAATCCATATCGAACGATGGGCAGCAATGCTAAAAGTAGATCTAGCGGAAATTGTTGCTGGCACAGGGTTTGCTGACACTGGCTTATACCAGAGTTTTCTCAAACATCTTGAGCATCGCTCATACGATATCAACGGAGCAAGACCCCTCCGACCAGATATTGTTAGTCCTGATTATTTCAATCAACGCCTTGATTTGGTATTGGTTTATTTTCAATTTTTAGCCGACAAAGCAATATCCAAGCGCCGTAATACTGATCCTCTATTCAGTCAAATCCCCGAGATGATGAGAAGGCTTCAAGTAAAACTAGTCAAGCTGAGAAGACCAAAGACAGCTCCAGGCCGCATTCTTGGATTGTCATTAGTCCAACAAGCAACACTGTATGACATCATGGAAATACCGAGTTCTCTTGGCTGGAATAAATCTACTCAGTTACGTAACAAGCTAATTCTTAGGTTACTTTTAGAAACAGGAATTAGAAAAAGTGAACTGCTATCACTTACTACATCAAACTGCCATACGAGCAAGCTGGTACATGGTGTTTACCCATTTATCCTGACACAACAGAATATTGAACATAACGATCCTCGTAATAGAGTGCCACGCGAGAAAACAGTTGGCAGGATTATTCCTATTTCATTTCCTCTAGCTTCACTGATTGATGAATATAAACAGGCGAGAAAATCTCTTGGCGACTCAGCCATGAAGAGCCCCTATTTACTCTTATCGACAACTAAGCCACATAATCCGCTATCAATAGCAGCATTGGATGATATTTTCTCAAGTATCAAGAATAAAATTTTAGAGTTATCAGATATTCATCCTCATAAATTAAGGCATACACTCTTTGAAAATATTGACAGAATGCTTACTAAAATGGGGATTGACGCAGCTCAACAGAAAAAGATAAAAAATAATGTTGGGGGGTGGAAGTATAACTCAGATAGTAGTCTAATATATGAAACTGGGTCAATAATGGAGCAATGCAACCTAGTTCTAAACCAACTTCACGCTGAAATGGAATTACATAGAAAAATATCATAAAAAATTGCCAAGGTGGTGGCCATGCCGACAAAAAAATTAGATAAAAACGAAATCATGTTGGTACAAATAGACCAGCATCCACAATTTTCTTATGACCCATATCCTGTAAGCCAGTCAGGCCAACAACTGGATTTAACACAAAGTAAAGTAGTTCTGGAACCGGAGAGGGAGACCCTATTCTTTGAAAAAATCTCTCCCCAACTAAGAGAGCATGCCCGTGCATGGATTTCTTATGCTTGTCATATCTACTCTAACTATGCTCTTTTCTCACAACAACATTGTTGGCGCCTACTCAAAATCCCTGACGATACTGTAGCAGAAGATATTGCCGAAAAAATACAAGAAATCTACAGAGAGCTTTTGAGCTCTGAACGTAGTCCTAGCACTAAATCTGCTTTAAGAATACTGTATAAATGGTGTGTTGAAGAGGGTCTACCACACTTTGATGAAGACTTTTATGATTACTACCTAGCCAGTATAAAGTTTGGTACAGCTGAGGGTAAGGGCCTTGATGTAATTATGGAAATTCCTGACCGTGGACCACTCACGATCAAGGAAGAACGAATCTTCATCTCCACATTAAACTCAGTTTTACCAGAGACACTCACCACCCATGAGTTACAGGGATTGGTGTCACTAAAATGTGCCCAAGTTCTTGGCATGAGAAATATCCAGGTGATGAGACTAAAGTTCTCCGACTTGCAAATCTCTGACAAAGGTGTACATACCCTAAAAGTTTTAAGGGCAAAACAAAGAGGGAGGACCAATAATAACGTTTATAAAATTCGCCCCATAACAAAAACACTTGCAAAACTAATTTCATCAATGAAATCACGTTACGAAGATATACTAGGTACAAAAATCACTGATGATTGGCCTGTAATCTCAGAGTATTACAGTCTTAGAGATGAATTAGTTAAGCAGCAAGTAAAGATAACCAAGATAACATACATCACCAATCAGTTCAGAATGGCTGTTGGATTGGACTTCAAGGTAACCAACCGTAGACTTCGTAAAACCTTCTGCTCGCGGCTAATCGCCAAGGGCACTCCTATGACTGTTGTTGCAGAACTAATGGATCATAGTGATTTACAACAGCTAGACGTTTATTATAGACAATCGCATAACGTTGCTAAAAAACTAGATGATATACTGCGAAGTCAGGCCATCGACATAATCGATGTATTTGCAGGTAAAGTTGTTACGCCCGATTATGCCTCTCAGAGAGGACAAGGAATTTTCGCCCCATCGAAAAATTTAAATCTTGTTAAAATTGGTAGCTGTGGTAGCACAACCCCATGTTCTCTTCAACCCCCACTTTCTTGTTACAACTGTTCTTCTCTAGAAGCCTTTGAAGACGTTGACCATAAGGAAGTTGTAGATACGATGGTAGAAGAAATAAAAGAAGTATTTGGTGATGCTCACGCCATAAATATTCTACAACATAAAGATTTTTTAGCTGCTCGCAAGTTTGCTGACATGTTTGATCGGGGTGAACTATGAATACCAGCCTACAATTATTACCGTCAATTGGTGTGGATTCTGATAGCAATCTGGCACAATTGGTTCACTTTTACAAAAAAAACACTCCCTTTGCAAAAATAGAAAGTTGGGAATGGGATGACATTAGCTGGGATGCTAAAGGTATTTGTAAGACTCAAGCTAGAAAATCTGGATATAATATATCAGTCAATTTTAGCAGAGATAACAAGCTCGGAAAAAAAGTTAAGTCATCATATAATGACATAAAGCCGTTTCACAATCTTGATCTATCTGATATCGCTAAATGTCATATCTCAGCATTGCAAATTGAGAAGGCGAAAGATGTAGGGACACTCAATTTCTATATTGTTGCATATCGGTATTTAGATAATGCGATGCTAAAAAGGAATATTACAGCAAGTAATCTGACTACTTATGACTTCAAAGTAGCAGAGGCTGAAGCACACGATAGGTTAGAAAGTTCTACCTTCTATCGTATTGGTCAGAAACTTGAATCCATTGCGACTTTCATTAACAAGAAGAAGCTTTCTATCCAAAAGATAGTATTCAAAAAGTCAGCTAAACGCGGTGACACGCATACCGCCAGTGATTCAAGAATCGATTTTGAGTCAACTACCAAACGGCATGAGAAGTTACCTACCCACGAAAGCCTCATCGCAGTAGCAACACTTTCTAACTCGAATCTAGAAGGTGATGATGCCCTGTTTCAGGCTATCGTAGAAATTATGTTTGCAACAGGTCTGCGATTTGATGAGGTGATCTGCTTGGATGTCGAGTGTTTACAGGCCAGGGAAGTTGAGGAGCTAAACGTCTTCACAGGCGAAATTGACATAGTATGCATTAATGAGATCCGCTATCGAGCCAAAAAAGGCGCTGCATATCAGACCAAGGCTATAGCCTCAAGCCTGCTGCCGATTCTACAAAAAGGTCTGACTAGCGCACTTGAAATATTAGCACCTGTACGTGACACGATTAAATGTGTCATTAATGGAAAATACGACTTCTTCCCAATTATCACCGAAGATTGTGAGCTGTTTGTCACTGACATTTGGGAAAGATTAAACTGGTCATCACGTTCAAATCTATTATCCTATCTAAAGAAAAGAAATGTTAATCTGACTAATAAACTGAATCCAAATACAGGTAAAAATGCGGCCGCATTCCACTCAGTAGACTTAAAGGAAAAAACATTTTCATTAGCGAAGAAGTCTATCGATGAATTATGGAAACAGATGTCAGTGTTAAGTGTGGCTGATTGCCCAGATAAACTAATATTTGTTACCCAACATCAGCGCCATCATTCTGATAAGAGCACAGAGCCCTGGGAATTCACAATGATAACGCATACTCAGATATCAGACTATATTTCAGGTCGCCCTGAACTTGGTATCAAAAATATATTTGAACGCAAACATCTGTGCTATCAAGGTGAACAAATCCGGCTGACATCACATCAATTTCGTCACTTTCTAGGCACTATGCTGGAGATCTCAGATTCAGTAACTCCTATAGAGGTTGCTCGCTACTTTGGGCGAAAGTATACTCCAGACAATATAGCCTATGACCACACTAATCCAGCTAAAAGAGTCATGGATAACGCAGACATACTCTTTGCCGCCTCAAATATAACACCAGAGCAAGCAAAAGAGGCATCAGTGATCTTTACGCTGGTTGATCGTGATGAGGTTCTTGAAACGATAGAAGACATTGGCACAACACTTATCACTGCAATTGGCTTATGTAAACATGACTATAGTGACTCTCCATGTGGAAAATACTATGCATGCGTCCGTGGGTGCTCTGAGTATTATCGTATAAAAGGAAAACAAGGAGAGATAATTCATTTACAAAAACTTCAAGATGAACAAGAAACTCGAATTCAGCATGTTAAGGCAGCTGTTGACGCAGAATATCATGGCTCCAATAACTGGCTACGTTCTCATGAAGAGCTATTAAATGGTTGTCGTATAGCCCTCGCTATTGAGCAGGATAATTCAATTTCAGATGGCGAACGAGTGCAAGTTTTTCCTAATGGTAATAATGGGTGTGTTGCAATATGAAAAAAGAACAGAAACAAATTACAGCTGCACTAGAGCAAGACTTCTGCAAACTCATCGTAATCCTAGCTGCCCGCAGTGGGAGGAATAAGGTCACCTGGAAGGAACTAGAACAGGAGACAGGGTTTACTCGGCAAGCATTGTCCAAAAAAGAATCTATTGTTAAGGCTTATAAAGAAGCCAATCAAAGTAGCAACATAATAGAAAATATCGGCAGGCGTGCAGAAGAAACCCAATCAAAACTTGATAAAGTGAAAGAGGAAAATATCAAGTTAAAAAAACTATTAGCTGACTATGATGAGACTTTTGTTCGCTGGTTCGCCAATGCAACAAGTCATGGTATGTCCATTGAGGAGTTGGAAGCACCGCTCCCACACTCTATGAAGACAAAAGCTAGATTGAAAGATCTTAAAAAATGAATAGAGCATTCAGTATTAGTCGTGAACTGGAAGATTTCGATCTCGATAGAATGCATGCCAAGGCGCGTGAAAATCTAGTTAAGGTGGCAAATTTGGTCGGGCCACTTGACCTTGCTGAATGGCAAAACTTCATAGAAAATGGCAGTTTAAATGCAACTGCAATAATAAAAGAGATTGGCATATCTCGCTCTAGCTATTACCAAAACAAATACATTGTTGCGTACCTTAAAAGTAAGGCTCAATGGCTAGCTGAACAGAATACCTTACAGGAGCTGCCCTACCAGGCTCGGGATACTTCAAAAACACCCGCAAATCGATACAGCCCGCTAGAAAAGAGCATTCAAGAGAAAGATAAAATGATTCGCCAATTACAGCTACGGGTTGCAGAACTAGAATCTCATCTAGAAGGATTGAAGCAGGAATATAAATCTCTTCAATCAAATTCACATCGAGATCAGCATCGCATGGAATTGCTAGAAATATTTAAGCGGGTGCCAAGATGAATGACTTCGGGCAAGAGAGGTTTTTCCGCATCACAAGATCACCATATTCATCCAGAAAAGGTCGATCATTTCATGCTGTACAGATAGATCCTGACACTCTACGTAACTGCAATTACAAGCAGAACTACATCATTCACATAAATGAACATAACAGTGAGCGCCTATCACTAATATTGGCAAAGGGTGCATTGGTTAAATTAGCTGTCAAAAAGCAGTATAGTAGACGAGTAGAGCACGGAGGTATTCTCACTGTAATCACCCCTCAATACCTAGACCTTATTAGGCCATCAGGGGAGCAGATCGCACTTATGTTAGGCAGTCACACCAGATTTAAAGGTGTTGGCCCAGTGAAAGCCCGTAAATTATGGTCTACATTTGGTGAGTCCCTATTTGAAATATTGGATAATGGGGATATTGTAAGCCTGCGTAAGATATTAAGTGAAAACACTGCAAAAAATACTGCCGATGCATGGCGTAGCTATATAAATATTAATGCTATGCGATTCTGCAATGCAAATTTAGGCTTATCAGTATCAACCTCATTTTTGGTATCAGATTATTATCAACAGGAAACCATAAGTAAGATAAGCGAAGATCCTTACCGATTATTAGCATTTGGTGTTGATTTTAATGAATGTGATCGGATCTCACTGGCTCTAGGCTTTCAATTGGACGCTCCTATTAGGTTCGCAGCAGCAGCCGAGGAGGCGTTGTACTGTCATCTTTCTAACGGGAGTACATTAGCAACACGATATGATTTAGATATATGGCTGAAACAACTCTTGCATATCCCAATGAATCCAGAAAAAACAGAGTGCTATGTTAATCAAGCATTCGCACTCGCCACATCGTGTGAAAATATCCTTGAGGTTGGTGATAATGAATTACAGAGCGCAGGTGCTTTCACCATGGAAGCATATGTTGCTCAGCGATTGGTGAACCTCATCACAACCCCGAGTAAATTATCTCTCGATGAAAAAAGGATAAACTTCTATATCAATCAATACGAAAGTAAAAAGTGCTTTCACTTAAGCTCTCTTCAAAAAGAAGCTATCTTTGGGGCTATAAAACATCGTTTTCTAATTATTAATGGTGGTGCAGGTGTAGGTAAAACTACATTATTAGATGCGCTTTATTCAGTGCTTCATAAGTTAGATATAATACCAGTACAAGTCGCACTTGCAGGCAAAGCAGCAAAAAGGATGGCAGAGGCAACAAATCAAGAGGCTTATACTATCGCAAGATTTATTAGAAATTTCAATGCTAAAGATTATGAAGGCAGACAACTTGTTATTGTTGTCGATGAAAGCTCAATGGTAGACTTACCTAGTATGTACCGCCTATTGAGATGTGTTCCTAATTCTGCACATGTAATCATGTTAGGCGATATTGGGCAGCTCCCACCTGTAGATTTTGGTCTTGTTTTCCATGAACTGGTGCCAATGCACGACATTCCCAAAATCACATTAACAGAGGTTCGTCGGCAAGATAGACTCTCAAATATTCCGGCTATCTCAGCCGCTATCCGTAATGGTGTTCTTCCAACATTTAGCTACGATGATGTCGTCCATATTGATATAAATGGAACTAATGCAATTCAAAGGAGAGCAGTCTCAATATATTTAGAAAAACCTGATGAAACACAAATAATTTGCGCTACAACCAAAATGGTTAATGATATAAATAAACGCTGCGTAGCATTTAATAAAAGCAAGCCATTAAGAGTATTCATAGAAGAAGTAAATCGATATTTAGATACTGAGTTTAAACTACATGACAAAGTAATGTGCTGCTCCAACCTTTACGACCATGACCTGATGAATGGTTCCACAGGACACATTTGCCAAGTTTACAACGTAATGAAAATTCTAAAGAATGATGACAACGATGAATCTTTGACTAGCTTTGGTAAGATACTGTGGGATGACGGCATAGAACGAGAGATCTCGTTGGATATAATCAATGCCCTTCGCCATGCTTATGCTATGACAATTCACAAGAGTCAGGGTTCACAGTTTAAACAAGTCATCATTGTTCTGGATAAGGCCCCAAACATTGATCGAACAATGTGTTATACCGCGATTACACGAGCCGTAGAAAAGGTCTACTTGATCGGGCCTTTGAATATTCTGAGCCAAGCTCTAACGCATGAGTCAGCAAGCAAACGAAATGTTGATCTTGGACATAAGGTGAAGGCGTTGCTATTAAAAAAATAGCAGGCCTTCCTTTAGCTATTGGTGAATAGCTACCCAGAGTTTGAGTCACTTATCATATCAAAGACCGATTCTGAGCGAACGGGTTCAGGCAATAACCCCATGTTCAATCCGACCAATGAGATCGACCACGGCTTGGACACCGCTTGGTGTAGTCAAGATATTCATAGGTATCTCACCTCCCAGCCCTTTTGCAGGGCAATGTAACCAAGCCATAGCCATAGCCATAGCCATAGCAAGATCATCATTGTGTAGCGAGATTGTTGCATCAAGTGCTTGTATTACACTGTATACTCTAGACCCTTGCTCAGGAGTTAGAGGAGTTCCATTCTTTAGTTTACGGGTTATGGTCCTTTTGCTAATACCAACAAGATGACAGATTGTCTTCATATCAGACCTGACAGATTCAACAAGCCTTATAATAATCTCAGGGGGAATTCCTGCAACAATCCATGAATGAACACTCAATGGGTCGGAAGGAATACCTAGAGACATGACAAGTCGTGCACAATGGGGCTTCACATGCCCCTGATTATATGCTGAGTAAGTCATAATGCTCATGTTCTCATTGCAAGATATAGTCTTAAAAGTAGCGATAAAATTCTTCACTGGAAAGCACATCGGTACACTCGATGATCCTCCGTAGGCAACCGAGCGTTAGGTCTTCTCACAGTGGCGACCAGAACCAGCCCGTGAAGTTCAGGTGTTTCCCACAGGTGCGACCTGAACCAGCCCGTAAAGTTCAGGTGTTTCCCACAGTGGCGACCTGAACCAGCCCGTGAAGTTCAGGTGTTTCCCACAGTGGCGACCTGAACCAGCCCGTGAAGTTCAGGTGTTTCCCACAGTAGCGGCCTGCACCAGCCCGAGAAGTTCAGGTGTTTCCCATATTGAAGTCATATCGACCTCCCACTCGCACCACAAAGTTCAGGCATTTCCCGTAGTGGCGACCTGAACCAGCCCGTGAAGTTCAGGTGTTTCCCACAGTAGCGACCTGAACCAGCCCGAGAAGTTCAGGTGTTTCCCATATTGAAGTCATATCGACCTCCCACTCGCACCACAAAGTTCAGGCATTTCCCGTAGTGGCGACCTGAACCAGCCCGTGAAGTTCAGGTGTTTCCCACAGTAGCGACCTGAACCAGCCCGAGAAGTTCAGGTGTTTCCCATATTGAAGTCATATCGACCTCCCACTCGCACCACAAAGTTCAGGCATTTCCCGTAGTGGCGACCTGAACCAGCCC
>NZ_JAPDCH010000021.1:31493-44539 GCF_027705925.1 Aeromonas sp. Y289-2
CATATTGAAGTCATATCGACCTCCCACTCGCACCACAAAGTTCAGGCATTTCCCGTAGTGGCGACCTGAACCAGCCCATGAAGTTCAGGTGTTTCCCACAGTAGCGACCTGAACCAGCCCGTGAAGTTCAGGTGTTTCCCACAGTGGCGACCTGAATCGGCCCATGAAGTTCAGGTGTTTCCCACAGTAGCGACTTGAACCAGTTCATGAAGTTCAGGTGTTTCCCACAGTAGCGACCTGAACCAGCCCGAGAAGTTCAGGTGTTTCCCATAGTAGCGACTTGAACCAGCTCATGAAGTTCAGGTGTTTCCCACAGTAGCGATCTGAACCAGCCCGAGAAGTTCAGGTGTTTCCCATATTGAAGTCATATCGACCTCCCACTCACACCACAAAGTTCAGGTATTTCCCATAGTGGCTATCTGAACCAGTCAGGGAAGTTCAGCTGCCCCATATAGAGACCCTATCGACCCCTGGCGCACTACAAAGTTCAGGTATTTCCCATAGTGGCAACCTGAACCAGCCAGGGAAGTTCAGCTATTCCCCATATTGAGGTCATATCAACGGCCTTTCGCGATGGAAGCTGTGCGGTATACCGATGTACCTACGTTTGTGATCTTGAAAGCCCAGGATCATCGTCGGGAAAGGAACGATTCCGCACACCTCATCCATGCGGGCATTCTGGTCAATACAGGATAGAATATACAAAACTTAGCCTATAGAGGGTTGTTAGCTGTTCAGCTAATGATACGATAAGGCCTAAACATTAGCTGAAAAGGCGTTTTTTGCTGTACAGCTAATAATGCTATGGGGGCTAAGGTTATGGAACGTTACTCACATCATTCGGGGTTCGAATTCGAAAGGCAGATGTTGGATGCACTGGTTGAGGCTCTTGCTGGGGCATTCGGCCCTGAAGCCTCGGTGCACAATGCTTCGCACGAGCTTCGTGGGGTTGGGGTTGAGCTTGATGGCATGATCGAGATAAAGGCTCCGAGTAAAACCCTACTGGTATTCGTCGAAGTCAAAAGAGAGGTCTATCCAAGAGACTTAAGAAATGCAGTGTACCAGCTCCACAGGCGCATACGCGACACTCATCATAGTCACGACGCGATTGGATTGCTCGCGGCAGGCGTACTAAGCTCAGGGGCTAAGCAGGAGCTTAGGGAACAGAATATCGCCTCATTCGAACTAGGAGGCAGCCTTTATCTAAAGCACGACGGCTGGCTCATCAATATTGAAAAGCCTTCTCACCGTACCAAAAAGAACACCCAGGGCATTGCTCTTTTCACTGGAGCTCGTGAAAGTGTAATCCACTCGCTTCTGATGAATAGTCATGGGTGGCTAACTGGTAGAGAGCTGGCCGAGCAAGCCGAAACTTCTGCGTACACCTGCTCTCTTGTGTTGCAGGAACTGACGTTACGTGAATGGGTGAAATCTACTGGTGGAGGACCTAGCAAGCGTAGAATGCTCACTCACCCTGATAAGCTTTTGGACGCTTGGTCTGAGCAGTGGCGGCATCGCAAAGAACAGAAGTCGAAGTGGTACACCTTTGTCGAAAATCCCAAACACCTGTTAGCTCATCTGGCAGAACGGATAGACCATCAGAAGGTGGATTATCCGTGGGCGTTCACAGGTGCTGCTGCCGCCAATATTCTTGCACCGTTGCTGACCAGTACTGAAGGAGCGGAGATCATTGTGCCCAAGGGCTACGCGGATAGAATGGCTGACGTGCTAGGCCTGAAGCCAGTCAGCAAAGGGGCAAACGTCACACTTATCGAGCGCGAACCCGCGAGTTTGCTTTACCGGGATGTGAGCCCAAACCACCCTATTTTTTTCGCAAGTCCTTACATTCTGTACTTGGACTTATTGGATGGCCGAGGCCGCAATAAAGAACTGGCGGAACATATCAGAGAACAATTGGAGTCTTTATGGCAACGGGATTGAAGCCTCGTACAGCGGCTGGATATAGTCAAGACGTTACATCGGCGTGCGAGATGACACTGCTCACACTGCTAAGCGCCTTTGGACATCTGAAGGAAACCCTAAGACTTGTCGGCGGCCTGGTTCCTCGTTATCTCACTCCAGAGAACCTACCCGATGTTCCGATGCATGCGGGGACTTCGGACGTGGACATAGTATTAAACCTAGAGGTGCTGGCAGCTGACAACGAATACGCTAGCCTTGCGGATCAGCTAAAAGCTCGGGGCTTCATCAGGTGGGTCGAAGAGGGAAAGCCCGCATCTTGGCGCTGGCGTCGCAAGGTCGATGACCATATAGAAGTAGTCGTTGAACTTCTACGAGATGCCGGTGCAGAGGAACCTGGCAGGACCATCAGCGTCGATGGGGAAAGAGTATCGGCGCTCACCATTAAGCATGCCCGAATCGTCCACGACTGGTATCAGGAGAAGATAGTTTCTGCCCAGCTCCTGGGTGGTGATGGTCTATCAGTGGATACTGTGCGATTTGCGGACGTGCCAGCATTTGTAATTTTGAAAGCTCTGGCTCTGGATCAGCGTCAGGAGAGGAAGGATGCCGCTGACCTAATTCATGTGATCCAATACTCAGGCTCGGTAAAGGAAGTCGCAGCTCTATTCGTTGAACGCATCCGTTCACAACAGCATCAAGAGGCAATGCAAGATGGGTTAGCAGCGTTAGCGAGACGTTTCGGGGACGACGAGCATGGTGAAGGCTATGAGAAGGTGGGGGCTGTTGCCTACGCACGCTTCCACGGTGGAGACAACGAAGATGAGCTTGTTGGTCGTCAGCGTTTTGCCGCAGGGTTAGTCCAAAGCTTACTGGCCGAAGTTGAGAGGCAACGGGTAATATAAGGAAAGTGCGAATAAGTACCTCTTGCGCAAAAACTGAAACTTAGTCATTTAATATCAATTAGTTATGGTGGAGTGTTTTTGTGTCAAGTGACTTGTTAGCACCTTCCCTAGAACTACAAAGCTCAGGTGTTTCCCACAATGTTAACGCTCATAATTCAGCAACTACCTCAGTACTCAACGATAAAATCGCGTGGCATACGTCATAGATCATCTAGCGATACGCTGACCTTATCGAGTAGGGCCATGCGTTCATCGGCGATACGATTAAGCTCAGCGTCTTCGGCTAGTTCTATATAGTAAGCAAAGAGCTCTGGTGGCACGCAGTAGAAGGCTGGTTCGTTGTGCTTGAGGATAGCAACGGCAGAACCATTGCCTTTTTTGACAGTGCCCATGGGGTTGCGTTTCAGTTCGGTAATGCTGGCCGCCGCAGCGGAGAGAATCTGGTAGCTCATGTTCGGTTCCTACTCGTTTTGGCATTAATTATTGTGGGGTTCTAGGGATTTTCCGTCCAAAAACGACAAAGTGCTCTGGAGGCCCCGCCGTCTGTGGCCTCCAGAGGGGTATTACTTTTTTCGAGATCCCTATTTGGGCTCTGTTTGAGTAAGATTTAGTCTTTTTGGGCTAAATCCATGGCATTCGAAGAACGTGTCCAAATCTTGTCCGAGGCAGAACAAGATGAGTTATATGGACCCCCCGCTTTCACCTCCGCCGACCAACGCTTCTTTTTCTCGCTGAACGATAAGGAACTGGCGATCGCTAAAAGCCTCCGTCATCGGGGCCAGCGTTACATGCTGGTGGTACTGCTGGGCTATTTCAAAGCCAAGCCGGTGGTGCTGAATCCCGGCTTTCATCAGATCAAGCAGGACCTCAAATACGTTTATCAAACCGTTCTACCAGGCCCAGGCTGTAGACCCTTTAATCTCACGCCAAAAGAGAACGAACGGATTTACCAACGTGTTTTCCAGCTCTGCAACTACCAGCGCTGGAATGTCAAAGACCATGGAGCGGCGTTGAGAGATTACTTATCCCAGCAAGCCAGAGCCTGGACAGCGCCTAGGCACCTCTTCGATGCGGCCATTGAATATTGTTCGGGGCAGAAGATCGCAATCCCTGCCTACAGCACGCTGCAAAAGATCATCAGTCAGGTGGTGGGAGACGAACAGGAACACATGGCCGCGCACCTTGAGCGTGCAATGTCACGCGGTCTTAAGCAAGCACTGGCGGAGCTCGTGAACGGCACAGGTCCACTGCCGTTCCGACAGTTGCGACAATCGGCTCGTAACTTCACCGGAACCGAGTTGGAGAAAGAACTGATTGTCTATCGCCATATCCAGCATTGGATGCCGGAAGTGGATCTGCTGTTGAGCACGCTATCACTGTCGCAGAAAAATCTGCAACACCTGGCAGAGAAAGTCGACTACTACGGTGCCAAACTGAAACGTCAAACCGTAGGCAGCCAATGGCTGTATTTATTGTGCTATCTTCAAACGCGATGGCAGCAAGCGCTGGAACGTATTGCCGATGGCTTTGTGCATCATGTCAGACAGACCAAACAGAAGGCAAAGGATTATGCGCAGGAAGCGGTGTTTAAGGATTGGCAAAAAGCAGCTAAAAATGTCAGCAAGGCAGCTGAAGTACTGCACCTGTTCATTGATGACAGCATTGATCTGCAACTACCGTTTGCAACAGTAAGACAGCAAGCACTGAGCCTGCTGACCAAAAGGGATCTGGAATCTGTATGTCTCTTCCTGAACGAGCAGCGACGATCGGTCGATGAAGCCATGTGGCAGTACTGCGACGAGAAAGAAAGTCTGCGGAAAGGTTTGCTGCGAGAGTTGTTCCTATGTCTGCGCTTCGAAGGCTGCGACGGCACCCAGCACTTAGCGGCCGCCTTGGCGAAAACACAAAACGAACTCAACGGCCAGGACGCTCAGTTGCAAACTGCCGACACCAGACTCCTTTCCAAAAAATCACGTGAATTCCTGCTGGATGGTGAAGGGAATATCCTGATCGATCGTTATGAGTGGTTCCTCTATCAACAGATTCCTGATCGCCTGAATGGCCAGCTGACGCTGCCTGATATCACTAAATACCGGGCACTCGACGCCGACCTGATCGACGGGGAACATTGGCGAAAAAACAAATATACGCTGCTTCAACAGAGCCATTTTACAAAATTAGCGGAGGAGCCTGAAAAGCTGATCAAACAGATGGCCATGGAATTGGATACCCGTTTGTACGAAGTCGGCGAATATCTTGAACAGGAAGACAACCGGAATATCATCTTGCGTAATCCGCAGGGTAAACGCTTCTGGCGCCTGCCTTCGGCCAGCAAACATCATCTGGTCAACAATCCCTTCTTCCAGCAAATTCCCACAACGGGGATTGCGGATGTACTGCGCATGGTTGATCGTGACACCGGTTTCATTGACTGCTTCGCTCATGTGCTGGGTTCCCAATCCAGAAGCCGTTCCCATGAATATGACCTGTTGGCAATTCTGGTCGGCAATGCAACCAATCAAGGCATTTACGGCATGGCACAGATCTCTGATCGTACCTATGATCAGCTCAGCACTATCCAGGCGAACTATCTTCGCCTGGAAACATTGAATGCTGCTAACGACAACATCAATAACGCGACAGCCAAGCTACCCATCTTCCGGTACTACAACATCCAGGAAGATGTGATCCACGCCAGTGCCGATGGTCAAAAGTTCGAAGCCCGGCGCGAGACCTTCAAAACCCGTTATTCGTCGAAGTACTTTGGCACTCAAAAAGGTGTTTCTGCCATGACCTTGATCGCCAATCACGCTGCGATCAACGCCAGAGTGATCGGCGCCAACGAACATGAATCGCACTACATCTTTGATTTGTTGATGAGCAATACGTCAGACATCATTCCGGATGTGCTCTCAACCGATACCCATGGGGTGAACCATGTGAACTTCGCGTTACTGGATCTGTTCGGATACCAGTTTGCCCCACGCTATGCCCAGGTTGGCAAAGTGATCAATGACATGTTTGATGTCAAGGAAGACAAAGAACACCGAATTCAGCTGTGCTTAAAAAAGCCAATCAATACCCATCGTATTGCGCAGCACTGGGATACCATCCAACGGATTGCAGTATCACTTAAGCAGCGGAAAACAACGCAAGCCACCTTGGTGAGAAAGCTCTCGGAGTACAAGCGCAATCACCCGCTGCTGGAAGCCCTGACGGAATACAATCGCCTGGTGAAAGCGAATTATCTACTGTGCTACATCGATGATGCCAGTTTAAGAAACTATGTTCAGCGCGCGCTGAACCGGGGAGAGGCCTATCACCAACTGCGTCGGGCCGTGAGCAGCGTCAATGGGGATCAGTTCCGGGGCAGTTCAGACGAAGAAATCCAGCTATGGAATGAGTGCGCTCGCCTGGTCACCAATGCCATCGTTTACTTCAACTCCAGGATACTCAGCCAGCTGTTGACCAGCTTCGAATACCAAGGAGATACCAAGAGAATAGATATCGTCAAACAGGCATCCCCTGTGGCCTGGCACAACATTAACCTCAAGGGGACTTACCACTTCGAATTGAGCGAAAAATTGCCAGATCTGGAGGAGCTTATGCGCTCAATCGAGGGATATTTACCCGTCAGCGAAAAGTAATACCCCTCTGGAGGCCACGGACGGCGCGGCCTCCAGAGCACTTTGTCGTTTTTGGACGGAAAATCCCTAGAACCCCAAGAAGGCGAGCGGTGCGCTCCTCAGGGTCTGTGAAGGGCGCACACTAGGGGTCCCGCCGCAACGCCTCCGGACCGAGTGGTCCCGTCTGAAGCCTACGAGGCGGCGACTGAAATCCTGCGGACCGCCGCCAAGCCATTCGCGCTGGCGCATGTGTTGGCTCTCTCTCCTCCATTACACCGTGTGGCCGTAAAGGCGTAGGCGTCGGACCGGTGTGGCCGGGCGGTCGGGTGTTGTGGTAGTTGGACTGCGTGAACTCCCAAGCCGACAACTTTGACGACGACCAGGAAGCGACCGCCGAGGGCATTGCCGACATTGAGGCAGGCCGGACTATCAGCCACGAGGCTGTGAAAGCCTGGCTATTGTCGTGGGGAACGCCGAACGAACTGCCGCCCCCCAAGGTTGGCGATTAGCTGACGGCAACATCGGAAGGCATGTCGCTGAGCTACCCTTTTGGCGGCCCCCAAGCACCTCATGCGACCCCTTTTGGCGTAGGCCGATGCGAGCGTCTCCTTGGAGGCATCGCATGCAGCAAGGCACATTATTCACCCGGCGGACGGTCGAGCGACATTTTCGCAAACATCAAGCTCGCTGCCCGCCGGAATACCGCGAGATCCTCATCGAACGGATTCTGGCCAAACGGTGGACAGAAGCCTCGCTAGGCAAGGTCGTCGGCATTGTGGCCTCAACCTTCGCCCGCCACCAACTTACCGACTACGATCGACTTTTGGCGATCTCCGGTATGGCTCGCGCCGAGGCGCGGTTAATTGTCAGCCGCGAAGTAAGCGACATTCTAGAAAGCTGGCGCAGCACCGCGCTCCCCTAGCCAAATCGGTGGAGCGAGCCGCGCGCACGCTTATCCGCCGGTGCATGGCTATGCACCCCCGCCCCGTCCCAGCGCCCAATGCGCTAGGAGTAGCTTAAGCACTCCGCTGGCATCGTCGAGACATGGATGCCGTCGCTGCAACTCGCGACTAGGAGCTCGGATCTCAGGACGAAGGTCTCCGCGAATGTCCGGTCGATCCGCGCGACGTCCCAGGCGGGCGTTCCCTTGGCGGACATCCACGCCGCAGCGTCGTGCATCAGCCGCACAACCTCGTCGATATCACCCGAGCAGGCGACCCGAACGTTCGGAGGCTCCTCGCTGTCCATTCGCTCCCCTGGCGCGGTATGAACCGCCGCCTCATAGTGCAGTTTGATCCTGACGAGCCCAGCATGTCTGCGCCCACCTTCGCGGAACCTGACCAGGTCCGCTAGCGGGCGGCCGGAAGGTGAATGCTAGGCATGATCTAACCCTCGGTCTCTGGCGTCGCGACTGCGAAATTTCGCGAGGGTTTCCGAGAAGGTGATTGCGCTTCGCAGATCTCCAGGCGCGTGGGTGCGGACGTAGTCAGCGCCATTGCCGATCGCGTGAAGTTCCGCCGCAAGGCTCGCTGGACCCAGATCCTTTACAGGAAGGCCAACGGTGGCGCCCAAGAAGGATTTCCGCGACACCGAGACCAATAGCGGAAGCCCCAACGCCGACTTCAGCTTTTGAAGGTTCGACAGCACGTGCAGCGATGTTTCCGGTGCGGGGCTCAAGAAAAATCCCATCCCCGGATCGAGGATGAGCCGGTCGGCAGCGACCCCGCTCCGTCGCAAGGCGGAAACCCGCGCCTCGAAGAACCGCACAATCTCGTCGAGCGCGTCTTCGGGTCGAAGGTGACCGGTGCGGGTGGCGATGCCATCCCGCTGCGCTGAGTGCATAACCACCAGCCTGCAGTCCGCCTCAGCAATATCGGGATAGAGCGCAGGGTCAGGAAATCCTTGGATATCGTTCAGGTAGCCCACGCCGCGCTTGAGCGCATAGCGCTGGGTTTCCGGTTGGAAGCTGTCGATTGAAACACGGTGCATCTGATCGGACAGGGCGTCTAAGAGCGGCGCAATACGTCTGATCTCATCGGCCGGCGATACAGGCCTCGCGTCCGGATGGCTGGCGGCCGGTCCGACATCCACGACGTCTGATCCGACTCGCAGCATTTCGATCGCCGCGGTGACAGCGCCGGCGGGGTCTAGCCGCCGGCTCTCATCGAAGAAGGAGTCCTCGGTGAGATTCAGAATGCCGAACACCGTCACCATGGCGTCGGCCTCCGCAGCGACTTCCACGATGGGGATCGGGCGAGCAAAAAGGCAGCAATGACGCCGTGGCACATTGGCGACTTCCACGTGGAAGTTTCACCGAGCTGACTCGGCTGGAGCATGGGCTTGGTCATGATGCGGTCCTTCGAGTCGAAAAGCCCGGCAACCGATAATGGCTTCCGGGCAACCTTATATGAAGAAATGTCGCATGAACGGCCGACTATGGCAAACATAAACGCCAATTTGGTAGCAAAAAGCCCGCGCGAGAGTAGCGTCGCAACTGTTTGAGATTCATGATGAAAGGCGTCGCGTTAATGAAGACTCACCGTGGCGCAGCGGCAACGCATCCAACACCCAGCGACGAACAGGCGACCGCCGTCAGGGCGTCAGGTAACGGATCACTGGATCGGCATAGGCGAACGGTGATCGGCCATAGCGCCGGTCCGCAAACGCCCAGGACTTCCAGACCCGGGCGTCGGCGCAGTGGCCCACAAACAGCCACGGCCACCCGCGCATCGCCCGGGCGGTGAGGCCTGATAGTCGATGTCGATCAGCGGCCGAAGCGGTCTCGATCTGCTTGGCGGCGTAGGGCGCGGGATCACCGCCCCAACTGCGCGCGACCTCGTCGCGCAGACCCTGCGACCGCTCGCCGCCGCTGAGCACGGTCATCACCTGACGAACCAGGCCGAAATAGGCCAGCGGGTGAATGGCCTCCAAGTCGGTCCGCGGGACGACGTCGGGCGCGAGCATTTCGCTGAGCCGAAACTCGAACTGTAGCGCCTGGCTCTCGGCCGCCATCACCGGGTGGTCGCGCCGATCGGCGGTGCAGATGTGGCACCAGGGATCGGCGCCCCGATGAGGGACCGCGGGCGCGCCGCAGTCATGGCAGCTGTCGGCCAGCACCAAGCCGTGGCGAGGACAGGTGCTGGCGATCGCCAGGCGCCAGCGACGCCGATAGTAGGGCTCGGCGTCCTCGGTCAGGCAGAGGGGGCACCACTGCTGGCCCGGCCGCCGGCGGGTGCGGTGATGAATGCCCACGGGCAGCAGCCACTGGGTCGCCCCCGTGACCCGGACCTCTTCGAACAACGTGCCGACCCAGGGCCGGAAGGTCGTCAACTCCGCGACCTGCGCATCGACCCCGGTATGCGCGACCAGCCCCTCCATGAGCCGAGGCGGCGCCAGCCCGTCGATGTCGCGATTCCAGATCTGCAGCCCGGGCCAGACGGCGTGACAAAAGCTATGCAGCTTGGCGGAGTTGCCGAGCGCGATCCGCCGCAGCCAACTAGAGAGCAGTTCGTCGGCCTGCGGGCGGGGACGCCAAGGCCACAGACGCAGGTCCGACATCTCAGAGCGGCGGCAGCGAGGCGGCTCTGAGGAGGACGTCCTCCCGCTGCCGCCGAACCGATGGCCTCACATGGTTCAGCGAGCGCAGCAGCGGAAGATCAATGCGCTCTTTCTCTGAGCGGATGGCCATCAGGGCGGCGCGGCGCACCAGATAGGCGATCTCGCGCGTGGTCCCCTCCGACTCGTTGATAATCCAGGTCGCGATCTTGTCATCGGAAAGCCCGGAAGCGTGGCGAAGCGGCAGACAGGTCTCCAGGCTGTTGAGCAGGCCATAGGTCTGTTCGTTATGACCCCAGACCTCGAGTCGATGCGGCTCGAACCGGCGCTCGATCTGCGGGTCCCACCGAAGCGTGCGCAGCGCGGCGATCGTGCCGCACCCGACGATGGTGATGCCGAGGTCATTGCCGAGCAGCTTGATTGTCGCCAGCGCCTCTTCGCGTTGTTTGCGATTGCCCTTCTCGATGTGATGCAATTCGTCGATGACCAGGATCTTGACCCCGCTGGTTCGGAGCAGTCTGAGGACGTCAGGATAAAGGGTGTCGGTGCTCGCGCTCTTGCCGTAGGGCGCGTTGAGTTGCCCAAGGATCCGCACCAGCAGCCCTCGGGCAGAACCGGTCGGCCCCATGCTCACGACCAGCACCGGGACGTTGGCCTTGGACGCCCTCGGATCGTCCGGGAGGTTCTGCAACTTGGCGAAGCGCTTGACGATTTGGCTTTTGCCGATGCCCGACGGCCCCCAGATCAGGATGTGGCTGTCGCCTTCGGTCGGATAATCCTCCAGCGCCTCCTGAAGCCGCTCGGTGATCGCATCGGCGGCGGCGTAGCGGATGAAGACTTTCTGCCGGATCAGGTTGAGCCGCTGGGCGGTGTTGTCCGCCTCAAGCGCCTCGCGGGCGGCCTTGGTGAGGCGGCGGTCCTGCGAGATGAGGATCATTCGTCGATCTCATAAAAGATGTCGCGACGAACCGGAGCCTGCGGCGCTGGCGGTGCGTCTTCGGAGATGGGCGCATGCGGCGTGAGTTCGGCGGTGACTTGTTCGCCGACCCGCCGACGCTCCTGCTTCAAGCGACTCCTGTGTCGCTTCTTCGCGTTCTGTGCGTCCTGCTCCAGCAGGCGTTGGCGCTCCATTGACGCCATGATGGTCGCCATGTCCGGCTTGTCGCCGATTTGGGCGACCAACCGCTTGCGGGTCTCGTTGAACTCCCACACCGACACGTTGGGAAGGGTAATCTGCTCGCAGCGCAGCTCGCAATAGGTCCCCTCGATTGGGTGGAGGAAGTAGATGCGTGAGGCGTCGTAGGGGTTTCGGCGGACGACGAACTTGCGTTGCTCTCCAGCGTCCAGGAACGGCCGCAACACCTCGTCCCAGTATTCGATATTGTCCCAGCGCATGCCGTAGCGCTCGATCGTCCGGTCTTCGATGTCGGCGAAGTCGAGATAGAGCTTCTGCTTGTCAGCGATGATCGGCGGGAGGCCGGCGCCTGCACGCTTCTCGGTGCCATAGATGCCGCGCTCCCAGGCCAGATCCGGGCGCTGCTTGGTCGTGCTGTGCGGCCGGACGTGATACTGGCCGCAGATGAACTCGAGCATCCAGACCTCTAGCTCATCGAGGGTCATCTCGGCCGCCTCGTTCGGATTGCGGGTCTTGACCTTGTCGAAGCCGCGATCACGGGCGGTTGCTGCGGGGAGCAGCCGCATCTGGTCCATCGCCGTGCCCATGAAGCGTTCAATGATGCCGCCGAAATGGACCAGCCCTGGCGGGCGATGCTCCGGCGGCGCGATGCCGTATTCCCTGCACCCATAGAACAGGGCGCGTGACCAAAACTCAGCTGCGTTGTCGAGATAGACGCTATTGGGCGTGCCATACATCGGCCATGGGAGTGGAACGCCGACGCGCTCCAGCCACTCATCCTTGGGCGTCATCACCCGCGTCATGCACTGAGCGACGGTCGAGGCGTTTGGATATTCCCAGGTCAGCACGAACGCGAGGACGGCTCGGGTGCATTCGTCGAGCGCGATAGTGATCCAGGGACGGCCGACATGCTCACGGTCGAAAGCGCTCGCGCAGACCACGTCGACGAGCGTGTGGTCGATCTGGATACGCTCAAGTGGAAACGTCGTTTCGGGCGTCTTGCCTCGGATATGCTCGTATCGCTCACGAGCCACCTTCTTTCCGTACTTCAGGCCGACGCGCTCACGCGCCGGAACGCCGGCGAAGCGGCTTCGCAACGTGTTGTGCGAGGGCGGTATCAAGCCCCGCCGCACGCAGCGGTTTCGAATCTCGGCGAATGCGTGATGGTTCTTGGCCTCCTTGCGATGACGGCTGAACTCCAGCCGCACCTCGGTGATGACTTCCTCGACGCGGAGGTCGAGCCGCAGCCGCCCCCGCCCGCCGCTCCGCCCGCGCGGCAACAGGCAGGTCAGCGCGCCGGTATTTCGGAGGCTTTTGCGGTAGCGGTTAAATTGCCGCTTGCTGGCTCCGAACTCGGCGGCGGCAGCCTCCACGGTCGCGCTGTCGAAACGACCGCCGGCTTCCAGGCGCGCGATGATGTCGCGCCGGCGCTCGGCTTCGGCGACCTGCGCCTCATCCATCGTCGAAATGTCGAGCGGCGCCCCTGGCCCGGGTAGTGCGCGCTTCGCCTCATAGTCGCTTCTGCGATCCAACAACGGCAACCCACGTCTGAGGTCCAATCGGCTGACCGCGGTCGAGGGAGAGTTGGCCTCGCGCGACCATACGGTAGAGCACGGGCAGTAGAGCTTGAGGATTAAGACCTCGTTGTTGCGCCAGCGCGAGAATCTCGCTGATGCGGTAGCTGTCACGTTGTTGCAGGAACGCGACGCAATCCTGCTCGAATTGCACATCGAAAGGCTTGTCGAGGTGGCCTGACAACAACCGGGTGCTGGACAACCATTCGCCGCTCATCATCCGGTCGGTCACCACTCGGAAGATCGTGCCTTCTTGGGGTTCTAGGGATTTTCCGTCCAAATGCGACATTCAGACTGCTAAGTGATTGATTTATTGTGACTGGCTATGTGA
>NZ_JAPDCH010000022.1:0-35090 GCF_027705925.1 Aeromonas sp. Y289-2
CATTCGCCATGCGAGAGTAGGACACTGCCAGGCACCCAATACAAGAAACCCCGCTCATCGAGCGGGGTTTTTTATTGGCTGAAATTTAGTAAATCGCTTGACTATTAGCCTTCCATCTTCTTGTAATTCACTGAAATTCCCATGATGCCTCAAAAGAGGCTCTTTTTTCTGTTTGATATTTACTCATTGGTTCAATGGGTTGGATATAAAAAACACAGAATGTGATGCCTCTACCTTTCTTGTGATACCTACTCTGGTTTAATTCTTCAGTCCACATGGATGGACCAAGGAATCACAATAATTTAAGGAATAGACCCATGTTCAAAAGAACAGTAACGATGATGCTGGCGGCGGGAACCCTGGTATTAGGCGGTTGCGCATCCAATGGTGGTGCAGAGCAGGCTGCGGCAGACAACAGCGACTTCGGTGGTAAGTCCATCTACCTGCGCGGGGAGATGAACGACTGGATGGCGACTGATGAAAGCAAGGTAGTCAAGGTGGCCGACAAGCTCTATATGGCCAAAGGCACCCTCAAGAAAGAGTGGGCCCCCTACAAGTTCAAGTTTGCTGATTCAGGCTGGAGCTGCGGTACCAACTTTGGCTATAAGAGCCCGAGTGATGGTGTTGCCGTGTTGGGTGGTGAGGCGGTGCCGGTCAACCCATGCTCCAAGTATGAGGACATGAAGTTCTCACCAGATGCTGATGGCGTCTACGAGTTCTATCTGAATATGGCGGGTGAAACACCGACCGTTTACGTCAAGAAGCCCTGATCTATCTCTGAGTGTTAAATATCTCAGCAAATTAATCAGTTAAGTGCCCTGGCCCAGAAATCTGCTGGCCGGGGCATTTTTTTAGGTTAGAATCGGCGCCCTCATGGCATCAGGTGTACTATATGTTGTGCCATTAATTTTAGATGGCACCATTAGTTGTGTTTTCTGCTGTTGTCATGATGTTGATGCATTCACATAAGGTTGATTGAAAATGGCTAAATCGAACCCGGTGCTGGAGAGTGAGCTTGGCTCCCGCCTTATCCCCATGCAGGAAACGTCCCTCGAGATCTGGGATAGCAAGTATCGCCTCAAGAGCAAGGATGGCACTCCCATCGACAGCTCTATCGATGAGACTTACCAGCGGGTAGCCCGTGCGTTGGCAGAGCAGGAGCTGGAACCGGAGGCCTGGTATGAGCCGTTCCTGTGGGCGTTGCGCAATGGGGCCATTCCGGCGGGCCGCATCACCTCCAACGCCGGGGCGTTTGAGCACAAGCCTGCCACTTCAACCATCAACTGTACTGTTTCCGGTACCATCGAAGATTCGATGGACGATATCCTTGGCAAGGTGCACGAGGCCGGTCTGACCCTGAAAGCCGGGTGCGGTATCGGCTATGACTTCTCGACCCTGCGCCCGCGCGGTGCCTTTGTCTCCGGTGCCGGTGCCTACACTTCCGGCCCGCTCTCCTTTATGGATATCTATGACAAGATGTGTTTCACCGTCTCGTCAGCCGGTGGCCGTCGCGGCGCCCAGATGGGCACCATGGATATCCGCCATCCCGATGTGATCGAGTTTATTCAGGCCAAGCGTGAAGATGGCCGCCTGCGTCAGTTCAACCTCTCCCTGCTCATCACCGAAGATTTCGTCAAGGCGGTGAAAGAGGATGCGCCCTGGTCGCTGATCTTCCCCTATACCGCCAAAGAGGTGGAGCAGGATGGCATTGCGCTGGACGATCCCGCTCAGGTGCTATGGGCCGACTGGCCCAACAAGGAAGGGGTTGTATTCAACGAGTTGGGGCAGGTCGCCTGCAAGGTCTACAAGACCATGCCCGCCCGCAAGCTGTGGAATGTCATCATGACCTCCACCTATGACTATGCAGAGCCCGGCTTCATCCTGATCGACAAGGTCAACCAGATGAACAACAACTGGTTCTGTGAAGAGATCCGCGCGACCAACCCCTGTGGTGAGCAGCCGTTGCCGCCCTACGGTGCCTGTCTGCTGGGCTCGGTCAATCTGACCAAGTTTGTGCGCGACCCTTTTACTGAAAACGCGGCATTCGATTGGCAGGCGTTTCGCAAGGTGGTGGCCATCTTTACTCGCATGCTCGACAACGTGGTTGAGATCAACCAACTGCCACTGGCCAAACAGCGCGAGGAGATCACAGCCAAGCGCCGGCATGGCATGGGTTTCCTGGGTCTTGGTTCGACCCTCACCATGCTGCAGATCAAGTACGGCTCTGCGGCATCCGTAGCCTTTACCGAGCAGGTATCCCAGGAGCTGGCGATGACCGGCTGGCAGGAGTCCCTGCGTCTTGCCAAGGAGAAGGGCCCAGCCCCCATCATGGAGCAGGAGTACGAAGTGACCGGCAAGATGCTGCGTCTGCGCCCGGAAATGGCGGCTGATGGCATCAAGGTGGGCGACAAGGTGAAGGGCAAGGTGCTGCATGCGCGCTACAGCCGCTACATGCAGCAGGTTGCCGAAGTGGATCCTGCGCTGGTTGCCGAGCTGGCCGAAGTGGGTGGGCGTTTCACCCATCACAGTAGTATCGCGCCGACCGGCACCATCTCGCTGTCTCTGGCCAACAACGCCAGCAACGGCATCGAGCCGAGCTTTGCCCACCACTACAGCCGCAACGTCATCAAGCCGGGCAAGAAGAGCAAGGAGAGCGTCGATGTCTACTCCTTCGAGCTGCTGGCCTACCGCGAGCTGGTGAATCCGGCCGCCATGCCCTATGCCGATGATGAGGCGAGCCGTCTGCCGGACTATTTCATTACTGCCGATGACATCAGCCCGGCGCAGCATGTGGACATTCAGGCGGCGGCCCAGCGCTGGATTGACTCCTCCATCTCCAAGACTGCCAACGTGCCAACCGATTTCCCGTTCGAGCAGTTCAAGGACATCTACATGTATGCCTCGGACTCTGGCCTCAAGGGCTGCACCACCTTCCGCTTCAATCCGGAGGCCTTCCAGGGCGTGCTGGTGAAGGAGAAGGATCTGGAGAACACCCTGTACGATTTCACCCTGGAGGATGGCTCCGTCATCTCCGTCAAGGGGAACGAAGAGATCGAATACGATGGCGAGCTGCACACGGCCGCCAACCTCTACGACGCCTTGAAAGAAGGCTATTACGGTAAATTCTGAGAACGACATTATGGTCAAGAAGATCGACAAGAAAATCGTCTCCTACAAGGTGCGTACCAAGGATGAGCCGCAAGAAGATCTCTCTGTGCAGGATGACGTAGTGCATATGCACGAAACCGTGCTGCGCCCGGAGCGGCTGATGGGCACCACCTACAAGTTGAAGACGCCGGAGCATGTCTCCGAGCACTCGCTGTTCATCACCATCAACGACATCATTCTCAACGAGGGTACGGTTCACGAAACTCGCCGTCCGTTCGAGATCTTCATTAACTCAAAGAGCCTGGAGCACTATCAGTGGATCGTGGCGCTAACCCGCATCATCTCGGCGGTATTCCGCAAGGGGGGGGATGTCACCTTCCTGGTGGAGGAGCTGCGTTCCGTATTCGATCCCAAGGGCGGCTACTGGAACAAGGGCAAGTATGTACCATCGCTGATCGCCGAAATTGGCAACGTGATCGAGAGCCATCTCACCGAGATCGGCATGCTCAAGGCGCCGGGGTTGGACGAGCATCAGCAGGCATTTCTGGCCGAGAAGCAGGCCGAGTTGAAAGCCGCTCAGGAGGCTGAAGAGCAGCAGGCGAGCAGAGGTTTTCCGGCCAATGCCGCGCTCTGCTACAAGTGCCACACCAAGGCGCTGGTGCTGAAGGATGGCTGCATGACCTGCCTCAACTGTGGCGACTCCAAGTGCGGCTGACAGACATGCCCAAGTAGTTGAACGATAGAAAAAAGACCGGCCACAGTGCCGGTCTTTGTATTGCTGTTTTTATGCGCAATCAAATCAGGCGGCCAAGTGATTTGTTGCGCGATAGTAAAATCGGGCGTAGCGTTGAGGGTAATAAAACTGTCACGGCCGTGTGGTTTCAATGACATCTGAGATTCACACACGTGGCCCTTCAGTGCC
Organism: Aeromonas sp. Y289-2; assembly: GCF_027705925.1. Lineage (NCBI taxonomy): Bacteria > Pseudomonadati > Pseudomonadota > Gammaproteobacteria > Aeromonadales > Aeromonadaceae > Aeromonas > Aeromonas sp. Y289-2. The sequence goes on from NZ_JAPDCH010000022.1 coordinate 4,031, forward strand.
AAGGAGGATGCTTATGGACAATACGGACCGAAAGCTGTTTATCCTGGATACCAACGTTTTGCTTCACGAACCCCTCGCTATCTACTCCTTCAAAGAGCACGACGTGCTCATCCCCATGACGGTGCTGGAAGAGCTCGATAACATCAAGGATCGCAACAAGGATGTCAGCCGCGACGCGCGGGTGGCCATTCGTGCGCTGGAAGATGTGTTCCGCGATGCAACCCCGGATCAGATCACCCAGGGCGTGCCGCTGGCTGGCGAAGCGAGCGGCAATATCTGCATCTTCAGCGATCACCATCTGCCGCAGGATGCCGAGGTGTTTACCGACAAGGAGGCCGACAACCGCATCATCAACGCGGCCCTCTATCTGCAAAAGCACGAGTTGAAGCGTCAGGTGGTGCTGGTCACCAAAGACATCAACATGCGCCTCAAGGCCAAGGGGGCCGGGCTTGCTCACGTTGAAGATTACCGTAGCGACCAGCTGATCGACGATATCCGCCTGCTGGCTAAAGGCTTTCAGGTTGTGCCCGGCAGCTTTTGGGAGCGGGTTGGCGAGTGCGAGAGCGAGACCCATGGCCGCGACACCATCCATGTGATCGATGCCAATCTGCTGGAAGGGGTTCACGTAAACCAGTATCTGGTGGATGAAGAGAATTTCTTCGCCGCCCGGGTACTCAGCCACGATGGCAACAAGATCCGCATCAAGGATCTGGGCCGCGAGCGGCTGATGTCCCGCAAGGCGTGGGGTGTGCATCCCAAGAATGTCTATCAGGGGATGGCGTTGGATGCCCTGCTCGATCCGCACATCGATCTGGTGATCCTGACCGGCCCGGCGGGTTGCGGCAAAACCTTGCTGGCCATGGCTGCTGCGCTGGAGTTGGTGATTGAGAAGGGCATTTACGAGAAGGTGATCGTCACCCGGAATACCCCGGAAATTGCTGAGAGCATCGGCTTCCTGCCCGGCACCGAAGAGGAGAAGATGATGCCCTGGCTGGCGGCGGTGACTGACACCCTGGAGGTGCTGCACAAGCAGGACGAGAACATGAGCGGCTCGCTCAGCTACATCATGGAGAAGGCCAACATCCAGTTCAAATCGGTCAACTTCATGCGTGGGCGCAGCATCCAGAACACCTTCGTACTGCTGGATGAGTGCCAGAACCTGACCGCTTCCCAGATCAAGACCATCATCACCCGCTGCGGCGAGGGTACCAAGATCGTCTGCTCCGGTAACTTGGCCCAGATCGACTCCAACTATCTGAGCCCTGTGACCTCGGGTCTCACCTACATCGTCGAGCGTTTCAAGGATTTTGACGGCAGTGCCAACATCTTCCTCAATGGCGTGGTGCGCAGCCGACTGGCTTCGTTCGCCGAGGAAAATCTCTGATTTAGCTGACTATCTTCATATGAGAAAGGGAAGCCACTTGGCTTCCCTTTTTTGATCCCGTCACCAGTTCAGTGTCCTTGGGTCACTGTCCAAGGTAGCGCAGCAGCCCCGGGTGGTTGCTGTTTTGCAGAATATCCGGTTTGCCTTGCAGGGCGATGCGCCCCTCGTCGACAAACAGCACCTGATCGGCGATAAGCTGGGCATCCTCCGGATTGTGGGAAACCATCAACACGGTAATGCCCTGTTCGCAGGCGAGGCGCGCCACTTCGGCCAGCATCTCCCGGCGTAGGGCGGGATCGAGGGCAGAGAAGGGCTCATCCAGCAGCAGCAGCGGTTTGCCGCGCACCAGCGCCCGGGCCAGCCCGACCCGCTGCTGCTGGCCGCCGGAGAGCTGTTCAGGCAGGCGGCTTAGCATCTCGCCAAGACCAACCCGTGCGGCTGCATCGATCACCTGTGCCCGCTGGGCGGCACTCAGGCGTAGACCCGGGTGTAGGCCGATAGCGATGTTGTCGAACACCGACAGGTGGAGGAACAGGTTGTGATCCTGAAACAGGGTGGTGACTGGTCGCTCGGCGGGGCCCAGCGGCAGCAGATCTTCGCCATCGAAGCTGAGGCGGCCCGACTCCACCGGCACGAAGCCGGCGATCATCCCGAGCAGGGTCGATTTACCTGCGCCACTTGGGCCGATCAGTGCGGTGATCTCTCCCTTGGGCAGGGTCGCGCTGAAGCTGACGCGCCAGTCGGGGTAGCTGGTCACCAGCGTATCAATGTTCAGCATGTTTTCCTCCTCAAAGGGTTCGTTCCATCAGCCGGAGCAGCCGCAGAAACGCTGGCACAGGGGCGCAAGGCGTTTAGTATCTCAATGTTGCTCGCCATTTTTTCCTCCAAGCCCCCGCTCCACCAGCCAGAACAGGGAGAAACAGAGCGTCAGCAGCAGCAGAGCGGTGGCGGCTGCCTCGGTCAATCGATAGCTGCCAAGCTGTTGGTAGAGCAGCCAGGGCAGGGTGGTGAGCTCCTGACTGCCAAACATGGCGATGGCGCCGAGATCCCCCAGCGAGAGGATCATCGACAGCGCCATCGCCAGTGCCAGCGGGCGGCGCAGCAGCGGCCACTCCACCAGTCGCAGGCGATGCAGGCCGCGCACCCCGAGGCTGTCGGCCAGCCGATCGTATTGGCGTACCACCAGCTGCATGGGGGCGGAGAGGGTACGCAGCACATAGGGCAGCGCCATCAGGGCGTTGACCAGTACCACCAGCCAGGAGCCGAGGGCGAATACATCGGCAAAGGGCATAAACAGGATGAACAGGCCGGTAGAGAGCACCACCGCCGGGATCATCAGGATCACCGAGCCGCTGGCCTCCCACAGGGCGGCAGCCCGCCGCTGGCGGGTGCGCACCTTGAGGTGACGGATGGTGAGCAGCAGGCCGCTGCCGAGCAGGGTCGCCAGGGTGCCTGCCGCCAGTGCAATCAGCAGCGACTGGCCGCTCGCCTGCCACAGCTTGCTGGAGGTGAGCGCCATCAGCAGGCCGGGTTGAAGGCCTGCCACCACGATGGCAAGCAACGGTGGCAGAAAGATGGCGAGCCCGATGCCGAGCGAGAGCAGATCCACCACCGCCGTGCCCGGCTGATGACGGTCCGGCCGCAGGCAGGGGCGACGGGGTGTCACCCTGCTGGCTGGGGTGCTCTGCAGCTTGTGCTGCAGGGCGAGCAGGGCGGCGGTCAGGATCAGCTGCACCAGCGCCAATCCGCCCGCGGTGGCGAGATCGAAGTCAAAGCGCAGCGCCTGATAGACGGCCACCTCCAGGGTGGTCGATTTCGGGCCGCCCCCCAGCGCCAGCACTGTGGTGAAGCTGGTGAAGCAGAGCATGAAGATGAGGCTGGCCAGCCCCGGCAATATGCCGCGAATAAGCGGCCACTCCAGCAGCCGGAAGATGTGGGATGAGCGCATGCCGAGCTGGCTGGCAAGGCGCCAGCTCGATTCGGGGATGCTCTCTATGCTCTGCAGCATCAGGCGTGCCGCCAGCGGCATATTGAAGAAGACGTGGGCCAGCAGGATACCGAACAGGCCGTAGAGATAATTGCCGGGATCCAGCCCCAATGAGCGCAACAGTTGCGGCAGCCACCCCTGTTTGCCGTGTACCGCCACAATACCGAAGATGGCGATGATGACCGGAAGTACCAGCGAGAGACCAAATAGCTTGATCAGCAGGGTTCGGCCAAGGAATCGCCGCCGCGCCAGCGCGCGGGCCACCGGAATGGCCAGCCCGAGACTGAGCAGGGTGGAGAGCAGTGCCTGCCCCAGACTGAAGCCCAGCACATGGCGCAGATAAGGATCTGCGAGCAGGGTGCGGGGTGCCAGCGAACCGGCCTGCCACAGCAGGGCCGCGAGCGGCCCGAGGGATAACAGCAGGATCAACAGGGTGGCGGCACTGCCCGGCAACCACCAGAGGGGACGAGCTTGTGGTTTCAGATAACGGTTCACTGGGTGACGGCTTGCAGCCACTCGCGGATCCACCCTTTGCGATTGGCGGCCACCTCATCGCTGCTGAAGGCGAGCGGCTTGGCTACGGTGATCATCTGCTCGAAGCCCTTGGGCAGCGGCGTGTCGATAACGGGATACATCCAGTTGCCAGTCGGGATCTCGTTCTGGAAGGCGGGGCTCACCATAAATTGCAGGAACTGGTCAGCCAGCTTCTCCTGTTTGGCGCTCTTCAGCTTGGCGGCCACTTCTACCTGACGGTAGTGCCCCTCTTCAAATGCCGCAGCCTGATACTGGGGCTTGCTCTCGGCAATCAGGTGATAGGCCGGAGAGGTGGTGTAGGAGAGCACCATGTCCGCTTCGCCATCGAGGAACATGCCATAAGCCTCTGACCACCCCTTGGTGACGGTAACCGTCTTTTTGGCAAGCTCGCCCCAGGCGGCAGGCGCCTTGTCGCCGTAGACAGACTTCATCCACAGCATCAACCCCTGCCCCGGGGTGGAGGTGCGGGGATCCTGATAGATCACTTTGAGGTCGGGACGCTCCACCAGCTCTTTCAGGCTCTTGGGCGGCTGCTTGAGTTTGTCTTTGTCATAGACGAAGGCGAAGTAGCCGTAGTCGTAGGGGACGAAGGTGTCATCCTGCCAGCCACCCGGCACCTTGATGCCATCCAGCTTGGCGGGATGGGGGGCGAACAGACCGCTCTGCTTGGCTTCGCTGATGAGGGCATCGTCGAGCCCCAGCACCAGATCGGCCTTGCTGTGGTTGCCCTCCAGCCGCAGCCGGTTGAGGATGGCGACCCCATCTTCGAGGGGAACCAGATTGAGGGTGCAGTCGCACTCTTTCTCGAAGGCCTGTTTGATCTTGGGCCCCGGACCCCACTCGGCAGTGAAAGAGCTGTAGGTGTAGACGGTGAGGGTGTCGGCGGCGAACACATTGGCCGACAGCAGGCCGGTGGTGACCAGCAGCAGGGTCTTCATGGGTGGCACTCCCTATTACTTGTTAATAACGAGGTGCCAGCGGGTGAGGGCGCAAAAAATGAGCGCCATGCCTCAAATTCCTCCGCCAGCATTATCTGGATCAGGTACACGGGTATAATCTCAGCGGTAAACCGCACCCCGTTTGAGAAACGAACCGCATTGTATTAACGTTCTTTTGGGTAGACCAGCACAATTGTGCAATACCCATGAGATGACGCCCACCCAACAGAGGATGTTCGCGTGCTTACCAATACCAAGGAAAGGCGTGCCTTTGCGCGCATGGTCATCAATGCTCCGGTCACCGTCTATCAGCAGCAGCTGGTGCTGGAGGGGATCTGCCGGGATCTCAGTGCCAACGGCATGGGGATTGCGGTCTCTGAACACCAGCTCGACATCAATCAGCCCATCCGGATCAGTCTTGCCACCAACAACAACCTGTTGCCCCCCTTTGAAGCCCATGCCCGTATTATCCGGGTGCTGGAGGAGGAGAGCGGGTTGCTGCTGGCGGTAGAGTTTCTGCCTAAGGGCTAATCCTCTCTCCCCATCGGCAGAGGGAGGGGATTAGCCTTTCTCCTGAACCGGCTGCACACTCAACTGCTTGCTATCGACCAGCGTTTTGCTGGTCGATGCTATTTGGCCCGCAGGCAAGGTGGCGGGGCCGGTAGGTTCGAGCAGCAGGTAGTTCTGCCCCTGCCAGTTGAGGGTCACATCCCCCGGCTTGGCGGGCAGGTCAACGGCCAGCAGAGCATGGCCGGGGACGAACACCATGGCCTGTTTCAGCTCGGGAAAGAGCTGAGCCAGCATGGCGGCCATCAGGGTTACCTTGCTGTCGCAATCACCCCGGTTCTGCTCCAGCACCTGACGGGGAGATAGAAATCCCTTGCCCTGCCTGCCGTTCAGGCTATCGAGCTGCTGATAGGGGATGCTCTGGATAAAGGTGAGCATATGGGCCACGGTTTTCTGGCGAGCTTCTGTTTCGGTGCTGCCCTGCTGTTTGAGTTGATCCGCCAGTGGAGCCAGCCCGCTGCGACTCTCCAGCGCGATGCGCACATGATCTTGCTTCACCGCCAGCTGCCCGTCTGGGGTGTTGAAGTACTGGAAGTAGTGTTTGGTCAGCCACGCCTGCTCCTCTTTGCTCCGTTTGGACTGCAGAAAGGCCATCGCCTCGCGCGCCTTGTCCTGATTGCGGCTTTTCAGATGCAGCTCCAGCGAGGGACGGGCGAGGGTGAACTGCACCTCGGGGTAGTTCTGGCGCACCTCCCGCAGCAACACCTGCAACACCTCCTCCTGCATTCTCGCCGGGCGATAGGCGATAAGGGGCGGCAACTTGCCCTGTTCGAGCCGGTAGGTGAGCTGTTGGGGTTTGCCTTCGCTATCATGCCAGCCGACGCTGATCTGGCCGAGGCTGTTGTTGAAGCTGGTTTGGCTGGCCCCCGCAGGCAGGGCAAGCAGCAGGGCACAGAGCAGAGGAATTGCCGTCGGTCTCTTCATCATCCTTTCCTGTGGCACGGGCCAGTTCCGGTGGCCCAAAGTGGGAAGCGTCGCGGACAGTAAAACAGGGAGCCGAAGCTCCCTGTTGATTCTACTCGTTTTTTTGCAACTGGCGCGTTAAATCCAGCTCGGCTGCTTCGCCTCAAAGGCGCTGATGGCGGCCTCGTGCTGCAGGGTCAGGCCGATGGCATCCAAGCCGTTGAGCAGGCAGTAACGGCGGAACTCGTCGATCTCGAAACCGAAGCTGAGCTCACCTGCGCGCACCTGATTGGCTTCCAGATCCACCTCGATCTCAATGCCCGGCTTGGCGGCGACCAGCTGGAACAGGGCGTCAACCTCCTCCTCCTTCAGGCGCACCGGCACCATGCCATTGTTGATGGCGTTGCCGTAGAAAATATCGGCAAAGCTCGGCGCTATGATGGTCTTGAAGCCGTAGTCGGCCAGCGCCCAGGGGGCGTGCTCGCGACTAGACCCGCAGCCGAAGTTCTCGCGAGCCAGCAGGATGCTGGCACCGGCGAATTGCGGTTGGTTGAGCACGAACTCGAGGTTGGGCTGCTGGCCGGCATCGTCCAGAAAGCGCCAGTCGTGGAACAGGTGCTTGCCAAAACCGATGCGGTTTACCTTCTGCAAAAACTGTTTGGGAATGATGGCGTCGGTGTCGACGTTGGCGCTGTCGAGGGGGACGACGATCCCTTTATGCTGTTTGAATCCTGTCATCGCTGTTTCCTCTTACAGTGCGCGAATGTCGGCGAAGCGGCCGGTGACGGCGGCGGCAGCGGCCATGGCCGGGCTCACCAGATGGGTGCGGCCGGCGCGGCCCTGACGCCCTTCGAAGTTGCGGTTGCTGGTGGAGGCGCAGCGCTCCCCCGGTTGCAGCCGGTCGTTGTTCATGGCCAGACACATGGAGCAGCCGGGCAGGCGCCACTCAAAGCCCGCTTCGATGAAGATCTTGTCCAAGCCCTCAGCTTCGGCCTGTGCCTTCACCTGTTCGGAGCCCGGCACCACCAGCGCCTGCACCCCGGCCGCGACTTTGCGACCGCGGGCGATAGCGGCTGCGGCGCGCAGATCCTCGATGCGGCTGTTGGTGCACGAGCCGATGAACACTTTGTCGATGGCGACATCGGAGAGTTTCTGGCCTGGCTGCAAGTCCATGTAGGCGAGCGCTTTGCGGGCGGACTGCTGCTCCATCAGATCGCTGAAGGATTCCGGCGCCGGAATGGGGTCATTGACGGCAATCACCTGCCCCGGGTTGGTACCCCAGGTGACCTGCGGGGCGATGTCGGCGGCGTCCAGCACCACTTCAGCATCAAACTTGGCATCGGCGTCGCTCTTGAGGCTCTGCCAGTAGGCGATAGCCTGCTCCAGCGCCTCGCCCTTGGGGGCAAACTCCTTGCCACGGATGTAGTCGATGGTGGTCTGGTCGGGGGCAATCATCCCCGCCTTGGCGCCGAGCTCGATGGCCATGTTGCACACTGTCATCCGCCCTTCCATGGTGAGCCCTTCGATGGCTTCGCCAGCGAACTCCACCACGTAGCCAGTACCACCGGCGTGGCCGACCTTACCTATGATGGCCAACACCACGTCCTTGGCGCTGATCCCCTCGGCCAGCTTGCCGTTGACCGAAATGCGCATGGTCTTGGCGCGGCCCTGTTTCAGGGTCTGGGTGGCCATCACATGTTCCACTTCGGAAGTGCCGATGCCGAACGCCAGCGAGCCAAAGGCGCCGTGAGTGGCGGTGTGGGAGTCGCCGCAGACGATGGTGGTGCCGGGCAGGGTGATGCCGAGCTCGGGGCCCATCACATGGACGATCCCCTGATATTTGTGGTTGAGATCGTAGAGGCGAACCCCGAACTCTTTGCAGTTGTCCGCCAGCGTCTCCATCTGGATGCGAGCCATCTCGCCGGAGGCGGCGATGTCCTTGGTGGTGGTGGAGACGTTGTGATCCATGGTGGCCCAGGTCAGGTCTGGGCGGCGCAGCTGGCGGTTCATGGCGCGCAGGCCGTCAAATGCCTGCGGGCTGGTCACTTCATGTACCAGATGGCGGTCGATGTAGATGAGGGGGGTCTCCCCTTCCACTTCCCGTACCACGTGGGCGTCGAATACTTTCTGATAGAGGGTCTTGGCCATTGCTTCTCTCTTCCTTGTTCTCTGTTATGCGGCTCAGATCCGGGCGGCGATCTGGCTACCCATCTCGGACGTGCTCTGCACCGGATGGCGGGCGCTGGCCTGATGCAGGTCGGCGGTGAAGTAACCCTCGGCCAGGGTCTGGGCCACGGCCTGCTCAATGGCCTGGGCGGCAGCCTCCATCCCTAAGCTGTAACGCAGCATCAGGGCGGCGGAGAGGATCTGGGCGATGGGGTTGGCAATCCCTTTGCCGGCGATATCCGGGGCCGAACCACCGGCCGGTTCGAACAGGCCGAAACCCGATTCGTTGAGGCTGGCGGAGGGGAGCAGTCCCATGGAGCCGGTGATCATGGCGCACTCGTCGGAGAGGATGTCACCGAACAGGTTGGAGCAGAGCAGCACATCGAACTGGGACGGATCCTTGATGAGCTGCATGGTCGCGTTATCGATGTACATATGGTTGAGGGTTACGTCCGGATAGGACTTGGCGACTTGCGTCACCACCTCGCGCCACAGAATGGAAGAGGCGAGCACGTTGGCCTTGTCGATGGAGGTGACCTTGCCACGGCGCACGCGAGCCGATTCGAACGCAATCTTGGCGATGCGCTCAATCTCGAAGCGATGGTACACCTCGGTGTCGAACGCCTTTTCGTTCGCCCCTTCTCCCTCGCGCCCCTTGGGCTGGCCGAAGTAGATGCCACCGGTCAGCTCGCGCACACAGGCGATGTCAAATCCGCGATCGGAGATGTCGGCACGCAGCGGGGAGAACTGTTCCAGACCGGTGTAGATGCGGGCCGGGCGCAGGTTGCAGAACAGTTTGAAGTGGGCACGCAGGGGCAGCAGGGCGCCACGTTCCGGCTGATCGTTGGGGGGCAGATGTTCCCATTTCGGGCCGCCCACCGAGCCAAACAGCACGGCATCGGCCGCTTCACAACCCGCGATGGTGCTTTGCGGCAGCGGGGTGCCGTGGTTGTCGATGGCGATGCCGCCTACATCGTGGCGATCATATTCGAAGGCAAGGCCGAATTTGGCCTGCACCTTTTCCAGCACCTTGACGGCTTCGGCCATCACTTCCGGGCCAATGCCGTCACCCGGCAATACTGCGATCCGATAACTGCTCATACACTCTCCATCCTGATATTGTCTTTGAGATCCCTCTGTCCGGTTTCCCCGACGCTGCGCGCGGTTACCGGTTCAGACGTTCCCCGTCCCGATGTTGTCATTCCATGCCGTCTGTGTGGCTGCGAGTCCTGCTCAGACGGTTTCTGATTTGATGCTGTTATTGCGTTCCATCTGCTCGGCTACCTGATCGGCGCGCCAGATGCTGTTGATCACATGGAGCAGGGCATGGGCCGAGGATTCGATGATGTCGGTGGCCAGCCCCATGCCGTGGAATTTGCGCCCCTTGTACTCGGCGACGATATCGACCTGACCGAGGGCATCTTCCCCTTCGCCCTTGCTCTTGAGGGCATATTTGTCGATGCGGATCTCATAGCCGGTGATGCGGTTGATGCACTGGTAGACCGCATCCACCGGGCCATTGCCAGTGGCCGCTTCGCAGATCAGATCCTGCCCCACTTTCAATTTGACCGAGGCGGTGGCCAGTACCGAGCTGCCGCTCTGGACCCCGAGGTACTCCAGCTTGAAGTGCTCGGGCTCTTCGTGGATCTGGCTGAAGAAGGCCAGCGCTTCGAGGTCGTAGTCGAACACCTGCCCCTTCTTGTCGGCCAGGGTCAGGAACTTGCCGTAGAGGTGGTCGAGGTCGTAGCTGCTCTCGGCGTAGCCCATGGACTCCATCCGGTGCTTGATGACGTGGCGGCCGGAGCGGGAGGTCATGTTGAGGTTGTTCTGGGTCAGGCCGATGCTCTCGGGAGTGATGATTTCGTAGGTATTTTTCGCCTTGAGCACCCCATCCTGATGGATGCCGGAGCTATGGGAGAAAGCGTTGGCCCCGACGATCGCCTTGTTGGGCTGCACCGGCATGTTGCACAGCTGGCTGACGAGGGTGCTGGTGCGATGAATTTCGTTGTGGCGGATATTGGTTTGCACCCCGAGCAGGTCGGCGCGGGTTTTGAGGATCATCGCCACCTCTTCCAGCGAGCAGTTGCCCGCCCGTTCGCCGATGCCGTTGATGGTGCACTCGATCTGGCGGGCCCCCATCTGCACCGCGCCGATGGAGTTGGCCACCGAGAGCCCCAGATCATCATGGCAGTGGACCGAGATGATCGCCTTGTCGATGTTGGGGACCCGGTTGAACAGGGTGTGGATGATGCCGGAGAACTCGGTCGGCACCGTGTAGCCCACGGTATCGGGGATATTGATGGTGCGGGCGCCGGCCTTGATGGCGGCTTCCACCATGCGGCACAGGTTGTCTATCGGCGTGCGGCCCGCATCCTCGCAGGAGAACTCCACATCATCGGTGTAGCGCAGGGCGTGCTTGATGGCGCCGACCCCCATCTCCAGCACATCCTCGAAGCTCTTTTTCAGCTTGCTCTCCACGTGGATGGAGGAGGTGGAGATAAAGGTGTGGATGCGAAACGCCTCGGCGACCCGCAAGGCTTCGCCGGCGGCGTCGATATCCTTGGGCAGGGCGCGGGCGAGGGCGCAGACCCGGCTGTTTTTGATGTGGCGGGCTATGGTCTGCACCGATTGAAAATCGCCGGGAGAGGAGACCGGGAAGCCCACCTCCATGACGTCGACACCGAGCCGCTCCAGTGCCTGGGCGATCTGCAGCTTCTCCTTGACTGTCAAACTGGCCGCCAGGGCCTGCTCACCATCACGCAAGGTGGTGTCGAATATGATGACCCGATCTGACATGTGACTTCCCTCTTCCTAAGTTCGGTAACGTGCATCCTGCGGCGGCATAAAAAAACCCGTGCAGGGTGCACGGGTTTTTGTAAATTCCGGCTATGCCTTAGCCCGGCTACAAGGATCCCGCGCGAGTTAACGCGATTAGGGAGATTAGTAGTAGCGGGCTGGCGATACGCATGACGTTGTTATTCCTTCCAGTCGATAACGCTTTTACCAATATCGAGATTTTTATGCTGTGTCAACACGGAAGGTCAGGGGCAATCTGCTGACGTATTTAATCGGATTGTAAAGGATTGCAAATTTCCTTGTCCCATATTCGGCCCATGACCGATTATCTGGTCATTCCTGCTGTGCTCTATTCTCTGCACAACCAGATCGACTTATCAGCATTGGCTGAATTATCTGAGGTGTTAAATGGAAAAACGTAGACCTGGTCGTCCGGTCGGACGTTCTGACATTCGTGACAAGTTGCTTGCTGCCGCCCGTGAGCGTTTTCTCAATACTCCCTATAGCAAGGTGACTACACGCGAAATCGCGGAGCTTGCTGGCTCCAATCTGGCAATGATCCACTACTACTTCGGCAGTAAAGAGGGTCTTTACAAAGCGGTGCTGGGCGATGTCGCCGAGCCCCTCGACCATGCCTGGCAAGATGAACACAGCAATCACAGCCTCAACGAGCTGCTCAACACCTACTATCAGGTGATGGCGCCCAACAGCGAGCTGACCTCGGCCATCTCCAGCGCATTGTCGACCGAGAAGAGCCCGGGCCGGGATTTTGTGCTGAACCGCCTGCTGGAACGCCAGCTGCCGCAGTTCGATGCCCTGCTGGAAACCATGAAGTCCAACGGCGAGCTGGGTGACAACCTGGATCCCGACATGCTGAAGATCTCCTTCCTCAGCATGATGTGGCAGCCGTTCGTGATGAAAGATCTCTACGAGCAGGTGTTTGGCCTGAAAGTGGATGAGCACTTCATGGCCCGTCTGGCGGACCACAATTGCCGTCTGATGGAGACCGGCCTGCGCGGCAGCCACTGATTTTGCCGCAACATCGAGATTAAAAAGGGCCATTCGGCCCTTTTTTCATAAATCTGTTATCCCTTGTTCAACGTAACGTCATCCCGCTTTCTTACTCTGCAAGCAGAATTCAGGGAAGGAGGGGATATGAACAAGATCCAGCAATGGGACCTGCAGGTGTGCCGGGTCTGCCTGCTTCACGGCTACAACCGGCAGCAGGCGAGGGTGAGTCGTCTCATTTCCCGCACCGGCGATGGCCCGCTTTACGCTGTGCTGGCCGCCCTGCTCTGGTGGCAGGGGGAGGCAGAGCGGGAACTGGTGCGACTGGCGCTGCTTGCCTTTGCCATCGAACTGCCCCTCTATCTGCTGCTGAAAAACAGCCTGAAACGGCAACGGCCGGTCGGCTTGCCGGTCTTTATCACCCCCTCCGATCGTTACAGCCTCCCCTCCGGCCACACCGCCGCCGCTTTTCTGATGGCCACCATACTGGCCACCGGCTTTCCGCTCTGGGCACCCCTGCTGTTTGGTTGGGCGGCGCTGGTGGGAGCATCCCGGCTGCTGCTCGGGGTACACTATCTGAGCGATCTGGTTGCCGGTGCCCTGCTGGGTGGCGGTTGCGCCGTGCTGGCGCTCGGCTGGAGCCACTCATGAGGATACTGTTTGGGGTGCAAGGCACCGGCAACGGTCATATCAGTCGCAGTCGCACCCTGGCGCGGGCGCTGCGCACGGCAGGGGTCGAGGTGGATTATCTCTTCAGCGGCCGCCCTGCCGACCGCTACTTCGACATGGAGGAGTTCGGCGCCTACCGCGCCTTTCCCGGCCTCACTTTTGTCAGTCACGAGGGGCGAGTTTCTCCGTGGCGTACCCTGCAAGCCGCCTCGCCGCTCACCTTCTGGCGGGATCTGCGGTCTCTCGATTGCAGCGAATACGATCTGGTGGTGAGCGATTTTGAGCCGCTGACCGCCCACGCCGCCCGCCGCTATGGCAAGCCGAGCCTCACCGTCAGTCATCAGGCCAGCTTCAACTGGCCCATACCGCGCTGGGGGGAGGATGGGGTCAGCCGCCAGCTGATGCGCCACTTTGCTCCTGTGGATCAGCCGCTCGGGCTGCACTGGTTTCACTTCGGTCACCCTTTGTTGCCACCGGTGATCGACCCCATTGCCGCCGCACCGGATAACGGCGAGATCCTGGTCTATCTGCCGTTCGAGCAGACCGAGGCGATCGCCGCCCTGTTGTCGCGCTTTGGTCAGCAGCGCTTTGTTTGCTTTCACCCCGCCATTCGCACCCCCAGCCAATGGCGCAACCTGCGCTTCGAGCCACCGTCGCGGCACGGGTTTATCGCCGTGTTGGCCGGTTGTCGCGGCGTTATATCCAACGCGGGTTTCGAGCTGGCTTCCGAGGCGCTCACCCTCGGCAAGAAGCTGCTGGTCAAGCCCCTCGGCGGCCAGTTCGAGCAGCTGACCAATGGCAAGACTCTGGAGATGATGGGGCTGGCGACCTTGATGGATGTGCTCGATGCCAATCTGGTGCGCACCTGGCTCGACAGCGCCTCGCCGGGGGCGGTTTGCTACCCCGATGTAGCGGGGGAGCTGGCCCGCTGGCTGGCGGCGGGAGCCGACGAGAGCGTGGCCTCTCTGTCACGGCGGCTCTGGGCGCGCACCCTGTTTCCGGAGGAGGTGAGTGATCGCCTGAGCGAGCTGGATGGGGGCGACTGTTTATCCAGTTGCTGGTTATCGCAAGTGAGCGTTGTTGACTAGACTGAAAGGCGATCCCACCAAGGAGAGGACGGAGCAAATGCGCTTTACCAATGAAAACGGCGAAGTCATGAACCTGGCTGACAATCTCACCCTGCACGAGCTGCTCGATATGGGTGTCAGCATCTCGGTCAGTGAAGAGACCGATCCGGATCAGCAGATCTGGTTGGCGGAGCCGGATCAGGAGAACTGAGTCATCATTCGGCATCAAGCCCATCGCTGAGTGGTGGGCTTTTTTGTGGCTGTTTTTCCCCTCTGCGGAATGATCCGCTGGCCATTCCCCGACTTCCTTCCCTTTTGTCTCATGGTCGCTACGGCAAGTCATTGAATGTTAATAGCCGGTTGAAATGTATGACTGTTCTGGTCAGATAAAGCCGTGGACAAGCGTTATGAAGCGGGTTAAGTTGGTTTTTCACCCTATTTTCGGGTGAATGACGGAAAAATCCTTTTTTTCTACTGTCGACGGGGCTGAATTGGGCCGATCTGCATTCAGATAACAACAAGAAACGGATCGGGCCGTGCCGGGAAGCACGGCATCGTCGGCGGGATTCGCTAAACGGAGCAAAGCCTGGAGGGCTTTATCATGGAGATGTTATCAGGCGCCCAGATGGTGGTTAGAGCGCTGGAAGATCAGGGAGTTGAGCACGTCTTCGGCTACCCTGGTGGCTCAGTGCTCGACATCTATGACGCTCTCTTCGAAAACGGCAAGATGGAGCATGTCTTGGTGCGGCACGAGCAAGCCGCGGTTCACATGGCTGACGGTTACGCCCGTTCCACCGGCAAGGTGGGGACTGTGCTGGTAACGTCGGGCCCGGGAGCGACCAACTGCATTACCGGTATTGCCACCGCCTATATGGATTCCATTCCGCTGGTGATCCTCTCCGGCCAGGTGCCGACCAGCATGATCGGTGAGGATGCGTTCCAGGAGACCGACATGATCGGTATCTCCCGCCCGGTGGTGAAGCACAGCTTCCTGTGCAAGAAGGCGAGCGATATCCCTGAGGCCATCAAGAAGGCCTACTACATTGCCGCCAGCGGCCGCCCGGGGCCGGTGGTGGTGGATCTGCCCAAAGATGTGCAGAACCCGAAAGAAAAATTCCCCTACCAGTATCCCGAGACGGTCTCCCTGCGCTCCTACAACCCGACCAAGTCTGGCCATAAAGGGCAGATCAAGCGGGCAGCCAAGCTGCTGGTAGAAGCCCAGCGCCCGGTGATGTACGTGGGCGGTGGCGCCATCAACGCCAATGCGGATCATCTGGTGACCAAACTGGCGGAGCTGCTGAATCTGCCGGTGACCACCACCCTGATGGGGCTGGGGGCCTTCTCCGGTGTTCATCCGCAATTTATCGGCATGCTGGGGATGCACGGCACCTTCGAAGCCAACAAAACCATGCACAACGCGGATCTCATCTTCGCCGTCGGTGCCCGCTTCGATGACCGCGTCACCAACAACGTGGCCAAGTTCTGCCCCAATGCGACCGTGGTTCATATCGATATCGACCCCACCTCCATCTCCAAAACGGTGCAGGCCCATGTGCCCATCGTCGGCTCGGTGGAAACCGTGCTGGAGCAGATGCTGGAAGTGATCCGCGAGTGTGGCTTCGATAACGACAAGGAGGCGCTGGCGGACTGGTGGAGCCAGATTAACCAGTGGCGCTCCCGTCATTGTCTGGCCTACGAAAAGTCGGCTACCCAGATCAAGCCACAGCAGGTGATCGAGACCCTCTACAAAGTGACTCAGGGTCAGGCGTTCGTTGCCTCCGACGTGGGCCAGCACCAGATGTTTGCTGCCCTCTACTACCCGTTTGCCAAACCGCGCCAGTGGATCAACTCAGGGGGCCTCGGCACTATGGGCTTCGGCATTCCGGCCGCCATGGGGGCCCAGTTTGCCAACCCTGATTCGGTGGTCTGCTGCGTCACCGGCGATGGCTCGGTGCAGATGAACATTCAGGAGCTCTCCACCTGCATGCAGTACGGAGTGCCCATCAAGATCATCTCCATCAACAACCGTGCGCTGGGCATGGTCAAGCAGTGGCAGAAGATGTTCTACGGCGGTCGTCACAGCCACTCCTACATGGAGTCCCTGCCAGACTTCGTCAAACTGGCGGAAGCCTACGGCCACGTCGGTATCGCGGTGAGCGATCCGGCCGAGCTGGAGAGCGCCATGGAGAAAGCCTTCGCTATGAAGGATCGGCTGGTGTTCATGGATATCTCGGTCGACCCGGATGAGCACGTCTATCCGATGCAGATCAAGTTTGGTGCCATGGACGAGATGTGGCTGAGCAAGACGGAGAGAACCTGATGAGACATATAATTTCCGTTCTGCTGGAGAACGAATCTGGCGCCCTGAGCCGGGTGGTGGGCCTCTTCTCCCAGCGCGGCTACAACATCGAGACCCTGACGGTGGCGCCCACTGAGGATCCCACCCTGTCACGCATGACCATAGTCACCATGGGTGACGAGCGGGTACTGGAACAGATCCAGAAGCAACTGCACAAGCTGGTGGATGTGCTCAAGGTGTGCGACTTGAGCGAAGGGGAGCATATCGAGCGGGAGATTGCGCTGGTCAAGGCGCGCGCCGCCGGTGGAGCCCGTGACGAGCTGAAACGGCTGGCGGATATCTTCCGTGGCCAGATCGTCGACGTCACCCCGGAGCAGTACACGGTACAGCTGGTGGGTACCAGCGAGAAGCTGGATGCCTTTATCAAGACTGCCGCCCAGACCAACGAGATCATCGAAGTGGTGCGCTCCGGCGTCTGCGGTATCTCGCGGGCAGACAAGGCGCTGCGGCCCTGATGGCTGGCGGGACAGCTGATGACGCGTCAGCTGCCGCAGAGTGAAAGTAAAGAGGGCTCTGCGGAGCCCTCTTTGTTTGGTTTTGCTTTACGAGGGTAGGATGATGTTCGGTATTCATGATCTTGCACTGTTTATGGTCTCGGGGCTGCTGCTCAATATCATGCCGGGACCCGACTCCCTGCTGGTCATGCTACGCAGCGGCTCGCAAGGGTGGCGTGCCGGTTCGGTCGCGACCCTTGGCATCGGCACCGGTGTCATGGTGCATGTGCTGGCGGCGGCGCTGGGTCTGTCGGCCCTGCTCAGTGCCTCGGCCGAGTTGTTTGCCCTTATCAAGCTGGCTGGCGCCATCTACCTCATCTATCTGGGGTTCTCCCTGCTGCGCCAGCAGGCAACGGGTGCAATGGAGGGAGGGGCCACCCTGCCCGCCCTCTCCTATGGCCAGATTTACTGGCAGGGAGTGCTGACCAATGTGCTCAACCCCAAGGTGGCGCTCTTTTTTCTCGCCTTCGTGCCCCAGTTCATCGCGCCGGATGCCCCCGACAAGGCGCTCGCCTTTATCCTGCTCGGTTGCATCTTCAATCTGGGCGGTATCATCTGGTGTCACCTGCTGGTCTTTACCACCGTCTATGCCAGCCACAAGGTACGCTTGTCGCAGCGTCTCGGTCGCTGGCTCAACCGGGGCATCGGCACCCTGTTTGTCGGGCTCGGGATCAAGCTGGCCAGCGACTAGCTCGCCGCTTTCTGACCTGGGGCAGATTATCGTGCGCCGCGCTGTGGTATGGTCGGCGGTCAGCTGCGGGGCCAGCCCCGCTCTCTCTTTTTCAGGTCAGCCCCACTGGCCGCAGCAGCGAGATCCCTTGCCCAGATGAACATCGCCCGGCTCAAGAACTTTACCGA
Source organism: Aeromonas sp. Y289-2 (assembly GCF_027705925.1). Classification (NCBI taxonomy): domain Bacteria; kingdom Pseudomonadati; phylum Pseudomonadota; class Gammaproteobacteria; order Aeromonadales; family Aeromonadaceae; genus Aeromonas; species Aeromonas sp. Y289-2. The sequence continues at coordinate 21,761 of NZ_JAPDCH010000022.1, forward strand.
GATTGTGAAGAACAACTTCAACATCTCGGCGACGGCGGAGAAGCTCTACACCTCCCAGCCGACCCTCAGCAAGCAGATGAAGATGCTGGAAGATGAGCTCGGGCTCGCCCTCTTTACCCGCAAGGGGAAAAATTTGGTCGGCTTGACCAGCGCAGGCGAGCAGGTGATGGAGTTGGCCAAGGGGGTAGTAGCGCAGGTGGAGCAGATCAACCAGCTCTCGCTTGGGGAGCAGCTGGCCACCAGCGGGGTGCTGCGTATCGCCACTACCCACACCCAGGCCCGCTACAAGTTGCCAGCGGTGATCACCGAGTTCAGCCGTCGTTATCCCGATGTGGCGATCCAGCTTCATCAGGGGGCACCTGCCCAACTGGCCCAGATGGTGCAAAGCGGCGATGTGGATATGGCGATCGCCACCGAGTCCATGTATCTGTTCGACGAGCTGGCCGCCGTCCCCTGTTATCGTTGGGGGCGCAGTGTGGTGGTGCCCCACGGTCATCCACTGATCGACTGCCAGCCGCTGTCGATGGCGGATCTGGCCCGCTATCCCCTCATCACCTATGTGTTCGGCTTTACCGGCCGCTCCAAGATGGACAAGGCCTTCAGCCGTCACGGCCTCTCGCCGAAAACCGTGCTGACCGCCACCGACACCGACGTGATCAAGCACTACGTCCGGCTCGGCATGGGGGTCGGGGTGATTGCAAGCGTAGCCTTTGACGAGGGGGATAGGGAGGCTCTGGTGAGCCTCAACATCGACCACCTGATCGCCTCGAGTGCCACCCACATCTGCCTGCGCAAACATGCCCATTTGCGTGACTACATGTACGACTTTATCCACCTCTACGCCCCCCATATCAGCCGGGAGACGGTGCAGCTGCACCTTATCAACCAGCCGCCCGCTGCCAATATGGCGGAGTTGCCGTGGCTCTAACCGCGGGTTGTTTGTCGTACACAGAGCAAAAATACAGAGACAAAAAAGAGAGGCCTTGGCCTCTCTTCTGGTTTTATCGGTATGCGGGATTAAGCGCTGCGGGTCGCCAGATTGATAAAGATCTGGGCTCCGACCAGCAGGCAGTCGTCATCGAGGTAGTAGGGATTCGCATGCAGGTAGTTGCAGATCCCTTTGGCCTGACAGCCGCTGCCGAGGAAGAACATGGCCCCCTTGCGGCCACGGCAGGCGTTGACCATATAGCTGAAGTCTTCGCTGCCGGTCATCGGCTGACCCTGAGCGTTGATCCCCTCGGAGGGCAATACGTCGGCGGCCGCTTGCAGCAGACGGGCGCAGGCATCGGCGTGGTTCTCGACCGCCGGATACCCGGCATAGACCATCTTGGTCTTGAAGCCGCGCAGTTCGCTCTGGGCCACGATCTCCTTGAAGCTGTTCTTCAGGATCTGGTCGGTCTCGGCATCCATGGCACGGATGGTGCCGCGCGCCTGCACATGGTCGGCGATGGCGTTGGGGATGGTGCCGCCGTTGATCATGCCGCAGCCAAACACCGCCGGGCTGAACGGACTGGTGCGCTTGGCGACGATGTAGTCCATATCCTCGATGATCCGCACCGCTTCGCGGATGGCATCCAGCCCCTTGTGGGGGGTGGATCCGTGGGCGGAGATACCGTGCACATCCAGCGTCCAGGCGGAGCCCCAGGAGGACATGACACCGTGGTTGAACTTGATGGTGCCGGTCTCCATGGCGCCGTCGTTATGGAGGGCATAGACCTCGTCTACCCCCTTCATGCAGCCCAGTTCGACCATCTTCTCGGCGCCCGGCACCCGCATATCCTCTTCCGCCATCTGGAAGATAAAGCGGACGTTGTACTGCAGGCGATCGCGGTTGGCGGCCAGAAACTTGGCTGCGGTCAGGGCGATCGCCATATGGGAGTCGTGACCGCAGTTGTGGGCCATTCCCTCGTGGGTCGACTTGAACGCAACGTCGCTCATGTCGTGCATCTCGAGGCCATCCATATCGGCACGGAAGGCGAGGGTCGGCAGCACAGGATCAACCACCAGATCGCCGTGGAAACCGGTGAAGCCCGGGTAGTCGGTGAGACGGTAGCCAAAGCCTGTCATCAGCTCGCGGCAGTAGGCCGAGGTCTTGAACTCGACGCCAGAAGCCTCCGGAATGGTGTGCAGATGGTGGCGCACTTCCTGACTGAAGTCGCGCAGGGCCAACAGGGCCGCTTCAATGTGGATGTTGTTCATCAGATGATCCCTTGAATGGAGAAGCCGAGCTGGGCCACCAGCGAGGCGCCGAAGAAGCAGCAGGTGGAGACGATCATGAAGATCAGGATCACTTTCCAGGACATCTTCTTCAGCTCTTCCAGCTGACCGCCCACCGAGAGACCGGCAAAAGCCAGCAGCGGTACGCAGCAGGAGAGGAAGGAGATCTTGGCAACTGCGTCGATAAAGAGGCCGCGCACCGGGGTTTCCGGCAGGCAGATGAGAATGCCGATGATGGTGGCATAGGCAAATGCCGGCAGGGAGGAGGGCAGATAGCGCTTGGCAATCAGCGAAGCGAACACCACCAGCGACATGGCGACGAAGCTGTCACCCATAAGCCAGAGCGGAGTGCCGGTGGTCAGGGTCTGGGTAAACATAGCCAGCAGGATCGCCAGAAAGACGAACCGCATATCCATTACGATGCTTTTCATGCTTTCTCTCCTTTGGCAGTCAGGGCATAGATTTTTTCAGCGAGCGGCAGACCCAGATAGGTAAGGGAGAGGGCGCCGAGGGCAGACGAGAGCAGGTTCGAGGCTGCCGCGATACTCAGCACCTGCTGGGCCAGCGCCTCATCGAGACCGTTGATCAGGGCGCCGGAGGCGGCACTCAGCATGGAGCCTGAGCCCACACCAGAGCCTGCAGCCAGCGCCAGCGGGTGTAGACCGGTGAGCGGGGCGATACTGCCCAGCACGCTGAACCAGAGGGTGCCGATAACGGAGCCGCACAGGTAGATAGCCAGCACGCCGATGTACTCCTGGGAGCCGGTGCCGAACTTGCCTTGAATCACCGCGACCGACGGCTCACGGCTGATGGAGGAGCAGGCCCCGATGGCGCGACGGCCAAAGCCGAACTTCACTGCCAGTGGAATGGCGATCAGGATTGGCAGCAGGTTGCCGATCTCCTGCAGGAACAACGGCACGCCGACGCTCAGGATCATCTTCAGGTTGGGGATGATCATCCCCGCGTACTGGGTGCCCAGGATCAGCAGGCTGAAGCCCACCATCTTGCCGCAGAAGCCCTCTTCTTTTTCGGTGAAGAGCTGCTTCCAGCCGGGGATGCGATCCTTGACCGGTTTGGCGGAGACAATCATGCCGATGATGACGGCAAACAGCATCGGCAGGATCGGGATGATGGCGATGCCGATCTTGATCTCCTGTTTGCCTATCAGGTACTGGGCCACAAAGATCAGTATGGCGGTTGCCAATATGCTGACCGTGACCGTCTTGAGGGGGCTGGTTTGCTGCATAGTCTTTTCTCTTGTTATTCCCATGTGTGGCCATCGTCAGGATTGTCCAGACCGATGATGGGGGCATCATAGGGAGCGAAGAGGGGCAGGAATGTGACCTTCATCAAGCTGGCCATATGGCATTTTTTCATGGGGTATGCCCTTTAACCCTCTGGATACCAAGGGTTAAATGTCGTTAACAGAACATCAGCATTGGCAGGACAAGATAAGCAAACAGGAGTGAAATGGCGACACCGCCCCGCAGGGCGGTGACGCGTATCAGACGGGCGTTTTGAGGCGGGCACTGCGCAGCAGCAGGGGAAGCTGGTAGAGCACCAGGGCGCCGAGCACCAGTCCGGCACCGGCCAGTTTGGCGCCGCCGAGGGGTTCGCTATAGAAGAGGGTGCTCAGCAGCAGAGTCCAGATCGGCTCCAGCAGCATCATCAGGGCGGCGTGGGCGGTGGTCATCTTGCTCAACGCATGGGTGAGCAGCCAGTAGCGCAATGTGGTGGCGATCAAGACGCTCGCCGCAAACCAGCCCCAGATGCCGTTGCTGACTCCAGCCTCGGGCCACTGTTCGGTCAGCAGGGAGAGCAGGGTGCCGAGCAGGCCGGTCATCGCCAGCTGGATGCAGGTGAGCCAGGTCGGGGCAATGGATTGGGCGAAGTGGCGATGGACGGCAAGCTGGATACCGAGGGTGGTGGCCGCCGCCAGAAACCAGAACAGCGAGAGCGACACGCCCCAGTGGGTACTGCTGGAGAGCAGCAGCAAACCGGCGATGGCGATGGGCAGAGTGAGCCAGTAGTGGCGGCCGGGCTTGGCCCGAAAGGCTCCCCAGGCGGCCAGCGGGGCCATCAGGGTGGCGACGCTCATGATAAAGGCGCCGCTGCCCAGTGCATCGCTCTGGCTGATGGCGGTGACCCACAGCAGCAGGCTGGCACCGAGCAATGTGCCGCAGCCGGCGGCGCGCACCAGTTGGGCTCGGCTCGGCGGTGGCTCGCGTAACCAGGCCAGGGGGAGCAACAGCAGCGCCGCCAGCAGAAAGCGGCTGCCGATAAAGGCGGCAGGGGGCAGTTCGCGGATCGCCTCTTTCGAGAAGAGCCAGCCAGCAGCGGCCAGCAGGGTGACCAGTACCATCAGCAGCAGAGGTGTGCGGTTCATCGGGGTCGTCATGGTGAAATGGAGGGGAGAGCATAAAGGAAAGGCGCCAGGTATTGCTACCTGGCGCCTTTCGCATCTGCCTTGAACCGCCGTCGCGGCTCGCGGCCAGCAATCAGTTCATGCCGTATTATCACACTGCGTGTCTAATGCTGTTTGGTTATGTCTATAGGTTGCATCTATATTGTTGATTTATATCGTCTAAATTTCCATGGTTGTCTAAAGTCATCTTAGGGGATATAAGACAAGTGTGGGTTCAAGTGTGGGTTCAAAATGGCAATCTCAGATTCAAAACTCAAAGCAATGCTGCGTGGTCACGATGATGATACGCCCAGAAAGGTTGCGGACAGGGATGGGCTATCTGTTCTGTGGAGGAATAGCGGAAAAGTCAGCTTCGTGTACCGTTATCGAATTGTAGGCAAGGCAAAAAACCTGACTCTGGGATCCTATACCGGCCAAGAGGGGGGGCTGTCGCTTTCCGAGGCAAGGAAAAAGGCGGCGCAATGTCGAGCTTGGTTGGAAGAGGGCTATGATCCCGCCTTGATGACTAGGATCGGGAAAGATGAAAGGCTTAAGCCTGTCACGGTTAAAGATGCACTCGAGTATTGGCTCTGTCATCACGCCGATAAGAAAAGGTCGAACAGTGAGAAGCATCGCCAGCAATTTGCTAAGTGGGTCTATCCCCGTATCGGAGATCTTCCTTTGTCAGATTGTGATACTCGTCACTGGTTGAGCGTCTTTGACGAATACTCGAAGGTAGCACCTGTGGCTAGTGGGTATTGTTTCCAAAACTGTAAGCATGCTCTGAAGTTTTGCCGTGTCAGACAGTTTGCAGTGAGTAATGCATTGGATGACTTGACCGTCGCTGATGTTGGGCAAAAAGCAAGTAAGCGAGATAGGGTTCTGACGCTAGAAGAACTGCGAACACTATGGGATTGGGCTGAGAAGCTAGGTCCATATTGCTACTACGGAAATTTGGCCAAGATTCTATTGTCGTTCGGTGCAAGAACTCAAGAAGCTCGGCTATCAGCACCCGAAGAATGGAATCTAGCCGAAGGTACATGGACAGTACCTGCGTCTAACTCAAAAACAGGTAATAAAATCGTGAGACCAATACCTGATTTTATTCGGCCGACGATAGACGCCTTGCTGAAAGCAGCCGCCGCACAGTCATCCCCATACTTGCTAGGGGAACTCAAGCGACCAGAAGCGGTAAGTCAGTGGGGAAGGGGGATTTGGAAGCGGCTCGGGCATAGCGCCCCTTGGACATGGCACGATCTGCGAAGGAGCTTGGCGACCCGCCTAAACGAGGCTGGGATTGCCCCTCATGTCGTGGAACAAATTTTAGGCCATGCTCTACCTGGTGTAATGGCTCACTATGTTCATACGGTTCGGTTACCGGAGCAAAAAATGGCTCTGGAGTTGTGGGGAGGGATTTTGAAACCATCAGAAAAACCGGCAGACAATAATATTGTGCATCTACAAGTGGGATAGGGGAGTACAGCAGCTCTTTTCTTAAATTCGATTTTTAGACTGTGCCTATGGAGGTTACATCGAGTGTACCCTCCATTTTTACCCAGCCTGTACAGCCATGCTGGCCATGTTAGCCGCAGTTACAGAGCTGGAGCCTGTAAAAAACAGAAAGGCCACACTCTATCGGCATGGCCTTATCTATTTAGACGAGGAACTCATCCAGCTGACGACCTTGTTCGAGTTGTTCAGCCAAGAACTTGGGTGTGCGGCCCTGACCGGTCCAGGTATGCTCCACCCCATTCTTGACGTAACGGTATTTCGGAGGACGAGGGGCTCGTTTAGCTTTTTTGTCGATTGCAGCAAGTAGTTCAGCTGGATCAATTCCAGCCTTGTCCATCAGCGTTTGGAACTTAGCCAGCTTTTGCTCGTGTGCTGTCGGCTTAGTTTTACCCTGTTGCGTCGAGTTGAGAACCCACCCTTTTTGTGCTCCTTTACCAAAGGTGCGAATTTTTTTGCCACTTGATAGTGTAGTATCTGCATACGCAAGTACATCTTGAATAAACAAGTCGCGAATATCATTAAGCATTTTTTGTTGATTCGTAGCCGTTTGAAGGTTAATGCGGCTTCGTGTACCTCGATACGAAAACACATCTCCATTTCTAACCTTTTCCCGCCACATCTCACCGATTGACTCCATGATATTAAAATGTTTGCTCCAGTTCTCTTTTAAAAATAAAATCACATGCAGGTAATATCCCCTGACAGAGCAGTAATCCATCTTCCATATATAACCATCAATATATTTCATTATGGGGTTCTTAGCACCATTTCTAAACACTGCATTTCTGCCGGCACGTAGCGTCATTAGCCTGTAGTCATTTACCTGAGAGGGGGTTTTCAATCTCAATTCCAACGCCTTTTCAAACTCAACATCATACTCATCATCAAACTTGAAATTGAACCCTAGGCAAAATCGTATGGCATGAGTACTGCCACTTTTCATGATGGTATTGGCATGTTCCATCACTGAAGCCACGTTTTCTTGCACATTGAACAGCCTTTTACTGGTTGCTTTTTTATAGGCTGGCTGATTGAATATCAAATTGAATCGATTAACGAAGGCGGTAATCAAATCCATCGAAAAGTAACGTTCAAAATCGCCTTTATTTGTTATGTCGATTTTGTTTGCATTAACGGTATTGATGAAAAGCGACACTGCAGGATGCACATTGAGGTGTTGCAAAAAATCATCATGTCCTAAAATGGCGCTCACATTCATTTTCAACAAACGCCTTATTCTCTCCTTTATGTTTCTTTTTTGTACCTTGGTGAATATGCGCCGTTGATTTACATTTTCTATCTGCACGTTACTTTGAATATCTGAATTCAAATCTTCCAAGCTGTTGTATGTCTCGAGTCGGCGACCGATCCGAGGGGGGGTGTGAAAGTTAAACTCTCTGATATATGAGATAAAATGCAGAATCTTATATATGCAAAGGAAGGTATCAAAGTCATCTGTCAGAATTTTTTTGTTACTGTACACCGAGTCAGACGATTTATTTTCCGCAATAAAAATATCTATCTCGGCATTTTTACCTGCACTTAATCCTTTCTCACCTAATCCCTCTCGTGAAAATGCACCATGTATGTTTGTCCTTGTTCGCTTAGCTGCGACGACCCACGCATCATTGCAATCATATATTGCATACGGTCTCGCTATATTGGTTGCGATTTTTTCTTCATTCTTTTTTTTGGAGGTTATTCTGCGCGATGGTTTTAAGTGCGCTTCGGGCGGTACCACTTTATCCTCATTAGATAAGTGGCTGGTGGAAGATAATTCACTTGATGCAATTTTGGCATCGTCGCTCTCGATTTCTCTAACTACAAATCTTCTTTGGCTTTTTACTATGTCTCCAATTTCGCGAGCCAACTTACTTTTTACTTTTTTAGCCATATCATCTTCACCGTAATTCTAAACAGACAATGTCAAATCACTTAAAGTGCAGAGTAGCGCATTATCTTAAGGTAAGTTGCGTTTGTTTTTCATTATTGCAATTCAAGTCACAAATCAGGCCTAGAGGTATCTTTTGATATAATGTGGTTGCAGTTGGCTGGCCGTGTAGACCCTTTGTTTCCCAACGTCCATATCGCAAAACGGCCCTCATAAACCCACTAAAAAACCACGGATGTGGTACGTAAAAAATTTCTTACATGCCCCTAGCTGACCTTAAATGGTGGATTCAGACCTCCATACAATGCAAATGAGGGGCTGGTTGCTAACGTAATGCCTTCATTGTGCTCTCACCCGCTCGAGTTAATCATGTGTTTTTTAACGGGCCCGCTCTTCTGATGAAACAACCCACTACATCATCAGGAGTACACACCATGAACAACACCATCAAAGTCCTGCGCATCAAAGACCTCATCAACAAGATTGGCATGGCCAGGTCTACTATCTATGACTGGCTTAATCCCAAGTCTCCTCGTTATGACGAAACATTCCCCAAACCCTTCAAGATAGGTCAGGCCTCTATTGGTTGGTTTGAGCACGATGTTGATAGCTGGCTTATTCGTAAAAGCCAGTCTTGAATGCATTTTTTCCATCCCTAGTGAGCTCCATAACTTCCAGCGTTATAAATCATACCTTGATAGGCTCATGGGTTAGGGAAATAGCCATGCCTTCTTATATATGTTTTTGGCGTTTTCGTAGGTAAGGCATGCGTATCACGTTTAGGTATATTTATTATTTGATATCACTACCATTCATTAAACATTACTTCTATTCAATACTATTCCTACGCTATGTACAGCCACCCATATACAACCAATAACCATTACCACTATCGCGTACCATTACACCACTCCCATGTGGTGGTCATGCTACCACCAGCATAGTTAGCCAATACCACTCCACTAATCGCCCCTATATGCGCGTGTGTCTATCACACAGCGTAGGGTTACTCCTGCCTAAGCGAGGCCATCATGTTTAATTCAATTAAGCTATTAGATATCCTTACACTTACCGATAAGCTCCAGCATATGACATTCCCGATTGTCAGGGCTGTTTATTCAGCCCCAGGTAAGTCATACATCACTTGCGTTGACCGTAGGCTATCAACCAAACTCTTTAATGTATTGGATACTGTGTGTGATTATTTTTATTGTCATGAGGAGGTATCGTCAGCGCATCCAACGGTATCGCTATTCCTAACGCATATGCGAGAGGTTTATGGATTGCATCTCATCCATGAGCGATATCTCGATAGTGATGTCGGTGACGAATTAGCCAGGGGTATCAATAACGCGCTGTATGCGTTTCTAAGAGAGTTCAAGAGTAAGGCGCACCGTAAGTGCCTCAAGAACCTTGAACGCGTTGAGAGCCGCAATCAGCGCAGTATAGCGACGTATGTTAATAGCCTATTCGACCAGCATGCCAAGCTATTAGTCATCCGATTGGATATCGGCTATCACGAAGACTACTACGACCAGCTCACGTTAGACCTCGTGACGGAAGATCGGAATTGTTACCTTCGTCGAGTACAGAACAAATATCCCGCTCTGTTAGGCTATATCTGGAAAATGGAGTTCGGTGTTGATAGACGTTTCCATACCCACATTACGTTCATTTTTAATGGGGCAGTTCACCAACGAGATATCTCGCTGGGTATAGCGCTGGGAGAGGTATGGGAAGATATGTCCGACAATAACGGGAGCTATTTCAATTGTCAGGTCAGGCGGGAGGAATATCGGGAATGGGGAACTGATGGTATTGGGATGGTCCACTACAGCGATACAACCAAGCGCATAAACCTGATTAATGCGCTGAGTTATCTGACCAAGCTGGATACGCAAATATTGGCGGTATTGCCAGCTGGTCGTCGGACCTTCGGGCGTATGGAGAGACCATCACGCCAACCTCGCCTTGGCAGACCTAGGTTATTGTTCTGTCGGTCTGATTGAAAAGGAACTCAGATAGATATTATCAAGGGAGAGTAAACAGATATCGCTGTGAAGCTGCTTGGGAGCGCCATTACGGCCTCCCAAGTTATTGACCCTGGCATCGGGTGTCAGTCAGTCACAGATGCGCACTGCGAGCTGTTAAGGCGCCAATCGTGCCACCAGCTTATCTACCACCTCCAGCACCAGCGCTCTGTCCTCTGTATCGAGCTTAGCCAACTGTTGGCTGAGCACAATGCCTTGTTCGGTGGGGCGGTTGCTGGTCTCACGCAGGAAGTCTGCAAGCTCACACTCAAACAGCTGGGCGAGCTCTGCCAACCGCACCACGGTAGGCACCACTTTTCCCCGCTCCATCCGAGAGACCGCTTCCATCCCGATATCCAGGTGCTCTGCGACTTGATCCTGGGTCAGTCCCGCTTGTTGGCGTTGCCGTCCAATCGCTTTACCGACGCTTTTGGCTAGATCGTCAAAGTTGATGTCTGTCATAAGTCCTCCAGTCAACCTGTATGGTTGGCCATGGACTTATTGACATTAAGGACCCTTTGGGGTGAGGATCACCTCATTAGATCTAATTTAGTGAAGTAGTCACCCCAACATCGAAAGGAGTTCGACACGATCTCACCTCTGGCCACTTTGTTGACTGAGTCTGGTTATCGATCCAGCACTCCCACTGACATTACTCGAATGTCTCGCCTACCCGATAGATTCGCCTTATCGGCCCGGCTTTCTTTTGCCATTTACACATTACAGGAGACTCCTCATGCCATTAGTCCTGATCTGGGTTGGACTTGCTTTATTACTGGGATTTGTTGCGGCTGGTAACGGACGCTCATTCTGGGGCTGGTTCATTCTCGGACTTATAATTGACCCGATTTTAGCCGGATTACTTTACTGGTTGATTTGCAGAGATAGTTGATTATCGGATGCACATGTTAATGGTCAAAATTGAATCATGAAGGTTGGTAATATGGGACTTTGGAAAACGCTTACAACTATAAATGGCAATAGCTTGGGTGGCCTTATCATCAAGCTCATTTATAACGTACCTAAGATGAGCGACAGGACGATTATTGATATTGTTACGGGAAGGAAGTGGGCCCCTGAATTCATCAAAATGTTAGCCGCCAAAGAAGGGGCGCTGCGCTCTCTCAAAATGTGACGAGCCTCGCTTTCACCAAGGAAATTGTATAGCCCCCTCTGACTGCCGGGTGATGCTGCGCAATGACATCGGTGGTCAGCTTGGGGGGACCCATTTCCCACTCAAGCTCAATTACACCGAAAGCTGGCGGCTGGTCATGACCGAGCCGTGCCGATTGAGGGAGGTCATCCTCTTCACCAATCTGGGCAATGCCTCTTACACCATTGAATAACTCGTTTGGAGAGTGACATGACAGAAAAAATCAGACTGGCACTGTGGTGCACATGGTTATCGCTGTTTGCTTTACCGACCTGGGCGGCGCCCCAGTTCACTGTGCCAACGGTCACTAAACGGGTACCGGCCAACGTTGAGGGCACCCTCAATTTCGCCAGCATGCAGTTTTGGATAGAGACCTCGAAAGGGGAACGCATCATGTTGATGCCGCTGGATGAAGATGAGCCAAGGCTCATCCCCAGTGTCAGCCAGCCGGTTTCACTGAACGGCATGATGCTGACCTACTCGGATGGTAGCCGTTACTTCGAACCCTCCTTTGCACCCTCGTCAGCCGCATCAAGTACCGCGTCATTTACCATCGTGAAAAATGACGATTACAACATCGAGATCCGGTATGGGGGTGAGGTACTGCTGCGCACCGATGAATATGACGCCATCACGCTCACGCACCGATTGCCGCTGGCCAATGGGCAGGCGGTCTTGTTTGAGCTGCACAGTGGCGGTGTGGCATGCCCGGTACTCTATCAGTTCGCGGTCGCTCAGACGGGGGCGCTGACCATGCTTTCACAGCCCTTTGGTACCTGCAGCGACGAAGGCAAGCTGACCCCCGCCCCCAACGGTTTCACCCTCGACCTGCCCGGCAATCCTCGTCAGCGCTGGGTATGGGATGCCAACAGCTTAACGCTGCGCAAGCAGTCCTGACCACCAGCCTCCACACATTCACCACCATCAGGGCACCTTCGGGTGCCCTCTGTTTTATGCCGCATTTTATTTAAGGAACGGTTCATGCCATTACCACAACCGGGGGACCACCTCGTTTCACCCCGCACCGGTTACCAGCACCACGGTATCTATCTGGGAGACCATCAGGTTATCCACTACCAGGGGGTCAGTGCCGGTATACATTCCGGTCAGATAGCTATCGCCACCCTTGCCGAGTTTAGCCAAGGGCGGGGCTATCGCATCCAGCACCATAGTGCACGAGCTTTCAACCGGGAGGAGAGTATCGACCGTGCTTACTCCCGTCTTGGAGAGGCGCACTACAGCACGCTCTTTAACAACTGCGAGCACTTCGTGCTCTGGTGTATCGAGGGCTTTCACAACAGCAAGCAGATTAACCAGCTGATTGCCACGGGGTGTATCGCACATCAGGTGCTTCACTCTGTGGCTCGGCAGCCTACCCTTGCGGCCCTGCCTAGCATGGCCACCAGCACGGCACTGAATCCATCAGCAACGACTGTGGTGACCGCTGCAGTCGGTACGTTGCTGAGTAGCTCGGCCACCTCGCTGGCGGCACCCTTGGCTGCCACCTACGGCCTCTACCGCGCTTGGCGCTGGTTCAGGGATTAACGGTTCTCACATTCGATACCAAAAGGACACACCATGATGACCATGCCATTTCACTTGGCAGGGATGGCCCTGCCGATTTCCCCCGAGCTGCCTGACTTACTGCGCAAAGTCGTGCGGGAACAACAGCGCGACCTCACCGACCTCTCGACCCTGACCTTCAACTTTCGCAGCCCCGGCTACAGTGCCGAGACGGGTGGCGTCCATCCGGTAGAGTTGCGGCTTATTCGGGGATTGCACGGCTGGGTCTTCGATTACATCACCGACTTCAGTTACCAGGGGCTGGGCCAGGATGCCGAGCTCTGCAAAGAGCTCGACTTCAACCTCTCCTGCGACGAACACTATCTGCAGGGCTGGGGACCACTGCCCGGCGTGGAAGCGCGGGAACTGTTCGCCCTGTGGCAGAGCAATTTCATTAGCTACGCCCAGTTGGGGTATTTCACCGTCACGGTCAGCGGGGAGTAGGAGGTGTGTGATGACTAACGAACTGCCGCTGACCCACTACTCGCGCCAGTGGCTGGGACTGGTCGCCGCCAAGGCCAAGATACAACCGCGCCACCGTGGCCAGCGCTGGTTACTAC
>NZ_JAPDCH010000023.1:0-31103 GCF_027705925.1 Aeromonas sp. Y289-2
GCGGAATTGGTAGACGCGCTAGCTTCAGGTGTTAGTGTCCCACGGATGTGAGGGTTCGAGTCCCTCTCTTCGCACCATTCATTATGCAAAAGGCCCATCACGAAAGTGATGGGCCTTTTGTTTTTACTCCTTGTTATGGCTATGCTTTTGACGACTCCCCGCTCATCGTCATGCCAAGGAACGCATATGATACTGGATACCGACATTCACAACTTTTACGAACATCTGGTGCTCAAGGAGATTGAGAAACAGGGGCTGCAGCAAAAGCTCAACAGCGATCAGATGGCCGACCTCTGCTGCCTTACCCTCAACCAGCTTCCGGCCCACTATATTCGCCACAATGTCGACATGATCTACTTCCTGACCGACGCCAAGCGTACCGAAATGGAGAAGCTGGTGGTCGAATCGCTCAAGGTGGCGCAGCAGAAGATCAAGCAGGCTCCCGTCAAAAGCTCATAACCAGGGCTGCTGCCAGAGCAGGGTGACGATACCGGTCAACCCGGCCACTGGCAGCAAGATCAAGGCGGGCCGCAATCCGGGCTCCAGCATCACCCAGGCAGCCAGCAGAAAACCGGCACTCCAGGTGCCGTACTCTTTATCCTGACCCCATGCGAGTACGGCCACCGCCACCAGCAACATCATCCCCCGCAATATCCAGCGCATTGTTTTCTCCCCAACCAACAATTGATAATAATTATCATCTTCATCTACTGGGGATGCAAGTGGCGTCACGGGTAAGTTTCGTATGTGACCCTTTGTGTCAACAGGCCGCTCAAAAACAGGTTATGAGATCAACTAATTTGTGATTTTTTCAATCAAATGTGCATTTTTGCCAATTTGATGGGGCTTTAACCCGCCGGGTTTGTGGTAGATTGCGGCCTCTTTTTGGGTTGCCTCCTCGGGATCGATGTATCCACAGGACGAGAGGGAGTGACCTTGGCGAGCAAGAGTTTAGGAAGTATCTATGCAAAACCAACAAAACCACATCCGACTACCGGGCATGGCACAGGTATTTGCCTGTCTGGCCATTTTCCTGGCCCTGGCATTCTCGTTCACCAGCGTGCTCGGTCTGCCGATCCAGCTGGCGCTGTTCATCGCCTGGTTCGTCATCATGGGGCTTGGCATCAAACTCGGCCACGATTACAAATCCCTGGAGCAGGCTGCCGTTGACGGCGTTGCCAAGGGAATGGGGGCCATCCTGATCCTGGTCTCCGTCGGTGCCCTGGTCGGCACCTGGATTGCCGGCGGCATTGTTCCCAGCATCATCTATTTCGGCCTCAAGGTGATCCACCCGTCCATCTTCCTGCTGGCAACCCTGATCATCTGCTCCCTGACCTCGCTGGCCACCGGCACTTCCTGGGGCTCTGCTGCCACGGCCGGCATCGCCATGATGGGGATCGGCCACAGCCTCGGCGTGCCTGCGCCGCTGGTAGCCGGTGCCGTGCTCTCCGGCGTCTACTTCGGTGACAAGCTCTCTCCGCTCTCCGACTCAGTAGTGCTGGCTTCGACCATGTCCAACGTCGACGTGGTGGAACATATCAAGGGGATGCTGCCCATCAGCCTGCTCTCCTATGTCATCACTGCCGTGCTATTCACCGTAGTGGGCATGCAGTATTCGGGCAACGTCAGCCTGGAGCAGGTCAATCTGGTGATGGAGGCGCTCGACAACCAGTTCAACATTACCCCACTGGCCATAGTACCGGTGGTGCTGGTACTGGGCCTGTTGGCCAATCGCAAGCCCGCCTTCCCGGTGATCAGCTTCGGCGCCCTGCTGGGCCTGATCTGGGCCATCGCCTTCCAGGGCATGGAGCCGGTCAAGGCAATGCACTCGGCTTATAGTCCGTTTGCCATTACCTCCGGCATCGACTTTATCGACAACATTCTCGGTCGCGGTGGCATGGAGTCCATGCTGGGCTCGGTCGCAGTCATCATCTTCGGTCTCGGGTTTGGCGGCCTGCTGGAGAAGGTCGGTATTCTGGAAGTGATCGCCAGCGCCTTCGAGAAGCGCATCAACAGCGTCGGCAGCCTGACCAGCCACACCATCGGCACTGCGTTTCTGGCCAACGTGTTCGGCTCAGCAATGTATGTGTCGCTGATCCTGACCCCCAAGATCATGGCCAAGAACTACGACCGACTGGGACTGGCGCGCAAGAACCTTTCTCGCAACGCCGAGTTTGGCGGCACCCTCACCTGCGGCATGGTGCCCTGGAGCGACAACGGCATCTTCATGGCCGGGGTTCTGGGGGTGGCAACCCTCGACTACCTGCCCTACATGTGGCTGAGCTTCACCTGCATCATTGTGACCATCACCCTCGCCTACATGGGCAAGGCAGTGAACCGGATCCCGCTGGTCGCGGCGGCAAGCTCCCGCTAAGCCATCCAGCAAACAACAAAGGCGCCATCGAGGCGCCTTTGTTGTTTCAGAGAAATGCTGTTTGATGGAGCTAACTGATCACCACAAACAAAAACAGCCCTCGTTGCCGAGAGCCGTTTCATCAGACCGATACGCCGATCAGATGGAGAAGCTGGAGCCACAGCCACAGGTCGTGGTGGCATTGGGGTTGGTCACGGTGAAGCGTGAACCTTCCAGACCCTCGGTGTAATCCACACTGCCGCCTACTAGATATTGCAGGCTCATGGGATCGATCACCATGGTGACGCCATTCTTCTCGACTACGGTGTCCCCGTCGTTGATCTTCTCATCAAAGGTAAAGCCATACTGGAAACCGGAGCAGCCCCCACCCGTGATGTATACCCGCAGCTTCAGCTCGGGATTCTCTTCCTCGGTGATCAGGTTCTTCACCTTGTTGGCCGCCGCATCCGTCATCTGGATGGGCAGCGGGGCTTCTGCTACTGCACTCATTACTGACCTCACAACCATTAGATCCACAAACATGGAAACCGCGAAATTATCCAATACCCGACCATTCAGTTCAAGTATTCACCACGTTTAACCGGCAGCGGGAACCGGAGCAGGCGGTGCGGCGACCAGCGGCTTGATCACCTCGCCCCACTCAACCAGCAGCTCTTGCGCCGGTTGCCTGCCATCCTTGTTGATGGTGACACGGATCCGATCCGGCACAAAGCCTTCCGGCAACTGCCAATTCCCTTCCAGCAGCTGGAAATAACGCAGGGCATAACGCCACTCGCTCACTTTCATCCCGAGATCGCGGCCGGTTAGCGTCTTCGGCTTGTCAGCCAGACTCCCCTCGACCCGGATCTGCACCTGACCACGAAATAGCTCCCGCTTCTTGGCGGGCTGGGTCAGGGCGAGACGATAGTGGTAGCGACCGGGAATGCTGGTCTCCTGCAGGGTCAGGTTGTCGATCACTACCCCCACCTGTTCGCCGGTGGGGCGCATTATCCGCTCGAAAAAGGCCAGCTGGCGTTTGAGCTCCTGCACCTGCGCCTCCTGACTCTTCAGGGTGGTCTGCAACTGCTCGAAGGCCGCTTTCTGGGTCGCCAGCTGGGTATCTTTCACCCCCAATTCGGTCTTGAGCTGGCCGATGGCCTTGCCCTGACGATCCAGCGTCTCCTGCTGTACCACCAACAGACTGCTCTGGGCCAGCTCCTGACGGTTACCGACAAAGTAACCAATGAGCCCGCCAACGGCTAACACGACCAATAACTTCAATAGATTGGACATAGCCCCTCATCCCGTTATCACGCCATTTAAGGCAGCGCCTCTCCCTTCACTATACCGCCCGGACCGGGGTCACAGGCGATAAAGGGAAAAATTAACTGGCCGTGGCGCTGCCATCACCCCGCTTTTGACGCGCGGCGAGCCGTAAAGTTCGCTCCAGGATCTGGGAATAGATCGGTCGGCCACCCAGCCACTGGGCAACCAGAGTCGCACCGACTGTGGTGATCATCATCGGCAAGATCAGCTGATAGTTGTCGGTCATCTCGGTGACCAGCACGATACCCGTGATGGGGGCGCGCACGGTGGCAGCAAAGAGAGCCCCCATTCCGGCGATGGCAAAGGCGCCGGGCTCGATGCCAAGCTCCGGAAACGCCGCATGAAACAGATGGCCGAACACCACGCCAAACAGGGTGCCCAATGCCAGGGTCGGCGCAAACACCCCGCCCGGGGCACCGGAGCAGAAGCAGATGAGGGTTGCGACCAGCCGCACCGAAAAGATGAGGAACAGGGTCGCCATCGCAAACTCATCCCCCATCAGATGTGGAATAAGCTCGGTGCCGCCCCCCGTCACCGAGGGGGCAAACAGCGACAGCACCCCAAACGTTCCGGCGACCAGCATGCCGATGGCCACAAAACGGTGGCGCTTGTTCTGGTGCAACGCCAGATAGCCATCCTGACAGGCCAGCACCAGCTTGTTGAAAACAAAACCGAGCACCCCGAAGGTGGCCCCCATAAAGAGGAACAGCCAGAGCGCCTTGAGGGCTGGCGCATCGTAGTGGGGCAGAGTGATCACCGCCCCCTGCCCTTTCATGTTCTGCAACATCAAGGTCGCCATGATGGCGGAGATCCCCACCGCCTTGATGGCCAGAAAGGAGTAGCGGAATTGCGGTCGCATCTCCTCCATCACGAACAGGATGCCTGCCAACGGCGCATTGAAGGCTGCCGCCAGACCGCCCGCCGCTCCGGCGGCCAACAGGGCATGGCCATGCTCCTTGGGCAGCCGGAAGATATCCGCCACCATCTTGCCGAGGTTGCCGCCGATCTGTACCGAAGGTCCCTCCCGCCCCAGCACCATGCCGGAGCTCAGGGTACAGATGCCGCCGAAGAACTTGACCGGCAACACTCGCCACCACCGCACCGGGCGCAGATCGTCCATCGCCCCCTCGATCTCGGGAATGCCGGAGCCGCCCGCTTCCGGGGCAAAGGTATGAGTGAGGAAGTAACCGACAAATCCCAGCAAGGCGCTGAAGCCAAAGCCAAGCAGACCGAGCTGCCACCAGGGACGGTCGGCCAGCAAGGCGATACGTTGTTCTGCCAGCCAGTGGACTCCCGATTCGAACAGGCCGCACACCAGTCCGGCCAGGGTACCGACCAGCGCCGCCAGCAACAGAACCAGCAAGGGCATCTTGTCTTGCCGGATAATGCGGGAAAGCGGCCCCCGCGAAGAGGTATCGGCTTCAGAGGAGAGAGCTTGTTGCGCCATCTTGTTACACCAACTTGGAAAAACCATATCGTCAGCTAGCTGAGATCAGGATCACCCGGCGCGTTGCTCGGCTGCCCAGGGCTGGGGCTTTCTGCTATAGTCGGCCCGTTAAATTTTTGTCACGGGAGCAGACCGAGAGTCCGGGTGGCGAGAGCGCAAAGCATACTCCTGATGCTCCGGCCTGCCGAGTCTCAATCGGCTGCAATCCCTTGTGTGACGACCAAAATCCCATTAAGGATGATCCATGTCAAAATCAGATCAGCTGTTTGAACAGGCCCGCCAGACCATTCCGGGTGGCGTCAACTCACCGGTCCGCGCCTTCAATGGGGTCGGCGGCACGCCCCGCTTCATCGATCACGCCGATGGCGCCTATCTCTATGATGTGGATGGTCAGGCCTACGTGGATTACATCGGCTCCTGGGGCCCCATGCTGCTGGGTCACAACCACCCGGCCATCAAGGCCGCCGTCATCAAGGCCGTTGAGAAAGGGCTGAGCTACGGTGCGCCGACCGAGATCGAAGTGCTGATGGCCGAGAAAGTGCGCCAGATCGTCCCCTCTATGGAGCAGGTGCGAATGGTGAACTCCGGCACCGAAGCCACCATGAGTGCCATCCGTCTGGCCCGTGGCTACACCGGCCGCGACAAGATCGTCAAATTCGAGGGTTGCTACCACGGCCACGCCGACTCCCTGCTGGTCAAGGCAGGTTCCGGCGCCCTGACCCTGGGTCAGCCCAACAGCCCGGGCGTCCCAGCCGATTTCGCCAAACACACCCTGACCTGTGTGTTCAACGATCTGGAGTCGGTGCGTGAAGCCTTCACCCAGTACGGCAGCGAGATCGCCTGTATCATCGTCGAGCCGGTCGCAGGCAACATGAACTGCATCCCGCCGGTACCCGGCTTCCTGGAAGGGCTGCGCGCCATCTGTGACGAGTTCGGTGCCCTGCTGATCCTGGACGAGGTGATGACCGGCTTCCGCGTCTCCCTGCGCGGTGCCCAGGGCCACTACAACATCGACCCGGATCTCACCACCCTCGGCAAGATCATCGGTGCCGGCATGCCTGTCGGCGCCTTCGGCGGCAAAAAGAAGGTGATGCAATACATAGCCCCGACCGGCCCTGTCTATCAGGCAGGCACCCTCTCCGGTAACCCGGTGGCCATGGCGGCCGGTCTGACCATGCTGGATCTGCTGCTGGAACCAGGCCTCTATGAGCAGCTGAGCGACAAAACTGCGCGGGTTGCAGAAGGGCTGAAAGCGGCCGCGGCCAAACACGGTATCCCGCTCGCCATCAACTATGTGGGTGGCATGTTCGGTTTCTTCTTCACAGAGGAGCCCGAAATCACCCGCTACGAGCAGGTTACTCGCTGCGATATGAAACGCTTCAAGCGCTTCTATCACCTGATGCTCGAAGAGGGCGTCTATCTGGCGCCGAGCGCCTACGAGGCAGGCTTCCTGTCGCTGGCTCACGGCGACAAGGAGATTGAACACACTCTGGCCGCCGCCGAACGCAGCTTCGCCAAGCTGGCTGGCTAAATCGCCGCTGGTTGTCGCAAAGGGCCCGTCATGGGCCCTTTTCTATTACAGAGACTCCATCACCACACAGGGCGGCAATACGCCCATTTCTGGTGCATTACCCCCTCGTCATCCACCGATTTGTCATTCTCTGGTGCAACTTACCCCGCCATCCCTGTCATAAAGCAGGCCCACTATTTGCACATTCACCACAAGAGCCCACGTCACCGAGGTCCATATGGCAGAGATGAGCCCCATCGATGTGCTGCGGCGCTATCAGGAGTATCAGGAGGAGCTGACCCCGCTACTGCAGGGGCTGCTCAGCGCTCCCCTTGCCTCGCTCAAGGGGTATCCCTTTGTGGTCAGCATTGACCACTATCAGGGGCCGATGTGCATCCAGCCTGCGGCACCGGCGGCCCATAACCGGCTGCACCTTATTGTGCAGGGGCAAGGACGGGAGATCACCGTCTGTCTGAATCAGCTGATTGGCTGGTTGATGGGAGACAGGGAGCGCCGCCGCGCCATGCCCTGGTTCAAGGCGGTCTATGTGGTGCTCAGCATGGCGCTGTTTCTGATCGTCGCCACCCTGATCTGGCACGGGCTGGAGCAGCTCTACCAGCTATTGTGCGGCGAGCGGCAGAACCAGCTCGGCGCCTTTAGCGCCATCATCTTCCTGACGCTGGCACTGGCGGTGTTCGATCTGGGCAAGACCATTCTGGAAGAGGAGGTACTGTTGCATAAGGATATCTTCCGCCACAGCGCCATTCGCCGCACCATCACCCGCTTTATCGCCGCCATTCTGATCGCGGTCTCCATCGAGGGGTTGTTGCTGCTGTTCAAAGGCTCGCTCGGCCAGAGCGAGCTGCTCTGGCCAGCGGTCGGAGTGATGGGGTGTGCGGTGGGTTTGCTGCTGGCGCTTGGCCTCTATGTTTTTCTGGGGGCCAAGGCCGAAGCGGCACTGGTACAGGCTAGCCTGCGCTCTCCACCGCCAGTTGCACAGGGGAGCGACGCGCCGCCCGCCAGGAGGCGTACATGGTCCAGGAGGTATAGATGACGATAAAGGCAACCAGCCACTTCAGCATCTCCATATCCATGGATTTGACCAGCATGGCAGCCAGCACCACACCGATGGGACCGAAGATGGCCACCGCCAGCACGGCTTTGGCATCGAATGCCCCTTTGCGGATAAAGGTGCCTGCGGAGAAAACGCTGAGCACGGCGGTGGAGCCCATCATGATGGGAAACGCCGCCAGCGGATTCATCCCCAGCAGATAAACCAACGTCATGCAGGGGGCAAACAGGCCGATACCGACATTCATCAGCACCCCGAAGATGAAATTGCCAAGCAGGGCGATCGCCAACTTGTAGCCGCTGAGCCCCATCGCATCGCCGCCTACAGGGAAAAGACCCAGCAGACCGGCAAAGATAAGCCCTGCGACGACCAATAAGGAGATGGCCATCACCAACCGGATAGTCTGCCGATCAAACGAGGCCACATGACGAGCGCCCCAAGCTGCGCCCGCTGCGGCGGCCATCATCATGCTGATCAGCGTCAGCGGCTCCACTGCTACTGCGCCGACGAAGATCAGCGACTGAGTCACGGTTGGCAGCACGCACTGCCCATTTAGGGTACCCGGCAGCACCCGATCATCGATCAGCTTGAACTGCTTGTAGCAGGCGGTCTTTACCGCAAAGCTGCCCACCCCCAGGGTATCGAGGAAGTTGGCAATCCCACCGATCAATGCCACCGGCCAGAAGGGGGTCGCCTCAAAGGATCCACTCTGCTTCTTCCGCCAGCAAGCTTGCACCAGCATAAAGATGAATACGAGGCCTCCGGCTATAAAAACCAGCCGTAAAATATCAACTAACATAGGGGTTTCTCCTGCAACGGGCGGCGATTCTAAGGCAAGCAGCAGGAAAAATCTTGACCGGAATTAAGCAATGCTCACGACACGCCTCTGCAAGGTGAAATATTTATCAATAGACTCCGAACGACTCTGCTAATACTTGTTACTGAGGCCAACAGGCCGGGTCCTGAGCACGTTGTTATGGTCCTTTCGCGACGACCACTTGTGCCAAAGGACATAATAAAAAAGAGGGCCGGTAGTGATACCGACCCTCTTTCTGTATCTGGCCGGGGCGCAGGGCCCTCGACCATGACAACCGCTTATTGAATGCTCTTGCCGGCACGCACGTCCTTGATAAACCCCTTCAGGCTGGCCAGATCACGGGGAGCACCGCGCAGGATCTGATCACCGATGATGAAGGCCGGGGTACCGGAGATACCGAGCGCTTCAGCCAGGGCACGGTTGGTACCGAGGTTCTGATCAATGCTGCCATCCTTGATCTTGGCCTCCACCTTGCTCCAGTCCACACCAGCCGCCACAGCCAACTGCTTGACCTGTGCTTCATCAGCGAGCGGGCCCTGATGGCTATAGAGCTTCTCGTGGAACGCCTGGTATTTGTCAGGCTGACCCAGCTGGACCGCCAGCGCAGCACGGGCTGCGAAGTAGGAGGACTCGCTCAGAATGGGGAACTGCTTGTAGATGTACCGGATGTCTTTGTCTTCCGCCATCAGCTGCTTGACCAGCGGATGGGCCCGTTTGCAGTAACCGCAGTTGTAATCGAAAAACTCCACAATGGTCAGCGACGCCTTCGGATTCCCCACCTCGGGATCCTGATTGGCATAAAGCTGCTTGGAGTGAGCCTTGATCAGCGCCTTGTCACTCTCGGCCTGCTGGCTCTCCTGCTTGGCACGCAGGGCATTGGACATCTCGACCAGGATCTCGGGATTCTTGACCAGATAGTCGCGAACGATTTGCTCGACATCGCTTTTGGTCAGCTCGCTTGCATGTACCGGCGTCGCCAGCAGGGTCACGCCAGCCAGCGCGCAAAACAGGGCATTTTTAATAGTCATAACGTTATCTTGCAGAGGATATGATAGAGGCCACTATAGTGGTTGAGTCTGTTTTCAAGTCAAGTTATCTGGCTAAAAAAGCGCTTGATACGCTCTGATTGCCACTTTTTCATGTCATTTCGCGCAATTAACCAGCAATCGAACCAAGCGGGGATTTACAAGCCGGATCAGCATGGTAATATTCGCCGCACTGCTGCGGAGGGGTGGCAGAGCGGCTGAATGCACCGGTCTTGAAAACCGGCGATGGGCGACCATCCGTGGGTTCAAATCCCACCTCCTCCGCCATCTATATGGCCCAACTGATTGATTCGGTTGGGCTTTTTTGTATCTGTGATTTTTGGTATGCCAGTGAGTATGCCATTAGGTGTTGGCTGTCCTACCCCTTGATAGCACTCCCTTGGACAGGTCATTGCCACGACTTCCTCAAGTTACCCAAAGCAAGAGAGGGCCTTCGGCCCTATCTGTCTTACTATCTACTCTGTATCTCTGCTATCAACACTGCTCGGTAGGTTATTTGCTACATCACGAAACGCTGACAGCGCAGCAAGCTTCTCGATAATTTCATGCTGCAGCCCATCATGTCATTTTGGCTAACTGGGGTGGCTAGATAACACTACATTCCGCTGAACCGTCATCTTGACTCCGGTACGGGGGTTTCCTTCCAAATGAATCATGTTCAAAAGGTGCCTGTCCGTGATGCTCGAAAATTTTTGAGCCATGTGTCGGGCCAGCGAATCACTGGCAGAGTGGATGGAGCTGTTCCATGGCGTGGCTACGCACTACCTGAAGAACTACCTAGGTTGGCGCATGATGCTGGAACGTTACGAAAGGGGCGTAAATATCAAAGCGTGTTTGCATGAGGCACTGGGGCAACACGTAATCGGAACATAGCCAACGGCAAATCTTGAACCTAAAAAGCCCGCCGCGCAAGCGGGCTCAGATACTCCCCCCTGACTACACTTTGGCGTACTTCTCTGCGAACTTCTCATCAGACATACAGATGTATATCACGAACTCAATGAAGGCGATGACTGCCGGAATAAACGTCCAGCAAAAGATTAGATATAGAAACCCTTGCAGGGCCTTGCCAAGGTAAAACTTGTGAATACCAATCCCACCAAGGAAAAAAGCAAGTAGAGCAGCAGTAATCCGGCTCTTGCTTGCACCATATACTGCTCCACAATGGGGACATGATGTTGCTGTTTTGTGAATTTCCTTACCACACCCTCGACAAAAAACCATCTCTGACATATAAGCTCCATTTTTATATGAACATTATTTATAAAAGTTAAATCTCATACGATGATGTATGCTTATAAATATCGAAACACCATCTATCTATCCCACTCATCAGGAGTGCACCTTTCCAATCCATTCAATTTTAACACCGAATTTTTCATGCCCCAACATAATTGATCTATGAACTATTCATGAAGCTTTTTCAATGGCAGTTGTCAGTCCTTACGTAGCATAAGGCTGTTGATATCCCATACCCAACGCTCACTAGGATTGCCGGGCAGTTCGAGAGTAAAACTGTTGCTATGGGAACTGAGCTTGCCTTGATCACTACAAGTGCCAAATACCTCAGACATCATCGTCAGAGAGTCTTTCCTGGTAATGACTAATTGATAGAGAACAGGACACGCCACCCCACCACTAAAAAGCTCAAGAAGTGCGGCTTTACCATCGGGTATTGCAAACTGGTGGGCCACATCAACCCCAGTATAACTGTCGTGATGAGTCAGTAGCTCACCATTGAGCAGCACATCAAAGTTCAATTCATCATTTTTGCGTACAGTAAATCCAGCCGATGCGTTTGCCAGCTTAGGCTGAAAATAGACACTCCCATTGGTGTAAGTCACCATAGAGCCATCAAATGCTACTTGAGTTCCCACAAGTTCCATTAGAGCAGTGTAATCCTCATCGTTGAACCATAGCTCCACAGCATCTTTCCCTGATACTTCGACCCAAAATTTCATGCTGGCATAGCTCAGTTTTCCGCTCAGAGTTGCAGGCACCTTGGTCTCAATCTCAAAAGTACCATCAGCAGCGAAGGTGGCCACCGAACCGGTTACCAAAACACTAAATAAAACTACGCGTAATACTTGGTTAAAAAAGTGGATCATGATTTTCTCCATTGGTTTTGGGTAATCCCCGTTCACCTTTAGGGGCGTGATGACCCCTTCGCATAGGGACTCATAGATATTGGAATTCAGAACATGACCTCACTAATGGTCAAAGAGGCTAAGCATTTTTAAATTCAATTAAGTCATTGCAACTTCTTACAGTTTTCCAACCACATGACAGCATCAATTTTTCCATTTTGTAGATAACGCTGCTGGTTTGCCCAATGAGTTGCAAGAAATGGTCTAAGTCCATTCAGCTTTTTGTTAATTGTCAGCATTTGATTAAAAACTGATACTTGCTCTTTAATTGGGCCTTCACCATATATGGATGCAGACTCAACCAAACCACTGGCGTAATAGCCCGTAAGCTGGCTCAGTCGTTCTTTTTGCTCATCCAGCTTGGTCTTGCGAGCTGCGCAGTTTTGATCTGCTTTATCACTGCAGAGCAGCTCATAGTTGGAGCTAAGAAAATCCAAGAACTTGCCATCATCTTGTAACTTGGTGCAAAGAAAGGCACCGAGGTTAAGGCTGGCGCGAATCGACTGTGCACGCTCTTCCTGCTGCTTTTGGTTGCTAGCCCTGAGCTGGCCTTCCAGGTTTTTCAGTTTCTGCTTGAGCGCCTCATCGTCAACCCCGGAGGCCAGTGTATTCAGCTCGCTGACCGTATCCTTCTTATCACTGGCCTCCCCTGCCGGTTTGTTTGCTCCCAGTTGCCGCCAGCTACTCTCGATGCTCTTGACTCGCTTGGTCGAGGTCATGGTGGGAGAAACTAGCACCAGTCGTAGTCCGGTACTCTTGCTGGTAAAGTGACGATCGTCATCGTAGTAACTCACCTCTTTGCGGGCCGCACTGCGCAAGGCGGCCTGCTCGGTAAGGTAATTTCCACCTCGTACCACATAACCACCTGCCTGACCATGCTGACGATCGAGCTTGTTGAGGTAGAAAGGTTCAAACATCATCTCGTCCACGTTGCCCAACATGTCGTGCAAGCCCAACGGGTTAGGAGCAAGCAGCCCCACCAGTTGCAAACGACCATTGGCTGACTGAGCCCCGGCAAACCATTCATGCTCTTTAAGGTCATTCATTGGATAACGAATATCACGAAACTCAGCGCTGTTGACCTTGAGCCCGCCACGAGCGGCAAATTCCCACTCGATTTCGGTCGGCAAGCGTACAAACCCCGCTTTACCATCTTCTTTGGGGATCTGGTCAGCGGCATGCTGTCGCAACCAAAGATTGTATTTATCGGTTGCCGCGACCCCATCAAACCAGCTTATGCCGCTCGCCGGCAGGCTAAGCTTCTTCGATGGTGTAGGGCAGGTATCTGCGGTAAGTGCCTGATATTGCAGCTGGCTCAGCTCATATTTAGCCATCAGGTAATAGCGGCCCTGCTCCTTAGCTGACTGAGTGAAACTACCGGCAATGAAAGCAGGATGAGTGTGCTCGACAAAGCCCCAGTCGCCGCCGTCTTGACCTACCTGAATGGGTAAGTCTTCCAGCGGGCCGCTGACTGGCACCTGCACTCGCCGAAAGGCCATGGATCCCTCGCATGGCATCGGCAGGATCACATCTTCTGCATCGGGTTTGGGATTGTAATTTTTCTCTGGCCATGGCTCAGCAAATGTACTACCGCTGGACAGGGCACATCCCATGATGATGAGCCGGGATAAGGTCTTCTTAGAGTTCACGCAGACTCTCCGCAGGTTGAATGGCAATGGCTCGTCGCGCGCCAATAATGGCCACCAGAATGGCTACCGTCAGGGCCAGAATTAGGGCCAATAAGCTATGAAATGGGGTGATCCGGCAGATCATCTGCTCGGTACTCTGGCTGCTAGCCAGCGTCCTATTAAACAGTGCACTGCCGCTCAGATAGAGCAAAATGCCGCCCCCATAGGCAAGCAGCGTCAGGATCACCCCCTGAAAGATGATGTAGAGGCCCACCGCCGGGCTGGTGAAACCGAGTAAGCGCAATACTGCAATGTGCTTGCGCTTGCGATCCACGTTCGCGAGGAAAGCGCCGATCAAGGAGGCAATACAGCCGATCAGCGCGGTGCCAGCGATGACGTTGAAGATGAGGCTAAGTACCCTGTTGATACTCTTTATGTTCTCGATATCTGCTAGCCGGCTCACTGTCTCGATGCGCTGCTGCTTGAGCCACAGATCAAGCGCCGCCACCTGGTCAATACTGTCGGCATAAATGCGGGTGCGAGCGAACATCGGCGGTTTGTCCGTTAACGGCAGACCTGTGCTGATCCCCAGCATAGGAATACGATAGCCATCACGAAAAGACTCCAGCGCCAGCAGCAAGGACTGCTGCACGAACAAGGCTGGACGGTTGAAATAAGTGGGCACTAATATCGCGCCCACTGTCAGGGTGCGCTCTCCCCATTCGCGTCGAGTGTCTAGCTGGCGCATGACGCGCAAGCGGATAGTGTCACCCTCACGGACAGCCAAGCGGCGCGCGGCCTCGGAGCTGAGGATCACCTCATCCTCTCCCCCCAGCTGCAATGCACCGAGCAGCGGGTCCCCAAGAGCGGTCGGGATCACCTCCGCATTTTCAATGAAATGGCTCATATCTTTAAGCAAATCGGCTTGGGTATTGAGGGATCGGGTTTGGCCGATGGCAAAACCTACCTCCGATTTTTGCTGCAGGGCAGCGATCCATTCTGCTGAATAGTGGCCACTGCTCACCATGCGGATCTCCAGATTACGTGGATCTCTCGCAAGCTCCTGCTGCAACTGGCTTACCACCCCATAACGCAACCCAAACATCAGGAGTAAAGGGGCGATAACGGCCACCAGCGAGGAGATAATACAAAACGATACCGAGCTATCATGCCAAAGATCCTGCATGGCCAAGCGCAGCAGTAGTCCGCGTTTAGGAGAGCGCAAAATGAGTTTCTCCCCGCGTCAAATTAGCTTTGAGACAGGGCAAGCCAAACGTCTTGACCAGCCCCCAATCATGGGAGGCCACCAGCGCCGCGATGCCCCACTCTTGAACTAACTCGATAAAGAGCGCAAAGAGCAATCTCGCAGTGTGGGGATCAAGCGACGCGGTAGGCTCATCGGCCAGTAACAGCTTAGGTCGATGCGCTACCGCCCGCACAAAAGCAACTCGCTGGCGCTCCCCGATAGAAAGCTGGGCCGGTTTCTTGTGCAGCAATCCCGCCAACTTGAGGGTCTGGATGGCCCGCGTGAGTAACCGCTCATCTTCTGCGATACCCAGCAGTTGGCAGGGCAAGCGGATATTGTCTCTCACAGTCAAAAAGGGCAGCAAACCACCGCTTTGCAACATAAAGCCTATTCTGGCTGCGCGGATAGCGGCTAACGCCGCTTGATCGTTGGCCGCCAGCAAACGTGCAATATTGACCACTGCTGGAGTTGCATCAGTAAATTCCATCTCAAACCGCCCCACGCGGCTGGGAGTCAGTAACAGTCCTATCACCTCAAGCAGGGTGCTCTTGCCGCAGCCACTTTCCCCTGTCACGGCGACCACCTGCCCCAGAGGCAAGTTCAGTGAGGGCAAACAGACCCTGTGGGCCTGTTCCCCGCTGCCCCGCACTATGCTCATAGCTTCGATACACAGCATCAGGGCATCATTTCCAGAGGAACCGGATAGACATGATCACGGGGATCGCTATCCTTGGCCAGCGCCACCCAGCGACTGACATCAGCATTGTAACGCTGGTAATGGCGCAACTTGGTCGCTAGGGTGCGGATAAACTTCTCCTGTGCCAACCCATCCCAACTCTTCCAGGTCTCCTCATCCAGATTGAGTACATCACTGCGATAAGGCAGGTCGGCAAGGTATTCCCCCATCACCCCCAGACTCGTGATGCTGGTATTATCCAACTGCTTGAGCTGATTGGGATCAGCCCCCATGGTCGCAGCCACCGAGCGCAAGCGCTCGAACATCTTGGCCGGTGAGATCATGCCTTCATTAGCCGCATCCAAAATCTGTTTCACCACATCGCTAAGATCACTAAGCTGGCCCTTGGTGAGCAGCACCCTGACCTCGGTGGTCGGGATATTCTGCTTGATCAGATCCCGGTCGCTGATCCAGGCCTCGAACACCAGGGGAGCCTGTGTTCCACTCTTCTTGCCGAGGTAGGAAAGCTGCATGGCATGACCGATTAGCGCAGTATCTTGCAGCAATTTTTGCTCCGGGGTGAGCGAATCATCCTCCGTGGCGTTACTGGCGCTGCCGATGGCAGGTTCGCCAAAGTAGGATGCTTTTACCTGCTCGGTGATGGCGGTAGCCAACGCATCAACCTTGTCACCAAACTCGTTTACATCGCCAGCATTGACCGGATAGTAAAGCGAGGTATTGGTACCACTGTAAGTCGATAGCTCCTGATATTGGCTCGCAGCCTTGGCGTGATCTTTCTTACCCGCCGCCGTTTTCAGGTGCAGGGTATATATCGCCACACCTGGGTTGGCAGCTTCCAAGCGGATTTGCTTGGCATCCAATCCTGTCGTAGAGAGCTTGTTATCCCCCTCTATCGCACCTGCATCGGTGATCAGCACCACATAACGGGCTCCAAAGTGGCTCCAGTCGACCTGGTCTATCGCCTGCATCACACCTGCATACGCATCCTCATTGAACAGCTTGCTCGAAACGGTCGCCTGCTTGAGATCGGCCACTTTTTTCAAAAAATCGGCACCATCTTTGATTTCATTAGGATCGGCATACATGCGGGTGGTGTATTCCAGACCAGGCACCGCCTGGGCGTTGGAGCGAAAGGAGATCATGCCAAATTTCACCTGCTGACCCAGATTTTCCTTGTTGATCCGCTCATAGACCTTGCGCACGGCCTCTCGAGTTCGCTCGATATAAGGCCCCATCGAGATGGTGGAATCCACCACGAACACCACAGCAGCATTGAACTCCTTGAGCTGGCTCACCTTGGCACTGGGTTCAACAGTGGCCGCCTCGGCCTTGCTGACCGAGGCCACATTGAGCAAACGGGTGTAGAAACCATCCTCGGTCATGACCTCCTCACCACTGAGGATGGGTAACAGATAGAACTGTTGCTGCAGATCGACAAAGTACTCGGGTTCTTGCGCCAGCACCCCGCCAGCATTGCCCTGCTTCTTCAACGCAGCGCGCAGCGGTGCAACCTTGGCGACCGGATCCGCCGCCTCCAGAATCTGATTGAGCTGATCTCGCTCCTTGAAAAAAAGCAGGCGATCCCGGTTAGCCGGATTGGTGAAAGCCAGAGTCAGCTGCATCTTCCAATCCACAGTACAAGACTGGGGTAACCAACCGATGCTCTGGCCATAGCTGTCGGGGCCGACCTTTACCCAGCCGGCCCCCTTGGCATTGACCTGCTCATAGACATAGAAGCTACTGAAGGCTGGTTGCAGCACCCCAGACGTCTGACCCGCCTCGGCCACCAACTCGCAACCGGGGGTGGTCAATACTCGTTGATATAGGCTCTTTTTCCCCTCCTGTAACAATGGACGATGCTCCGATGTCGTCTCGGCCGCCGCCGCACCTGCGCCCCCCAACAGCAGCATGAGTGCTGCCGCGCCGCGCAATGACCTAGTTGCTGCAATCACTTGCTTAACTCCTCATAGCGCTGTTTAGCCTCACCATTGTCGGGCTCAACCTGAAGTACTGTGTCATACCAATAGGCTGCAGTGGCGTTATCAGCCTCTTTAAAGCAGTCGTTCGGCTGGTGGAACTTGGGATCATATTCACGGGCATAGGCCAGGGCCACCTTGCTATCTCCCCCCTGCGCACGGTTGGCATAAAGGCGCTGCGCCACACCACATTTCTGGGCTGACTTGGCGCTTTGGATCACCGCCAATAAGGTATCGGTTGGCGGCTGCTGTGCAATACAGGCCTGCACAAACTCCAATTCGCTCTTCGTCGCCAAATTAGCGGCACTGCAACCATCCTCCGTTGCCTCGCCGCTGGCTTCATTAACCACTGGTTCTGCCGCCACCGGTTCGACAGCAGTTGCAGCAATAGGATCGATCACTGGTGCAGCTGCTGAGCGGCTAAACCAGAAGATCAGGGCGCCAATCAGTAGCAACAGCACCACCCCACCTAGGATCAGCGGAGTCTTCGATTTAGGAGCAGCCGTAGTGGCCGTCAGTAAGGGCGTCTCCACCGGCACGGGCGCTGGTTCGATCTCGGGTTCCGCACGTAAGGCTGGCAGTTCAATCTCAACCGGCACCTCAACTGGAGCTAAATCTGGCACTGGAGGAGCATCAACCACGGGTGAGTTAATGACACTGCTGCCACCATATTCACCCACCTCGCCTCGAGCACTGGAGGGGAATACCGCCTCGCGTGCCACTTGCAAGGTGGTATGACGGATTTCACTAGAAGCCAGCTTGACGTTGATCTGAATTGGGCTTGAGTTGACCAACAAGGGATCCACGATCGCAGCACCCACCCGAAAACCGCTGCCGCTTTGTAGCGGATAACCGCCACTGATGCCAAACCAGTGGGGGGCGGGGCTCCACAGCCCCCCCTCTTGCAAATAGTTCTGCTGATTATTGAGAAGAGAAAATTCGAGCCCCTCCACCAGCTCGGAGATGCCCCGCAACCGGATTAGTAGTTGGGCTTCACCCGGTACAGCGGGGTCGGTAGCAATTATTTTGGCTAGCATGGTGCTTACTCTTGTTTTAATTGATGTATGATCTGGCCCAGACGCTGATTCTGATCGTGAGAAATATCCCGTGTGGCGCTATGGCCCGCGTTATCTTGGGTGATCAGCACCAGGGAAGAGAGCCAATCCCCCAAATACGCCATGGCAGGATTGAGCGGAGTGGCAGGCAGGCAAGGTAACTCGTTTTGGCCTATTGCTGAACCACGGGCAAATAGCTTGCCCTTAGTGCCCGCAAAGCTGTGTGGTACCTTCTCTGGTGGCATGGCCAAAAAACCAAACCAAGCCACGAAATCGCGCAATGTAAGCTGAGCCTTCATCACTTGCCGTGCAAGCTGTTGTTCTCGCCGCACCCCCGCCTGCTCCTGACCAGCCAGGGTTCGTTTCAACGTTCCCTCCAGATCCAGACGGTTAGCCGCAGTGACTAACTCTTCAGTAAGTAAGTCTATCAATTCGGTCTCGATACCGAGCTGAGCCAGCAGGGTTTTCCGGGTGGGCAGATCCCGCAAATGAGCGACCCATGCCTTGAATGCCTCACGGGCGAAGCCATCATCCTGGCCTACCCGCTCTTCAGCCTTGGCGGCTGTGTTCACCACGGCGACATCAGCCTGATCGAAAGGATTGCTCGCAAATGGGCTGCTATCAAAAGGACTAGCGCCAAAGGGCGTCTGCCCAAACGGGTTCGCCGGGCTACTGCCATAAGGAGAGATTGCGGTGGCTTCTCCCCCATCATCCTTGGGGACATCCTCACGAATACTGAGGTAGATATTGCTCAGTTCCGCTGAGGGCAGATCAAGCTGGCTAATCAGCTCACCGAGGGAGTTAACACGGGCGCCAAGCCCAGTCCAGAGCTGCTTGCCTATTTCCTGCTTTTTCGCCAGTTGGCCGTCACCATCTTGCTCATACCAACGCCCCAGCAGTTGTTCAGCCAGCTCTTTGCGCTTGGCATCCAGTTGTTGCTGGAGTCGATCAAGCTTGAATTCAAGATGTGCCACCCCCCTCAGCGCATGCCCAAGCAGGGCCATGCCACCATCATTGAGCGACATCATGGCCATCCACGCAGCGTCAGGATCAGCAAAATGTTGCGCCACGCCTTTTCCTGTCGCAAAAGAGGTCGCCATCTGTTGCAAGACATCTGCATATTGAGGTGCAACAGCTACTTCTCGCCCACCGTCTATGTTCAAGAAAGGGACGGCCATACCAGGTTTGCGTACCAAGAAGCAGTTATTAAACGCCTGACCAGGTGCCCACTCTTGGATCCAGTCATACTGGCCAAAACGTTCCAGCAGGGTTTGTTGCATCAAGCCATCCGCCCCCTCCTTGA
This sequence comes from Aeromonas sp. Y289-2, assembly GCF_027705925.1. Taxonomy (NCBI): domain Bacteria; kingdom Pseudomonadati; phylum Pseudomonadota; class Gammaproteobacteria; order Aeromonadales; family Aeromonadaceae; genus Aeromonas; species Aeromonas sp. Y289-2. The sequence continues at coordinate 19,624 of NZ_JAPDCH010000023.1, forward strand.
GCTGTGTCGGTGTAAAACCAAGTCCATCCTGGATCCGTTTATCAAACATGGTCAGCGCCCAAAACAGTCCCGGTTTACGACTCTGCCGCTCACTGGCACTCTTGCCCTGGGTCTTTTCTACCCAGCGCGTCAGCACAGGACCCACACTGGTCACGTCACTCTGCTTGGCGGAGCTGGCACAAACCACCAAGGCATTCATCTCTTGATTGTCGGTATAACGCTCGAACAAATATGCAACCTTGCCACGTAGCAACAACTGAGAAATCGGACTACAGCCTGCACTGGCGGCCTCTTCCAGTTTGCTAATCGCGAGACGCCCACGGTAGCCAGGGAAATCGAGCAGATCCACTTGCTCCACCAAGCTATCCGCAGCCCCCTCGACCATGGGAAAGATCAACTCGGTGGTCAGGGCAGCCAGCTCAGCCTGAGCAATAGAGGCAGGCATATGCCGACCGTCAGGTGCCAAGAAACAGATCTCGACTGTCCTATCCCCGGCGGATCCCAACAAGCCGAGACTGTCCACGTTCATGATGCTGATGCTGCCGCTACCTTGATTCAACAGGCAATCAAGAGGCGCGTAAACGGTCTTGGCGTGACCCAGTCTGCTAAGGCTGGTCGCCAAGTTACGATAGATTTCGGTCAGCTCGATTTGCTCGCCCCACAACAGGGAGAACAACTCTGCCCGCTCGGCTGGCGTCAGCGTGGGAGCCAGTTGTAATACCCTTGGCCAGTAGCCATGTTCAAGTTTTTCCACCGACTTTCTAAAACTGCCGTTCAAATAATCCCACAGGGCCACCACATCATCACGGCTGACACCGTTGTTGGGCACCGGGTTGATGGGACGATGCTCAAACGGCCGCAGCCGAGCCTCGATGCGCGCCTCATCGAGCTGATAGCTCAGCAGTTCATGGTTGAAATCATTGAACCAGGTGTTGGCCAAGATCTTGGCCAAGTCTATTTCACTAAACAGCTGCAAGGGTACCGGGTAATTCGCCGGGGCAGCGGTCTTGGCACGGGTAAACCTCGTGACCAGACCAGTGGCCTCTTTGCCGCCGCCCACAGGGTTAACCTCCTTTATGAAGTCAACCGGACGCTCCCCATAGCATCCCTCCAGCGCGCCGTTCCCCCCGGCAGCCAAGGCCGATATCAGATAGGATTTACCCGCTTGGGAAATGCCGAAAAAACCCACCGTCATGGGGGTACCAGCCACCCGCTTGAGGCTGTTGGCCACATTGCGAGCTCGGTGCAAACTAAGGTTAAGCTTATCCGCCTCATTATCGAGCCGGTGGGAGTCATGGCGCACCACATCGACCCAGCCAAGTGCATCCTGGGCGCTGCGCTCGATTGTCGCCCAACCCTGACTTAAGGTCTCCTGTTGAGGCTTCATTGTTGTTTTACACTCCCGCTATCTAACCAGTGTCTGCTATCTATGAGTCCGGCATCTGGCATGGTGTTGAGTTCCAGCTCCAGATCCCGCTTATTGAATGTTTTATCAGTATTACTACCCACCTCGCTGACTATCAGCTTGTCACTGATAAGCCCCAATGCCCTGGCCCGGTTATCCTTGCCAATAGCCAGCTTGACCTCCAGATAGGGTGAGCTGCCATCCAAAGACTTGGCCTGGGTATATTTGGCTCGCCCCTCATCACTAAAACGCAAGGTATAGAAGGGGGCTGCGGTCCAGCGTTCAGCAGCAAGCTGGCGATAGCCTAGACGCAAGTCACCGCGCATGATCCAGACTGGGGTATCCGTATCTTCACTGCCAACCTTAGGCAACCGGATCTGACCCTCGAACGACTGAATATCACGGTAGGTCACATCGTGATCGCGGATGATATTTTGCAGATCGATGATCCCCATATGGCGAATGGTGGAGTAAGGCTTGAGCGCTGCAGTGCGGAAATGGAAGTTAGGAATACTGTGATTGGCACACAGTAAGGTGATCATGGCACCCACCGAGGCAGTACTCTTTGGATCATCGATTTGGCCATTCTTGTGGAACGGATACCAAGTGCCAGTATGATAGCCATGCAGCGGCAAAATGCGTCCCGGCGGTAATGGCAGACACATCCGAATGAAGGCCTGAATGCCCGGTAGCAAGGAGGGGCGCCCTGTTAGCAGCAGCATGTCGCAATGGTAGTTAGCCATAACCTCACACAATGCGGTCAACACCTTGCTGATGTTGAAACGACCAGACAGCAGTGCCTGATGCACTTGTGCCAAATTGAAGGTGATGGGCACCTCGCGCAGCTTGAAGTCACTGCAGCCGCCCGCTTTTTGCACCTCCCGCTGTACAAACGCTTCTACCGCCGCACTGATGTTATTGGCTGGCACCAAGTCGCCATAACGCAGGCTCTCGCTCACGTTCGCACCCAAGCCCTGCGGATCGTACTGTTCATAGCGACCCAGTAAATCAAGGGCTATCGGGACAAATACCTGTAAGTTGAGTTGCTGGCGCAACACCGCTTCTGCAGCGCTAACGTTGTTGGCACCACAAAGCTGTGACATAAGGGTATCAACCGAACCAACACCACTCTGTTTGAACGAGGTCTCCAGCGCTGGCAGCACCAACAGCTGGATAACATCGAGCAGCACATCGTCCCCCGCTATCTTGAAACTGTCACGAAAGCGTTGCTGTGGCACGATATGGGCATTTACACCGGCTCCCTGTTGCCCGCTGCGATCGAGGGCATAATCGGTGATGACCAGATCCGTGGTACCACCCCCAATATCGATTGAGGCTAGGGTAATACTCTCTCGGTTCTTTCTGTCGGGGCGGCCCAGCGCGGCAAAAAACTCCTCCGGATGACCGGCAAAGTTCTGGTTTATCTCGGTATAGAGATAGACCAGCTGAGCACAGGAGGCCTCGTCCCACTCCACCCGGACGCGGGGCAATGGCACTTGGATATTATCCTGTACATCCCCATCTTCCTGGCGACGATAAGGGTCTTGTTCCCCCTGATGCCAGCGCAGCGCCTTCCACACCAACCCCACGGCTTGGTGCATCCGTTCATCAAGAATACAGCGTTCGGCCATCGGCATGCCGGGCGGCACAGTGAGAATGATATTGCGCAACTGACGCGGAATACCGGCATGCCCCTGGCGAGTTCGCTGTGCCGGGCTGTTGATCTGGGTCAGCGCCTGGGTCAATACCTCTGCCAGCATAAAGGTCATCAGGGCACTGCGCGAGTAGCGGGGCGTAAACACCGGGATGCGATCCATCTCATCCTCTATGGTGTGCAGCGCTTCCCCTTTTTCATTGATAAGGTTCGCAAAAGGGGCCGCCGTTGCCAGCGAATGGGTATCGTGCTGCTGATAAGCCGAGTTGAAGCGCCAGCCCTGACCATAGAATTTTTCATCCCACAGGTAGCGCTTCGGGCTAGATAGACCTGTCGACCCTTCACTGCCGCGACGGCGGCTGGCCAAACGGCCAGCCTCATTGCCGATCCGGGCTATGGTCGGCCATTGAAATGCATCATGGCGACCACTGCGAACCGAGCAGTGATCCTTGCCAAAGAAGGCCTGAGAAAATTCGATGCGGCTCTCGAAGGGCTGGCTATATACCTGTTCAGGGGCGTTTAGATCCCGCAGTTGCAACACATAGTTGTGCATCAGGCCAGAACCGGACTGACCATGATCCTCAATCAAAATGCCGCAGGTACGAGAGTTACCCACATCGAGTACCAGATCCACCGGGATCGGCTTGATGGCATTGGTCTCGCCGTTAGCGATGATCCGAAATTGCGGTATCTCGACCCTTGGCGGCTCTTTGCTTTGCTGATCAGCGACCGGCTTCGCCAACAAGGAGAGCAGATTAAGGTAATGTGCAACTGGGTATTGTTGCTGTATCTCGCTATCCCGTTCCTCTCTATCACGCCCTTGGCTTGCATCATTAAAGACCTCAAGCAGCCACTCTTTTAGCCAAGGCTGGGTCAAATACCAACCAAGGGCATAGGTCGAGGTGGCAAGTTGGAAGGTGGCCCCTGCACTGACATCTTCTTGATTGGGCCCCAGATCGGCTGAGCCGTGCAACTTGGCCATGATCCGGGTATCAAAAGCCAGAGTCAGGCGATGGGTATGGCCATCCAAGTCCGGCTCTTGCAGTTTGACCAACCGAAAACGTGCCCAGTTGATCGGTCCCTCGTTGTAGAAATGGGGAGAATTAAACCGGAACAGCGGCAGCGGAAGCCAGATCCCGTCTAGCAACTCGAGGCTACTCTTAAGTGCGATATCATACTTCGCGCGCGCCTTTTCGATGGCGTCGGGCCCTGGCTGGAAGAAATGGAAATCCTTCTCTTCGTTGTACAGCAGACGAGTGAGCACGCCGCTGGCCAGCTCAACAAACTCACCTGCCTGCTCGCGCCCCAGCGTCAGACCGAAATCCATAAACTGGATTCCAGAATCACCCACCAGGGTGACTTGACGATCAAATGGTTTTATTTCTGGCAACATGATTATATCTTCCTGCCCTTAGGGATTTTTCTGGCGCATCTTGATGGGGAACTGCTGCTCACCCTCATTACGGCCCACGCAATCGGTGCCATTGTCCGTTCCTGGCTTACATTCGATTTGGGGGATCATATAGCTGGATCCATCAGCGCACTCTGCTTGCCCCAGATTATTAATACTCAATTGGCCGTCTTTCATTACGCCGCTAGCCGCACCCCGACACTCAACCCCATTGGACTGACGCAAGCTGACGCGGCCTTCACCCTCTTTGAAGCTGTATTGCAGTTGCAATGGCTTGCCGGTCTGGGTGTCCTGAATACCCCCGTTAACTTTCCAGTCACCGTCTAAAAACTGGGCGGGCCCATTGGCAATGGTCGGCGGTATTGTCAGCGCCTTACCTTGAGGTGCCGGATCTTGCGGAGTGCTATTACTCGGTGCGATATCAGTGCTAGGGGGACTTGCTGGCGGTAATGTGGGCGGCTCTAGGTCTGCAGCTGCGCCCGGCATCGAAGCTTGCGGGAGGCTTGTGGACACCGGCTCCTTACCGCTAGCCAGGGGGGCTGGTGGAGGCGTAAGCGGATCGCCTGACGCTAAAGCGGCGCTGTCCACCGTGGTATGCTGCTCTGATGCTCGACTAGGTACTGTCGCTGCCACATCAGTAGGACCATGCGCCACGGGCAGCGCTTGCCCTGATGAGGGAACAGCTACTGCACTATCCCTGAATATTGGCAAGCCCATAGATGATACGCCTGGCAGCGAAAAGCTGGGGACACAGGATCGCAGACCAAACAGCAATAATGCTAACAGAGCCAGCAACAACAGCGGCCAGAACAACCAACGCCAGCGACTCCACCAGCCCCCGGTCTGGATTGTCGGTGTTACCGGCTGGGCATACATGGGGGTTGCCGGCACCGGGCCTGTTGTTGGCACTATCTCAAACGCAGGGGCAAGCTCTGCGACGGGGGCACTAGCGACTACTCCCGGCGTAGTCAAGCTCGGGCTCACGGGCTTTAGCCAGTGCATCGGGTCACGTTGTTCGTCGTTATCATGCACAAATCCCCAAAACGTGATTACCAATACCCCATCCACCAGATAGACAAAATCCTGATCCGGAAAATTGACTACCTGTTTGAGCAAACTTGCAAAGACCCGCTTGTCGCCACCGCTGTCCTTGTTATCAGTGGTCAGCAGCTGCTCGCTCAGTGCCTGCACCGCTAGCTTAAAGGATTCAAGCTGCGAGTAAGCAGCCGCTCGCTCAAACTCAGTGGCACTGTTCCATGGGATCACATCTCCCGCAAAACTACTGTACCAGTCGGTTCTATCCCCCCCTTGATGGTTTTGCGGAATTGCCAAATGGCGTGCAAGATCGCGCCCCGTATCCAGACGACGAATGGTCTCCCGTAATTGGGAAGCCATACGGTAGACAGGGAACCCCGTCTCACCGAGCGCCTTAAACGCGGAATTATGACCACTGCGTAGTAATGGACCCTGGATGGAATCCTGCATCTATAAACCCTCAAAAAATCTAATTATGTTATGGCGAGACTCAGCCCTTGTGACAGCAGGACCGCTCAACCTTTACCCTTGGTTGAATGCCACTCTAGCCCCCATCCAAACGCCTTATCGATGCTCTTTCGATCGTCAAAATACTGGTTTATCCGTTCAACTTTGATCGCGCCATCAACATTGATTAACCGAGCGATGACACTAACGGGCATATTTTCCTCCCCTTCGGTCAAACGAGTCGTAATGGGTGGTTGACCGGGAATATGGATGGTGATGGTGGCCAGAGTATTTTGCCAATTGGAAGCACCGCTATAGATGAAGGCATAAATCAGCACCTCATCGATCTGCTGCCAATGAGAACCGTTAATTAGCAACCACTCCCCATGACTGTTTTCCCCACTACGATCATCTCCCTCCAACGCCACATAAGGCACGTTGTCATAATCACCAAACAGACGACTGAGCGCTTCAACCCCGGTTTTTTTCTGATTTTTCAGCCGAACAAAAGCAGCGACATCCAGATCAATCGCACTGTCTGGGTTAGGGTTACTCCAATTGAGATTGACCTGAATACGGCCATAATCGTGTTGCTTGACTAGGCTGACGTTGGGCTGTTCTTTGGTCAACTCGGTTAGCGGCTTACCACTAGAGGGAAGATCAACTGGGAATAACGCAGGCCAGCGACTCAGCAGCAGGCACCCTAGTAGCAGTGCCAAGAATATCGCAGCCAGACAGCCATAATGCCTGGCGGTAATCCGGTGCCCCTTGTGAAGCCTCGGGGTGGGTTCTTCTAGCTGAATTGGGTCTGCAGGCTGTTGCGGGATCCCCCAGTGAACCAACACCGGCTCACCATTGATGCCGTAGCACGCGAGTTGTGGTGTCTGCTTGAGCAAGTTATGCAGTCGCTCGGCAGGAACTGGCTCACCACGGCGAACCAGCTCTTCTGCCAGTTGACGGATCGCCTCTTGACGAAGCAGACATTTCTCCTGCAGCATGGCTTGTTCTGTAGCAGGGAGCGCATTCAGCAGTATGGGTTGCCCTTCACGCTCGCTCCACCACTCCAGATTACCATCGCGGCTACGACGCGCCGTCGCAAACAGGCTGGTAATTAGGGGAGGAAAATAACGACAGAGTACTGCAAGGCTCTGCTCATAATTTTCGAGCGCTTTTTCGTCAATCGGAAAATCCGATATTATTCGCTGCATAAAGAGACTTCATATCCAAAAGCGCGCTAAAGAGTGCTTGCTAACAAACACTCTGCTGCCAAGATGGCCTTAAGCTAGGTCGAAAAAATCAGCTCTAATAACCCAGACTTTGATTCAGCTCTTTAACCTTGGCTTCAAGGAGCGCAGCCTCCTCTCGCCTTGCTGCAACTTGAGCTGCATTATCATTTGAGGAGGGAGTGAACTGCTGTTCGGCCTGGGACAGAGCGCTGATTTGCTGCTGCAGCCCGACTTGGTTACCACCTTTAACTTTTAGTTGGGCAACCAGTTGACTCAAGGAGGCTTTCAATGCCTGCTGATCAGCCTGCTCTTGTGCCAGTGTTGTGTTTGAACGCAGCTTACGGCTTTCCATGTCGGTCAAAATTTGATGCGATAGTGCGTTGAGTTCCTGATTTCGTTGCAGCTGTTGCTCTTGGTCGTTGACCTTTTGGCGGTATCCTCCAGAGGAATCACAACTCATTTTTGTGAGGAGGCTAGCGCTACGGTTGGAAGGATCGCAATCAGCGGGAGTTGTGGCACAACCAGTTAATACCAGCAAGCTACTCAGATAGACGGCTCTAAATTTCATAATATTTTCCTATCAACATCCAGATAGACCCGAGATATTGACGACTCCCTTAACGATAATGATGTAATGGTTGATATTTAACCAACTGTGATAGCGCTGCGCTGGTCATAGAGGGCATTAACCTCTTTCTCTAATACGGCAATCTGCTTGTTCAGCTCAAGCACTTTGGTATTGACCATTGCCAACTCAGTCTCAGTTGCCTCACTCTGCTCGCTTTTGGCCACTTGCTGATACTCGGTCGCCTTCTTACGCATATTGGTCAACTCTTTGTTGAGTTGAGCCAGATCAGCATCGACTTTGCCAAGCTGGCGCTGTGCTACCGCCTTGTCAAAACCCGCTTGGTCTTTATCTTTAGCAATTTGGGTCAAGGTTTTACTATTGTCAGCAATTACCTGCTTGGCAGTATTAGTGCGAGCAACCACGACCTCGGTGTCTTTTTGAATGTCGTTGTTCATTGCCTGCAAACGATCGGTGGTATTGGCATACTCAGCGCGACGAGTATCAAGATAGTAGTTAGCCCCCATCGCCACACCACATGCAGCTATGCCCGCTTTTATTGCACACTGAGTTTTTTCTTCTGACTTCAAAAGCATGCAAGCTGCAACACCCATACCTGCCGCAACGGCACATGCCTGGAATCCAGATGCACTAAAAAATTCAGCCTCTTGCCCATTAGTAAGTCTTGAATCTGTTGCTGGTTGATTCCCTGTCACTGAGCTCCCAGTGCTAGCACAGCCAGAGAGAATAAGGCTGGCGGAAACCATTAAACAAATAGCTGTGCGTCTAGCCGTAATTTTCATCTTCAAAAACCCCGAACGTTGTAAAAAAATGAATCTATGCCTCTAAACAGCAATACTAACTCCGTTTGACACCAGACCCTATAGGCTCTCCATACTACAGCGGCGCACTTTTCAACACACCTCGATTCAGCTTTGACAAACAAAAAACTTGAGCATGGTCAAATTCCTATATGGATGTGACTAGACTTGTTTGTTAATTAAACAGTGCTACACCGCATGAATGAACGACTCAGCACTATAAGTAGTGAGTCACGATGCCTACCTCCCGATTGATACAGATAAACGCTGGGGCTTGCGGGTGGAACTGGTAGAGCCGCGCCAGTTCGGTACGAAACGCCTCAACGTTTGGCGCAATCACATGGTTGGTATCCCCTTCGGCGTAGGTAAAGGTCTCCAGCTTCTCTGTGTGAATCCAGATGCCGAAATACCAGGCGTCTTCCTCGGTATCGTATTGTTGCCAGCCCTGGGCCAGCAGCGTCCGGTCGTAGTAGTAACGGTCAGCCTGGTGGCTGCCCCGGTCAATGCGGCAGCCGGTCACGGTGAGCTCAAGCGGGATACGCCATGCCTTCAGAGCCTTCTTGACCCGGCGCAATGTGTGCCGTGCCTTGGCCTTCTCTTTGCGCGGGTCGTAGGGGTTCAGCTTGCTGCCCACGTAGTTGAGGATCCCCTCGGCATTGGCGGCTGCATTGTGCGTCAGCGTGTGCAGCAGGGCGGTGACGTCACGGCGGGCCAGTGTGCCCACGTGATAGAACTTGTTCATGATACTTCTCCTTGAAACAAACACCCCGCTAGTTAGCGGGGTGGTAGATGTCGAGGTAGAGGTAGCCGTAGCTGCGCCTCGGACTGGCTTCACACACCCAGCCCTTGTGTTCAAGGCGAAACACCTCGTCCATGTCGGTGCATATCTGGTATGCCTTGGCCATCTTGGTTAACTCACGCAGGAAGTGCGGCAGCACCGTGTCGCACTCGGCCCGCCACGCATCGTCTGGCTCGCCGTACATACCGGCACGGTCGCCCAGGAAATCAACATAACCACGTTGCAGAATGGCTCGAGCCCCCAGCTTGGGCAGATTCGGGGTGCCCAGTCCCCATGTCATGTGCTCGAAGATGCTCATGTGTGGCTGCTCCAGTTTGGGTTGTCGTTGGTGCCGTGGTTGAAGTAGGCACCCACAATGGTGCGTCGCCACTCCCCAACGGGATAGCCGAGGTCGTTGCACTCACGCTCCCACCACGCAAAGTTAATCTCGCGGGGCAGGTTGTCCACCATGTCCAGTGGACTTACGAACAGCGAGGTCTTGTGCATCGTTGGCACGGGCTTGATCTTGTCGGGGCCAGTGCGCTTGCCGGTCTCGTCATAGTCGTGTGCCCACTTCGGGAAGGTGAGCTGATAGGTAATGAGCCTATGCAAATCGCCATGTGCGCTCATTGCCTGAGCGACGGCGACCTGAGTGAAGCTATCGTTGAACTCGATCATGGGTGTTTCTCCATTTCTTCCGGTGAACGGTAAGCCGCTGCCAGCAGCGCAAATTGTTCGGCCAGATAACTGATGCTGATGCCCAATTCATCGCTGACTCCATCCCCCAGACGGAGATGCAGGTATGCCATGTCATCGGCGATGCGTTGGGCTATCTGGGCTGTACCGTCTGGTGGTGAACTCGTCATGGTCAGGGTGATGGAAAGATTCATCACATCTCTCCCCAAGGGGCTTGGTCCCACAGTGACAGCCGGGTCAGCACGTCTTGCGCTAAAGCTTGCTGAAACTGCTGTATCACCTTCACCAGCCGGGGAGCCTGCTCAGGGCTCCCACTCCATTCGCTCGATTGGTACAGGGCACTGCAGGTGAATTTGTACAGCGCCACCAGTTCGGCATCGGTGAGTGGTGCCTGGTGGTAACGGTGGGCAGGTTTAATCTGTCCCAGCTTGGTCGAGCGGTGCTGGCGTGGTTCTTTATGCTCCTGCTGACGCCCCAGCTGATAGCGATGCCAGACCGCCCGCCGATTGGCGAGCATCATCAGTCGCACTAACCGATCTACCCGCCACGTCCAGGTACTGGTTGTGTCTGCTGGTGGCAGCCACCAGAGGGATCGCAGCAACTCAAGGGTGTAATGGGGTGGCATGGGAGCATTGCAAAAGCGGTGTAACTGTACGGCAAAGGCAAGGTAGTCCTTGCGATCGATCATGAAGGCAGACATGGGCATAGTTCCTTGAAATGCAAAAGGCCACCTTCGGTGAGGTGGCCTTTTTGGGTGATGTCGGGATATCCGGATCATGGTGTGGGACCTGATGATCCTGGTTTGATGATCCGGGTGATCGGGTGGAAACGTGATCGGCATGTGATTGGGCGATCGACGGTTCGTTATTGGTGATCTTGGCGTGTGTCGGGGTGAGCAGCCTCAAACAGGATGGCGTAGAGTGCACAATCAATACCGTTGACGGCATCGTGGTGCGGGTAATAGGGCGGTGCTTCTCGGGATCGCTCGAAGTAGTCGCCAAAGCAGCTGAGACATTCACGGATCTCGATGGTGGATCCTTGCAGCAAGGTCTCTTCAAGCCGCTTGGCATATACCCTGTCATCACGGGCCTTGTTGACGGCCTCTTCCAGCAACACCTGCGCATCCTTGTTGCAGGCAGTAGCCAGGCCATGGCGCAGCTTCTCGAGAGTCTCTTCTAAGGTATAGGGATTGGGTAATCGCATGGTGCTTGTCTCTGCTTGGCCTAATTAGTGGCGTAGCTGATGCAGCAATGCATCTATGGCCTCGACACAATCGGCCTGGGTGAGCAGGTAGCTGTTAGGCAGGTGAGCCACGATGGCGGGCTCTGCCTGCATCTCGATGTTGTCTGCAAGCCAGCCGCGCAGCTCGATGAGGATATCGAGGGCGGTGAGGTGGGTTTTGCCTGGGGTCTGGTTCATAGCTGACCTCTTTCGGCCATCGA
>NZ_JAPDCH010000024.1:0-23154 GCF_027705925.1 Aeromonas sp. Y289-2
TTAGAATACCGGCCTGTCACGCCGGGGGTCGCGGGTTCGAGTCCCGTCCGCTCCGCCACTAATTTGAAGGCCTTCCCAGATGGGAAGGCCTTTTTGCTATGGGCGATTTTGCCCAGCGACCCACATATTTGCACACCAGAACGAACAGCAAGGCCCGGCTTCATGACCGGGTTTTGATGTTTTTAGCCTGCTGGTGAGCTGCCGACGTCCCACCGCGATGACGTTCCGCTGCGAGCTGATAGAGCTTGAGGATTAAATCAGGCCATCTTGCAACGGTACGTCATCGCTTCCACTTGTTTGTGTAATCCCCTTTTTTGCTTATGGATTTATTCCATTAAAACAGTCTCTTATCAAGAATGAACTGTTTTGCAGCAGGAATGCCACGCGAGATAAATGATAATGATTATTGTTTGAATGATCAGGGCGGGGTCGTTACAATGCGGGCTGATTAATAAAGTGCTTTTCAAATGAGCCTTTTCTAATACTGCGCGTGGCCGGATGCCAGGGCGTTGTAATAAGTGAAGTAAGGGAATACGTCACCTTCCTACTAAAAATGTTCAGGCTAAAACATGACAACAGTGAAACCGAACAAGCTTGCCTTGCTGATCTGCTCCCTTCTTGCGACCCAGGCCTATGCTGCCAAACAAGAGGTGATGGTCGTTACCGCTTCCGGCTTCCAGCAGAAGATTGAAGATTCTGCCGCCTCCATCTCCGTGATTACCCGCGAACAGCTGGAGAAGCGAGCCTATCGCGACGTGACCGACGCACTGAAGGATGTCCCCGGTGTCGTGGTGACGGGGGGGGGTAGCAGCAGTGATATCAGCATTCGCGGTATGGGGTCGAAATACACTCTGATGCTGGTTGATGGCAAGAAGGTGGATAGCCGTGGCACTCGCCCGAACAGCGATGGTCCTGGTATCGAGCAGGGCTGGCTGCCGCCACTGCAGGCGATTGAGCGCATTGAGGTCGTCCGTGGCCCCATGTCATCTCGTTATGGTTCCGATGCCATGGGGGGCGTGATTAACGTGATTACCCGTAAGACCACCGGCCTGGCCTGGCAGGGATCGGTTCATGCTGATTCTACCTTCCAGGAGAACAAGGATGCCGGCAACAGCTTCCAGACCGATGCCTATACCGCAGGTTCACTGATCGATGGCGTGTTGGGGCTGCGTTTCAATGGTCAGCTCGCCCATCGTGGTGAAGACAAATTTATCCAGGGTTTTGCCGAGCAGGAGACTCGCAGTGGCACGGCGGTGCTCAGCTTCAAGCCTGATGACCATAACCGCTTCGATCTGGAAGCCAGTCGCAGTCTGCAGGATCGGGATCGCACGGCCGGCAATTCGCTGGCTGCCAAGGCGAAAGATAGCCTTAACCGATACGAGCGCACCAACTATGCGCTGACCCATGATGGTCAGTATGATTTCGGCTCTTCCAGCAGCTATCTGCAGCAGGAGACCAACACCAACCCCGGCCGCAAGATGGAGCTCACCAACACCATCGCAGATACCCATACCCAGTTTATTCTGGGTGATCACTACCTGAGCGTTGGTGGTCAGTATCGCTATGAGGATCTGCACGATCAGGGCAATACCCTGAAAGTGGCCAACCCTGCCGAGCAGCTGACTCGCTGGAGCTGGGCGATGTTTGTCGAGGATGAGTGGTCACTCACTGACAGCTTTGCCCTGACCGGTGGCGCCCGCATGGATCGGGATCAGAATTACGGTTCTCACTGGAGCCCGCGCCTCTACGGAGTTTGGCATCTGGATGATAGCTGGACCCTGAAAGGGGGCGTATCAACCGGTTACCGCTCCCCTGACTTGCGGATGTCGGCAGCCAACTGGGGCCAGGTCACCGGTGGTGGCAGCCTGGATGGCATGCTGGTCGGTAATCCTGATCTCAAACCCGAGACCAGTGTGAGTGAAGAGATCGGCCTGCTGTGGAACGGTCATCAGGGCTTCAACGCCGGGGTTACCCTGTTCAACACCGACTTCAAGAACAAGATATCCGAAGTGCGTCGTTGCACCAGCAAGAGCGATCCCGCCTGTACCCTCAATGGTCACAGCTATGACTTCATCAGTGATCGGGTCAACGTCGACAAGGCGAACATGCGCGGTGTCGAGGGGATGATGGATTGGGCCATCAATGAGGATTGGTCGGTCAGCTCCAGCTACACCTTTACCCAGTCCGAGCAGAAGAGTGGTCCACTGGCTGGTCATGCCCTCAACCAGATGCCCCGTCACATGTTCAACGGCAGTGTTGACTGGCAAACCACCGAGGATCTCAGCCTCTGGTCACGGGTAAACTTCCGTGGCGAGACCTCCGAGTACCTGAGTCGGGTCAAGATGGCGGAGGGGACACCTTCCTACACCTTCTTTGACATGGGCCTGGTCTATAAGGCCAACAAGCATCTGGATCTGACAGCCGGGGTCTACAACCTGTTCGACAAAACAGTGGATTACAGCAGCTATGGCACTGTGCTGGATGGTCGCCGCTACAACCTGGGCGTGACCTACAACTTCTGATATGGAACCTGTTATGCGGCCGCCATTTTCTGATGGCGGCCGTTTTTATTGCGCCTCCGTCAGGGGGCTACGCCTGATAGACGGCGGCTTGCCAGGTATTGCGCCCCAGTCCCTTGGCCTGATACATGAGGGCGTCAGCCTGCCGTAGTAGCTGGTCGGCATCAGCCTCTCTCTCTGCGGTGACCCAGACTGCCCCGGTGCTGATGGAGAGGGTCACCTCGCCGCTGCTGGTGTGCAGGGTTTGCCGGTTGCTCTCCAGGCAAATACGCTCGGCCCATTGCTCTGTCTCAGCCAATGTAGCCAGCGGCAGCAGCAGGCAAAACTCCTCGCCTCCGATGCGGGCCAGCAGAGCCTCTTCGGGCAACAGGTTCGTCACAGTCGTGGCCAGCTTTTCCAGCAACAGATCCCCGATGCCATGACCAAAGCGGTCATTGGTCTCCTTGAAGTGATCCACATCGAACAGCAACAGGGCACAGGGCATGCCGCTTGCCAGCCGCTGCTCCATGGCGGGCATGAATGCCCGTCGGTTGAGCAGGCCGGTCAGGGGATCTGTACTGGCTTGTTGCTCCAGTCTGGCGTTGGCGCGGCTCAACTCGGTGGTGCGGCTGGCAACAGCGCGGCGCAGTTGCACTATGTAGGCCACCATGATCAGCACTCCGGCCAACAGCAACCAGGGACCGAGATGGATGGGGTAGACGGTTTCGACATGCATCCACTTGCGGATGATCCGCTCGCGATCGCTCTCTTTGATCTTGGCGAATCCCTCTTCCAGCCGGTTTAACAGGGCAAGGTCGCCTTTTTTCACCGCAAAGCGGATCTGGTCGGTATAGAGGTGGCGAACCGGAATAAAGCGGGTGGGATCGTCCGAGGTATAGATGTAGAAGTTGGCGACCTGCAGATCGGCGATAAAGGCTTTTATGTCGCCCCGAAAGGCCGCCGCCAGCAGGGTGTCATTGTCATTGAAGGTTTGCAGTCTGGTGCCGGGGAAGTAGCGTCTGGCGTAATACTCCTCGTAGCCACCGGCTACCACACCGACCGTTTCATGGAGCAGGTAGTAATGTACATCGGTGCCGCGCAATTCGCTCGAGAAGAAGAGCTGGGAGTCGAGCTGGGCGAGAGGCCGGCCATAGTCGAACAGTTTGTCCCGCTCCGGTGACCAGAGCAGTCCGGCGTGAACGTCCGCGTTCCCCTCATGGAGCAGGTCGAGGGAGCCTTGCCAGTCGACCAGCCTGAACTCGATCTTCTGGCCGGTCACCCGGGCATATTCACGCCACAAATCGATCAGCAGGCCATCCGGCTGGCCCGACTCATTGATATAGGAGAAGGGCTGCCAGGCTTTGGAGTTGGTAATGATGATCGGCTCTTCCGGGGCTTTGGCCCAGGCAGGCAGGGCAAGGGCGAGCAGCAGGAGCCCCCACCCGATACTGACTATGACTCCTGTCCTGGAAGAGGCCATCCTTGCTCCAATCCGTTGCCGTATGCCGTCCCGTGGTCACCGATTATCACCGTCTTTCGGATCGAAGAACAAGCGCTCAAATGATGAAGTTTGCATGATGCAAACGGCGCCATGACAATGCTGGCGGATAGAGTAATTACTTACAGCGGCAGGCTGATCCGCGCCTCCAGTCCCCCCTGTGGCCGATTGAGCAGGGTCAGCTCGCCGCCGTGCTGATGGACCAGGGTGCGGGCGATGGAGAGGCCCAACCCGACACTGCCGGACTCGGTGTTGCGCGCTTCATCGAGCCGCACGAACGGCTTGAACACATCCTCCAGCCGCGCCGGATCGATCCCCGGGCCGTTGTCGCAGACCCGGATCAACAGCTCCTCCTTGCGTCGCTCCAGTGACACTTCGGCACTGCCGGCATATTTGATAGCGTTGCCGATGAGGTTCTGCAGTACCCGGCGCAGGGTGTTGGCCCGGCAGGCGTAGACCTCTTTGCCCTCTGCCAGACAGGTGACCGGCTGGCCGGTATCGGCATAGTCATCGCACAGGCTGACCAGCAGGCTGACCAGATCCAGCTCGCGGGTGGCCTCCTGCTGCCCCTCCTCGCGGGCAAAGCTGAGGGTCGCGGCCAGCATCTGCTCCATCTGTTGCAGGGTCTGCTGGATGCGCTCCTTGTCCTCGCCATCGGCCAGAAACTCGGTGCGCAGCCGCAGGCTGGTGATGGGGGTGCGCAGATCGTGGGAGATGGCCGCCAGCATCCGGGTTCTGTCCTGCACGAAGCGGTCGAGCCGGGTGTGCATCCGGTTGAAGGCCTGAATCGATTCGCGGATCTCGGTCGGCCCCTCCTCTTTCAAGGGTTCGATATCCTCGCCCCGCCCGAGCCGCTCCGCATTGCCTGCCAGCTGCTTGAGCGGGCGGGTGGCGCGGCGAAACAGCAGCACCATCAGTCCGATCACCAGACTGGCGACCAGCATCAGGTTGAGGGTGGTCTGCCACGACCAGCTGCCTGCCTCCTTGTCGACCAGCGAACTGAACTGCAGCCAGCCCCCCTGCGGCAGTTCGATGGAGCCATAGAGCCGCATATCCCGCGGCGGCGGAGGGCCCTTGCGATCCCGCATCATGCGGGCGTGATGCTCCCACGCCTTGCTGCGCTGGTTATCCTCTTTCAGCTCGGCGCTGATCTCGACAGTGAGGCCGGGGGGGTAGTTGAGGCGCGAGCGCACCAGCTGCTCGAAGCGGGGGCTGCGGTTATCCGGTTGCAGCGGTTCGTCGGAGAGGCGCAGCAGCAGGGTCTCGCTGCGGCTCGCCTTGAGGATCTCGTCATAGAGGGACGGGGGCGAGAGGGAGAGCAGCCTGACCACAGAGATGATCCGCTGCATGGCGTTGCGGCTGTTGACGAAGCCGAGCGCCTCCTCCCGGTCCGTGCGGTAGATCTGGATACTGAGCAGCTGGATCAGGATCAACCCCGCCAGCGCCACCAGAATGATCTGGCCGGTCAGCCCCTTGGGCCACATCCGTGCCCACAGTCGTCGCAAGGTGCCCACTGCTTAAACCTGCGTCACGTCGGCGGAGAACATATAACCACCACCCCAGATGGTCTTGATCAGCTCCGGATTCTTGGGATCCCGCTCCAGCTTGCGGCGCAGGCGGCTCACCAGAGTATCGATGGCGCGATCGAAGGCCACCGCCTCGCGGCCACGGGCCAGATCCAGCAGTTGATCCCGGCTCAGCACTCGCTGCGGGCGTTCCAGAAACACCTTGAGCAGATCGAACTCTGCGGTGGAGAGGCTGAGGCCCACCCCATCCTCATCGACCAGCTCCCGGCGATTGACGTCGAGCAGCCAGCGATCGAAGCGCAGATCCCGGGTCAGGGTTTCGGCGGCGGGCTGGGTGTCGGCCTGGGTGCGGCGCATCACCGCCTTGATGCGCGCCAGCAGCTCGCGCGGATTGAAAGGCTTGGCCAGATAGTCGTCGGCCCCCATCTCCAATCCGATGATGCGGTCGGTCTCTTCCCCCATGGCAGTCAGCATGATGATGGGCAGGTTCGATTTGACCCGCAGCTCGCGGCAGAGGGTCAGACCATCTTCACCCGGCATCATCAGATCCAGCACCAGCAGGTCGAACTCCCGCTCCTCCAGCAGTCGCTTCATCTCCTTGCCATCCCGGGCGCAGCTGACCCGCAGGCCGTGCTGTTCGAGAAAGCGCTTCAACAGATCGCGGATCTCGCTGTGGTCGTCGACCACCAGAATGTGAGTGTTGCCCTGGTTCATGAATACCTCCCCTGCTTGGCGTTGGCACGAGTATACGAAAATCCGCCCGGCGGTTTGTGTCAAAGTGTGCCAGATCCGCACGATGCCACACTCTGCTACAAAAAAGGGTGAGGCTGGCAAAGTTCAGACACCGATAGGGTGTTTACTTGAGGGCAAGGCAAGAGCGCCGAACCAGAATCATCCCTACAGGAGATAGACCATGAAAAAGCTGACCAAAACCCTGCTGACCGCCACCCTGATCCTTGGCCTGCCGCTGGGTGCCTATGCAGCCAGTGAAGCAGCCCCCACCGGCCAGCCCGGTGCCATGGTGGATTGCCCGATGGACGGCGGCGGCATGATGGGTGGCAAACACCACGGTGGTCGCCACGACAAGATGGCCCGCATGCAGAACATGACCCCGGAGCAGATCCAGGCCAACCTGCAGCAACGTTATGATCGCATTGAAGATCCGGCCAAGAAGGCGGAGTTCATCAAGAAGCTCAACGAGCGTGCCGCCGGTATGACCAAGCACGCCGAAGCAATGAAGCAGTTCGCCGAAGCGAACCAGTAACAGCGCCAGCTGTTATCAACCCAAGGGTGGCCGAGGCCACCCTTTTGTGATCGTATCGATCCATTTTCGCTCGAATCCTTATCTTGCTGTCGCTTATGTGAGCGATGGCAAACGCGCCGTGAGCGAATTGCAAGATAATACCCACTCATATAACAAGCTGCAGTTAGCAGTGGCCGAAAACAGGAGAGGGTATGGGTTGGGATCTGGGGACAATCAAGGGGCGATATACCGCCGTTTTTCTGGGATTCATGGTGGCGGTCTGTGTGCTGACCGTAATCGGTATCCAGTTATGGGTCAAACCCGAGCTGCAACGGGCGGGTGAGCAGAATCTGGTGCTGCGGGTCAGCGAGATTGCGACCGACATTCGCGATCAGCTCAACGGGGTGCAGAGCCAGTCACGCAGTATCACCCAGCTGGTGGCCCAACTGCCGAGTGAGCAAATCGATGCTGTTCTCCCTGCTCTGATCGATCAATATGGCAATGCCATGGTGTTTGGTGGCGGCATCTGGCCGATGCCGGATCAGCGGGAAGCCGGTCGCATCAAGTTCAGTACCTTTTTTCATCGGGATGGTGCCAACAAGCTGATCCCCAACACCTACTGGAACTCGGCCGAGGCGCCCAACTATTTCGAGCAGCCCTGGCACAGAGCCGGGCAGCAGGCGGAGAAAGGCATGTGTGTCTGGGCGGCGGCTTACAAGGATGGTGCCAGCCAACAGCCGCGCACCAACTGTGCCATGGGGATCTATCGTGACGGTTCCCTTTACGGGGTGTCCACCATCGATGTGACGCTGGGTTTCTTCAATGATCTGGTCGCCAAAAAAGAGCAGGAGATCGGGGGTCAGGTGATGATCGTCGAGGCCGACGGCAAGATCCTCAGCAAGAATGGTCGTTTGAGCGGGGATGTGGTGCTGGGCAACCTCTCATCTCACGGGGACTATCCCTTTGCCAGCGCCATCGCTAGCCTGCTGGGGCCGGGTAATGGCGCCGCGTTGCAGCGCACTACCTTTCAGGATCTGGGTGAAGAGCAGACATTGCTGATGCAACCCATCGAAGGAACCCCCTGGCTGTTGGCGGCGGCGCTGCCGACCAGCACCCTGACCCACGACAGTCAGGAGGTGCTCAAGACGCTGGCAGCGATCCAGCTACCGCTAGTGGTGCTGCTGTTTGCGCTGATGTTGATGGCCATCAAGCAGCTGGGCAGTCGACTCGACACCCTCAAGCAGAACATCGATGCGCTCTCGGCCGGAGATGCTGATCTGACTGCCCGGATCCGGGTCAAGGGGCACGATGAGCTGGACCATATCGCTCAATCGGTGAACCGCTTTATCGCCTATCTGCAGCAGATGATGTTGCAGGTGACCGAGACCACAGAGCTGATTACCCGTGAATTGGCCCAGCTGGATCAGCAGACGGGGCAGGCCAGACGCATTCTCGGTGAGCATGCCGCCGAGACCGATCAGATAGTGACAGCCCTGACCGAGCTCAGCTCCACTGCCGACAGTGTGGCGCACCACGCGAGCGATTCCGCCAGCTTTACCGAGTCTGCCAATGGTCAGGCGATTCAGTCCCGTCAGGTGGTGGGTCAGGCCTCTGCCAGTGTGGCGGCGCTGATCGATGAAGTGGATCTTGCTGCGACCAAGGTATTGGGGATGCAGGAAGATGCTCGCCAGATCAGCAGTGTACTCAGCGTGATCGGCGATATTGCTGCCCAGACCAACCTGTTGGCACTCAACGCGGCCATCGAGGCGGCGCGGGCTGGTGAGCAGGGGCGCGGTTTTGCCGTGGTTGCTGATGAGGTGCGCGCACTGGCGGCGAGAACCCAGAATAGCACTGCCGAGGTGGGGAGCATGCTCTCCCGGTTGACGCAGGGGGTGGCAGAAGCCGTGGTGGCCATGGAGCACACCAAGCAGAGCTGTCAGGCGGCGACCGAGAATACCGAGCAGGTGACCGGCGGGCTCGACAAGATGGCGGATGCCGTGGTGCAAATAAACGATCTGGGTACCCAGATTGCGACTGCGGCAGAGGAGCAGAGCCGGGTGACCGAAGAGATCAACCGCAACATGGTCACCATCCGCGACATGGTCAATCTGCTGGTGGATAACGGTCAGAATACCGAACAGAGTTCGGCCACCCTGCTGGAGTCCAATCGCCAGCTGGTGGCGTTGGTGCATCGCTTCAAGGTGTAACAAACCGATAATGAAAGAGGGGGAGCCCGGTGCTCCCCCTCTTGCTATCTGTGCCGATGCGGGTGTTCAGCCCACTCCACCGGACGAGCGAACTTAGCCCTGAGCCTTGTCGGTCAGCTCTACTTTCTTGACGGTTTCGCCTTCGAACTTGATGACCACGTTTTTCTTGGCGGCATCGGTATCTTTCAGCAGGGTTTTGGTGGTTTCTGCCAGCAGCGGAGAGGCCTTCTTCAGGGCATCCAGATCATAGGTCCACACTTCCAGACCGGCCTCGGTCTTGGTGGTGGCAGGAGCGCCCAGCTTCTCTTTGACTGCCTGCTTGTTGGAGCCGCCTTCCTTGATATCCAGAGCCTTTTTGATGGCTTCGTTGGATGCACTGTCCATGGCACCGGATACGGCAGTGCTGGCCGCATCCTTGACGCTGCTGGTGACGCTGTCGGTCAGCGAATCCATCAGGCCGGCATTGGCAAACAGGGGCAGGGTGGTGAGGGCAACCAGCAAACTCTTTTTCATTTTCTACAGCTTCCATGGGTTCAATGAGGCGGCTATGAAATCAGCAAAGATATTGGGCGTCAAGTGAGGCATGCAATTAACATTTCTGTTAACTGGATCTCATTTCTCACCAGCCGCAAACAGTTTTGGTATCTCCCGCACCAGCCAGCTTTTAGCCTTGCCCATGGTGTCTCGCCGCCAGGCCAGCACTACCTGCAATTGATGGCGATATTCGGGGCTGATCACCTTAAGCCGTCCGGCTTGGATGTCCTCCTCAATCCAGCTCTGTGGCATGGTGCCGACGCCGATCCCTGCCAGCAGGGCATCCCGTTTCTCCGTCATGGTGCTGACAGTGAGACGCGGCTGCTTGTCGAGCAGGCGGTAGGTGAGCACCGGCTTGCGCAGGGCGGTATCAGCGACCGCGATGGCGCGATAGCGACGCAGGGTCTCGTCGGCCAAGGGTTCGGGTTCCTGATGCAGCGGGTGATCGGGATGGGCGACGTAGAGCATCACCTCGTCCTTGATCACCTGATGCTTGATGCCGGTCATCATGATGTCCGGATTGATGGAGGAGATCAGCAGGTCGGCGCGACCATCTTCGAGACACTCCCAGCTACCCGCCAGCACCTCTGCCCGCAACCGCAGTCGGGTATCGGTCTGCTCGGCCAGCTTCTCCACCAATGGGTAGAGGGCTTGCACCGGGACCAGCGCATCGACGGCGATTGTGATGTCGGTCTCCCAGCCACGGGCCAGCGCCCGGGTCTCTCCCACCAGATGCTCGGCTGCCTCCAGCAGCACCCGGCCGCGCTCCAGCAGCATGCGTCCCGCCGGGGTGAACTTGGTGCGGTGGCCACTGCGGTCAAACAGCATGGCATCCAGTTCGTCTTCCAGCTTCTGCACCGTATAGCTCAATGCCGAGGGCACCTTGCCCAGCTCGTCGGCCGCCGCCGCAAAGCTGCCGCGGCGGTCGATGGCGTCCAGCACCCGGATTGCCTCCAGGGTCAGCGCCCGCTCCTTGTTCGATTCCTTGGCCATTCCTCACCTTCAATTTTTTTGAATATGTTTGCCAGTTTATCTCGCTAACAAGTTAGGTCATGTCACTTTAATATTCAATCAACGCTTAGGCAGGAACGTCGAGCGGCCAAATATGCGGGTAGTTCCGCACTGTGACACACCAAATCGGTCTGTCTGATGTCGGTGAAAGAACAACACACTATTTGAATAACCTCTTGCATGGATGCATTGATTCTGGCCGAAAAGGCCTTGGCAATGACATATAAAACAAGAGAGTGAATGAACATGAAAAACGTAATCAAGATGCTGGCCGTTGCAGGCCTGATGACCACTGGTTTCGCCCAAGCTTCCGTACCGGCTGACTTCAATGCCATGCCCGGCGTGCTGTTTGTGAACTGGAACGCCACTGCCGCAATGGATGGCAAAGCCAATCCGATGCTGGAAGTGCGTGACGAGTCTGGCGATCTGCTGGCATCAGTCCACGCCAATCTGACAGGCACCCAGCAGGTGCGGATCCCGAGCCGTACCCAGGGCAACCTGACCGTCAGCCTGGCTGGCGAGAGCAGCGAATACCGTATTCCGTTCGGTATCGGTAGCGGCAAACAGCGTTAATCAACCGTCCCGGTAGGTGAGGAGCAGACCATGATGCAATTGAGAGCCGCAGAAGCGCGGGGCAAGGCCAACTTTGGCTGGCTGGACGCGCGCCACAGTTTCTCCTTCGGTCACTACTATGACCCGGAGTGGATGGGGCACTCGGTACTGCGGGTGATCAATCAGGATCTGGTTGCGCCGGGTGGCGGATTCGCCACCCACCCTCACGCCAACATGGAGATCCTCACCTGCGTGCTGCAAGGCACCATAGAGCACAAGGACAGCCTCGGCCATGCCGAGCAGATCCCGGCAGGGGATTTCCAGCTGATGAGCGCAGGCAGCGGGATCCGCCACAGTGAGTACAACCCCTCGCAGACGGATCCTCTCTCCCTGTTGCAGATCTGGATCGAGCCGAACGAGTTCGGCACACCACCCGGATATCAGCAGAAGAAGATCGAGTCCAGACCGGGCATGACGCTGGTGGCGTCACCGGATGGCGAGGCGGGATCGCTGCGGATCCGCCAACAGGCCCGCGTATGGCGGCTGGAACTGGCCCCGGGCGAGACGCTCGAATGGGCACTGACTGGCCGACACGGTTACCTGCAGATGATTTCAGGGGAGTTGACCGCCAACGGTCTGGCTGCCCGACCCGGCGACGGGGTACTCAGTCGTGATGAATACCGGTGGGAGCTGGTTGCGACCAGTGCCAGCCAAGCTCTGTTATTTGACCTACCCTGAAGCAGTCAGCGGTGATGTGACACAAATGAGGAATATGAAATGGACAAGATGAAAGATGTAGCGCTGCTGGCGGGTCGTGTACTGCTGGCGCTGATGTTCGTAATGGCGGGCTGGAGCAAGATCGGCGGCTATGCCGGTACTCAGGGCTATATGGAAGCGATGGGCGTGCCGGGCTTTATGTTGCCGCTGGTGATCCTGCTTGAGCTGGGTGGTGGCCTTGCCGTCGTGCTCGGTCTCTTTACCCGCAGCCTCTCCGTGCTGCTGGCCGGTTTCACCCTGATGGCTGCCTTTATTTTCCATTATCAGCCTGCAGAACAGATGCAGATGCTGATGTTTATGAAGAACGTCTCAGTGGCCGGTGGTTTCCTAGCGCTGGCGGCGGCCGGAGCAGGGGCTTTCAGTCTGGATGCCCGTCTTGGCAAAAACTGGTAATGCCCTGAAGAGTCAAGTTTTCCAATGCCTTTTGGCCGGTGCAACTGCACCGGCTTTTTTCTGTCTGCGTTTTCCGGGTAGGTGAGGTGACGGCACAAATCTGCGGCGCCCCTCATGGTTCAGCGGTTTGCCCGCCTGCTGGCCACAAGTGCCTTTTGCATCTTATCCCCCGATCCCTGACAATTCCCTCTCTTGTGAAGTGACGGAAATGGCTCGCCTTTTCCCTCGCCCCCTCTCATCCACAGGCGGGAATTGCTCATGTTTACCCTCTACCACTCCAATCAGCTGGATCTGCTCAAAGAGCTGCTGGTGAGCCGCATCCGGCAGGCCCCTCTCTCTCACCCCTTCGATCGGGAGCAGATCCTGGTGCAGAGTCCGGGCATGGCCCAGTGGCTCAAGCTGGAGCTGGCCAAAGCCTTCGGCATTGCCGCCAATATCGACTTTCCGTTGCCCGCCAGCTTTATCTGGGAGATGTTCACCCGGGTGCTGGCAGATGTGCCGCGCCAGAGCCCCTACAACAAGGGATCCATGAGCTGGCAGCTGATGACCATTCTGCCCGCCTTGCTGGAGCGCCCCGCCTTTGCCCCGCTCGCCGCCTATCTGGGCGGGGGAGATGAGGAGGATCCTGCCCAGGAGCCCGAGCAGGTGCGGTTGTGGCAGCTCTGCCAGAAGGTAGCGGATCTCTTTGACCAGTATCTGGTCTACCGGCCGGACTGGATCGCCCGTTGGGAAGAAGGGGAAGAATTGAGTCAGGAGCTGGCCGGAGTGAGCGGTCAGGATTGGCAGCCGGAGCTGTGGCGTGAGCTGGTGGCACGCACGTTGGCGCTCTCTCCGAGCGGTTACCACCGCGCCAACCTCTACGAGGAGTTTATCCACGAGCTGGCACGCACCGCCGATCTGCCGGGCAAGCTGCCGCAGCGGGTCTTCGTGTTCGGCATCTCGGCGCTGCCGCCGCGCTATGTGGAGGCGCTGCTGGCCCTCGGCAGCCGCCCGGAGGTGGAGGTGCACCTGTTCGTCACCAACCCCTGCCGCTACTACTGGGGGGATCTGCTGGATCGCAAGACCTTGGCACGGCTGGAGAACAAACTTAAACCCGGCACCGATATCGAGACGTTGCAAGGCCTCGCCAACCCGCTGCTCGCCTCCATGGGCAAGCTGGGACGCGACTACCTGCATCAGCTGATGGAGCTGGAGGTGCCGCAAATCGAGGCTTTCGTCGATATCGACGAGCTGGATGGCAAGGGCAATGTCAGCCTGCTGCGCGCCATCCAGAAGGATGTGCTGGAGCTGGCAGAACGAGGCGCCGGTCAGTTCGATCTCGACAGCAGCCATCACAAGAGCCCCATCAGCCCGGCGGATGGATCCTTGCAGATCCACGCCTGCCACGGCCCGATGCGCGAACTCGAGGTGCTGCACGACCGGCTGCTGGCGCTGTTCGAGCAGGACCCGTCCCTCACCCCGAAAGATGTGGTGGTGATGATGCCGGATGTGAATAGCTACGGCCCCTATATTCAGGCGGTGTTTGGTGCTCGGGGCCAGATCCCGTTTGCGGTCTCGGATCGGGCGGCGAGTCAGGAGAGCCCGCTGCTGCAAAGCTTCCTCGCCCTGCTCAGGCTGCCCAATGCCCGCTTCGGGGCAGGGGAGCTGCTCGCCATTCTCGAGGTGCCCGCCGTGCTGCGCCGTTTCGAGCTGGATGACGACGAGTTCAACCAGCTGCGGGTCTGGGTGCAGGAGACCGGCATCCGCTGGGGGCTGGATGACGGTTACCCAGTCCGCTTCGATCTGCCGCCCATGTCCGGCAACAGCTGGCTGTTCGGCCTGCGCCGCATGCTGCTCGGCTTTGCCATGGGGGATGGCGAGCCGGTGGCGGGCATCCTGCCCTACGCCGATATCGAGGGTCAGCAGGGGCTGGCACTCGGCAAGCTCGCCTGGTTTGTCGATTCGCTGGCCGAGTTTTTGCCCCGCCTGCAACAGGCCCAGCCGCTGGCCGAGTGGAACGCCTGCCTGCTGGCGCTGCTGGAGCGTTTCTATCTGGCCGACGAGGATGAAGAGCGTCAGCTCCAGCTTATTCGCAGCCAGCTGGCCGAGTGGCAGACCCGACTTGGCGAGGCCCGCTTCGAGCAGCCCATTACCGCCGACCTGCTGCAGGACTACCTCGGCAGCGTGCTGGGGGAGTCCCGCTCCAGTCAGCGCTTCCTCGCCGGTCAGGTCAACTTCTGTACCCTGATGCCGATGCGCTCCATCCCCTTCAGGCAGGTCTGCCTGCTCGGCATGAACGACGGCGTCTACCCGCGCACCCTGGCTCCCATGGGGTTCGATCTGATGGCGGTGGCGTCGCGGCGGGGGGATCGCTCCCGTCGCGATGATGACCGCTACCTGTTCCTCGAGGCGCTGCTCAGTGCCCAGCAGGGGCTTTATATCAGCTATCAGGGTTTCAGTGCGCAGGACAACAGCGACAAGGTGCCGTCGGTGCTGCTGGCGGAGCTGATCGACTATGTGCGGCAGGGCTTTGTGCTGGCGGGGGATGAGGAGCTGGACGACGAAACCTCCGGCAAGCGGCTGCTCAACCACCTGATGGTGGCGCATCCGCTCACCCCCTACAGCCGTAACTACTTCTACCCGGAGCCGGGTTCGCGCCTCTTTACCTATGCCGCCGACTGGTTGCCCGCCCTTAACCCAGAGCGCGGCGCGGCCAACTTCCAGAGCGGCGAGCTGCCGCTACCCCCCGAATGGGGCAAGGAGCAGGGGCTGGAGCTGGCGGAGCTGCTGCGCTTCTATCGCCAGCCCACCAAATATTTCCTCAACCGCCGCCTCAAGGTGTGGTTTGAGCTGAACGAAGCCAACATCGAGGACAGCGAGCCGTTCGAGCTGGATGGTCTGCAACATTATCAGCTGAAAGATCTGCTGCTCGATGCCCATCTGGCAGAGGGGGATAGTCCAGAGCGGAGCGACAGCGTGAGCAAACGTCGCGAGCGGTTGCAGCTCACCGGCCTGCTGCCGCAAGGGTGGTTCGGCAGCCTGCTGCTGGACGATCTGGATGCCGAGATGGGCAAGCTGGCGGATCGGCTGCGGCCATGGGTTGCTGCCAATGAGTCAGCAAAGCAGGCGGTGGAGATCGATATTTCTCTCACTCAGGGCCAGCTGCAAGGGTGGATCGACACCCAGAAGGGGCGCTTGCTGGTGGTCAAACCCGGCAGCTTCAACGGCAAGGATCTGCTGCTGGGCTGGATCCAGCACCTCTGCCTCTCATTGAGCAGCGCCCCCGGCGACACCCTGCTGTTCGATGCCAAACAGAGTCTGCGGTTAGCCAAGCTCGCTGCCGATGAGGCGCGCCCCAAGCTGGCGGCGCTGGTGGCGTGCTGGGCACAGGGGATGAAGCGGCCGCTGCCCTTCTTCCCCAACACCGCATGGGATTGGCTCAAGGCGATCGAGAAGGATCCCGACAAGCCGGAGGCGGCCGACAAGGCGGCTCTCACCCGTTTCAACGGCGGCTGGATGATCAATGGGGAGGGGCAAGACGTTTACGTCGCCCGCTGCTTCCCCGAACTCGATGACGAGGTGCTGGGGCAGTTGCAGGCGCTGGCCCGCGAACACCTGACCCCGCTGCTCAAGACCCTGGAGGAGCTGAAATAATGGCTAACCCGCTCAATACATTGCGTTTTCCCCTCCATGGTGAACGACTGATCGAAGCCTCCGCCGGTACCGGCAAGACCTACACCATCGCCGGTCTCTACCTGCGCCTGCTGCTGGGCCACGGCCCGCTCATCGAAGAGGGCGCCGATGCCGGTCAGCCGAGCGCCCACGAGCGGCCGCTCTCGGTGACCGAAATTCTGGTGGTGACCTTTACCGAAGCGGCCACCGCCGAGCTGCGCGGGCGGATCCGCGGTCGCATTCACGAGGCGCGGCTCGCCTTTATGCGCGGCCATAGCAGTGACACCCTGCTGGCCCAATTGCTGGCCGAGGTGGAGGATCACGAATTGGCGGCCCGCCGCCTGCTGGCCGCCGAGCGGCAGATGGACGAGGCGGCGGTCTTTACCATCCACGGCTTCTGCCAGCGGATGCTCAAGCAGAACGCCTTCGAGTCGGGCGCCCTCTTTGAAACCGAATTTCTCACCGACGACAGCCAGCTCAGGCTGCAGGCGGTGAGCGACTACTGGCGATCCGAGTTCTATCCGGTGGATAAAGCCCTCGCCAGCGCGGTGCGCGCGCTCTGGCCAAGCCCCGCGGCCCTGCTGCGGGAGATGGGCAGCTGGCTCGACAACAGCGAGCTGGAGATCCACCCCGCGCTGGGGGACGAGACCCTCGCCGCCCGCCATCAGGCGGCCATGAGTCGCATCGCTGCGGTGAAGAGCGAGTGGCTGGCGCAGACGGACGAGATCCGCCGCCAGACCGACGGGCAAGTAAGCCGCTACACCGGCAAGAACTACGAAGGGTGGCTTGCCAAGATAGCCGACTGGGCACAGGACGAGAGCAGTGGCTACGCCATCCCCAAGGAGCTGGAGCGCTTTGGCCAGACGGTGCTGGAGGAGAACCTCAAGAAGGGGGGCGCAGTGCCGACCCTGCCACTGTTCAGCCAGATCGATGAACTGCTGGCGAGTCGCCCCGGTATTCGGGATCTGATCCTGCAACGGGCAGCCAAAGTAGTGCGCAGCCGGATGCAGGCGAGCAAGCGGCAGGCTCATCAGCTCTCGTTCGATGACCTGCTGAAAGACCTCGACGGGGCGCTCGGCTCCAGCCTTGGCGAGCGGCTCTGCGAGCGCATTCGCGCCACCTACCGGGTGGCGATGATCGATGAATTTCAGGATACCGACCCCCAGCAGTACCGCATCTTCCATCGCCTCTACGGCGGCCATAGCGACACGGCGCTGTTGATGATCGGTGACCCCAAGCAGGCCATCTACGGCTTTCGCGGCGCCGACATCTTTACCTACATTCAGGCGCGGCGAAATGTGAGCGCCCACTACACCCTCGGGCGCAACTGGCGCTCCAGCAGTGCGCTGGTAGGGGCGGTCAACGGCCTGTTCGAGCGAGCCAAGGATCCCTTTATCTACGAGGCGGATATCCCCTTCCTGCCGGTGGAGGCGCAGGGCAAGAGCAAGGCGCTGCTGCTCGATGGCGTCACCGCCCCCGTGCTCCACTGCTGGCAGCTGAGCGGCCAGCCCACCTTCAACCGGGGGGATTACCAGAGCAAGATGGCCCGCGCCACCGCCGCCGAGATCCACCGCCTGCTGACCCTGGCCCGCGAGGGCAAGGCGCTGATCGGTGACAAGGCGGTGAAGGCCGGAGATATCGCCGTGCTGGTGCGCACCGGCGCCGAGGGCAAGCTGGTGCAGCAGGAGCTGGCGCGGCTCGCCATCGCCTCCGTCTATCTGTCGAACCGCGAGAGCGTGCTGGAGCAGGTGGAGGCGCGGGAGATCTTGCTGATTTTGCACGCCTGCCAGAACCCGAGCGAGGAGCGCAGCCTGCGGGCGGCGCTCGCCACTGGCCTGTTTGATCTCGACGCCAAGGCGCTCGATGGGCTGGCCAGCGACGAGCGGGCGTGGGAGAGCGCGGTGCAGGAGTTTATGGAGTACCGCAAGATCTGGCATCGCCGCGGCGTGCTGGCGATGCTGCGGGCCCTGCTGCACCGGCGCAATCTCGCCTCTTCGCTTTTGGCGAGCCCTTATGGCGAGCGGCGGCTGACCAACTTCCTCCATCTCGGCGAGCTGCTGCAACAGGTGAGCAGCGAGCTGGACGGGGAGTATGCCCTGCTGCGCTGGCTGGGGGAGGCGGTGAGCCGCCCCAACGGGCAGGATGCGGAGCAGGTACTGCGGCTCGAATCCGAGCGGAAATTGGTGCAGATCGTCACCATCCACAAATCCAAGGGGCTGGAGTACCCGCTGGTGTTCCTGCCCTTTATCTGTAGCCACAGAACCGCCGAGACCCCGCTCTATCACGAAGCGGATGAGGCGGGCAATCGCACCATTCTCGATCTGACCGGCGCCGACTCGTCGCTCGCCGAAGCGGACAGGGAGCGCCTTGCCGAAGATTTGCGGCTGCTCTATGTGGCGCTGACCCGGGGCGTCTACGCCACCTGGCTGGGGCTGGCGCCGGTGCGGGCAGGAGCAGGCAAGTCGGAGAAGACCGACCTGCACCACACCGCCATCGGCTACCTGCTGCAAAAGGGCGAAGAGGGGGATGCGCAGACGCTGGCGACCGCCCTGACCGAGCTGGCGCAGGCGCTGCCCGGGGTGGCCGTCGGTGAGCCCTCGCTCACTCGTCCGGCCCCGCTGCCGCCAGAGGAGGAGCAGTTGGGCGAGCCGCAGGTGCGCCACTTTAGCGGTTCACTTGAGCGGGACTGGTGGATCAGCTCCTACTCCGGGCTGGCGGCGCAGGGTCATGGTCACAGCAAGGGCGTACTCGCCAATCCCGGCTTCGATGACGAGGTCGTCACCGAGGCGGCTGCGCTGGTTTCCGAGCAACCGGAGGAGGCACCCCAGCCCTCCATCTTCACCTTCCCGAAAGGGGCGCGCCCCGGCACCTTGCTGCACAGCCTGTTCGAGACCATCGACTTTCAAAGCGCCGGCGGCGAGCCGCTGGCAGAGCATATCGCCAGCTTGTTGTTGCAAGACGGCTTCGACGAGAGCTGGGCCCCGGTGCTGCAACAGCAGGTGGAGACGGTGCTGGATACCCCGCTGGAAACGGGCTTTGGTGAGCCGGTGCGGCTGCGGGAGCTGGCCCCCGAGCGCAAGCAGGTGGAGCTGGAGTTCTTCCTGCCCATGGGACGGGTGACGGCACCGGCGCTAACCGCGCTCTGCCAGCAGCACGACCCGCTGTCGCGGGGCAACAAGCCGCTCAGCTTTGCCACCGTGCAGGGGATGCTCAAGGGCTTTATCGATCTGGTGTTCGAGTGGCAGGGGCGCTGGTATCTGCTCGACTACAAATCGAACCACCTCGGCATGAGCCCTGCCGATTACAGCCGTTCGGCGCTGGAGCGGGCGATGGCCGAGCACCGCTACGACTTGCAATACCAGCTCTACTCGCTGGCGTTGCACCGGCTGCTCACCCTGCGCCTGCCGGGCTACGACTTCGAGCAGCACTTTGGCGGGGTCTTCTATCTGTTCCTGCGCGGCATGCCGCAGGGGGGCATTTTCCATACCCGCCCGAGCCGTGAACTGGTGCAGGGGCTGGATGAGTTGTTTAGAAATGGTGATCGCTCCGGCGGTGTGTCATCAGCAGAATTAAACGAGGTAGAGGCATGAGCGGCACCATGATCAGCACCGCAGCCAGCGCAATGATGGTTGAACGGCTCAAAACACTGGCGCTGGCTGGCCGCATCCGCCAGCTGGATCTGCAATTTGCCCGGCTGGTGGCCGACCTTGGCGGCAGCCCCGAGCTGGTGCTGGGGGCGGCGCTCACCTGCTTCGAACTGGGGCGTGGCCATGTCTGTCTGCCGCTGGAGATGCTCGCTGCCGGATCCCTGCGCCCGTTCGGGCTGGATCCCCAGCAGAGCCGGGATCTGTTGGCTGATCTGGCGGATCCTGCCCG
The DNA here is from genome assembly GCF_027705925.1 of Aeromonas sp. Y289-2. NCBI lineage: Bacteria > Pseudomonadati > Pseudomonadota > Gammaproteobacteria > Aeromonadales > Aeromonadaceae > Aeromonas > Aeromonas sp. Y289-2. The sequence continues at coordinate 19,767 of NZ_JAPDCH010000024.1, forward strand.
CTGGCCCGCCCTGTTTGCGGCAAGCCCGCTCGTGGGTACCGAACAGGATGAGGGGCTTGCCCCGCGCTGGCCGCTGCGGCTGTGGCACGGGCGGCTCTACCTCACCCGCTACCACGATTTTGAACTGGGGGTGGCCCGCCATCTGCGTACCCTGAGCGAGCGCGCCGAATGGCCGGAGATAGCCCCGGCCCTGTCGCGGCTGTTTGCTCGCGACTACGGGCTGGTGTTCGCGGCGCTGCTCAAGGCCCGCCTCGCCCCCGATTTTTCGGCCCGCCACTTTATCGAAAAGTATCTCGATCTGGTGTTCCCCAATGAAGTGGATTGGCCCGCCATCGAAGGGCTGCTGGCCAGCGCCCAGGCGGCGAGCGACCTGAGCAAACTGGATACGCTGGTGCCCGAGGCGCTCTGCTGCAACGGCCAGAAGCTGGCGGCGGCCACGGCGGCGGCGCGCCCCTTTGCGGTGATCTCCGGCGGCCCCGGCACCGGCAAGACCACCACGGTCGCCAAACTGCTCGCCATTCTGGTGGAGACCGGCCTGCAGGCTGGCAAGGCGCCAGCGATCCGGCTGGTGGCCCCCACCGGCAAGGCGGCGGCGCGCCTCACCGAGAGTATCGGCTCTGCCCTGCAGGCCCTCGATCTGCCCCCCGAGTGGGTCGAAGCGATCCCCACCGAAGCGGGTACCCTGCACCGGCTGCTCGGGGTCATTCCGGGGCGCAGCCAGTTCCGCCACCACGCGGGCAACCCGCTGCACCTTGACTTGCTGGTGGTGGATGAGGCCTCCATGGTCGACCTGCCGATGATGGCGCGGCTGCTCGATGCGTTGCCGAGCCACGCTCGCCTCATCCTGCTCGGCGACAAGGATCAGCTCGCCTCGGTGGAGGCGGGGGCCGTGCTCGGCGATATCTGCAGCTTTATCGAACAGGGCATCAGCCCCGCGCAGGCGGAGTGGCTCTCCCGCCAGACCGGCTACCGCTTGCAGGGCACGCCCGCGGGGGCACCGGTGCGCGACAGCCTCTGTTTGCTGGCCAAGAGCTGGCGCTTTGATCAGCACTCCGGCATCGGCCAGCTGGCGCACGCTTGCAACAGCGGCGATGCCACGGCGGTGGAGGCGGTCTGGGGCATGGGCTTTGCCGATATCAGCCTGCACCCCTGGGCGGGGGAGGTCTACGATGCCCTGATTGCCCAGGGGGTAGCCGGTTACGGCAGCTATCTGAAGGCGGCCCGCGCGGGGGAGGCGCCCGCCGCCGTGTTCAAGGCATTCAACAGCTTCCAGATCCTCTGCGCCCTGCGCGATGGCCCGTTCGGCGTGCTGGGACTTAACGAGCGGCTCGAACTGGCCCTGTCACGGGCTGGCCTGATTGCCCGCGATGGCGACTGGTATGCCGGCCGCCCGGTGATGGTGGTGCGCAACGACCACGGGGTCGGCCTCTACAACGGCGATATGGGGCTCTGCCTGCCCGATGAAACTGGGCGGCTCAAGGTATGGTTCGAGCAGCCGGATGGCACATTGCGCGCCCTGTTGCCCAGTCGGCTGCCGCCCCACGAGACGGTCTACGCCATGACCATCCACAAGTCCCAAGGCTCGGAGTTTGCCCATACCGTGCTGGTGCTGCCCGACAGCCCCAGCCCGCTGCTGACCCGCGAGCTGGTCTATACCGGCATCACCCGCGCCAAAGTCAGGCTCGATCTCTACGGCGATCGCGCCCTGCTGGCACAAGCGGTACGGAAAAAGACCGAGCGTTATTCCGGATTGGCGGAGAGGTTGGGGGAGTAAGCGATTGGACGGCGGTAAAGGGAGTTGCTGTTGACCCGTTACGCTGTGCTAATTGCACCAACAGTGCTGTGGCAATGAGCGGTATGTTTTATGACCGTGACGCACGGTAATGGCGCTTGTCATTTTTTCTACTTAAAGTATTGATTTTTAACGGGTGTTGTCTCGGTGCGCTTTTTGTGGGTCGGTACATGTGTTTTTGTTTTATAAATAGCGCAGCGTGACATACCCAGTAGGGAGGAAGGTCGTGATTGAAGAGGCACTTTCGTATAAGAATCTTGGCCCTTGTCTGAGCAGTGATTTGGCCGCATACCTTGTAGAGAAGCATGGATTAACACATGAAGCTGCTCGCCAACGGATCAGACGATCAAGTAATCGAGTAAAACAGCTAGCATATTTAACGTTTTCTAGAGGGACTCGCTTTACATATTTAGAACAAGATTACGGTTCTCCAATGTTCTGGGGACATTTGTTTAAAGCAATTTATAGCCAGAAAGGTGCGTACGCTTTAGCTCTAGGTGCTGTACAGGCTAGAGGGATTGTTCCTATAGAGCATTTTTATACCATTTGTGGTTCACCAAAAGCTCAGCAGAAAAAAATTAGTGCATTTAGTGTATTGGAAAGAATGCTTGATGCGAGGATTTTTGTAAAAGACGAAGTAGATGGTATAGGGGAGTGTGTCCTTACTAAGGATTTATATGATAGGAATGAATTGAAAGAGCTGGAAATAATTTCTGTTCGTGCAAGGTTACTTGCTGAAGAAATATTTATTGGCGCCATGAAAGAGTGGCTTAGAAGGTTATCTATAGCAAGTTTTGATTGTATCAAGACCAGAGGTGACATCAATAGTCAACCAATGGTTGGACCATTTTTTTGGGATCTTTCATCACCTAGTTACTTGGCTCCATTAGTCGATTGGAATAAGCAGGATAAGCCCAATCCTGGCTTTGTTGTTTGTGATGTTTTATTTTCAAAAAATGTAGAGCTAATTCATATAGAGCCATTTTTAAATAAAATAAACTCACTGCAAGCATTGAAGAAAATAAACAAGGTTATTTACATTTTCGTTGCCCTTAGCTATGAAAAAGAAGCACTGAATAAGCTTAAAGAAAAAGGCGTTATACCAGCAACACCAGAAAGTCTTTTTGGTAAAGATATAGCGGAAGCATTCATATCTTTAATCGATATTACTAAAAAGTCAGCTATAGGAGAGATTGAAAGTAAAGCTTTTGATGAAGTGATTACAAGGTTAGGCAGTCTCGAAGGTGCTATGGGTAATATGCGTGGCGCGTTCTTTGAAATACTGGTCAGTCACATAATAAGAAATTCTACTGCTGGCAATGTCTATCTTAATAGAACATTTAAAAATAATGGTGGAGAAAAGGCTGAGGTTGATGTTTATGTCGTTCCTCAAGTCGGTGAGCCAAGAATCATCGAGTGTAAAGCCATGAAGCCAGGTTCTTTTGTGAGTAATGAAGAAGTAAATAGATGGTTAGATATTAGAATTAAACGAGTCAGAGAGCATTTGCAGAGACTAGAAATGGTAATCCCCCCGAAAAACTGAGGTGCTCATAAGTAGAATTTTCTCGTATCTTGAACGCAGGAGGTTCTACATGA
>NZ_JAPDCH010000025.1:0-21583 GCF_027705925.1 Aeromonas sp. Y289-2
TTGGAGCGGGAAACGAGACTCGAACTCGCGACCCCGACCTTGGCAAGGTCGTGCTCTACCAACTGAGCTATTCCCGCGTTACTGCTTTCGTGCCAGTTGCCTGACAACGAGGCGCATTATACGTACCACGAGCGCCAGCACAACCCCTTTTTCGCAATTAAAGCCCTGATGCAGACTGTTTGCTCAGGGTTTAAACGCCTTGCTGCATTTTTCTCCAGCCAGCTGTGACCCACCAAGCGAATTTGGGATAAAGTCGTTGAAATGATTACGCTTTCGTTCGAGACTTGAGCGGCTTAATAACCGGATTCTCAATTGAAAATCACAAGATGAAATGGATCTTCACGCTTCGTGGGCTCAGGCCGCAGTTAATGCTGGCTTTTTTCATGTTGGGCATGGTGCCCTTTTTGGTCATCACCCTCTTCTTCCTATACAGCCACGGCAAGGATCTCACCACCCAGACCTCCAACCATCTGGTCTCCGTCCGTAATATCAAGAAGAGTCAGCTCGAGGATTACTTCAACAACCTCAAAGAGCAGATCATCAACTTCTCCCAGCAGGATTTTGCCGGCAACAGTATCGGCCGTTTCTATGGCTTTACCGGCGCCTTCGAGAAGCTGGGCACCACACCGCAGGAGGCCCGCAGCCGTGCTCAGGCCCGCTATCTGCCCGGCTCCTGGGATCAACTGCGCAAACCGGACAGTCAGGTGGAGATCGAACCCTCCATCACGGCACTTATCCTCGCCGACGAGATGTATGGCCGGGTGCACCAACGCTTTCATCGCGGCTATGCCGACATGGTGCGCAAGTCCAACTACAGCGACATCTTTCTGGTGGACCTCAACGGTGATGTGGTCTATTCGGTCACCAAGCACCCTAACTTTGCCACCAATCTGCTCTCCGGACCTTATCAGGGCAGTGGCTTGGGCCAGACCTTCGCCAAGATCAAACGCCGCCTTGATGGCGGCCAGAAACCACAGCAGATCTTCGAGTTCACCGATTTTGGCCGCAACGAGCTGACCGGGCAGGTGGTCGCCTACATGGCAGCCCCCGTGATGCAGTACGACTATGTGCGCGGGGTGGTGATTTTCGAGCTACTGCCGGACAAGCTCAACCAGATCATGGCGGAGCGGGAGGGGCTGGGCGAGACCGGCGAGACTATCCTGATCGGCCCTGACAAGCGGATGCGCGCCGATGCCTGGCTGGCACCGGAGTTCAGCGTCGAGAACAGCTTCAGCCCCAATTTCCGGCCGCTGCAAACCCCCCTCATCACCAAGACGCTCTCCGGCGAGCAGGGGGTCGGGCTGTTCCACTCCTATCAGGATGACGAGGTGCTGGCCGCCTACACCCAGGTGAAGGTGTTCGATACCGAGTGGGCCTTTATCGCCGAGATCTCCACCCGGGAAGCCTATGCCCCGATCCGCCAGCTGGAAACTCTGGTAATTGTGCTGGGCGCGGGTTCGGTACTGCTGCTGATCCTCTTCTCCCGCTGGCTCTCCCACTCCATCACGGCGCCGCTGCGCTCCCTGACCGAAGCGGCCGAGCAGGTGGCCGACGGCGCGCTGGATCACCCCATCGCCATCGAGCGCACCGGCGATGATATCGACCGGCTGGCCGAGGCATTTCGCCATATGCAGCGCTCGGTGAAGGACAAGATCGAACTGATCGAACAGCAGACCCAGGAGCTGCAACAGCAGGTCAAGCTGACCCACAAGCAGAACCTCAGCCTGCAGCAAGCGGACAAGCTCAAGGATGAACTGCTGGCCAACACCTCCCACGAGCTGCGTACCCCCATTCACGGCATCAAGGGGATGGCCGAGTCGATGCTCGCCAGCCAGCAGGATTTGACCGAAGGGCAGCAAAAGCAGCTCGGGCTCATCATCAAGAGTGCAGACGGCCTGGCCCGTCTGGTGGACGATCTGCTGGACTACCACCAGATGCGCTATGGCCAACTGGAGATCCACTCCCAGCCCGTCTCATCAAAAGGGGTTATCCGGCTGGTGCTGGACCTCTGCCAGCATCTGGTGCAGGCCAAACCCCTCACCCTGGTGGATATCAGCCCGGCCGAACTGCCGCCGGTGCTGGCCGACGAGCAGCGGCTCGAACAGGTGCTCTACAACCTGGTGGGTAACGCCATCAAGTACACGCCGCAGGGCAAGGTGGTGCTCAGTACCATCGTCGAGAACAACTTCCTGCGCATCAAGGTCACCGACACCGGCATCGGCATCGCCCCCGATCATCTGGAGCACATCTTCGAGCCGCTGGTGCAGATGAGCCCGGAGGTAAGCAAGCAGGGGGCTGGCCTTGGCCTCTCCATCACCCGCCAGCTGGTGCACCTGATGGGGGGCGAGCTGTTTGTCGAGAGCGAGCCGAGCGTTGGCTCTACCTTCGCCTTTACCCTGCCCCTTGCCACCGGCAAAGCGGCCAATCTGACTCTCGACAGCCGCCAGATCGAGCATCAGCTGGTGCGCCAGCAACCTCTGATCCTGCCGGACTGGGAGAGCGACGATCTGCCCCCTCCCCCCGAGGATGCTCCGCTCATTCTGGTGGTGGATGACGAGCCCATCAACCTGCACATCCTGCGCCATCTGCTGCAGCCCTGCGGCTACCGCATCCTGCCCAGCAGTGATGGCCACGATGCGCTGGCCAAGCTGGCCGAGGAGCCGGTAGACCTCATCCTGCTCGATGTGATGATGCCGACCCTCTCCGGTTTTGACGTCTGCCGTCGCCTGCGCCAGCAACACCCGAAAGATATGCTGCCGGTGCTGCTGCTCACCGCCCTCAACCAGCCCAAGGATATCGAGGAGGGCTTCGGGGCCGGTGCCAACGACTATCTGGTCAAACCCTTCTGCAAGGAGGAGCTGTTTGCCCGGGTCAAGGCACTGCTGGAGGCCAAGGCCGGACGCGCCTCGCTGGTAGAAAACCGGCTCTTGAAGCAGGAGATCGAACATCGCCTCACCCTGCAGGATCGACTGCATCAGGATCAGCAGCGCCTGCTGGCCCTGCTCGGTGAAGGGGCCGACCCCATGATCTTTATCGACGAGCAAGGCATAGTGCTGTTTGCCTCCCGGGTGCTGGCACGCCTGCTGGGACAGGAGCCGGAAGCCATGGAGGGGCAGCCCCTCAATGAGTGGCTCGCCACTCCGCTGCAACAGCAGTGGCCCGACCTTGCCAGCGAGCGGGAACACAATCTGGAATTTCTGGTGGCCGGGCAAAAAGATGTACTCAACGCCCGCGCTCTGCCTATCACGCTCGGAGGACAGGCCGCTTTCGCCCTCACTCTGAGTACCGAGCTGCGTCAGGATGAGAACCGGGTAATGGCGTTGGAGAACGCCCTCAAGAACCTCTCGCGGCAAGCCATCATCGAAGATGAACAGCTGCTGGGCGAGCTGAGCCGCCTGGGTGGCGAGTTCCGTTCGCTGGCCGACGACCTTATTCGCCAGCAGGATGACGAGCCGCTGCGCCGGGCGCTGGTAGAGACCATGCAGCTCACCCTGGATGCCTGGCAGCAGGGGACCGGCAAGGGCAAAATCGTGCTGGCGGAGAAGAGCAAGCTGTGGCGGGTCTATATGGACAGATCCAGCCCGCAGACCCGCACCCTCGACAAATACCTGAGTCTGGACACCCTGCCCAAGTCGCCACGCTGGAAGACGGTCGTGGCCACCACCGAGTATGTGCTGGGCCACTGCCCGCTCAATGATCACCAGCGCCAGCAATTGCAGCACAGCGCACAGACCCTGCGTCAACTCGCCAACCGCAAACCGTGACACGGCGCCCTAAACGGGCGCCGGATCACAATTGGCAATCTGGTTTCTTTTTATGCAAAACAAAGCCCAGCCCGACCCCGAAACCGAGAGCAGATCCAATTCACAAATTTGTCATATACGCCATTTTCACAGCCACTTCCTACGCGAGAGCAAATAACGCAAACCAATGATTTTAAACAGATAAAAAAGCATTTTGACGAGATTGACGTAACACCGTCAATTTTTACGAAAACAACGAAATCAATAGTTGTTGTTTTCCTGTTAATTCTGGTTTGCTTAGGGCGTTGGAAAACAGAACGACAAAGGTTAGACACCTGACCAACACAGAGGGCCGATTTCATCAGCATGCGAAACCGGTGCTCACACAAAACAAGGCGAACCCTCGGGAATGCCAAAAAATAAGAAAGGAAAACATATGCTTGCCAAAGTATCCAAAATCTCTACCGCTGTAATGCTGGGAACCATGATGCTTGCCGGTGCCGCCGGTAACGCCATGGCCGCAGAAAACAAAACCGTGCTGACCATGGTCGCACAGCAGGAAACCGCCTGGGTCAAGAACTTCAACCCCTTCCTGCAAGCGGGCTTGCTGCACACCACCCGTCACTTCATCTATGAGCCGCTGGTGATCTTCAACGATATGCAAGGGGGCAAACCCGTCTATCGTCTGGCCACCAACTATGCGTTCAGCGATGACCTGAAATCCGTCACCTTCGATCTGCGTGACGGCGTGAAGTGGTCTGACGGCGAAGCCTTTGATGCCGATGACATCATCTTCTCCTTCAATCTGGTCAAGGCCAACAAGGCGCTGGATGAGCGCTCTATCTGGACCCAGATCAAAAGCGTCGAGAAGCTGGCCCCCAACAAGGTCAAATTCGACCTGACCGAGGTCAACACCAACGTGGTGAATGATCTGGTGCTGGTACCAATCGTGCCGGAGCATCAGTGGAAATCGGTGAAAGATCCGGTTGCCTTCACCAACGACAAGCCGGTTGGTACTGGCCCCTTCACCGAAGTGGACAACTTCTCTGCCCAGCTCTACACCCAGTGCCGCAACCCGCACTACTGGGATAACGCCAACCTCGCTATCGACTGTATCCGCATGCCGCAGATGGCCACCAACGACCAGGTGCTGGCTGCTGTCATGAAGGGTGACATCGACTGGTTCGGCTCCTTCGTGCCGGATATCGAGCGCCTCTACGTCGGCAACGATCCGAAGAACAACAAATACTGGTTCCCGGCCTCCGGTACCGTGGCGTTCAACGTCAACTTCCAGACCAAGAACCCGGGCAATAACGAAGCCTTCAACGATATCAACTTCCGCCGCGCCTTCTCCATGGCGATGGACCGCCAGTCCATGGTGGATATCGCGGGCTACGGCTACCCCACCGTCAACGAGTACCCGTCAGGTCTGGGCAAAGCCTTTGACTCCTGGAACAACCCGGAAGTGGACAAGAAGTACGGCAAGTACAACAAGTTCGACTTGGAAGGGGCCAAGGCCCTGCTGAAAGAGGCAGGCTACAAGGATTGTGACGGCGACAAGTTCCTCGACACCCCGAGCTGCAAAAAGATCGAGTTCAAGGTACTGGTACCGAACGGCTGGACCGACTGGGTCAACACAGTTCAGATTGGTGTAGAAGGGCTGCAGGCGCTGGGCCTGAACGCCAAGACCGCCACCCCGGAAGCGACCGTCTGGACCGAGAACCTGATCACCGGTGACTTCGATGTCGCCCTGCAGGGTTACTTTGCCGGTGCCAACCCGCACAAGTACTTCGAGACTGCGTTCCACTCCCGCAACATGGGTGACCGTGGCAACCGCTTCGCCGCGCCCCGTTACAAGGACCCCGAGCTCGACAAGCTGATCGATGACTTCACCCAGACCGCCGATGCGGCCAAGCAGAAGGAGATCATGTTCGCCATCCAGGATCGTGTTGGTGCCAACCAGACCATCATTCCGGTCTTCAACAACCCGACCTGGTACGAGTACAGCACCAAGCGCTTCAACGGCTGGTTCAGTGCTGATAACCCGGTAGCCAAACCTCAGCTCCACCCGGATACCCCTGAGCGTCTGCTGCACGTGTTGTCCCTCAAGCCAAACAGCTAAACAATCCCGGCCCCCTGCGGGGGGCCATCTTCCCCGTTAATCCCCTTCTTGCCCGGCACCGCCGGGGTTGGGGTAGCTATACCCGACGCGGGGCAGACTTGCAGTAAAAGGTACTATCATGGGATTCATACTGAGACGCTTTTCCTTCTATCTGGTTGCCTTTCTGGTAGCCGCCACCATCAACTTCCTGTTACCCCGTGCCATGCCAGGGGATCCTGTCTCCGTGATGTTTGCCCGCGCTGGCGCCATGATGGAACCCGCCGCCTTGGAAGCCCTCAAAGCCACCTTCGGCTTTGTCGACGGCCCCATCGGCACCCAGTTTCTCACCTATGTGAAGAGTGTCTTCACCTGGGATCTCGGCACCTCGGTGCGCTTCTACCCACAGCAGGTCTCTGACGTGCTGGGCCGTGCCATCGGCTGGACCCTGTTTCTGGTCGGCACCTCCACCATCCTGAGCTTCTCCATCGGTTCCATCGTCGGCATCTTCGCCGCCTGGTATCGCGGCGGCCGGATGGACAGCATTCTCTCCCCGCTCACCCTGGTGATGCAGGCCATTCCGCCGGTGGTGGTCTCCCTGCTCGCCCTGTTCCTGTTCGGGGTCAGCCTCGAGTGGCTGCCCATCGGCTACGCCTACAGCCCGGAGATCAAGGCTGACTGGGGCTGGGAGCACATCAAGAGCATCATGACCCACGCAATCATGCCGGTGCTGACCCTGGCCGTGGTGCAGGTGGGGGGCTTTCTCATCACCATGCGCAACAACATGATCAACCTGCTGGGCGAGGATTACATCACCATGGCCAAGGCCAAGGGGCTCTCCAGCAACCGGGTGATCTTCAACTACGGCGCCCGCAACGCCATTCTGCCCAGCGTCACCGCCCTCTCCATGGCGCTCGGCTTCGTCATCGGTGGCTCCCTCATCACCGAGGTGATCTTCAACTATCCCGGCCTGGGCCTGACCCTCTATCAGGGCATTCTGGCCCGCGACTACCCGCTCATTCAGGGGCAGCTGCTCATCATGACCATCACCATGCTCAGCTTCAACTTCCTGGCCGACGTGCTCTACGTCTTCCTGGATCCCCGTCTGCGTACAGGAGGCAAATAAGATGCGTATGCCGACCATTCTCAAGATCCTGCTGGGCAACAAGAAGGCTGCCTGTGGCCTCGCCATCGTGGTTGCCTTCGTACTGATGGCCCTCTTTGCCCCCATTCTGGCCAGCAACGAACCGACCAAACGGGTGGCTCGCCCGCACCAGCCGCCCAGTGCCGAGTTCGTGATGGGTTCAACCCGCATGGGCCACGATATCTGGGCCCAGTTCACCAACGGTGCCCGTATCTCGCTGCTGGTGGGCTTCAGCGCAGGCCTGCTGGTCTGCACCCTGGCCGTCGCCATCGGCATCACCGCCGGTTACTTCGGCGGTCTGGTGGATGAGTGCCTCACCTTCCTGATGAACGTGGTGCTGGTGATCCCCAACCTCCCCTTGCTACTGGTGCTGGCGAGCTTTATCGGGGAGGCGTCACCGGCGGTGATTGCCGTGATAATAGGGTTGACCTCGTGGGCCTATGGCGCGCGGGTCATCCGTGCCCAGACCCTGGCCCTGCGCGAGAAAGAGTTCGTCATCGCCGCCGAAGTACTGGGCGAGCCGGCCTGGCGCATCATTCTGGTAGAGATCCTGCCCAACCTCATCTCCATCATCGGGGTGAGCTTCATCGGCTCCATCATCTACGCCATCGTCACCGAAGCGACCCTGGAGTTCCTGGGGCTTGGCGACCCGACTGTGGTGAGCTGGGGCATCATGCTCTACAACGCCCAGACCTCCAGTGCCATTCTGGTCGGCGCCTGGTGGGAGATCCTGGCCCCCTGCTTCGCCATCGCCACCCTGGGTGCCGGTCTGGCCCTGCTCAACTTCGCCATCGACGAGATTGCCAACCCGCAGCTGCGCTCCCACAAAGGGTTGAGCCGCTGGAAGAAACTTGCAACACCGGTCGCAACACCACTCTCTGCCGCACAGGAGAAGACAGCATGAACAAGCATCCCCTGCTGTCAGTACGCAATCTTTGCGTCGACTACATCACCGAAAATGGCGACGTGCGCGCCGTCAACTCGGTGAGCTTCGATATCCGACAAGGCGAGATCTTCGGTCTCGCCGGTGAGTCGGGTTGCGGCAAGTCCACCGTCGCATTCTCGGTGGCCCGGCTGCACAAGCCGCCCGCCTACATCAGCGGTGGCGAGATCCTGTTCAAGGGAGAGAACATCCTCCATTACAACGACGAGCGGCTGCGCTCCTACCGCTGGCAACAGGTGTCGGTGGTGTTCCAGTCCGCCATGAACGCCCTGAACCCGGTGCTGCGGATGGAGGAGCAGTTCTGCGACGTGCTGCTGGCCCACAACCCCGGCATGACCCGTTACGAGGCGATCAAGCGCGCCCAGGAGCTGCTCACCATCGTCGATATCCACCCGAGCCGGCTCAAGGACTACCCGCACCAGTTCTCCGGCGGCATGCGCCAGCGGCTGGTGATTGCCATCGCCATGGCGCTCAACCCCGAGCTGCTCATCATGGATGAGCCGACCACGGCGCTCGATGTGGTGGTACAGCGGGAGATCCTGCAGAAGGTCTATGCCCTGAAAGAGAAGTTCAACTTCTCCATTCTGTTCATCACCCACGACCTCTCCCTGATGGTGGAGTTCTGCGATCGCATCGGCATCATGTATGCCGGTGAACTGGTGGAGGTCGCTCCCTCCAAGGCGATCCTGACCGCGCCGCTGCACCCCTATACCAGAGGGCTCGGCAACTCCTTCCCGCCCCTGCACGGGCCGAAGAAGGTGCTGGAAGGGATCCCGGGCACCCCGCTCAACCTGCTGGAGGTGCCGGTCGGCTGCCGCTTTCAGGCCCGCTGCGGCAAGGTGCACGATCGCTGCCGTCAGGAGTACACCAGATTGGTCGAGATCCGCCCCGGGCAACAGACCGCCTGCCACCTCTATGAGGAGCAGGGACTGCAACAAGATTCCGTGATCTATCTGGACAAGGCCGCTGGCTGTTAAGGATGTCTGTCATGCAAATCGCCAAAACCGATGCACCCATCATCGAAGTCCAGCACCTCTACAAGGACTTCCCCATCAACTCCAATGCCATCAAGAGTGGCAAGATGCGGGCCCTCTCCGACATCACCTTCAACCTGCACCGGGGCCGCGCCCTGGCGGTGGTCGGGGAGTCGGGCTCTGGCAAGAGCACCATCGCCAAGATCATCGCCAAGATGTACAAGCTCAGTGCCGGGCGCATTCTCTATCGCGGCCACGATCTGGAGGAATTCAACAAGGGCACCGCCCTGCTGGACTATCGCCAGAGCGTGCAGATGGTGTGGCAAGATCCGTTCGGGTCGCTTAACCCAACCCACACCATCTATCACCACATCGCACGCCCCCTGCTGCTGCACAGCAAGGTGATCGACAAAAAAGAGCTGCCCGACATGGTCTACGCCCTGCTGGAGAAGGTCGGCCTGACTCCTGCCAAGGCGACCGCGGCCAAGTATCCACACCAGCTCTCCGGCGGCCAGCGCCAGCGGGTCAACATCGCCCGCAATCTGGCGGTGGAGGCTGAAGTGGTGCTGGCGGACGAACCCACCTCCATGCTCGACGTCTCCATTCGCATCGGCATCCTCAACCTGATGGAGCAGATGAAGAACGAGCTCGGCGTCTCCATGCTCTACATCACCCACGACATCGCCACCGCCCGCTATGTGGCGGAAGATCTGGCAGTCATGTATGTGGGACACATGGTGGAGTGGGGCGAGGTGGATGAGATCCTGCACCACCCGCAGCACCCCTACACCCAACTGCTTATCTCGGCGGTGCCCGACCCGGAGAAAAGCATCCACGCCGAGCTGGAAGGAGGCCGCAAGGGGGAGATCCCGCTCTGGACGCCGGAATCCTGCGGTTGCCCCTTTGCCGGGCGTTGCAATCAGGCGATGCCCCGCTGCAAGGAGGCGCTGCCCCCCATCACCAAGCTTGCCGACAACCACTTCGTGCGCTGCTACCTCTACGAGTGAAGGTGAACCCGATACCGGCCGGACAACCCTGTCCGGCCATGCCTCGATACGGGGCGGCCACAGCCCCGTGATGTGCCTCACCGCCCGGCGGTGAACCACAGGAGTAATACCTTGATGGAACTCTTGATCAATCAGGTGGGCTACGAGTGCGACGGACACAAGGTCGCCCTGTTGCAAACCTCCCCCGCCCCTGATCTCGGCGGCTATGTCAGGCTGCAACGCCTTGATGATGGCCAGATCCTGTTTGAAACCCCGCTGCAACCGGCTGGCAGCGTCCCAGGCTGGCAAGGGCGCGCTTACTGGCGCGCCGACTTCTCCGCCTTCAAGGAGCCCGGCCACTATCGGCTGGAGGCGATCACTGCCCAAGGCATAGTCCGCTCGACCCGTTTTGCCATCGGCCAGGATCTGCTGGCCAGCCGCTGCCTCTCGGACGTTATCCACTACTTCAAAGGGCAGCGCGCCAGCGGCACCTTCGATCGGGCCGACCGCAACGCCCGCCTGTTTGGCACCGACCAGCACAAAGATGTGCACGGCGGTTGGTTCGATGCCAGCGGCGACATGAGCAAGTACCTGAGCCACCTCTCCTACGCCAACTACCTCAACCCCCAGCAGACCCCCATGGTGGTGTGGGCCCTGCTCAAGTGCCGCGAACTGCTGGCCCCGCGCCGCGATATCGACGGGGTGAACCTCTGCAAGCGGCTCAATGACGAGGCGCTGCACGGCGCCGATTTCCTCTGCCGGATGCAGGATGAGTCGGGCTTCTTCTTCATGACCCTGTTCGACAAGTGGAGCAAGGATCCTGCCCAGCGCGAGCTGTGCGCCTATGCCACCCAACAGGGGATCAAATCCGCCAACTGGCAGGCGGGTTTTCGCCAAGGGGGCGGCATGGCCATCGCCGCGCTGGCCCGCGCCGCCCGCGAGAGCGTCAGCGGCGACTTCGATGCCAGCCGCTACGCCGAGGCAGCCAAACGCGGCTACCTGCATCTGTGCGAACACAACCTTGCCTACCTCGATGACGGGGTCGAGAACATCATCGACGACTACTGCGCCCTGCTGGCAGCGGTGGAGCTGACCCGCACTTTCGGCGCCGAGTGGCTGAATGAGGCGAGAGCCCGTGCCAGCAAGCTCTGTGCCCGCCAGCGTCCTCATCCTGAGCTGGGTCACTACTGGTCGGCCAACGAGGATGGCTCGCGCCCCTACTATCACGCCGCCGAGGCGGGCCTGCCGGTGCTGGCGCTGCTGGAATATCTGGGCGTAGAGCCGGATCAGGGGCACCAGGCCCGGGTACAAACCGTAGTGGAGCAGGCGCTGGCCGCCGAGCTGGCGCTCTGCGCCCGCGCGGGCAACCCCTTCTCCCTCGCCCGCCAATATGTGAAAGGGGTGGATGAAGCGCCGCGCGTCAGCTTCTTTATGCCCCACAACAACGAATCCGGTTACTGGTGGCAGGGGGAGAATGCCCGCCTCGCCTCTCTGGCGACCATGGCCTTTGCTGGCGCCCGCCACTTCCCCCGCCAGAGCCAGCCGCTGCTCACTTATGGTCAGCACCAGCTCGACTGGATCCTCGGGCAAAACCCCTTCAACGCCTGCATGCTGGCGGGCCACGGCATCAACAACCCCGCCTATACCGCCGGGTATCCCAATGCGCAGGGGGGCATCTGCAACGGCATCACCTCAGGGTTTGATGACGAAAATGAGGTGGCCTTTATTCCGGAGGAGTACAAGGATCGGCTGGATCAGAACTGGCGCTGGGGCGAGCAGTGGATCCCCCACGCCGCCTGGTTTGCCCTGGCTATCAGCTGGCAGAGTGCGCAGAGTGATCGACATGAGCAGGGAGGTCGCCATGATTGAGTTCTGGGTCGGGGTCGACGGCGGGGGCACCCACACCCGCGCCCGCATTCGGGATCGGGCGGGCAAGCTGCTCGGAGAGGGGCGCGCGGCAGGATCCAATCTGGAGCTGGGCATCCCCCATGCCCACGCCAATGTGCTGGCTGCCATCGCCAGCGCCCGCCTTGCCGCCGGGATCGCTATCGAGAGTGAACAGCAGATGGGGGTCGGACTGGCGCTCGCCTCCGCCGAGCTGGCCGACTGCTATCACGCCCTGCTCGAGATGCCCTTCCCCTTTGCCAGCGTCAGACTCACCTCCGATGCCTTCGGTGCCTGCCTCGGCGCCTTTGGCGGCCGTGAGGGGGCCATTCTGATCGCAGGTACCGGCTCGGTGGGGCTGGTCTATCAGGAGGGGCAGATCCGCACCTGCTCCGGCCGCGGCTTCCCCATTTCAGACATAGGTAGCGGCGCCTGGTTGGGGCTGCGCGCCATCCAGCAATCCCTGCTCTGCCACGACGGCATTCTGCCCCCCAGCACCCTCGCCATCCGCTTGATGGACCGCTTCAAGCGGGATCAGGCCGAGGTGGTACGCTGGGCCGCCCGCGCCATTCCGGCGGACTATGGCCACTTTGCCCCCTGGGTGTTCGATGCCGCCAGCGATGGCGACGAGCTCGCCAATCAGCTGCTGGACGAAACCTGCGAACAGCTGCGGATCCTGCTGGAGGGGATGACCCAGCTCGGTGCCAGACAGATCGCCCTGCTGGGGGGGATTGGCACCCGCCTCGCTCCCCGTCTCGGCCAGCTCAACCTGATCCCCCCCCAGGCAGATGCGCTCGATGGCGCCATCCTGTTTGCCCAATCAGAGGATTTTCCATGTCTACACCCCTGATCCACACCCAGGTCGCCCGACGTGACGGCGAGGATGTCTGGTTCACCTTCACCCTCTCCCGCATACCTGATACCAAGTGGAAGCTGCACTTCTGTCTGGCTCGCCATATCGACCCCGACTCCTTGCAAGGGGGCGAGCTGGAGCGCCAAA
Source organism: Aeromonas sp. Y289-2 (assembly GCF_027705925.1). Taxonomy (NCBI): domain Bacteria; kingdom Pseudomonadati; phylum Pseudomonadota; class Gammaproteobacteria; order Aeromonadales; family Aeromonadaceae; genus Aeromonas; species Aeromonas sp. Y289-2. Next base: position 12,773 of record NZ_JAPDCH010000025.1, read on the forward strand.
GCGGCAGCTACAAAGTGATTGTCCCGAACGCTGGCAGCAGCGAACTGCGCTTTTGCTGCCGCCAGACCCCCATCAAGAAGCTCTCCGACATGCCGCAGGGCTTTTTCCTAAGCTTGCCGGAGGCGACCACGGGTGCCCAGCTGCTGCCGGTGACGCTGGCGGCGCAGGATCTCGGACTGGAGAACCCGCCGGTAACCCGCCCCGACCTGCCGGATGTCGAGCCCCTGCCCGGAATCGTGCCACAACCGGCCCATCTGGTACTGCTGGAGGGGAACTTCCGGCTGGCCGAGCGGGCTCATGTCAGCGCCCCCCGCGATGTACCGAAATTGCTGGCCCACTTCAACGAGCTGACGTCGCTGGCGCTGGAGCAGGATCACGACGCTGAAATCCGGCTAACCGAGGCCAAACTGGCCCCCGAAGCCTACCAACTCACCATCACGCCGCAGGAGGTAGTGATTGCCGCCGCCGACGAACCGGGCTGGCGTCATGGGCTGGTCACGCTGGCCCAGTGGTATCTGCAACATGGCGAGAGCATGCCCTGCGTCACGCTGGAGGATGCCCCGCGCTTTGGCTTTCGCGGCATTTTTCTCGACTGCGCCCGCCACTTCCACACCCCGGCCACCATCAAGCGCCTGCTCAAGCTGATGAGCCTCTACAAGTTCAACCGCTTCCACTGGCATCTGACCGATGACGAGGGGTGGCGACTCGAGATCAAGGCCTTCCCGGAGCTGACCGACGTGGGTGCCTGGCGCGGCCACGATCTGGCGATCGGCCCCCAGCTCAGCGGCGGCGCCGAACCCTATGGCGGTTACTACACCCAGAGCGAGGTGAAGGAGCTGGTGAGCTATGCCGGTGAGCTCGGCATCACCGTCATTCCCGAGATCGACATTCCGGGCCACTGCCACGCCGCCATCAAGGCGCTGCCCGAGCTGCTGATCGAAACGGCGGATCACTCCCGCTACCGCTCGGTTCAGCATTTCGATGACAACGTGCTCAACCCCGCCCTGCCCGGCACCTACCGCTTTCTGGAGGCGGTGCTGGACGAGGTGTGCGAACTCTTCCCCGGCCCGCAGATCCACATGGGGGGGGACGAGGTGCCGACCGGGGTCTGGACCGACAGCCCCGCCTGCCAGCAGCTGATGGTCGAGCAGGGCTACGCCGACTGCCGCGAGCTGCAGGGCCATCTGCTGCGCCACTGCCAGCGCTATCTGGCCGCCAGAGGCAAACAGATGATCGGCTGGGAGGAGATCCTGCATGGCGACAAGGTGAGCCGCAAAGCGGCCATCTGTGCCTGGACCAGCTTCCAGGCGGGGCTGGACGCGGCCGCGGCCGGTTATCCGGTGGTGATGGCGCCCGCCCAGTTCCTCTATCTGGATCTCGCCTGGAGCGCCGATATTCATGAACCCGGCCTCTACTGGGCGGGTACCCTCAATCTGGAGCAGATCTACTCGTGTGACCCTGCCCCAGCCGATTTCCATGCCAACGATAACATCCTCGGGGTGCTGAGCCCCTTGTGGTCAGAATTGATCACCAGCCGTGATCGTCTCGACTACATGTTGTTCCCGCGTATGCTGGCCACGGCCGAGGTGGCCTGGAGCGATCCCGCCCACAAGGGCTGGGAGCACTTCGCCGCCCGCCTGCCGGGTCAGCTGCAGATCCTCGATCAGTTGCAGGTGCGCTACCGGATGCCACAGAGGTAATGTTGTCTCTACTTTGGCGGCCAATCGGCCGCCTTTTTTACGATTAGCCAACAAAACATCAACTTCCCCCTATCATTCATCCGCCATTATTGGCAAAATCCAGCCCCCAATGAAGCTGGTCTGCCTCCTGCTGGCGCGAGCCTGCGGCCACCTCCAGATCTGCCACAATAACAACGACAACATTATCAACAAGAACATCGGAGCGTATTCCTATGGCCCGCAGAGATGTCCATACCCTGGATAGCGAAGTGGAGTTTCCTGCCGACGTACAACTGGTCTCCACCACTGACCTGCGCGGGGTGATCACTTATGCCAATCCGGCTTTTTGCACCATCGCCGGCTATAGCGCCGACGAGCTGGTCGGTCACAACCACAATCTGGTACGCCACCCCGACATGCCCAAGGCCGCCTTCGCCGATCTCTGGGCCCGCCTCAAGGAGGGCAAACCCTGGCGCGGCATCGTCAAGAATCGCTGCAAGGATGGTCGTTACTACTGGGTAGATGCCTATGTGACCCCCATCTATGAAGGCAACAGGATCAGCGGCTACCAGTCGGTACGCTGCAAACCCGAGCCCCAATTCAAGCGCATCGCCGCTCAGACCTACCAAGCCCTGCTCAAGGCAGAGCGCGGCAACAGCAGCAACCTACCCTCTCTTGCCAAAGTACGCACCCCGGCCATTACCCTGCTGCTGCTCGGCCTGATGGGCTGGACCTTCGCCAGCCAAGGGGCCATGACCGTCCTGCTGATGCTACTGCCCCTGTTGCTTATTGGCGGAGCCTACTGGCGCGAGCTCTTTGCCCTGCCCCACTATCTGCAGCAACTGGGCCGTGAATATGACAGTCTGACCCGGCTGGTCTACTCCGGTGACAACCCCGGCGCCATTGCCGATTTTCATATCAAGATGCTGCAGGCCCGCATCCGAACCGTTTTGGGGCGGATCAACGATGCCACGGCACCTCTGCAAACCCTGGCCATCAATCTGAAGCAGGCCTCTCATCAGGCCTGTCTCGATATCAACGAGCAAGATGCCCAGACCCAGCAGATGGCTACGGCTATGACTCAAATGGCCAACACAGCTCACGAGATCGCCCGCAACATTCAAGACTCCAACGGTCAGGTCAACGAAGCTCGCAATCGTTGTGAACAAACCAACCAGCAGTTGAACCAGACCGAGCAACAGATCGAACAGCTCGCCAAACAGGCAGAGCTGGCGTTCAACTCGGCGGTAGAACTCGCCAGCGAATCCGAACGGATTGGCAGTGTCATGGGCGAGATCCAGGGCATCGCCGAGCAGACTAACCTGCTGGCCCTCAACGCGGCCATCGAAGCCGCTCGCGCCGGGGAGCAGGGCCGTGGTTTTGCAGTGGTGGCCGACGAGGTGCGAACTCTATCGACCCGCACCCACAAGGCGACCGAGCAGATCCAGGGCAGCATCAAGCAGATCCAGCACACGCTGGGACGCTGGAAGGGGATGATGCAGGAGAACCTGCAACAGACCCGCGCATGTGCCGAGATGACTCGCCAGGGCGCCAGCAGCCTCCATACCGTGCTGGCCGAGATAGAGCTGGTCACCGAACACTCCACCCAGATCGCCACCGCTGCAGAGCAGCAACAAGCGGTCGTGGAGGAGATCAGCCGCAGCATCCACCAGATCTCCGAGTACTCCCACGCCAACAGTCAGAAGATGCTGGATGTCGATCACTCCAGTCAGGCTCTGCTGGAACGGGCCAAGCAACTGAAGGGGCTTAGCCAGACCTTCGGTTGAATCATTGCCAGCCTCATGACAGAAGCGCCACAATGGCGCTTCTGTTGTTTTTGACGAATCGGGTCTATGAGCATTGAACCAAGTCCGTCCCCATTAAACAAAGCTGCCCGTATCGAAGCGATCATCGCCCTGATCCCGGCAGGCCGGGTGGTCAGCTATGGTCAGGTGGCCGATCTGGCGGGGCTGCCCGGACGGGCAAGACTGGTAGGCAAGGTGCTGCGGGAAACCGACAAGGTACTGCCCTGGCATCGGGTGTTGGGCGCAGCGGGCACCATCTCGTTACCGAAAGGATCGCCAGGCTTTGCCGAACAGACGGGATTGCTGCAGGAAGAGGGCGTGCCCGTGATTGGTGGACGGGTCAGAATGAAGGAGTGGCAATGGCAGCCCGATCTGGCCGAGCTGCTTTTTCTACTGCCGTTTTGAGGGGATCACAGCCGGATCACTCCAGCGGCGCCAGGATCTCGTCGCTGCGCACCTGCACCGGTATGGTCTCGTCCGCGCGCTGCAGCAGCACCAGCAGACTCTGCCGGTCAACCTCCAGCACATAGGCCGCCCCTTCCCGGGTCATGCAGCTCATGCCCGGCCGGATCTCGTTAATCTCCATCTCAACCTCCTTGTCTACTTCGCGATTGATGACAGCTGCACTCCTTGCAGCTGTCTCAGTATACCGCTATCCATAAGCAAAGAGGCCCCTTGTCGGGGCCTCTTTTCATCAGGCTTTTTTAGCCTTTGGCAAACTCTCTTGCCAGGTACCGTTGTCGTAGTGAGCGGTCCAACCGGTCGCCTTGCCGTTGACCTCGCTCATCACGTACTGCTCCTTGGTCTTGCGACTGAAGCGAACGATGGCGGGGTTGCCGTCCGGATCAGTGAGCGGGGCTCCCGCCAGATACTTGTGCTTGGCGGAGATGCGATCCTTGAAGCGCTTGAGCTCTTCCACCAGCGGCGCGCGAGTCTCGCGGGATTTGGGGAAGTTGCTGGCTGCCAGGAACAGACCGGCAGCACCGTCACGCAGCACGAAGTGAGCATCGGACTGGGTGCACTTGAGCTCCGGCAACGGTACCGGATCTTCTTTCGGCGGCGCGATGTCGCCGTTTTTCAGGATCTTGCGGGTGTTCTTGCAGGTCTCGTTGGTGCAGCCCATGTACTTGCCGAAACGGCCGTTCTTGAGCTGCATCTCGGCTCCGCAACGGTCGCACTCGATGCTCGGCCCTTCGTAGCCCTTGAGCTTGAACTGGCCCTTCTCGATTTCGTAGCCATCGCAATCCGGGTTGCGACCACAGACGTGCAGCTTGCGGCTGTCATCGATGATGTAAGCATCCATCGCTGTACCACAGACACCGCAGCGGTGCTTGGCGCGCAGCGCTTCGGTTTCCGCCTCTTCGCCGTCAGTGGCGGAGACAAACTCGTCGGCAGAGACCAGGTTGATGGTCTTCTTGCAGCGCTCTTTCGGCGGCAGGGCATAGCCGGAGCAGCCGAGGAACACGCCGGTGGTGGCGGTACGAATGCCCATCTTGCGGCCGCAATCCGGGCAGTCGATGTCGGTCATCACCATCTGGTTGGCACGCATGCCGCCCTCTTCGGGCGCCTTGTCAGCCTTCTCCAGCTCCTGGGTAAACTCGGCGTAGAAGGCGTCCAGCACCTTCTTCCACTCCAGGCTCCCTTCGGCGATGCCATCGAGCTTGTCTTCCATCTTGGCGGTGAACTCGTAGTTCATCAGCTCGACGAAGTTCTCCACCAGACGATCGGTGACAATCTCGCCCATCTTCTCGGCGAAGAAACGGCGGCTCTCGACCCGTACATAACCGCGATCGACGATAGTGGAGATGATAGAGGCGTAGGTTGACGGACGGCCGATGCCGCGTTTTTCCAGCTCGCGCACCAGCGCGGCTTCGGTGAAACGGGCAGGCGGCTTGGTGAAGTGCTGGCGCGGATCCAGCTTGACCAGTTTCAGCACCTCGCCAACGGTCACCGCCGGCAGCTGGCTATCTTCGCCCTTGCGACCCATAGGCGGCAGTGCCTTGGTCCAACCGGCGAAGCGCAGGGTACGGCCACGGGCCTTGAGCTCGAACTCACCCGCCTTGACGGTCAGGGTGGAGGAGTCGTATTGAGCCGGGGTCATCTGGCAAGCAACGAACTGACGCCAGATGAGATCGTACAGACGCATGGCATCCGGCTCCATCCCTTCCAGCATCTCGGCAGTCACCTGTACGTTGGAGGGACGGATCGCTTCGTGCGCTTCCTGGGCATTGGCCTTGGCGCCATACAAATTCGGCTCGGCTGGCAGATAGGCCGCGCCATACTGCTCGCCGATATATTCACGCACCGCCTCAACCGCCTCTTTGCTGAGGTTGGTGGAGTCGGTACGCATATAGGTGATGTAACCCGCTTCATAGAGACGCTGGGCCATCATCATGGTCTTCTTGACCCCGAAGCTCAGACGGGTAGAGGCCGCCTGCTGCAGGGTGGAGGTGATAAACGGCGCGGACGGCTTGGAGCCGGTCGGCTTGTCTTCCCGGTTCACCACCTTGTAGTCGACCCCTTCCAGGGCTGCGACAGCGGCAAAGGTCTCGGCCTGGGTCACCGGCTTGAAGTCAGCCCCGTTGCGGCTGACCACTTCCATCCGCAGATCGCTCTTGTCGGCGGTCAGCAGGTCGGCATTGAGATCCCAGAACTCGACCGGAACGAACGCCTTGATTTCGCGCTCTTTATCGACGATGAGACGCACCGCAACGGACTGCACTCGACCGGCGGAGAGACCACGGGCCAGCTTTTTCCACAGCAGCGGGGAAACCATGTAACCCACCACGCGGTCGAGGAAACGACGGGCCTGCTGGGCATTGACGCGGTCAATATTGAGTTCGGACGGCTGGGCAAACGCCTCCTTGATGGCGCTCTTGGTGATCTCGTTGAACACCACGCGCTTGTAGCGGCTGTCGTCGCCACCGATGATCTCGCGCAGGTGCCAGGCGATCGCCTCTCCTTCTCTATCCAAGTCGGTTGCGAGATAGATGGTGTCGGCTTTCTCGGCCAGACTTTGCAACTCGCTGACCACCTTCTCCTTGCCGGGCAAAATCTGGTAGTTAGCCTGCCAGCCAGCGGTCGGATTGATACCCATCCGGGCAAACAGGGCCTTGCGATCCTTGGCAGCCTTCTCGGATTCGCTCAACTTGATGCCGCGAATGACAGGTTTCTTGGGCTCGGTGCTGGCGCTGCCGCTGGTGGGCAGATCGCGAACATGACCAACGCTGGATTTCACCACGTAGTCCTTGCCCAGATATTTGTTGATCGTCTTGGCCTTGGCCGGAGACTCCACTATGACCAGTGATTTGCCCATGCTGTAACTATTATCCTCATTGCACCCGACGGGGTTGGTGTGCGGTTTTGTGGGGCTGTATAAGAGATTTGGCGCGAAAAAGCAATCTTGTGAGCAAATTTGCCTGACCAGCCCGAACCACACGGCTTCTTTTATTGCTTCTTTATTTATTAATGCGAAGGCAACAGGCCGGACGCAACCGCTTTTTCAATTTTCTGCCATACCGCCCCTCTTTTTATATCTGAAACGACATAAAAACGTCTGCTGGTTACCGGCTTGTTACAAAAACATAAAATCTCTTTATAATGGCCCAACCCCGACGCATTGCGCGCGGAAGGAACCGCTACCCATCATAAAAATCGAAAGGATGTACTCAATGAAGCACTTCGAGGTCAATTTCGACGGTCTGGTCGGCCCGACTCATAACTATGCCGGCCTCTCCTACGGCAATGTTGCCTCCCAGAGCAATGCCCAGGAGGCTTCCAATCCGAAAGAGGCAGCCAAACAGGGGCTGCACAAGATGAAGGCGCTGACCGAGCTTGGCATGACCCAGGGGGTACTGGCGCCACAAGAGCGTCCCGACCTCGCCACCCTGCGCCGCCTCGGCTTCACCGGCAACGATGCCCGGGTGCTGGAGCAGGCCGCCAAACAGGCTCCCGCCGTACTGGCTGCCTGCTATTCGGCCTCCAGCATGTGGACCGCCAACGCCGCCACCGTCTCTCCCAGTGCCGATACCCAGGATGGCCGCATTCACTTCACCCCCGCCAACCTGACCAACAAGTTTCACCGCTCCCTGGAGCCGGACGTTACAGGCCGTATCCTGCGAGCCGTGTTCAACAATGATCGCCACTTCAGCCACCACATCCATCTGCCGGAGAATGACCACTTCGGCGACGAGGGGGCAGCCAACCACACCCGCCTCTGCCGCGCCTATGGCGAGGCGGGGGTCGAGCTGTTTGTCTATGGCCGCAGCGCCTTTGACTACTCCCGCCCGGCGCCGAAGCGCTATCCGGCCCGCCAGACCCTGGAGGCAAGCCAGGCCATCGCCCGCCTGCATGGCCTTGGCGAGGAGAGCGTGGTGTTTATTCAGCAAAACCCGGAGGTGATCGATCAGGGGGTGTTCCATAACGATGTGATCGCGGTGGGCAACCAGAACGTGCTCTTCTTCCATCAACAAGCGTTCCTCAACACCGAAGCGGTGCTGGCCGAGATCAGCGGCAAGTTTGGCGAGGGGGATTTGCACTTTATCGAAGTGCCAACCGCCGAGGTATCCGTGCTGGATGCGGTGAAATCCTACCTGTTCAACACCCAGATCCTCACCCTGCCGAGCGGCGAGATGGCCATCATCGCCCCCACCGAGTGCCGCGACAATCCGGCTGTCTCTGCCTATCTTGGCAAGCTGCTGACGCAGGAGACCCCGATCAAGGCGGTCCACTATATGGATGTGAAACAGAGCATGCGCAATGGCGGCGGCCCGGCCTGCCTGCGACTGCGGGTTGCCATGAACGATCAGGAACTCGCTGCGGTCAATCCGGCCTGCCTCATCAACGACAGCCAGTTTGCCCGCCTCGATGGCTGGGTGGATCGCCACTACCGCGACCGCCTAACCCTCGATGACCTGCGGGATCCGGCACTGGTGCAGGAGTCCCGCAGCGCACTGGACGAACTGACCCAGATCCTGAAACTGGGTTCGGTCTACCCGTTCCAGCGCTAAATGTGATGCCCGGGAAGACCGCCAACGCTGGCGGTCTTCTGCTATCGGCCTTCTCTTCAGCGCGATAGCCAACTTGCACGGATGCTGTTTTGTGCAGAAAAGCAGCGCACAACTTGCTGATAAGCTTGAATTTTGAGCTGTATGTATCAAAAAATCGACGAACAGTCATTTTTTACTGCCAGATGCCTCATCAAGGGGTTCACAAAGCCTCTGGATCTGATAGTATGCGCCTCGCACTTGGGGAGGGGTTCCCGAGCGGCCAAAGGGATCAGACTGTAAATCTGACGGCTCTGCCTTCGAAGGTTCGAATCCTTCTCC
>NZ_JAPDCH010000026.1:0-19486 GCF_027705925.1 Aeromonas sp. Y289-2
CTACACGCCGAAACAGCGCTTGGCACAGGCCGCATGACCTCTACTTTTGAGTGCTCCAAAAAATGGGGGGATTACCGCCCGTTACAGGCCAGCCACAGGCAATGGCCGATCTGCGCTAACCGTTATGCACCCTATGTTACCGTCCCACGTAGGTTCGATGAGCGAAGCTTGATTGGAGGATCGAGATGCCGCTGTTCCGGTATTTCCGTGAATCAGCGGCATCTGGCAGGGGGGGGAATACGAGTGGTTGTTATAGCGGGGGAATGGATTTACGCGAACGTCCGATTACGACTTATGGCTAATTGAACCTAGGGGCTCTACTCTACCCATGTTCATGGCTGCGATTTATCTATCCAAAACTCATATTCTATATTGTGTATTCTATCGGCTTTGGTTAATGAATTAAGTAATAGTTGCATAGCATAATTATGCTTATCCAATGAGCTACACACTTGTGGCCCCATGTAAGCAATGATCTTGTTTTTCTGGATTGGATAGTGAGTAGATTCAAGACTTTTAATGTTTGAGCATGATTTTATATATAATAAGCACGCCATTGCTCCTGACCACATTGAATAGAGTTTGTGATGAGTTTGGTTTAGTTGATAGACAATAGTTAGGTCAATATCATTTAACTCACGGCTATTTAAAGTGTTGTATGTACCAATCAAGTAGCTACGAAGTGTAAGACCTTCACTCACCTCTTTATCCAATTCATTGTTTAATTCACCCAAATACTCAGTTAGCTGGATTTCTTGAAGGCTCACTAAGTGCTGCCGATGTTGAACCATTTGCAAGTATATTTGCACGCAGAATACAGACAACGTTAGTAGAGTTAAAATCGGTGTATAAACTCCACCAATATACCCTCCCAAATCAGACCACTCTTCCGGCTTTTCCCAAAAACCGATACCAAATTGAAATAAATAAGCAGCTACTGGAGCAATAATTATAAAGAAAACAATGGGAAATAGAATATTTCGGAACACTCAAAACTCCAGATGGACACTAACGCCCTGTTAAGGTGTGAACACCGTAATGCTGATGCCACTGCAAACTGCTTTGATCACTACACGCTACGCATAGTAAAAACGCCACGCGTAGCGAATCCCTCTTGAACAGTTTGTTAAGTGTATTTTTCGAAGCGAGGCTCTTGCATTATGTTTAACACTTCCTCCATAAAAACAATACGGCTATGAGGTGTTAATTTCGAGTTTATATGTTCAATTAGTTCGTCCAATGTTTTATACAAGCTTTCAAGCCAACGATTGCAACCAATCGTGTCAGAATACAATTCTTCTTTGTTATATTTAAAATCCCAAGTGTCGAAACGATATCTTAGGCCTACTGGAAGTTGGTCAAGTTTCAATAAATCATCTTTAACTGGCTCAAGAACTTCAGGTGGAATTTCTCCATCTAGTTTACGAACCATTTTTCCAATGTTGTGACCAAATTTTTCAATCCAGTTCACTAACGTTTTTCCTTTACGTTCATTATGCGTATAATAGCACACGTTAGCTTTTAGTGCTGACTCGATACCCATACGTAGGTCTACAAAACACTTGGTTCTTCTTGATTTAGGCTCGTAAAATAACGGGCCGTCACTATCAATGCAGTGTCGATATCTAATTTTGAAATCTATCGCATCATGTAAGAAGTGGTTGGAAACTTCCAAATATGTTGGTCTTGTATACTCGTTTTCTTTTGTCATAAGTATTATTTCTCTCCATAGAGTTAACAGTGATTAAATGGAAGGCGGTACTAATCTGTTAATAGATCCTTCCATATAAATCCGGTTCGCCCTGATCACCGTGGAAAAATTAATTTCAAATAATAACATTATCAACCTTTATGGCATCTGAATGTATTCTCTTGAGTTCTTCTTTTTATTTCATCATCGCGGCTGTATAAAAATACAGGTAAGAAGTCAGCCATGGAGAGCACTACTAGGCCTACTCTCGTGAACAAGCCAGTAGTGTGAGCGGGGCGATATATCAAAAGAGCGAAGGAGTGTCGCGCCTTCTGTCACTGCCTCGGCCAGCAATTTGCTGACGGCGAACCCGACCGGGAGGAGGGCGGGCTTGCCACCCTCTGAGGCAGGTCACTGAATCGGGGGCGCTGGCATGGTTAAATGGTCGGCTCACATCTTGCCGGATATTGCTGTGACCATGCCATCTGACCTTCAGCCGCTGCTCGCTTGGCCTGACTATCTGCAGGCATCCTGGCTGCGCTGCGCCCACCAGACCAGTGCCACCCTCTGGCACCCGCCCCACAGCGCCAAGGGGCAGACCTTGCAGAGCCTGCGCCAGCGCAAGCGTGACCTGCTCACCACCGGCGAGATGGCCCTCGAAGATCTCTACGAATTTATGGAGGGGCGCCCCTGCGCCCTGCTGCTCACCGACGAGAGCGGCTGCCTGCTGGCCCAGACCGGCCACTCCGACACCCTGTGTGAGCTGGCGGCGCTGGGGTTTGGCCCCGGTGCCTTTTTCAGCGAGGGGCGTATCGGCACCAATGCCATCAATCTGGCGGCGCTGGAGGGCGTGCCGCTCTGCGTCAGCGGCCCCCAGCACTTCAACCAGACCCTCCACCCCTGGCACAGCTGCGCCAGTCCGGTCTACAACAGCAATGGCCGTCAGGTCGCCATCATTGCCTTGATTTGCAAGGTGGAGGAGGCGAGCGCTGGCGATCTGGCGCTCACCGTCAGCGCCGGGCGCGAATTGGCCCACCTGCTGCAGATGGAGACCCTGATGCAGGAGTCCCAGCACCATCTGAGCGAGCTTTACGCCCTGCTCGATGGCATGGATGACGGCGTGCTGGCCTGGGATCCGCAGGGTCGGCTGCGCTACCTCAACGCGCTGGCGGCCAATCGGTTGCGACTCGATCCGGCGCTCTGTCTCGGCCAGCCGCTGGAGCAGCACCTGCTGTTGCCGCAGCGGTTGCAGTTGGCCATCAGGGGGCAGACGCCACTCAGCCATGTGGAGGTGACGTTGGAGCGGCTTGGCGGGCCGGAGGGGGAGTTCATCAATGCGCTGGTGAGCCTCAAGCCGCTGCCGGGGCCGGAGGGGGTCAGCTTTATCGCCCTGCTGCACCCGGTTGACCGGCTGCGGGCCATTCATCAGCTGCGCCAGACGGTGCCCGAGCTGTCGGCGCTGGTGGGCGAATCGAGCGCCATGCGCAAGCTGCTGCGCTACGCCCGGCAGGCGGCCCAAAGTCAGGGGCCGATCCTGCTGCGCGGCGAGGAGGAGGTGGGCAAGGCCCAGCTGGCGGAGGCGATCCACTTTGGCAGCGAGCGGGCCGCCGGGCCGCTCATTACCCTCAACTGCAAGGCGCTGCCGAGCGAGCGGATGGCGCTGGAGCTGATGGGTTCCGACGAAGCGGGGCAGGAGCGGGCGGGCAAGTTCGAGCTGGCCCACGGCGGCACGTTAGTGCTGGAGCAGGTGGAGTGTCTCTCTGCCCCCATGCAGGCGGCGCTGCTGCAACTGCTCAAGACCGGCCGCATTCAGCGCTTCGATTCGGCCCGTATCCTGCCGCTCAAGGTGCGGATTATCGCCACCAGCAGCGCCCCGCTGGAACAACTGGTGCAGGAGGGGTTGTTTGGCCGCCAGCTGCTCTATGCCTTGCAGGCGTGCGAGCTGTGGCTGCCGGGGCTGCGGGAGCGCGCGGCCGATCTGCCGGGCCTGATTAGCCAGCAGCTAGGGGCGCAGGGGCGCGAGCCGGTGCGCCAGTTCAGTCCGGCGGCCCTCGACTGTTTGCTGGCCTATCCCTGGCCCGGCAATCTGGGGGAGCTGCGCAGCGCCGTCGAGCATGCGCTGCTTCATGCCGGTCAGGGGCCGATCCCGCCCGAAGCGCTGCCCGCTGCCATTCGCCACGGCTATCAGCGGGTGGCCGACGAGGTGGTGGGGCAACCGCTGCTCACGCTGGCGGAGCTGGAACGGCAAGCCATCTTGCGCTGCGCTCACGCCTGCAAGGGGCAGGTGAGCCAGATGGCCCAGCATCTTGGCATCAGTCGCACCACCCTCTGGCGGCGGCTCAAACTGCTCGAGATCGATCCCGCCGACTATCACGGCTGATGGCTATTGAGGCCGTTGCAAACCGGCCCGTAGAAAACGAAAAGGCCCCGCAGTTGCGGGGCCGTTTTTATATGGCAAGGTCAGTGGTGGCGCTGCTACAGCCCCAGTTGGTGGGCGGTGACGATGGCCGCCAGCACATCCTCGGCGGTGACCTTGAACGGCATGTTGTGGATGGTCTCGCCCTCGGCGGTGGAGGCTTTGGCCACCGCCATCAGGCGCGCCATATCCAGCTCCTTGACCCCCATCATATGCAGGTTGGTCGGCAGGCCAACCGAGCGGCAGAAGGCCAACACGGTTTCGATCTCCGCCATCGGTGCATTCTCCAGCACCAGTTGCACCAGGGTACCGAACGCCACTTTTTCACCGTGGTAGAGGTGGTGACACTCGGCGAGCTGGGTCAGACCGTTGTGGATGGCGTGAGCGGCGGCCAGTCCGCTGCTCTCGAAGCCGATTCCGCTCAGGTAGGTGTTGGCCTCGATGATGTTCTCCACTGCTTTGGTGCAGAGCCCCTGTTCCACTGCCAGTTTGGCCTTGTAGCCATCGGCCAGCAGAGTCTTGTAGCAGAGCTCGGCGATGGCCTGCGCCGCCAGCGTAGAAGCACCACCGGCCATGGTCTGGCAACCGGAAACCTTGTTGGCGCGCGCCTCGAAATAGGTGGAGAGCGCATCCCCCATGCCGGAGACCAGCAGCCGCACCGGGGCGCGGGAGACCACGCCGGTATCCATGATGACCATGTTGGGGTTGGTCGGGATCATCAGGTATTCGCTGAACTGCCCCTCCGGGGTGTAGATGACCGCCAGCGCGCTGGTGGGGGCATCGGTGGAGGCGATGGTGGGCACTATGACCACCGGCACCTTCTGGTAGAAGGCGACCGACTTGGCGGTATCCAGCGTTTTGCCGCCGCCGATGCCGATGATGACGTCAAACGGAGTCTGCTGGCAGCGTGCCAGCAGGCGGTCGATCTCGGGGCGGGAGCACTCGCCGTTGAAGCAGTCGAACTCCGGCTTGATCCCCGCGCCGTGGAAGCTGGTGGCTACGGTATCGCCTACCAGCTTGGTGACGAAGGCGTCGGCCAGAATAAGCGGCTTGCTGCCGAGCGCCTTGACGTAGTTGCCGATATTGGCGAGGGCCCCGTTGCCTTGCACGTATTTGCTGGGGCTGATGATGATGCGGTCCATATTTTATCCCTCTCTCTTTATGAATTAAGAATCGGGGCGAAGGGCGGCAGTGCCGGGGACTCCTTCGTCTTGAATGGTGCTGCACAGGCTCAGCGAGCGAGTGCAGCCCCTTGAAACAGTGGCGTGCGGCGTCAGTCGCCGAAACGCTCGTCGGCCAGCTGCTGGAAGCAGGTCAGGGCGGCGGTGGCATCCTCGCCGCGCGCCAGCAGGGTGAGCTGGTCGCCCTGACGCACGTTGAGCATGGCGAGCCGGGTCAGGCTACGGGGATTGGCCTCTTTGTCCCCCTTTTGCAACTTGAGTTCAGCGGCAAATGGCTTGAGGGCGGCCACCAGCCGAGCGGCGGGGCGTACATGCAGGCCGTGGGGGTTATCCACCACCACCTCGCAGCGCAGCCAGCCGTCGTCGGCAGCGGGGGCCGTCTCGGTGGCGGCCAGCGCTGGGCTGGCAGGCAGCATCGCCTGTTTCGGGCCCAGCGCGCCGAGCGCCTCGGCGGCCACCTCGTCCAGCGTCAGGCCGGAACCGGCCGCCACCACGGCGGCCAGAGTGCCCTCCACCAGCGGGGCGGGGCAGAGCCGCACCCTCGCGCTTAACTCGGGTGGCAGCAGTTCTAGGGCGGTCTCGGCGCTCAAGAGGGCGCTGCCCAAATCCATCAGCACCAGCACGCCGCTGCCGTCATCCGCTTCTTCAATCGCACTCATCACCGCGATGGCATCGGTGCCGATGGGGTGGTCGGGGTCATCGACCCCGGCCGCCAGCAGCAATCTGGCCGGGCTGCCCAGCTGATCTGCCAGCGCTTTCAAGCCGGCGGCCAGCATGGCGCTGTGAGAGACAACTACGATTCCGATCATGTCACAACCTCGCTCTGTCACGCAGGGCGGTCAGCAGCAGCAGGGTCGAGGTGGCCCCGGCATCCTGATGGCCGATGCTGCGCTCACCAAGATAGCTGGCGCGCCCCTTGCGGGCCTGCATCTGGATGGTGGCCTCGGTACCGGCTGCGGCGGCTGCCACCGCCTTGTCCAGCGCTTCATTGAGCGGCAACTCTTGCTGCTGCGCCTGTTGCAGGGCGGCCAGTGCCGGCCACCAGGCGTCACACATGGTCTTGTCGCCCGGCTCGGCACGGCCGCGAGAAACAATGCCCTCGACCCCGTCACTCAGCATTTTGCACAGCTGGCTGAGACTGAGGCTCTGGCAGGCATCGCTGCTGGCCGCAGCCCGGATAAAGAAGGTGCCGTAGAGCGGGCCGCTGGCGCCGCCGACCGAGGAGAGCAATGTCATGCCGGTGGTTTTCAGTACCTGACCGATATCCTTGTCCGCCACTGCGGGCAGTTTCTCGGCCACTTTGGCGAAGCCGCGCTGCATATTGAGGCCGTGGTCACCGTCGCCGATATCGGTATCCAGCGCTGTGAGGTAGTCACGCTGCTCGGTAAAAATGTGTTCGCAGTCGAGCAGCCAGTTGACGATGTGATGCTTGCTTAACATGGGTTCTCCTTAGCAGCCACGACGCAGGGCGGGGGTGTGAACGGGGGCATCCCACAGGGTCATCAGCTCGTCATCCACCTTGAGCAGGGTGATGGAGATGCCGGTCATGTCGAGGGAGGTGCAGTAGGGGCCGATCAGGTTGCGCACCAGATGGATGCCCGCCTCTTCGCACAGGGTGGCAAGGCGACCATAGACGCCATAGAGCTCGGAGATGGGGGGGCCACCCAGGCTGTTGACCAGTGCGATGACCCGATCGCCTTTGTTGAGCGGTTCGATAAAGGTGTGCTCTTCCTGCCAGCTGCCGCTGGTGCGATCCCAGTGGCGCAGGGTGCGGCCATAGGGGGTGTTGTCAGCCAGCTCGCTGAACATGTCGTCCACCAGGGTATTGAGGTCGGTGAAGGGGCGGCGCTCGATGCCCGGCTCGCCGTGGATACCGACGCCGAACTCCATCTCGTTGTCCGCCAGAGTGAAGGAGGGCTTGCCAGCGGCAGGCACGGTGCAGGCATGCATTGCCACGCCTATGGTGCGGCTCTGGTTGTTGATGCGACGGGCCAGCGCCTCGCAGCGCGCCAGATCGTAGCCCGCCTCGGCGGCGGCACCGACCAGCTTCTCG
Source organism: Aeromonas sp. Y289-2 (assembly GCF_027705925.1). Taxonomy (NCBI): domain Bacteria; kingdom Pseudomonadati; phylum Pseudomonadota; class Gammaproteobacteria; order Aeromonadales; family Aeromonadaceae; genus Aeromonas; species Aeromonas sp. Y289-2. Next base: position 7,341 of record NZ_JAPDCH010000026.1, read on the forward strand.
CACAGCACTGTCGTGGCAACCCCACGGCGACCGGCGGTGTAGAGGCTGTCTTTGACCGCCACGTCGTCATCGATCAGGGCGAAGCCCACCTTGACCCCATCGCCGTGCAGCAGCTCGACCGCGGTCTCGAAGTTGAGCACGTCGCCGGTGTAGTTCTTCACCAGAAACAGCACGCCCGCGCCGCCATCAACGGCTTGTCCGCACTCATACATCTGATCCGGGGTCGGGGAGGTAAAAATCTCGCCGGGGCAGGCGCCATCCAGCATCCCTTTGCCCACCAGACCGCCGTGCATCGGCTCGTGGCCACTGCCACCGCCGGAGACCAGCGCCACCTTGCCCATCACGGGGGAGTCGGCGCGGGTGATGTAGTGGGGTTCGATACGTACCTTGAGCTCCGGGTGGGCGGCTGCCATCCCCATCAGTTGTTCACGGACCACGGCATCGACGGCATTGATCAGTTTCTTCATGGCTCACTCCTTGGCTTGCCACCGCTCGGGTGGGCAAATGGTTGATGGAGCCAGTCTAACGACAGAAAAAGGGATAAAAATGACGGGCGATTTGGTTCGGATTTGAAACAGCAGAATGGGGATGGGTGTTTCAATCTGAAACGGTGCGGGGCAAACGGGCGGGAAACTGTTAGCTGACTCACAGCCATGAAAAAGGGCCCCGCAGGGCCCTTCGCTATAACCGGAATATGCGGACGGGTTAGATGGCCCAGCCACCGGCATAGAAGATCACCAGCGCCAGGGCGATGATGACGGTGCCGACGTTCAGCTTCTTCCACTCTGCAGCGAAGATGCGGCCAACGACCAGCGCCACGAAGCCCAGCATGATGCCGGTCACGATGTTGCAGGTGAGCACGATAAAGACGGCGCACAGCATGCCGGAGAGGGCATCGACCGAGTCGCTGAAGTCCAGCTTGGTGACGTTGCCCAGCATCAGCAGACCGACGTACATCAGGGCTGGTGCGGTGGCGTAAGCCGGTACCAGATAGCTCAGCGGGGAGAGGAAGATCATCAGCAGGAACAGCACGCCGACCAGCGCGGCGGTCAGACCGGTCTTGCCACCGGCCGCGGTGCCTGCGGCAGATTCGATGTAGACGGCAGCCGGAGCGCCACCAACGGCACCGGCCACCATGCTGCTGACGGAGTCGGCAGTCAGGGCCTTGCCGCCGCTGATGATGTGGCCACGCTCGTTGATGAGACCCGCCTGTCCGGCCACGGCACGGATGGTGCCGGTGGCGTCAAACACAGCGGTCATCACCAGTGCCAGTACGGTCGGAATCACCACTGGGTTGAGGGCGCCCAGCAGATCCATGCTGCCCACCAGTGAGCCTTTCTCACCGGTCAGGCTCGGCATGGCGAAGAAGCCCTGCCAGGTCACTTTCGGGTCGAAGATAAGGCCGAGGATGGAGATGGCGATAATCACCATCAGGATGCCGCCCGGCACCTTGCGACGCTCCAGACCGAAGATGGCGGCCAGACCCAGCACCGTCATGATGACCGGGAAGGCGGTCACTTCACCGAGCTGTACCGGCAGACCGGCCCCTTCGTTCTTGATCACCATGCCAACACCGTTGGTGGCAATCAGCAGCAGGAACAGACCGATACCGATGCCGGTGCCGTGAGCGATGCCGGAGGGGAGGTTATCCAGGATCCACTGGCGTACGCCGGTGACACTGATCAGGGTAAACAGCACACCCATCAGGAAGATGGCGCCGAGGGCGACCGGAATGCTCAGTCCCTGACCCAGCACCAGACTGAAGGCGGTAAAGGCGGTGAGGGAGATGGCGCAACCGATAGCCATCGGCAGCTTGGCCCACAGGCCCATCAGCAGGGAGCCGAAGGCGGCGATCAAACAGGTGGCCACAAACACCGGGCCCTGCTCAAAGCCGGCAGCACCCAGCATGTTTGGCACCACTATGATGCTGTAGACCATCGCCAGGAAGGTGGTCAGCCCCGCGACCAGCTCCTGACGCACGCTGCTGCCGCGCGCAGAAATGGAAAAATAAGAGTCCAGAAAGCCGCCTGTCCCTGTTTGGGCGGCCATATCTTGCTTTGCCATAACTAATCCTGAAAGTGTGAAGGAAATCGTTTGCGTTGGTGGCGCGCAAAATAGCAAGAATTCGCGGCAAATACAGCGGATAACCTGACTTTTTCGTCACTATTTTACATTTTGAGTCCATTCGGAGCTCATTCTAAGACTCAAGCGGTGAGAGCGTGTAAGGGAGGGATCAAGCGGTCGGGGGAGGGGAGATCTGTGAGGAAAAAGCGGGGAAAAACAAAAAACCCGCCTAAGCGGGTTTTTTTAAAATTCTTGCAGAGCTGTCAGCAGTTGGCATGAGCCATCAGCAGCATGCTCCGGCTTGAATTACAGACCAACTACGTTGGCAGCAGCCGGGCCTTTCTGGCCTTGCTCGATGGTGAACTCAACGCGCTGACCTTCGTCCAGGGTTTTGAAGCTGGTGGACTGGATAGCGGAGAAGTGTACGAACACGTCTTTGCTGCCGTCAGCCGGGGAGATGAAACCAAAACCTTTCTCAGCGTTGAAGAACTTAACGGTACCAGTCATTTTGTTAGACATAATAATTTCCTTAAATAGTGTTGAATGCCACCTAAATGGCAATTTTTGATTTTTCGTCAGCAATACGTATGGGGAGCACTAAAGAAGGAGAATTATTTGATAAGAATTATCCGAGGATAACGCTTATGCTAATCACTGCTTTACTAAAATGACTGCCTAACATAATCAGGTCTGAACTGCCGAACCATCGAGAAAGATTAAAACACGCTCTCATTTTTAAAGCAAACTTTATCTCAATATTAATGTTTTGTAACAGCCAAAAATATCATTTTTTATAGTAAATATGATGCATTTCAACGGCATAGAAAAATCAACGAGGACTCATATCACCCTGTAGCAAACCAGATTCGGCTTTTTTGTCCTGACTATGTAGCCAGTTCTGGCAAAAAATATGAGAAAAAATGAAAAGGTGGCGATAGATGGGGATTGTCAGTTGGCGTTCTCTCTAACTCACAATGTAAATCACTTCTTTGCTGCTGCGATTCGCTTCTGGGCTGCAAATCAATGGTGGCGCCAAATCTGGCTCATCGAGCATCGCCCAGACATGCAAACGCCCGCTGGCACCAAGTGCCAGCGGGCGTTTTGCAAGAAGGGATCAGCGCTTGCTGCGAAACTTGTTGCTGACCGAATCAATCCAGCTGAAGGTTTCCGGCAGTACCTGGTTCTTGGCACGCTCTTTGGCTTTCTCGCGAGCCAGCTTGGAGGCTGCCTTGGCCGCTTCGGCGCGGTCCGCCACAATTTTCAGGCGACCCTCTTCGCGGATCTTGTTCCGCTCTCCGTTGGTCAGCTGGTGGTCTGCATTGGCTTGTGCCTTTTGCAATAACAAGGCTATCTCGGCTTTTTCGGCCTCGGTCAGATCTTTCATTTCCAGCTTTTTCACGGCGCGCTCCTGCGGCAGGGTGGTTAGACACCCTAACACAGTTGTGCCGATCACTTCTTATGCAATCGGCTTTCCGGCAGTAAAAATGCGGGTTTGTGCCAACTTTCCGTTATTTCGCGGCCACTTTCCCGCCTGTTTGCCACATTTCAGTTTATGGCGAGCGGCGAGGGCAGCTCTTGTTCCTCCGGCTCGACGTGGATAAGCACGATGGCGTGGGGCAGTTGTTCCATGATGGCGTGTTCGATGCGATCACAGATATCGTGGGCTTCGCCGATGCTCATCTCCGGGGGCAGGGTGAGGTGGAAGTCGATATGGCGGCGGCGTCCGGCACGACGGCTGCGCAGATCGTGAAAACCGCTGGCGGCAGGGCAGCATTCGGTGATGATGCGGCTGGTCATCGCCAGCTCTTCCGGGCTCATGCTCTGGTCGATCAGCGGCTGGAAGGCCTCGTTGAGCATGCTGATGGCCTCTCTGACAATAAAGATGGCGACAGCAATGGCGACTAGCGGGTCTAGGATGGCGAGTGAATGGCCGAACAGACCGGCCAGCCAGATCCCGCCAAGGCCGACGGCGACCCCGGCGGAGGTGAGCACGTCCGCCTTGAGATGAAGCGCATCGGCAGCCAGCGCGACCGACTCCTCCTCTCGGGCCACCTTGTAGAGGTAGGCAGAGACGCCGCTGTTGACCAGCGCCGAGATCACCATCACCAGCACGCCCCAGCCAATGCTTTCAATCGGGCTAGGGGTGATCAGCTTGTCGACGGCTTCGAAGATGATCCAGCCCGCGGCCAGCAAGATAAGCAGTGCTTCGATGACGCCGGAGACATTTTCAATCTTGTCGTGACCATAGGGGTGGCGTTCATCCGGCGGGAGATCGGACTTTTTCACCGCGAACAGGGCGATCAGGGCCGCCACCAGATCCATGGCGGAGTGGATCGCCTCCGAGATGATACTGACCGAGCCGCTGGCGAAGCCGGCCACCATTTTCATGATGATCAGACTGATATTGGAGCAGACCGACACCATGGCGGCTCTGGTTTTTCTGTTCATGTCACAGCTTCCTGAATAAAAAAGGATATTTCGGTGCGGCGCGCATTATATCCGGCTGACCGGAAATAACCTATTCGGTGTTGTAACCTGATGCTTCCGATGATATTGCGAATGCTTATTAAAATGGTGACCTCTTGCGCGGCAATAAATAATGAGAGGGATTTATATTTATCCGTGAAAATATCCAGGTAACGATGGCTTAATATAAGCGTGACAACATTTAATAATGCGAATTACTCTTTTTTGGTCTTTCCTGTCGAGGTCGTTTGGCTTCCCCGCTCAAGGGGCTGCACGCGACATCTTTTGGACGAGAATGAGGCTGGATCCGGATGCCGCTGGAGGGTATGCTGGGTCTGGTGATGGTCTTGCACCATCCCACCAAGCGTACTGAAGTTGATGATTCGGATGGCATGCTGGCTCCCATGAGGAACCAACTGTCTGGGTAACATTTTTGGAGTTTGATGATGAGTAACAAAGAACATCACAACGGCAAAGATGCCAAGAAAAAACCGCAGATGTCACTGAAAGAGAAACGCGAAGCCAAACGTCAGAAAGCAGAACTGAAAAACGGCAGCGCAATGAAGTAACGCTCCCCTACTGCTGTTCCTTCGGAGCCAGTACAAAGCCAGCCCTTACCGGCTGGCTTTTATGTTTGTGGCTCACGGTGTGGCGCCGTAAGCCGCGAAAATCTGGTGATAACGACCATCCTGACGCATCGCCTCAAGGCGCTTATCAAACAGATTGCGGGCATCGGCCGTGCGGAAGGCAAAGTGATAGACGGTGGGCGGGAAGAGGTCTGCTTGTCTGACCTGATTGCGCTCGTAGTGCTCGCCTGCCTGGGCGGTGGCAATCAGCTGGTCGAGGTAGTAGTAGAACACCCGCTCCTCCAGTACGACTGCATCGACCCTGCCGCGCATCAGCTGATGTACCTGCACCTGCTGCTTGGCTACCTCCTCATAGTGGGGATTCTGGTTGGCCATGGTGGCGAATGCGCCCCCCAGAATGATCCTTGCCCGTTGAAAGGCGGTGACCCGTTTTGATTGCAGATCGTCCAGAGTGCTGATGTGGGTGCTGCGCAGGGTGAAGATCCGGTTATGGAAGGTGATAACGGGTTGGGTCAGAACGTGAGGATCAACCATACCGGGTCTGACGTTGATGATGGCATCCAGCTTTCCTGACTCGAACAGGCGGAAGGTACGCTCCAGTGGCAGAAATTCAAAGCTGGGCTCATAGCCGCTGCCAGCGAACGCCTCTTTCAGCAGATCCAGCTCGATGCCACGCTGATTACTTTCGATGACATAAGGGGGGATGGCAAAGCTGACCCCGACCTTGAGTGGCGTTGCCAGCAACTGGCCGGAGAGCAAGCTGGTCAGCATTAGCAATAAAGGGGTGAGCAGTTTCATTGCACTTTTCACAAAGCGTTCCTGTGGAGAATATCCATCACTGTAAGAGAGGCAACCAAAAAGCGTTATATCCCTTTCGGGCTGAGAGGTTCAGCCTGAGTGCATAAAAAAAGACCCTGAGTTATCAGGGCCTTTTCAATATTCTGTTCTTAGGATGGTAATACATGTAAAAAATCGCTGCTGAGTGAGTGACTGAGTGAGTGGCAATGAATTTTTTACTATATATTTCAATGCATAACACCTTTTCTTACACTTCTGGTTGCTCACCTTAAAATGACACTTTTTAAAGATATGTAAGAAAAGGTATGAAAATGCGTGTTCATACCTGTTTATTCTTACACTTTTTGGTTGTCCTCACCAGAACCCTCACCACATGAGCCTTACCAGCTCAAAAGAGAGAACCACGCACCGAGTTGCTGAGTGACCTTCTCGCAAAGCTGTTCGCACCCGTCCCGGTAAACAGACGAAGCTTTTGCTGAGCTGAGTGAGAGTTGGGCGGGTGACCTAGTGGCATATGGACGCCAGATCCGGGAGCGGGTACAGCAGTGGACAGGGCTGACGGTCGGTGTTGGTATCGGCCCCACTAAAACCCTAGCCAAACTCGCCAACTATGCCGCAAAAAAATGGCCCGCCACCGGAGGGGTGGTCGATCTGCGCGATGAAACACGCCGCGCCAAACTGATGGCGATCACCCCGGTAGACGAGGTCTGGGGAATTGGTCGCAAACTCACCACCAAGCTGTCAGCTCAGGGCATCAACACCGTGGCTGATCTGGTAGCGGCTGATGCTAAGAGTCTTCGGCACCGTTACGGGGTCGTTGTCGAGCGCACGGTGCAGGAGCTGTGCGGGATCCCCTGCGCCGAGCTGGAGCAACTGGCACAGGCCAAGCAACAGATAATTTGCAGCCGATCCTTTGGGGAGCGCATCACCGCCTTCGGCCCCATGCGGGAGGCTCTCGCTGGCTACATGGAGCGGGCAGCTGAGAAACTCAGGACAGAGGGCATGTGCTGCCGCCATGTCACAGTATTCATTCGTTCGAGCCCGTTTGCGGAGCGGGAAACACATTATGCCAACCAGATCTCCATGCTGTTGCCGATACCCACAGCCGACACCCGTGAGTTGCTAGCCCAGATCGAGCCGCTGCTGAGCAGGATCTGGTTGGATGATGTTCGCTATATGAAGGGCGGCGTCATGCTGGCGGACTTCTCCCCGAAAGGCATGCAGCAAGGGGGTCTATTCGGCAGCGAACAGCAGGATCCCCGTAGCGATGCACTCATGCAGGTGATCGATAGGATTAACCAGGGGCGGTTGGGAAAGGTCTACTTTGCATCCCGAGGCCGAGATACCAGCGAATGGATGATGAAACGCGAACAACTCAGCCCCCGCTATACCACCAGTATCAAAGGGATCCCGGTGGTGAAGGCATGAGCACAACCATGAAAGTTAACCTCCTCTCCTAGCTACAAACCACTATCAATGCGTTGCAAACTTCTGGTGGTCAATCCGCAACATGAGCAGGTATCTTACTTAGCGGTATCACCGTTTATTTTCACGTAGCTTAAAGAGAAGATCTAACTTTTCATCCTCATCAAGTTGCTCAAATAGACAAACCAATTCCGCACTAAGATCATCTTCGCAAAAAAAATAACTCAGCGGCTTTCCCAGTACATTGGCAAGTTTTCGCATTGTATCAATGTCTGGAACGTGGCGACCTCTCTCATAGTGATTCATGCGACCACTAGCAGAACTATCATCCATACCGGCCCTTACCCCAAGCTCCTTTTGGGATATACCTGCTTTTTTACGCGCCTGCTTGAGTCTCTCTGGGAATGGGTTTTTGTACAATGTTTGTTCATCACAAAGTTCTCATATGTATAGATTGTCTAAGTTTCACCTGTCTCTGTATACTTAGCAATCCTAAGTGTTGTGGTTGTGGAAATTTTATGCAGAATAAAAATGTTTACAAAATCAGTAACAAGTTTTATCAAGTTTTACTCAAAATGACTGGTCTAAAAATAAGCAGGAAAGAGCTGATACGATTGGCTATGGAGGTCAATGACTTGGCTGTGTATCAGGCATCAGGCTTGGTTGACCGCCATGTATATAGCTTGAAAAAACAGGATGCAGTGAAAGCTAATGGGCCAAAAAATAATCGGCATTATATTTTTTCAGATGATCTTCTGGGCAGTTTACAAGCATCAATCAAAGGCGATAATTATGATCTAGCAAGTGAGTTGAGGTCTCTGGAAGAAGAGCTTCTGTTGACTCGTTATGAGTTACAAGCCTACCGCGAGATACTTGAAAAACTACCTCAAGAGAAGCAAAAAATTACTTGTTTGCATAAAAATGCATCAGAAAAAATCTACCGGTTGAATGGGAAAATTAGAGCGGTAAGTCAATTGGTGATGATGTAATTAAAAGGTATAAATGAAAGAGGCGTTTTATCGAAAAGAAGCATACCTGAGTCGGCCATAGCGCAAGAAGCGATGCCGCCAACGGAAGGCGGTGGCCAATAGATACTGTGTTCCTAGGCGGCTTATTGATTTGAACAAATTATGTGCATTTTGTGCTGAGCTACTAATGAAAATACCTGCTGTTACGGCTCAACGATAAGGATGACCCGATGCAGAATCTTGTATTGAGGAAAGCAACGCATGAAGATATGGACGACATACTGCGTTTGCAAATTCCCGTGTTCAAGGGAGAGCAGGGGATCCCTGACGAATTGATCCCTATTCCAGCTGAAAAATCGCCACAATGGTGGTGTGCAATTATGAACTCCACAATTGTTGGTGCCGTTGCAGCCTGGAAATAATGCGATGAAACTCATTGGGGGCGATTTGCAACAATGCAAAATTTCAGAGGGTATCAAATAGGTTCTAGCTTGGCTCGGTTTTCACTGCACGAACTTTTCGCACAATCTGTAGATGAAATCCATATGGATGCAAGAGATATCATCGTTAAGACCTTAAACCGAATGGGTGGCTTAGTTGTGGGAGACTCAATGCCATTTTATCGAGGGACGGTGACACCCATGATATTAACCAGAAGTGGTTTAATATTTAATAGATAAAATACTGACGATACATGTATATATTTGAAAACACTATCCATAACTATAAATTAGAGTTGACACATAGATAGCATCATTTATTACCATCCTCAATGGGTGTATGCTTTTTTTCATCTAACTGTGCAGAAAATCCAAATATTAATGATTTCAGCCCGAAATGGAAGGCCATTTCAGCAGAGGTTCTCGCCTGAATATTAAATGCCTCTTGTAATAATGGTGGTGCAGCGTCTATCACATGATTATTTTCTATCTGGTTTGTTGCTTGCTCCTCTAATACTGCACCCAACGTAAAATGGCTGATAGATTGCAGAATGAAAAGAGCCTCCTCGACCGAAAACCCTGCATCGCATAGACAGCGTAGTTGCGCCTCTGCTTGTTCAAACTGGGGGGGCGTAGGAGAGGTCCCTATATGCAATCGGGCTCCATCACGATGGACCAGTAATGCTTTACGGAAACTCAGAGCATTTTCCTGGAGAAACTGCTGCCAACTCTCAGTCGGTAACGGTGCTGAACGGGTGTGATGCTTCGCCAGTATTGCCTCTGAAAGCATGTTCATAAGAGTCTGCTTGTTGCGCACGTGCCAATACAGAGTCGGTTGCTCAATTTTTAGGGACTGCGCCAGCTTACGCGTAGTCAAGCCCTCTAGCCCTTCGCTGTCCAGCAGGGTGAGCGCCATTGAAATTACGTCGTCCAAGCTTAGTCGTGCCATCACTATCTCCTTTTGCTGTTGACAATCTATCACTGATAGAGTTATTTTTCAAACCCTATCATCGATAGAGAACGTTAACTATGAACCGCACTGTGATGATGGCACTGGTCATCATTTTTTTAGATGCTATGGGGATTGGCATAATTATGCCTGTCTTGCCGGCGTTATTACGGGAGTTTGTTGGAAAGGCTAATGTTGCAGAGAACTACGGTGTTTTATTGGCGCTGTATGCAATGATGCAAGTGATTTTTGCCCCTCTTCTCGGCCGCTGGTCAGATCGCATAGGTCGTCGCCCTGTATTGTTACTTTCACTTTTAGGTGCAACACTGGACTACGCATTAATGGCAACAGCCAGCGTAGTGTGGGTGTTGTATTTGGGACGCTTAATTGCTGGTATTACCGGTGCGACTGGAGCTGTTGCAGCCTCAACAATTGCCGATGTCACACCTGAGGAATCCAGGACACATTGGTTTGGTATGATGGGTGCCTGTTTTGGTGGCGGTATGATTGCTGGACCAGTCATTGGTGGTTTTGCCGGTCAACTTTCGGTACAGGCACCGTTTATGTTCGCTGCTGCTATTAACGGGCTGGCATTTCTGGTCTCCCTATTCATTTTACATGAGACCCATAATGCTAATCAGGTTAGTGACGAGTTAAAGAATGAAACAATCAATGAAACCACATCCTCCATACGCGAGATGATCTCCCCATTATCGGGATTGTTAGTTGTCTTTTTCATCATTCAATTGATTGGCCAAATCCCCGCAACATTATGGGTTTTATTCGGAGAAGAGCGCTTCGCATGGGATGGCGTAATGGTCGGTGTTTCATTGGCTGTGTTCGGGCTGACACACGCACTGTTTCAAGGACTTGCTGCTGGTTTTATCGCTAAACATTTGGGAGAACGGAAAGCTATAGCGGTTGGCATTTTGGCTGACGGTTGTGGCCTATTTTTATTGGCGGTCATTACACAAAGCTGGATGGTTTGGCCGGTTTTGCTGTTACTAGCTTGTGGTGGCATCACACTTCCCGCCTTGCAGGGAATTATATCTGTTCGTGTCGGTCAGGTAGCACAGGGACAATTACAAGGGGTGCTGACCAGTTTGACCCACCTGACAGGTGTAATCGGTCCACTTGTTTTTGCATTTTTGTATAGTGCAACCCGCGAAACGTGGAATGGATGGGTATGGATAATTGGCTGCGGATTATATGTAGTTGCATTGATTATACTGAGGTTTTTCCATCCAGGTAGGGTAATCCACCCGATAAATAAGAGCGATGTACAGCAGAGAATTTGAGCAACAATGCTGTACAGCACCGTAAATTCTGGCGCCCTACTCGGTGGATAGAGGTGAGCTGGTAGGTGGGTCTGGGATTGCGATCCATTAATCATCCTTTGGCAGCAACCGAGATAGGCCCACTTGAGCCGGTAGTTCCCCGATGACCTCAATCTTCCAACCCGTCATATTGGCCCGACACATGTGATAATGGTGCGCGATGTTGGCCTGCGCTTGCAAGGCGTGACGGGCTTTATCTAGTGCCTCAGTTGCATTGATGCCAATGCGGTTTAGCAGGAGTTCAACGCGGGTCTCCAGTTGCCTGCGTTCATGGGGGGAGAGTACCCCGGCCATTACCTTTGGCGCTACGTAAAGGCGGGCGTCGTCTTGCGAAATAGTCTTCAAGACACCGCGAGCGTACTCATTGGCGAGAGTGACCTCCTGGGCCATGTATTTGTGCATGAGGTGACCCTCTTCGAGGCGCATGATCACCTCGTTGACGTTGTAGTGACTGTGTTCCTCCAGATAGTCACGGACAAGGAGCTTATGGGCCAGCGCGATGACATCAGCCCGCTCGATATCGTTAGTGAGCCGAAGGCGTAATTCGGTTGCGCTGGCTAATTTGCCCATCGCGGCAGAAAGCAGACGACCACGTTGCGCCTGACCGGGGGACTCATCGCGACCGATAACTCCGGTTGGCAGGAATTTATCGGCTATCTCGCGGCTGACGGTGACGCGAATGCGGCTATTTTCCACGGTGAGGGTTTGATGCTTCATGTTACTGCTCCTGAGTCTGTCCGATGCCCGCGCCCACGGGGCCATGCCTATCATAATTGCGAGAGGCCTTTCGTGGGTAATTACACTGACTTGACCACTTACTTTGCACCCAGCCTTTTTAGAGAAGGTTCTTATGGCTGGATTTGCATCAGTGGTTAGGGGTGACGGCCATTGCCGACCTTGGGATAGATGGGCGTAATGATGACCAGCATCCAGGGCCAGGGAAGCAGTTACTCTATTCAAGAGAGGAAAACTTCTTTACGGGTCTGGCGGCGTTTGCTGTTGAACTCGTAATCAGCGAAGGTCAATTGATGACTCACGGTAATCCCCCCATTTTTTGGAGCACTCAAAAGTAGAGGTCATGCGGCCTGTGCCAAGCGCTGTTTCGGCGTGTA
>NZ_JAPDCH010000027.1:0-18138 GCF_027705925.1 Aeromonas sp. Y289-2
GCGCGTTAGCAAAGCGGTTATGCAGCGGATTGCAAATCCGTTTAGTCCGGTTCGACTCCGGAACGTGCCTCCATATTCTCTCTTTTCCCTGATTCATCACTCTTCGATCAGTGAAGCTTGGTCAGTATCCTTGCTGTACCAGTAACTGTTCGCAGCCAGCCTGTTTCCACTCGCGCTCGAGATAGTGGCTCACATCCGCCATGTTTTGCCCCCGATATTGAAACTGCACCTCGGCACTGTGCTGGTTGAGATCCGCAATCCGTTGCTTCAGTGTGCCGCATTGCCACAGGCTGACGGTGGGCACGCCCCGTTCGGCCAGCACGATGGCATCTTCCCGATTCAGTTGCCACTCCTCCAGTTGTGCCCGTGTCAGGGCAACCATCAGCACCAGCAGTGCCACTTCCGGCAGTTTCATGCGTGTCTCCCTACTGCATGTTTTTCCCCTGATAACTGTGGCAAAGCGCACGATTTTCGCAAGTTTGTTAACTGTTGGTTAATGACGTAACCCGTTTTCAGTATTTCCCGTTTTTCACCATTTTTTTATAAAAAAATGCGTTGGTGATGTAGTAATCCTACATGGAGTGGGGTAATCTTTGCTCAGTGGTCTTACCAGTAAGGAGTTACATCATGTTTCATCCCTTTTCCCTGACTCAGATTATTCTTCGTCGCATTTATGTATTGCTGGTGGGCATTCTGGCTTTCCCCGTGATGCTGTTTCGCAGCGATCGTGCCCGCTTCTACAGCTATCTGCACCGGATCTGGAATAAAACCAGCACCAAACCGGTGTGGCTCAAAATGAGCGAGCGTGGCGAGCGGATCTTCTACTAAACCCCATTCGCACCATGTGCAAAAAGAGACAGCCAAAGCTGTCTCTTTTTTTATCTGTTTGCCGCAACTCCTGGCTCCCAACACCACTCAGATTGTTTATTTATTGTTTCTTTAAAGTTGCATCCAGCCCTGCCTGTTGGCGGGGCTTTTTTATGTCTGAAGCATCTTTTTTGATGGAAGCAGTGAAGAAGATTAACGGGATGAAAGCACCATATGGCACTTTCCTCGTTCATTAATGGGTGGTCGTCGAGAAATTTTCAATGATGAAATAGCTGTTTAAAATCAATTGATTGAGTGTTTGTTTTTGGGTTTTTTAACTCCTTTTTTGTTTTTTTTGAAAGGGAATATCCCGTTTGCCGGTTCTATTGCAGGTACCCGGTTGCGACAAATCGGGGATATCAGCAACATCCAACGACATCAAAAGGAACATGAACATGAATGTTAAAAAAAGCACTGCTATCGCCTCCGCCATGACCGGTCTGCTGGCGCTGGGCGCCCAATTTATCGCGGCACCAGCCATGGCTGCCGATGAAAAGGAGAAGTGCTACGGCGTGGTCAAGGCCAGCAAAAATGACTGTGCGACCAAGAGCAGCTCCTGCGCCGGTACTGCCAAGGAAGATGCTCAGGGTGATGCCTTTGTGGTGATGCCCAAAGGGCTGTGCGAGAAGCTGGTCGGCGGTTCGCTGCAACCCAAGTAAGAGACATCGGGCAGGGGGGATGGCCAACGGGTCGCCCCCTGCATCTTCTCTGATTGGCGAAAGCGAGTCTTGCGATGAACCCTTTGATTGGTATCGGATTACGCACTCCCCATTACGATGAGATCCGGCAAATCCTGCCGGCAGTCGGTTGGCTGGAGGTGCATAGTGAAAATTACTTCGAACGGCACAGTCACGGTTTTCAGGTGCTCGCCGAACTGGCGCAGCACTACCCCGTCAGTCTTCACGGCGTTGGCATGTCCCTTGGTTCTGCCGACCCGCTCGATCCGCACCATCTGCAGCAGTTGTCGACACTGGCTGCGGCGATCAAACCGGTACGGATCTCCGAACATCTCAGCTGGAGCAGCATTGGTGGGCGTTACTTCAACGATCTGCTGCCGGTGCCCTATACCCGCGCCTCCCTGTACAACATGAGCGACAAGATCCAGCAGGTACAACAGACCCTGGGTTGCCGCATGTTGATTGAAAATCCCTCCTCCTATCTGCAACTGCCCGGGGAGATGAGCGAGTGGGAATTTCTGGCCGAGCTGCAGCAGCGCAGCGAGTGCGGCATCCTGCTCGACCTCAACAATCTCTATGTCAGTGCCTTCAATCACGGTTTCTCTTGCGATGAGTATCTGGTGGCGATCGATCTCGCCACCGTCGGGGAGATCCATCTGGCCGGTTATACCGAGAAGCAGCTGCCGGAAGGCTCCCTCTATATCGATACCCACAGCGCCCCTGTGGTGGAGCCGGTCTGGGAACTCTATCGCCAGATCTGCCGCAAGCAGGCCATTCCCACCCTGATTGAGTGGGACCTCGAGATCCCGCCGCTGCCGGTCTTGCTGGCAGAGGCGGCGCAGGCCAGTGCCATTCTGGATGAGGCGCGTGCCATGAGTGCACCACGGGAGGTGGCCCATGGCTGAACTGGCACAGCTGCAACAGCACTTTGCCGATGGTCTGCTGGGGGCGCCTGACGCCATTTCCCCTCACATCAGCTCCCGGCTCTTTCCTGCCGAATCTGTGCTGCAGGTCTATCGCAACCACTTCATCCTGAGCCTTGGCGAGGTGCTGGCGAGCAGTTATCCCGCCGTCAAGGCTATGGTCGGGGATGACTTTTTTGCAGCGGCGGCCCGTGGCTTCGTATTGGCCGAGCCCCTCAGGGAAGGGAGCGTCATGCACTATGGCGCCGGATTTGGCCAATGGTTGGCCCGCTTGCCAACTACAACCGGACTGCCCTGGCTGGAGGCGCTGGCTCAGTTCGAATGGCAGCTTGAGCGTGCCAGTCTGCTGCCGCTGGAGTCACGCTGCTGGCCAGCCGAGCGTCTGGCCGCATTATCGCCGCAACAATGGGAGCGGCTGCGACTCTTGCCAGCCACGGATCTGCTGCTGGTTGCCAGCGATTATCCGGTGTTGGCCCTGTGGCAGATGGCGCTGCACGGTGGTGAAGCGGTGGACGCGCTTGATGCCCCCGTCTGGTTGGCATTGAAGAAACAGCCGGATTGCCGGGTTGCCCCCTTGCCCCTGACGGCGGGTGAGTGGGCGCTGCTACAGGGTTGTCTCGCTGGTACGGCGCTGGTCGATCTGCAGGCGGCCGACCCTGCGGCCAGCGAACATCTCACTCGCCTGATAACCCTTGGTCTGCTGGTGGATATGGAGGTAATGCCATGATGGCAAACAAATGGCTGGCGCTGGCCAGCTCGAGTGGTGATTTGCCGCGCTGGAGCAGTGCCGGTGTGCTGTTGTTGGCGCGGCTGTGGGTCGCGTCGGTTTTTATCACTTCAGGCTGGCTCAAGCTGACGGCGTGGGATTCCACCCTCTATCTGTTTGAATCCGAGTATCAGGTGCCCCTGCTGCCCTGGTTGTGGGCTGCTTATCTGGGGACAGCGACCGAGCTGCTGTTGCCGCTCTTCCTGCTGGCGGGGCTTTTTACTCGCCCGGCCGCCTTGCTGCTGTTTGGCTTCAATATCATGGCGGTGATCTCCTACCCGACCCTCTGGGCGGGTGGCTTTTACGATCACCAGCTGTGGGGCTGGATGCTGCTGACCCTGATCATCTGGGGCGGCGGTGTGCTGAGCCTGGATTATTGGCTGACACGTCGCAGCCATTGATTTATCAGTGATTTACCCAATGACAAAGAGCGCCACAAGGCGCTCTTTGTCATAATGACGGCCGGCGAAATTTCCCATGAGAGAAAAGGAGCAGCCAATGATCATTCGTCAGGCAAGAGCCGCAGATATACCCGCACTGGTGGCGCTGCGCATGGAGCTGTTTTGTGAGGTCGGTGAGCTGGTGACGCCGCAGGCAGACCCGGCCTTGTGGCAGGCCACCCTTGACTACTTTACCCGGGCGATGAGTGAAGAGAGTGCTTTATCCTGGCTGGCTGAGGCCGATACGCAGGAGGGCGGCAAACAGATCGTGGCGGCAGGGACGCTGGCATTATTTGAACGGCCGCCCTATCCCGGCAATCTGGCGGGAGTGGAGGGGTACCTGCTCAATATGTATACGCGGCCACAATGGCGCCAGCAGGGGATCGCCACGGCGCTGCTCGATGCCATAACGGCCTTCGCCAGATCGCGTCAGCTGGGCAAGGTGTGGCTCCATGCCAGCGAGCAGGGGCGCCCTCTCTATGAGCGGATCGGCTTTGTCGCCAATCCGGCCTATCTGGAGTGGCAACCGGCGGTGGAATAAGGGTTTCAGCTCTGCATGAGTGGCGTTTGGTCGGTGAATTTGATTTACAGCAATAAATATGGCGTCAGATGGGATCGCGGCAACGCCGCCAACTATGCTGATGGAGCACGCCACCATTATCTTATTGATCCACTGCGTGGTTTGGCTATGGTGGGTGCCAGTCTGGAGGATACGTTTCGATGTTCAATAGCAAACTGAAAGCCGAGTTGCAGCAGTGCCAGGATCAACTTCTGGAACAGCAGGGATTTTTTGACGCAGTGCACGGCAGCGTGGCGACCATCACCTTTACGCCGGATGGCACTGTGCTGGCCGCCAATGATCTCTTTCTCAACGTGGTGGGCTTCAGTGCGCCCGAGGTTATCGGCCAGCATCACCGTATCTTTTGCGACAAGCTCTATGCCCAGAGCAGCGACTATCAGCAGTTTTGGGCGGACCTGAAGCAGGGGCGCTCCCGTACCGGGGTGTTCCAGCGCTTCAACAAACGGGGCGAGGCGATCTGGCTGGAAGCAACCTATTTTCCGGTCAAGTTGCGGGGCGTGGTGACCAAGGTAATCAAGATCGCGGCCGATATTACCGAGCACCACCTGCAACTGCTCAGCCAGCAGGCGGTGGTGACGGCGCTGGATCGGTCGCTGGCTGTCATCGAGTGCACCCCCGGCGGGGAGGTGATTGCTGCGAATGGCAATTTCCTCCATACCATGGGCTATACGCTGGCTCAGGTGCAGGGCAAGCATCACCGCATCTTCTGCGACGATCAGTTCTATCGAGACCAGCCCCACTTCTGGGATGAGCTGGGCCGTGGTCAGTTCAAGTCCGGTCTCTTCTGTCGTCAGAACAGTCACGGTAGCAAGGTGTGGCTGGAGGCGACCTACAACCCGATCCTTGATGAGCATCGCAAGGTGGTGAAGGTGATCAAGTTCGCCAGCGACATCACCGAGCGGATCAACAAGAGCGATGCGGTGCGGGAAGCGGCCATGCTGGCCCACGATGCGGCGCGGGAGACCCTGAACTGCGCCGAGCGCGGCGCGGGTCTGCTCTCCTCGGTGGTCGATACCTCCAGCCTGATTGCCAGCCAGTTGACTCACAGTATCGGCCTTATCAACCAGCTCAACGAGCAGTCGCGCAGCATCGAGGCGATCGTCTCCACCATCAGCAGCATCGCCGACCAGACCAATCTGCTGGCCCTTAACGCAGCCATTGAGGCGGCGCGGGCAGGGGATCAGGGGCGTGGTTTTGCGGTGGTGGCCGACGAGGTTCGCCAGCTGGCGGCCCGCACGTCTCTCTCTACCGACGAGATCGCCAAGGTGGTACAGAACAACCGGGAGCTGACCGCCAAGGTCACCTCCGAGATGTCCGACGTCGCCAGCAGCGCCGAGCTGGGTAAACAGCAGGTGGGTGAGGTGAATGAGGTGATGAGCGACATCCGCCGGGAGGCGAACAACGTCTCCAGCACCGTCTCTGATCTGGCAATCTGAACCCCCTGACTTCTTGTCATGCCGGGGCATTGACTCATATTTGAGCAGTCAGTGCCCCAATCTGAACCCCTCCTGTATCGTCCCGCCATTGTGAATTGTCCTCTTCTGGCCCCTTGATTAGGCTTGCCGCCTCATTTATTTCAGAGCAGGAACAGAACAAGATGGCATTACAACAGAAGGGGCGGGCAATGGCCCTGCTGGTTATGGTCGCGAGCATGGGTCTGGGCGGCTGTATGGGGCAGATGGGGCTTTCCGGCATGGTCACCAAGGGCAACCTGAGCGTGGTGGATAATCGCTACGCTCGTGCCGGGGTCTTTATGCTGCTCTCCCCTGTCTACGGTCTGGCCGCGACCGCTGACCTGTTCGTCTTCAATACCATCGAGTTCTGGTCTGGCAAGAACCCCATCACCGGCAAATCTCCGGCTGTGGTGGACATGAAAGCCGATCCGGTGATCAAGGTGAACCAGCATCTGGATCCGGCCCTCAAGACGGTGCCGCTGGCCATGCTGCCGCAAGGGGTACGCGAGGTGGAGATCAGCTACCCGGACGAGCATACCGCCCAGATGGAGGTGCACTATCTGGATGGCCGCCGCAGCATGATGCGTGGCGAAAAGCGTGGTGAGCTGATTGATATCTACTTCGATGGCCGCTTTGTCTCTACCCTGAGCCGTGCGGAGCTGGAAGAGCGGGCTAATCAGGGCAAGGTTGCTGCCTAAATTCAACTGAATCCAGATCGATCCAGCTTCAGATGGGGTATACCTAATCTGCTGGCAAAATCGCCATGATGTCTAAGGGAGTAGACTATGACGGTGAATGGATTGCGATTGGCGGAGTTGATTGGTTCCCTCAGTCATGCGCTCGATATGACCGAGGGACAACCAAGAGGACACTGCATTCGCTGCTGCTGGATAGGTTCCCGTCTGGGGGAGCGGCTGGGACTGGACGCCCGGCTGCGCCATGATCTCTACTACACGCTCCTGCTTAAGGATCTTGGGTGCAGCAGCAATGCTGCCCGTATCTGCGAGCTCTATCTCACCGACGATCTTCACTTCAAACGCGATTTCAAACTGGTGGATGGCTCCCTCTCCGAGGTAGTCAACTTTGTGCTGGGCCACACCGGCTTGCAGGCGGACCTGCTGGGACGTTTTCGCAGCCTGTTTCATATCTTTCGCAACGGTGACCAGATTGCCAACGAACTGATCCAGACCCGTTGTCATCGGGGGGCGGATATCGCTCGCCAGCTCCGTTTCAGTAACGAGGTGGCCGATGGCATCCTCTCCCTTGATGAACACTGGAATGGCAAAGGTCGGCCCCTGCAACTGGCTGGCGAGGCGATCCCGCTCTTCTCGCGCATTGCCCTGCTCTGTCAGGTGGTGGATGTGTTTCACGCAGCCGCAGGCCCGAATGCGGCGCTCAAGGAGCTGCGCGAGCGCAGCGGCAGCTGGTTTGATCCGGCACTGGTTCGGGAATTTGAAGCGCTGGCCGACGAAGAGTTCTGGCAAGGACTGGCCGATCCCCGACTGACCGAGTGGGTGCTGGTCCACCCGGCCGGGCAAGGGGAGGTGGCGCTGGATGAAGATTATCTGGACGAAATCGCGGCGGCCTTCGGGCAGGTGGTGGACTCCAAAAGTCCCTACACCGCGGGTCACAGCGGCAGGGTTGCGCTCTATACCGACATTCTTGCCACCCAGATGGGGTTGTCCGAGTCGCGTCGACGCTGGCTCAAGCGGGGCGCCTTGCTCCATGATGTGGGCAAGCTCGGGGTGAGCAACGCCATTCTCGACAAGCCAGGCAAACTCGATGCGCAGGAGTGGGCGGCGGTGCAGATGCATGCCGCCTATACCGAGGAGATCCTGAGCCGCATCGGCGCCTTCGAGGAGCTGGCGCAAGTGGCGGGCGCCCACCATGAGCGGCTCGATGGCAAAGGCTACCCCAAGGGGCTGAAAGGGGACGAGATTACCCTTGAGACGCGCATCATCACCACAGCCGACATCTTCGATGCCATCACCGCCAAGCGTCCCTATCGCGGCGCCATCCCTGTGCCGCAGGCGCTGGAGATGATGGCGGAGAATCTGGGCACCGCAATAGACCCTGACTGTTTTGCCGCCCTGCAGGCGGGTATTCAGGATTTCTCCCTCTACCTCACCACCGAGCAGCCGCTGGCCAATGCCAGTTAAGAGTTGCTGATCAACGGCCCAAGCGGCCAGTCAGACAGCAAAACGCCCCGCAACAGCGGGGCGTTTTGCATTGGGTCTAGTCCGGCTGCTTGCGATGGGGCGGGGTGAGGATCAGCCCCAGCAGGCGGCGCAGGTGGGTGAGCTGTTCGGTCAGCTGCACGTTGAGCCAGAGGTAACCATTGATGGCGGCCTCGGTATTGGGCGGGAGCGATGCCTGGGTCGCCACCTCGTGCAGGCGGGCGATGGCGGCATCTGCGCCACGACCGTCGCCGGTTTGCATCATCAGGGCAAGCTGGTTGATCGCCTCTTCGGTGGCCAGATGGCAGGCTTGCAGCGCAGCCGTGCTCTGCATCAGGAAGTGGCTCTCCCGATCGTTCCAGTAGGTGTTGGCCAGCATCTCAAGAGTGCAGAGGGTGTTGCGCATGGTGACCTGCACCGCATCAAACAGGGCGACGCTGTGGCGTGTTTCCTTGGCCGCGGGGGCCAGCAGGGCCCGCAGTTTGCCGGTCTGTGCCAACAGCTGGGAGAGATTGTGCTTGAGGCGCGGGCGCTCCAGCACATTGGGGGAGAGGTGAGTGTGATAGAGCCGCCCCGACTGCTGCAGGATCTGGTGCAACTGCAGGCGCCAGTGGCTATAGGCCCGCTGGGGATAGATGCTGCAAAAGAGCAGCGCCAGCAGGGAGCCCAGTATCACGTCGGCACTGCGCCACAGCGCCGTCTCTATATCCCCCGGCATGGCCCCCATGGTGACCCCCAGGGTGATGCCGATCAGCAGCCCCACATAGGGGCGCTTGCCGAGGGCCAGATAGCCGCAGAGGAACATGATGCACCCACACCAGATCAGGGTAAGCGGTAGCGAGTAGATCTCGAGATAAAGCGCCACGACCCCGCAACTGGCGCCGAAGATGGTGCCCACCACCCGCTGCAGGGCGCGGGAGAGCACATTGCCCCAAAACGAGATGGGGCCCATCACCACCACCAAGGTTATCAGCGGCCAGGTGCTCTCCGGCAGTTTCAGCTCGCGGGTCAGCAGAAAGGTGAGCATAAAGGCGAGCGCAATGCGCAGGCCATGGACGATCCGGTAGCGGCCATAGACCAGCAGATCGAGTCGGGATAGGGGGGCATCAAGACGCACGGTCTGCCTCCTGTCAGGTGGGGGACGGGGCGCCGTGCATCCGGCCGACGCCCCGTCGGGATTCAGGCCAGTCGTCCCTGCAGGGGATGGATCCAGACCCGCTCGCCAATGGCGATCCCGGGTTGATCCGGTACGATTTCGATCAGGCAGTTGGCCTCGGCCATGGAGCTGAGAATACCCGAGCCCTGTGGCCCTGTGGTGCGCACCCGCAGCTGGCCGTTACGGTCCTGATGAAAGATGCCGCGCAGAAATTCGGTGCGACCCGGGCGGCTCTTCATCTTCTCCTCTGCCAGTGCCGAGAGGCGCAGTGGCTGCCACCGCTTGCCTTGCAAGCGGGCGATGGCAGGCTCGACAAACTGCAGCACGCAGATCATCGCCGCCACCGGATTGCCCGGCAGGCCGAAGAAGGGGGTCTGCCCCAGCTTGCCAAAGGCGAGCGGGCGGCCCGGCCGCATCTGGATGCGCCAGAAATCGATCTGGCCGAGCTCCGCCAGCACCAGCTTGATAAAGTCGGCATTGCCCACCGAGACCCCACCCGAACTCAGCACCAGATCGGCACTGGCGGCGGCCTGCTCCAGCTGCTGGCGCAGAATGGTCTTGTCATCGGGAATGATGCCAAGGTCCATCACCTCGCAACCAGCGGCGCGGATAAGGGCCATCAGGGTGAAGCGATTGCTGTCGAAGATATGGCCGGGGGCGAGCTGCTCGCCCGGCGCCTGCACCTCGTCGCCGGTACTGAACAGCGCCACTTTCAGCGGGGTGCGCACGCAGAGCGATGCTTGACCGAGTGATGCCGCCAGCCCCAGCTGGGGGGCACCCAGCCAGGTACCGGCCGGGATGGCGACCGCGCCTTTGGCGAGGTCTTCCCCGGCGAGGCGCACATTCTGCCCCGCCCGGATCGGGGCGGTGACCGTGACCCACTCCCCTTCAATCAGCGTCTCTTCCCGCATCACCACGGTATCGACGCCGGGGGGGAGCGGGGCGCCGGTCATGATCTGCACCGCCTGACCGGCCAGCACAGGCTCGTGGCGCTGCTGGCCCGCCAGCACTTCCCCCACCAGCTGCCAGCGACCGGTGGCGAGATCGTCGCTACGAAGGCCAATGCCATCCATCGCCGAGTTGGCGTGGGGGGGCACATTGATGGGGCTTATCAGATCGGCGGCCAGCACGGCGCCGTGGCATTGGGCCAACGGTTTGTCGCTGCAGGCCGTGCTCGGGGTGAGGGCCGCCAGAATGGCGTTGCGGGCCGCCTCGACCGAGAGAAAGCCCTTGCCCGCCTCCGGCTCCTTGCTCTGGCAGCCGTCAAGCCAGCTGCAGACGAAGTCGGCGATAGCCGCCAGATCGTTGATATCGAGTCGGGGCAGGCTTGTCTGCTGTTGTTCGCCACTCTGTGGGGACTGATCGCTGGCCAGCGCTATGATGTCGCTGTCTTCGGGGAAGAGCAGCGGCTTGCCAATCTCGGCGCGGTGCAGCTCGATTTTCGGGAAGTGTTCGTGCTTGAACCCCTCGACCAAGAGCAAATCGAGCTCTGTCTGATCGAAGCTGGCCAGCAGCTGGCGAAAATCGGCTTCGTCCAGCTCCGTCTCAATGATACGAGCATGACGACGACGGGAGGCGACCATCATCTGCTTGGCACCCGCCTTGCGCAGGCGGTAGCTGTCTTTGCCCGGCTGGTCGATATCAAAGTCGTGGTGGGCGTGCTTGAGCACCCCGATGCGCAGGCCGCGATCCACCAGCAGGGGGATCAACTGCTCCAGCAAGGTGGTCTTGCCGGTGCCGCTCCAGGCGGCGAAGCCGAGCAGGGGAAGGGTGGGGGCCGGGGTCATGAGGTGACTCCTTGTTGGGGGTCGATAGCCGTGGCGAGCAGACGGGCCTCGTAGGCGGCCAGCTCGGCAGGGCTATTGAGATTGATAAAGGCATCCGGCTGATCGGCAAAGCTCACCACCGCCATATTGTGGCGGGCAAACCAGATATCGATTTTGCGCTCTCCCTCTGCCAGTGCGGCGGTGAGGGAGGGGAGCAGGGATTTGTGCAGCAGGGCGACCACGGGTTGCAACCAGTCGCCGTCGTGGGCCACTACCAGCTCGGTATCCGGGGTCAGGGCGGCGCGAAAGCGGCTCATCAGATCCAGCGGCAGGGCGGGGCCATCGCAGGGGACAAATAGCACCCAGTCGTGACGGGCGGCAGCAAGACCTGCCTGCATGCCCGCCAGCGGGCCGAGATAGTCGTTGTTGTCATCGCTGATGACCGGGGCCAGCGCCTGATAGCGGGCCTGACTGCGGTTGGCGTTGATCAGTACCTCATCCACCTGGGGGCGCAGGCGCGCCAAAACATGGTCGATAAGAGGGCGTCCCGCCAGTGCTACCCATCCCTTGTCTTCGCCCCCCATCCGGGTGGCGCGGCCTCCTGCCAGGATCACTGCTGATACGGCAACGGGATCAGAGTGGCTGTCGCTTTTTGAAGTCATGTCGCTCAATGATTTTTAAAGGGGTCGTCTCTTGCAGCTGGCCACGGGCGAGGGTCCATTGCCGCTCGCACAGGTCGGTCAGGGCGTTGCTCTGGTGGCTGATGACGACCAGGCCGCTGCCATGTTCCCGCAGATCTTGCGCCAATGCGGCCATCAGGGCAACCGAATGTGTGTCGAGATTGGCGGTGGGCTCATCCATCAGCAGAAAGGCCGGTTGCAGCGCCCAGGCGCGTGCCATCGCCAGCCGTTGCCGTTCGCCACCGGACAAAATGCTGATGTGCTCCCGCGCCAACCCCTCCAACTCGACCCGGCGCAGCGCCTCGAACACCCGGATCTCGCTGCCGAGCTGTTTATCCAGCGCCCAGGCCACGTTGTCGTGCACCGTGCGATCGAACAGATAGGGGGTCTGGTGCAGATAGGTGACCCGGCCCGGCCCCAGATCCCGCTTGAGCAGCCGGTTGAGCCGCTGTTGCCAGCGCCCCGGCAGATTGGTGTGGCCGCGGGTGGGGGTGAGCAGCCCCGCCAGGATTTTGAGCAAGGTGGTCTTGCCCACCCCGTTGGCTCCATGCAGCCAGATTGCATCCCCCGGTGCGATGGCGAGCCGGTCAATCTCGAACAGCTGGCGCTCGCCAAAGCGCATCGTTAGCTGGTGGGCGGTCAGGGCCATGGGGTACTCCTGTTGGTACACAGTGGGGGCATGGTCAGTTCTTCAGATAGCTGTGGCCGCGACAGGCGGTCAGCAGCAGGTTGAGCAAGAGGGCGAGGGTGAGCAGCACTATGCCGAGCGCCACCCCTTGGGTGAAGGCCCCTTTCTGGGTCTCCAGCGCGATGGCGGTGGGGATATTGCGGGTAAAGTGCAGGATATTGCCCCCCACCATCATGGAGCAGCCCACCTCGGTGACGATACGGCTAAAGGCGCCGATGATGGCGGCCAGCAGGCCAAAGCGGCACTCGTGCATCAGGCCGATCAGCGCCTTGGGCCAGGAGACCCCCAGGGTCAGGGCGGTCTCCCAGGCGCGCCGGTCACTCTGGACAAACGCCGCGTGAGCCATGGTGGCGATCACCGGGAAGGCAATCAGCATCTGCCCCACCACCATCGCCTGCTGGGTAAAGAGCAGCTTCCAGTCGCCAAAGGGGCCGGCCCGCGACAGCAGCATGTAGAGCAAGAGGCCAATCACCACGGTCGGCACCGACTGCAGGGTATTGATGCAGGAGAGCCAGAGCCAGCGGCCGGGCAGCGGCAGATAGGCCAGGGCAAAGCCCAGCAGCAAGGCGGGCAGCAGCACCAGCAGCAGGGCGATGCAGGAGACGGAGAAGGAGACCCCCACCACCTGCCACAGTTCAGTGTCACCACTGAACAGCAGGGCGAGGGCAGCCAACGTAGTGTCGAGCAGGGTCGGCATCAGGCGCCTCCCTCAGCGAACCGGGGGAGGGCCATCAAGGTTATCGCAGGGGTCAGGGTTGCCATTATTTCCCGTTGGCATCCGCTACAAACAGCGCCTGACCCGCCACCTTGAAGTCACCGATCAGCTTCTGGCCATGCTCGGAGACCAGCCAGTTTTTCAGGGTGCGGGCCCCTTCGGTGTTGAGATCCGGGTAGCGCTTGGGGTTGACCAGGATCACCTGATAGGGGTTGAACAGGCGCTTGTCACCCTCCAGCAGTACGGCGAGATCCAGCTTGCTCTGGTAGGCGAGCCAGGTGCCGCGGTCGGTCAGGGTGTAGGCACCCAGCTCGGAGGCCATGGTCAGGGTCGGGCCCATCCCCTGGCCGATGGACTTGTAACCGGCAAACTCGGGTTTGACGTCAGCGGCTTGCCACAGGGTCTTCTCCTTGATGTGGGTGCCGGACTCATCACCGCGGGAGATAAAGGTCTGGCCCTTATCCTTGATGGCTTGCAGCCCCTTGGCCGCGTCGTGCAGCTTGGCCAGACCCGCCGGGTCTTTGGCCGGGCCGACGATAACAAAGTCGTTGTACATCAGGTGCACCGGCTCGATGCCAAAGCCCGCATCGACAAACTTCTTCTCGGCAGAGGGGGCGTGGGTCATCACCAGATCCGCATCGCCATTCTCGCCCATCTTCAGGCTCTGGCCGGTACCGGCCGCCATCACCTGCACCGGATAACCGGTCTCCTTGGTGAATTGGGGCAGTAGCCAGCCCAGCAGACCGGACTGCTCGGTGCTGGTGGTGGTGGCGAGGCGGATCGGCGCTTTTGTGGCATTAGTATCCGCTTCGGCGTGGGCCGCGCCGGCGATCAGCAGGCTGGCGGCGAGGGAGAGGGCAAAACGTTTGAGGTTGGTTTTTATCGTCATCGTGATGCAACTTTTTTCAGGGTGGATGAGGAGAGGGCAAGAGTAAGCAAGCAGGGTGCCAAACTGTTCCTGTGCCGCTGCATTCAAGGTTTGCCGTTTAAAAACAGAAGCTTATTAGAATCAATTAGGTGAGCTTGTTATCGCTTTTAATAATTGGTGTTGGTGCTTTTGATACGGTAAGGACAAAATGTCCCACTAAGGTTCCGGTTATCGGGACATTCACCGACCGTACGTGCATCCGAGGTACTTTTTTCCATGACACTCCCTCCCAGCCGCTGGTCTGCCCTCTCCCTGCTTATCGTTGATGATGAGCCCGGCATGCGCAGCTTTCTGGCCAAGGCGCTGGCCAAGCGTTTTGCCCAGATTGAGACTGCCGCCAGCGTGGAGGAGGCGGAAGCCCTGCGCTGCCGCCTTCACTTCGACCTTATCATCGCCGACATCCGGCTGCCGGGGCGCTCCGGCATCGAGTGGCACGAGGCCATAGACCCGGCCACCCGCCGCAGCGACATTATCTTCATGACCGGTTTTGGCGATATGGAGACCGCCCTCAAGGCGCTGCGCCTCGGCGCCAGTGACTTTATCCTCAAGCCCTTCAACCTCGATCAGATGGTGCAGGCGGTGGACAGAGTCATCGAGCGCCGCCAGATGGAGCGGGAGAACCTGCTGCTGCGCCGGGAGGTGAGCAAGCTGTTCCCGCCCACCCTGATTGGCGACAGTGCCAAGACCCGCGAGCTCAAGACGCTCATCGCCAGAGTGGCCCCCTCCAACGCCGCCGTGCTGGTGGAGGGGGAGTCCGGCACCGGCAAGGAGCTGGTGGCCCGTGCCCTGCATCAACTCTCCGGCCGGATGGGGGCCTTTGTGCCCCTCAACTGCGCCTCCATCGCGCCGGAGCTTTTGGAAAGCGAGCTGTTTGGCCATGTGCAGGGGGCCTTTACCGGCGCCCGCAAGGGGCGCGACGGCCTGTTTCGGGTCGCCCATCAGGGCACCCTGTTTCTCGACGAGATCGGCGAAATGCCGCTCGCCATGCAGGCCTCGTTGCTGCGGGCGCTGGAGCAGAAGGCCATCCGCCCGGTGGGGGCCGAGCGCGAATTGGCGGTGGATGTACGCATCGTTGCCGCCACCAACCGCAACCTCAAGGCCGAGGTGGAGGCGGGCCGCTTTCGCGAAGATCTCTTCTATCGCCTCAACGTGGTGGCGCTACCGGTTGCCCCGCTGCGCGAGCGGATCGACGACATCCCCGCGCTGGTCCATCACTTCACTCGCCAGCTCACCGCCGAGATGGGGATGGGCTCCTTGAGCTGGACCCATGAGGACGTGGTGGCGATGCAGGCTTACCCCTGGCCCGGCAACGTGCGGGAACTGCGCAACCTCATCGAGCGCTGCCTGCTGCTGGGCAAGCCCCCGGCGGATTACTGGCAGAGCAGCAAGCCCGCCGAACCGGGCACGAGCGAGGAGGGCTACCCGCTGGCATGGCCGCTGGCGGAGGTGGAGAAGGCCCACATCCTGCAAGTGGTGGCGAGCCATGATGGCAACAAGTCTGCCGCCTCCCGGGTGCTCGGGGTGGCGCGCAAGACGCTGGATCGCAAATTCAAGGAGTGGGCTATCGAATGAGGAAGGCTGACTGGATGGGGTGGCGATGAAACTGACCCTGCTCTCCCGCTGCATGCGCGCCCTGTTGCCCCGTTGCGTGCGCACCAAGGTGCGCTGGCGCCTGCTGCTGCTCACCTCGGTACCCATCATGCTCACCCTGGTGGGCATGATTGCGCTCACCCTCTACTGGACCCTCACCTACAGCTGGCAGAACCTGCTCACCACGGTGCGCAGCGATCTCGGGGTGGCCCACCACGCCATCACGGTGCAGCAGCAGCGCCAGACCGAGCATCTGGAGCATCTGCGCGATGCCTGGGCCTTTCAGCTTCGGCTGCGGGAATCGCCGGATCAGCTGCATGACTGGGTGATGCCGCTGGCGGCCAACTATGGTCTCGATTTTCTGCGCTTGCGCCGTGGCCCCGAGCTGGATCAGCTGACGGCGCAGGAGCGCGCCGCCCTCACGGCCGGACGCAGCGTCAGCCACTTCGTGGTCTGGTCGCAGCAGGAGATGCTCGCTCTCTCCCCGCAACTGGCCAAGCGGGCTGTGTTGTGGCAGCGGGATGGCACCAAGGTGGTGGAGAACAGGGGGCTGATCAGTCTGTCACTGACCCCTGTGATGGGCCGCGACGGCTCCCTTTGGGCCATGCTGGAGGGGGGCGAGCTTGTCAACGGCAGCACCCGGCTGGTGGATGAGCTCAAGGGTCAGGTGTTTGCCAAAAATACCCTGCCGGATGGCAGCGTCGGCACCGTCACCCTGTTTCTCGACGATCTGCGGGTGAGCACCAACGTACCGGTCAGCAGTAGCCGTCAGGTGGGGCGGGCGGTGGGCACCCGGGTCTCGCCGCCAGTGCGCGATCAGGTGCTGGGACGGGGGGAGATGTGGGTTGACCGCGCCTTCGTCCACGACGCCTGGTATGTATCTGGCTACGAGCCGCTGCTGGGAGCCAGGGGCGAGCGGCTCGGCATGCTCTATGTCGGTTTTCTCGAGTGGCCCATTATCCGCACCTACCTTACCAATCTGGTGGAGCTGGGCTCCGGCGTAGTGCTGCTGTTACTGCTCTCCGGCCTGCTGGTCTATCGCGGCGCGCGGGATCTCTTCTCCCCCATCGAGCGGATGCACAAGGTGGTGCGGCAGGTGCAGGCCGGGGAGTCGGCTCGCATCGGCCCGCTGGCCCTCGACCCTGACCACGAGCTGGCCCAGCTCGGTCGCCAGTTCGACGCCATGCTGGACAGGCAGGAGGCGCATCAGCAGCAGATGGCTCGCAGCGCCGACGAGCTGGAGCAGAAGGTGGCCGAGCGTACCCAAAGCCTCGAGCTCAAGACCGCCGAGCTGGAAGATCATATTCATATGCTGACCGAGGCGCGCCAGCAGCTGCTGATCAGCGAGAAGCTGGCGGCCCTTGGCGAGCTCTCCGCCGGGGTGGCCCACGAGATCAACAATCCGCTAGCGGTGATCCTCGGCAATGTGGAGCTGATGAAGCTGGAGCTGGGGGAGGCGGCCGAGCCGGTCGGCGAGGAGCTGGCGCTGGTGCTGGCTCAGATCGAGCGCATTCGTGCCATCACCCGCAGCCTGCTGCAATACTCTCGCCCTGGCGATTACGAGACGGCGCCGGTGTGGCAGCACCTCAATCCCATCATCGAGGAGAGCCTGACTCTGGTGCGCTCTGCCCTGCGTCAGCAGCAGGTGGAGCTGGTGGCCGATCTCAGGGCCCAGCAGCCCATCGAGGCGGATCGCCAGCAGCTATTGCAGGTGCTGATAAACCTCTTGGTCAACGCCAGCCACGCGCTGGGGGAGCAGGGGGAGATCCGGGTCGAGAGCCGCGACTGGGTAGATGAACTGGGTCAGCTGCGCGGGGCCGAGGTGCGGGTGATCGACAACGGCAGCGGCATCGAGGCGGCCATTATCGACAAGATCTTCGACCCCTTCTTCACCACCCGTGCCACCGGCACCGGTCTGGGGCTGGCCCTGAGTCACCGCATCATCAGCCGCTGGGGTGGGGAGCTCTTGGTGGACTCCACCCCGGGGCAGGGGAGCTGCTTTACCGTGCGGCTGCGCAGCCACGCTCTGCTGCCCAGCGGCAGCGAGCCCGCGAAACTGGAAGGGTGGCGCATCGCACTCAATGCAGAGGGGCGTGAGACAAGCGATTGAGGCTGTTATAAAAAGGCCCGTGATAAAAACAGCCCGTCAACATGCTTGGCGGGCTGTTTTGTCGGTGGGTGAGTGGTTATTTACTGCGGACTCCACACCAGCTTGCCGCTCTGGGTCAGGTCATAGCCGCCGAGGCGGGCCGCCAGCTCGCGCCCCTCGGGGGATTGCAGCCAGCCGATCAGCTGTTGCAGCAGGGTGCGAAAGAAGACCCCCTGCGGCATCACCAGATCGAAGCACTCCTGCGACAAGGGCATAAAGCCGAGGCCAAACTCGGTGGCGGTGCTCTGGGCGCCGGGCCCGACGTCCGCATCGCCACGACTGATGGCGGCGGCCAGCTCCCGCTCGCTGTTGACCTCAATGGTGCGCTCCAGCCGGGTCAGCGACTCCCCCTGGGTTTGCAGCCACTCCTGCAGGGCGCGCTGGCTGCCCGCCCCTTCTTGACGCATGGCCCAGCGCCAGTCGAGCGCCTCTTTCGCCTCCTTGGGTTGCAGCCCTTGCCGCAGCACCAGCCCCTGCACCCGCCTAAATCCATGAACGATCACCCGGTAATCCCCCCGAAAAACTGAGGTGCTCATAAGTAGAATTTTCTCGTATCTTGAACGCAGGAGGTTCTACATGAAA
>NZ_JAPDCH010000028.1:0-16690 GCF_027705925.1 Aeromonas sp. Y289-2
CCGGAGCTGAATGAAGCCATACCAAACGACGAGCGTGACACCACGATGCCTGCAGCAATGGCAACAACGTTGCGCAAACTATTAACTGGCGAACTACTTACTCTAGCTTCCCGGCAACAATTAATAGACTGGATGGAGGCGGATAAAGTTGCAGGACCACTTCTGCGCTCGGCCCTTCCGGCTGGCTGGTTTATTGCTGATAAATCTGGAGCCGGTGAGCGTGGGTCTCGCGGTATCATTGCAGCACTGGGGCCAGATGGTAAGCCCTCCCGTATCGTAGTTATCTACACGACGGGGAGTCAGGCAACTATGGATGAACGAAATAGACAGATCGCTGAGATAGGTGCCTCACTGATTAAGCATTGGTAACTGTCAGACCAAGTTTACTCATATATACTTTAGATTGATTTAAAACTTCATTTTTAATTTAAAAGGATCTAGGTGAAGATCCTTTTTGATAATCTCATGACCAAAATCCCTTAACGTGAGTTTTCGTTCCACTGAGCGTCAGACCCCGTTACCTGGAAGTTGACTCAGTACGCATAACTCACTGCTTACCTATAGAGCCTCTCATCTGAGGCTCTCATACCGCACACCTCTATAACTCTGCTCCAATACCCCAAAATCAAAATTGATTATTGATGAATCAAAATAACACCTTGATAAACTCCAGAACGGGGGCGACTAGCGCAGTCTGTCGCACCTGGCTCTGGAGGCGGCAAGCGCAGCGCGACAGCTCGCGCAAACAGTGCCAACCCTTGTTGCGATAAGGCTTACGGCGCCCTCTGTCCGCACTCATTTTTATTGCGCGCAAACATCCTCAACCCGCTGATGAAGCGGCATTCCAGCAGCGCATGCTGCGTTGGGTGTGATGCTTTTTTTGTGGGAGACGGGGACTTTCGGCGCGTTTAGCGGCTGTACCCTGATCCTGGTTGTTTTGCCCTGGGCGGCTTATCCACGATGGGCTGATCGGACAGGGATGCCAGGACGGCGTTGAGCTGTTCCTGGGACTGGCCGGCATGAGCAGGGGAGTGATCCACGATCTCCTTCATCCCCCTCCTGGGCGACCAGCCATCCTGCATGATCTGCTTGAAAGCCCGTTGCTCTAGCGCCTTCCAGTCCACCGCCTGCCAGGCATCCGCCACCTGCTTGATCGCCTCGATGGCGAGCCGGGCGAACGTGGCCACCGGCCCGTGCTTGCGTACCAGGTGCGGCAACGCCGCCACCCGGCGCTCCTGCTCCTGGCGTTTGGCCGCCTCGGCCCGCAGCTCTGCGGCAAAGCGCCGTACCGCCTCCAGTTCCTCCGGGGGGAGCCCCTCGGCCAGCGGCCGCAGCACCTGCAGTTCGGTCTCCTTGGCCTGCGCCGTGGCGGCGAGTTCCTTGGTCCGTCGTTCGGCTAGATCGGTGCGCTTTGCCCGCGCCAGGGCCGGGGCATAGTGCGCCTGGCTGGCCGCGGTCAGACGTTCGGCCACCTGCTCCGGGCTTTCGTGGAGACTGGTCAGGATCCCCTTCTTCAGCACCCGGGGCGTGGTGGCCTGCCCGGAGAGCGCCAAGGGAGCCGGGGTCTCCTGCTGCAGGGCGGCATAGTACTGGCGCACGGTGGTATGCCTGGCCTTGCTGCCCTCGATGCCCCGTTGCAGGCCGTGCCGCTGGCCGACCCGCTCGGCAAAGTCGGTTTGCATCTGGGACAGCGCCTTGGCCCCGCCCAGGAAATGCCGGCAGTTGAGCTTTCCCTGGGGATCGATGGGCACCACATAGGCGTATAAGTGCGGGGTAGTTTCATCCCGGTGGATGCCGGCATAGATCAGGTTCTCTGCCCCGTGCCGATCCTTGAGCCACGCCAGCGCATCGGTAAAGTAGGCGTCCTGGTCGTGCCGACTCTTGCTGTTCATGCCGTCCGGACTGCCGGTGATCAGGTACTCGATCGCCAGCACCCCGTTCTTCCTGATCTTCTCCGGCAACCTGTTCTGGAACGCCTTCATCGCTTCATCGACCGAGTTGGCGCCCAGGTGACTGTTCTCCCCGAGCCGATCCGGATCGGCGTTAGGAGTGTCCTGTGCGCGAAAGGCATGCTTGAGCGAGCGGCGCACAGCGACAGCGGCTTTGAGCTTTTGAGTGCGGAGGATTGCGAAGGCCATAAAGTTGGACGCCAGAGGTTAAAGCACTGCCCCCATCCTAAAGGATGTGGACTCACTACACAATTTTACGGGCTGCGCCCTCCAAATTGTCCGCTCGACCCGCGCAGCGGGTAAATCAAAACCTAATAACGAACAATCATATTTGCATTTTGATGGCTGGAAGCCCACAATCAAAACTAAGATTTGAACCATCAATATAGGATATTGAAATGGAAGAACTGAAAGCCAAGTGGACGTTTGACCAGGGCGGGTTCGCCAAAGCGATGATCGTGCCGACCCCGATGGGGGCCGGATACCATTTACACCTAGTGAAGTTTGGCCGGCTAAATGAGACGCTGGTACTGGAACGCCAGCGTGGAGGCTGGCGCGTGTTCAAGACCATCGATGCCGCTGCGAACACCGCCAACAACATTGGCTTTCGTCGCATCGAGGTCGATCTGAGCAATCGCTAAGCAGGGAGTGCACTATGGACAGGAAACCCCACTACGCTATCCAGGAGCACCAAGACGCCCTCTGGTTGTTCGTGGACGGTACCCCAACCGCCGATTTGGAAGAGATGCGGCTGATCGATTTCGGCTCCTTCATCAGCGTTGAGGGCGGGCTGATTTACGAGACGCTGCCGGCAGAGGAATGGCGAGACAAGTTGCAGGCGCTGGGTCTGGAGGTAGATCGATGACAGTAAGGCGGTTAACCGAACAGGAACTTGAAGCGCTGCGTACCGACATGCAAGAAGCGTCGATGTCGATGAAAACGAAGCTGGCGAAGCGGCGTGAGAGTGCGACGGACACAACAGCTAAAATTGCGCATGCGCAAAAACCACAAGACCCACTCAGGGGATAACTGGCCCGCCCACAGGCCAAAGACACGGCCTGATGGACGGCCTACGGTTCGCCAGTGACCCCCTTCGCCAAGATCCTCTCTCGTAATGACATGATTAGAAAAGCGAACGGCCCCAAGGGCCGCGAAAAGGATGTCGCCATGCTCCGTGATCAGCCGGGCTCTCCTATCTTTCCGCTGCGCTTCAAGATAGGAGAGCCCTCCTGCTTGGCTACGTTAAAAATGACGTAGTTACACAAGATAGACTCGCCTTGCTCTGGACTATCGAGGCCGCTTGCGGCGGCTCCCCCTCACGCGCTCCAGAGACACACCCCGTCCTTGCTGCACCTGCTTTAGCCCCCGCCTGTAGGCCGGACTGCCGCGCCGTGTTTAAAGAGCTGGCCGTGGTTGGTTCCCCGTTACGCTCTGGTGGCAGGTGCCCCTGGATTGCGAGTCCAGGGAGGCTATGGTGCGCGGTCGCACGCTGGGCAGTGTGTGAGGATTCCCCGTTCTGCCCGACCAACCACACCCACACACGGCAACAAACTCATGCTTCCAATCCGTGCGGGTACGACAAAGCGCCAAAGGTGGTGGCCTTCGGTAACGGGCGTATAAAAAGAGGGAAGACTTGATTGATGGGCGCCAAGGGCGCTAAACTTATTAGGACTTTAGGTAGCTGCTTCCCTCTACGGAGCCGTTACCAGGTGAAGTCGGTTCCCCAACTGACTACACCTTCGAACAAACCACCTTGCCGGGTGGTTTTTTCGTTTCTGGCCGACAGGTTACGCCGGATCCTCGAGGATCGTCAATCAGAACACCACCCCGCCATCATCATGAGAACAAAAAACATACAAACGGTTGCTTGTATACAAGTTCTTGCATAATCGTGCTTGTGTTAACAAGCAAGTCATTGTACATTCCCACAGTGGTGGTAATACCACCTCTAGTGCTCCAGTAGCGGAGCAACACCAAAGAAAAAAGGCAAACTCAAAATATGTTTGCCTTTTTATTGACCAAGGAAATGGTCCCATTAAATGAGGAAATCATCATGAGACATTTAAACTTTATTGTTCACAAGCGGGGTAAGTCGTATGAAAAAGAAAGATGTAGTATTCCACGGTAATAGCGAAAAACAGCTCCACAAGTTCCCACAGACCAAGCTAGAAAAAATCGTCTATAGCCTTGTCCAACTCCAACACGGAATGAAGGCAAGCCTGAAAACCAAACCCCTGCATGGGCTTGGTGACGGTGTGATGGAATTTGTACAAAACGGCAAGCCAGCCTATCGCTGTGTTTATGTAGTGTTAGATGATGTGATCCATGTGCTTCACGCATTCGTGAAGACGTCTGATGGCACAGACAGCAAGCATGAGAACACCATCAAGGAACGCTACAAAAACATCAAAAAGGGCTAACTAGGAGAATCGGTCGGTCACACGGCCGATTTTTTTACAATCACGGATATCGGATTTTCCTTTGATGAAAGATCAAAAGAAACATCCATTAAATATCCTAGCCGCCCAAGCATTTCAATAAGCATGTCTATTGAAAACTTAGATATTTTCCCATTCATTAAATTACTCACCCTTGGTTGGGTGACCTTAAGAACGGATGCAGCCTCAACTTGATTGTAACCAGCATCCTGAATCAGTTTTGTAACTATCATCATTAATCTGGTTTTGAGGGTTAAAATCGTGAGCTCTACTGGATCTGACGCCAGGAGCTCTAACGGATCTTTCGACATGAGCACACAAGCCTCCGATAAAACAACACTCAGCGAAGTGTGAGCTGAGTTGTTAACAACACAACCTCACCTTAGCAAAGCGCGGGAATTATACAAGTACTTGGATATCTTTCAAGCTCTGTTTTTTAGAAAAAACTAGCGAAAATCACGAAAAAACCAACTCGAGATCCGCTTGCTCCTCATTAGGCACCGAAAAATGGCTGAAGAAACGGCCAAAAAATCCCGTTAAAACCCCAATACTTCAGACCACTACCAGTGGCTTGGTAGCCGCAAACGGGTATGAAACACCCTCAATATGTGAATTTCTTCACCCTTTACTCGGTATGGAATGAGAAACGGATAGGGTTGCACCACAAGCTCACGTGTACCAGGAACGCGCCCGGGCCGCCCCATCGCCGGCTGTGATACCAACAGGTAGACTAAGCGATACACCTCGAGCACAAACTCCTGGGCAACCCTAGGGTTCTCTTTGGCCAAGTAATCGTGAGCATCTTCAAGGTTCAGAGCAGCCTTGCGCAGCCATTTAACCTGCATTGATACCCCACCGATTGAACTTCGCCATCATCTCCTTTTCAGGCACAAAATCACCCGCATCCGCTTCGCGCAATGCGGCCTCGACTTCCGCGATCTGCCAAGCTTCTCGCGCCAAATAATCCTGGATAGCCTGGTTAGCCAACCACGACTTAGTCCTGCCAGTAGATTGCGCCAGTTGCCCCAACTGCAGCTCAACCTCATCCGGCAAACGAACAGACATAACACTCATACCGCCCCCACAAACTACAATGTTTACACAATACTACCCCCAAACAAGCAGCATGGCGACAGCTCAAGATTGCTAATACAGCCCGCAAAAGTCGGTGCACATAACGCCTTTTATGTTCAAGAGCTCCTGATCTGTCTCGGGGCACCCATGAAGCCCGTGGCATCCACCTCGAACCGGCAAACCCCGATCTGCTGCAGGTAGAGAACCAGGGTATCGAGCTTGCGAAAAACTCTGAGCTGCTTGCTGCGCTGGGCGGCCAGGGCACGTTCGGCTAGACCGTAGCGCACCAGCAGCGTCCAGCCGCCAGGTTGGCCAACTGCGATCACGACACGAACAGCACCGGCCGCCACCAGTTGTACCAGGGTGGGATGGGTAATGGTTTCCATGGGGGAGATTCCGAGACAAGGGATAGTGCGGCGCAGGATGGGAGATAACGCCTAGCAAAACAAGTCATCTTGCAGGATGACCAGCAGCAAAAAGGGCGTCCGATTTAACGTAACGCCCCCTTATACGCAGTCAGCATCCGCTCTCTGTGGCAGAATGACTGCTTTATTGGCATCTATCTAGAGGTCTTATGTGGTTCAACAGCAAACTTAAAAAAGAGAATCAACAGCTCAGGGAGGTCTTGCAGCTCAAGGAGCAGCAACATCAGGCCAAGTTAACTGAACTGCTGGCCACTATCGGGGAGTATGAACACATGCAACGTAGCAGCCGGGAACGAAACGAACTCTTCAATCAGGTGCTCACCTGCCAGAACCAGGGGGGCGAGATGTTGCAGAGTGTGCGGGAGGCGCTAGCGGGCAGCGCCGAGCACCTGATGGCGGAGAATAGAACGCTTTCTGAGCTGGATCAGCTGTTTGCCCAGACCCGTGATGCCATCATCCGCCTCTCCGGGCGAGCCCATGCCATCACGGATGAAGCAGCCCGTAGCCTGAAGGCCGTCCATCAGCTTGATGTCAGTACATCGGCCATCAATCAGTTCGTAGCTGCTATCCAGGGTATCTCTGATCAGACCAACTTGCTGGCACTTAATGCCGCCATTGAAGCGGCCAGAGCCGGTGAAGCTGGACGAGGGTTTGCCGTGGTGGCAGATGAGGTGCGACAGCTGGCGAGCAAGGCCCACGAGGCCAGCGGCCAGATTGAAGTGCTGGTCAGGCAGATAGTGGCTCAGGCGCAGGAGATTAAGCTGATCATTGACGATAACCAGGCCAGCGCAGCTGAAGTTGCGGCATCCTCCTCACAGATCGAGGTGGTCGTGACCCAGGTGTTGACGCAATCTGGCCGGATGCAGCAGGTGATACACGGTGCAGCAACTACCTCTTTCCTCAATACCACCAAGCTGGATCACGCTGTTTGGAAGAACACCATCTATCGGCTTATTGAACAGCAGCACTTTCACGAGCCGGTCAGTGACCATCGGCAGTGCAGGTTGGGTAAGTGGTATGTCGAGGGACAAGGAGCCGAGCTATTCTCCCACAAGCCGGCTTTTCGTGAACTAGATGGGCCGCACAAGCAGGTACACGAGAG
The DNA here is from genome assembly GCF_027705925.1 of Aeromonas sp. Y289-2. Classification (NCBI taxonomy): domain Bacteria; kingdom Pseudomonadati; phylum Pseudomonadota; class Gammaproteobacteria; order Aeromonadales; family Aeromonadaceae; genus Aeromonas; species Aeromonas sp. Y289-2. Next base: position 6,989 of record NZ_JAPDCH010000028.1, read on the forward strand.
TGGCAAGGCAGCTCTACACGCGCGTGAACAGGACAATATCAAAGAGATGGTCGAGCAGCTCCAAAGCATGGAAAACGCCAGTATGCAGGTGGTGCACTGCATCGACCGCCTGCTGGGGAGTGTCTAACTAGGCCAAAAATGCGCCAGCGTGGGCAAAAAAAACGCTGTAGAGTGGCCCCAGTACCAGCCAGTCCGCAGCCCAGTACAGCAGGGCTTTCGCCGCGAACACGGCGGCCAGTACCGCCACCGCATGCCACAGCATCAACCCAGGAAACCGAACACTCAATCGCACCTCAATCCACCTCCACGCCTGCATCGAGCAGCCGTTGCCGCCATGTATCGGCGGACAACAGGGCATAGCGGGCCACATGCTGGCGCAGGTATTCGGTATCAATGACGATCCAGCGGCTGCCGCATGCCCAACCAGATGCCTCCCAGAACACCCCAAAAGGCGCAGTGTTGCGGTTCAACACTGCGCCTTTTTGCGCTGAAAGTTTATGACGATTCCAGGGCGGTTTTAGAGGCCGAAACAGGCCGAACCGGTGTGGAGCAGATCCGGTGGTCTACCCCCGTAAAATGGACAGTCAGCCATCTCAACTCGGTACGATCCCAAACGCCTGCCGGCAGTTTTTTGCCCCGCAGGGCCGCGTTTATGTGTTTGAGGACGAAGGACTCAAACGCATAAACATAGTCGGTCGCTATGTTTATCTTTAGGCCCCCACTATTACCTATCGGTGTGGTACTCTGATGGCGGTCTTTTGATGGAGGTCTCTATGTCCGGTTATCAGTTCGCGCATCTCGACGGGTATGCAAGGAAAGCGAGTGCCAAGGGTGATGGGAGATCGGCGCAGGACATCATTAACGAGGCCGAGCGCAAACCCGAAGCCTGCAAGCACTTTGACGACCCGAGCACGATCCGGCCCCCGATCATCCGCTATGGTGTGACCCCATCACAAGCACTGGAAAAGGCTGTCGAGTGGGCGGAACAGGCTAAAGACCCCAAGGGTAAAAAGTACCGGATCGACGGGCACTGCATAGCTGCTGGGGTGTTCAGTGTGCCCGAGGACTTTCCAGATGACCGCTGGCCGGAGTACAGGAAAGCGATCATCAAGCACTTGAAGCAGAAGTACGGAGATCGGTTGCTGTCGGTCGTGGAGCACACCGACGAGACTTACCGACACTGCCACTTCTACCTGGTGCCACTTCCAGGTGAGAGTTTCGGTGTGGTGCATCAGGGTTGGTCAGCAGAGAAAGCGGCCTATGCACGGGGAGAACGCAAGGGGCTACAGACGCAGGCTTACAGCGATGCCATGAGCGCATGGCAGGACGAGATCCACACCATATCAGCTCCTTTCGGCCTCCTGCGAACAGGGCCTAAGCGAGCGCGGCTCCCGAATGCGGAGTACAAGGCGAAGAAGCGAGCCGCCTCCCTGATCGCAGAGCAGGTGACGGCACCACCAGTCCAGAGACCGAAGATGGCCCCCGTGACAGCCATCGTTGAGGCGGTTAAGGCAGAGCACAAGACAACGATGATCGGAAAGGGCGATCCGCTTTACACCAAAGCCCAGCTCACTCAAGTGGCAAAGCAAAGTGCCCTGTATGGGTTCGATATGCTTGCGCAGCAGCGGCTGGACTACCTGACCATGACGACCGAGCGAGCCGCTGAGATCGACGCCGCAGAGGCCCGCCTCAAGGAGCTGCGCGACAGGGCCGAGGCGCAGGCCGCCGAGATCAGGGCCGGAGAGGACAAGATGGAGGCCCTGAGAGACGAAGAGCGGAAACAAACAGAGCTGCTGGGTCGGCTAGAGCAGGCGGTTAAAGAGGTGCATGGCTATTTAGATGAGGCCATCTCAAGAGTTCAGGATCGGGCGCTGAAGGCCCTTGGGGGCGTGCTAGACGCTTTTGTCGCAATAGTTGAAGCACCACAAGACCAAGAGTTGAAAGATGCCGCTAGGAGCGGCCTAGAGAGCATTGGGACATCGGGAGCATGGGCGAAGCTGGCGGATCGGGTCGTGAACGTGCTGATGCCATCGGCAAGGGCGGCACAGGCCGCTGATGGGATCGATTGGCCGAAAGAGGTCAAAGAGACGGGCCGGAAGCTACGGGACAGAACTGTAGACTCTTCTTCTGATATGGGCATGTAGCCGCCTAGCGGCGGCTGCTGAGGTCTACCTCGATGCGGCGAAAGCCGATCTGGTTCGCGGTGTTCGCGGCCGCATCGATGGTCGTGAAGACCCGCCAGCCGCCGCGCTGCCGCTCGAGCACTTCCGTTTCCCCTCCCTTCCCGAAGCGTACCAGGTGAAGATGGTAGCCCGCCCCCATCGGGGTCGGGACGATCAGGGCTTTGGAGAAGCCCCCAAGGTCGAACACGGTCTTGGCGTCTCGTTCCTGCACAATCAAATCCTTAATCTGAAAGATCAAAATCGAAATTTGATTTTACGCGAGCAGCCCATGCCGTCAAGACAAAGACTGCTCCATGGATAACTGCTGCCGCCCACAGGGGGACAAGCTCCTGATGGACGGGCGGACGCAGTAACCCCCCCTCGCCAAGCCGCTCTCTATATAGATTCATTTAGGGCGATAACAACGCCCTGCGGGCGCTGTTATCTGATAAGGCTTTGTTTCTGGATCACTCTGGTGAAATGTTGGAGAGGTAGCGGCTAACACTTGCCGAACCGATCCCCAGCTCTTCGGCAATATCGCGGTTGCTGTAACCCATAGCCTTGAGCCTGAGTACCTCTGGCAACAACTCGGCAGCCCTGCCGCTATTACGAGGCCGTCCCCCGCCCTTTGACACCTTGCCACCAATGCGCCCGCCCTTCGCACCTCGATGCGCCTGCACCTGGCTAAACCCGGCGGGGGTGAATCGATTCCATACCCAACGGGCGACACTCTTGGCCGTGGCCTTGATCTCCGACACAGGAAGCGGGCCGCCCTGCTCCCGTCCAAACGCATTGGCGCTCTCACAAGCCGTTCTCACCGCATCGGCCCAAGCCTCATACCCGTTAGGCCGCCAGAACTCTCTAACGGCGCTGTAGGCCCATTCACGCACGTTGTCGAACACAGTGACGTTACGGCCTAGCCCGGTCGCTTCTTTGCGACTGCGGCGGCTGTAGGCCGACAAATCGGCATCAGGGCAGAACTCGGCGAGGTAGTCGAGGCTGTAGGGCTCGATTTGGTGCCAGACGGTGAGCCAATCGCTATGGGTAGGGTTTTTGGTGATCAGCCCTGCATACCCCATGTCAGCCCCCAGCCGCTTCGCTAGAACATGTTCTATGGCCGCCAGATAGCGCAACGGCTTTTGCCGTGCTGCACTGGTTCGGGCTACAGGGGCCGCCAGCATATACCCGATATGGGCATGGCCGTTCGTGCGGTTAACGCTGATCCAGTGCGGGGCTGGCAAGCCTGCATCCTTCCACGCGTGGTAACCGTCCGGCTTGTCCAAGTCGAACACCAAGGAGGATACATGCGGAGGCGGGTTGTACTGGATGTGGAGATAGCCCAGTGCGGTAGCCTGCGGACGAATGAGCAGCCCTGACGATTTATCATTAGTGCAGTAAGGGCGACGAGGGAGACGTTCGACGAATGCAGCAGCTAGAAGCGCTGGTTTTACCATCTGGCACCGCGCTTATTGGCGGTGCAGGAGGGTTGTTTGATGTGATCCATGTGATAGACTTCTCATGTGATTAAGTCACGGCCCCGAACTTTCTGCACTCTTCCGCCAAGTTGATCGCAGAGATTCGGGGTTTGTCTTTTCTGGACAGTACGTTACCGCACTGCTGCCGCTGCCGCAACGTCCGCAAACCCGCGCAGTGCCTGCGTTATCCGCACAGGATAAGCAGTGGCATTTATCAGCTATTCACACGCGATCCCGCGTCCAGATACACCTGCTCCCGCTCTCGTTTCCCCACCGCGACCACGAATACCAGCACCCGCTCATCCTGCACCTGGTAAACCAACCGATAACCCGCCCCACGCAGCTTGATCTTGTAGCAGTCCGGCAGCCCATGCAGGCGGTTGGCCTCGACCCTCGGTCGCTCCAGTACCTCTGCGAGCTTCTTTTTGAACTGCTGGCGCACGGTATCACCCAGCTTCTTCCACTCCTTCCACGCTCGTGGATCGAACTCAAGCTCAAAGGTCATCCAGCGACACCCTGATCCCTTTCTGGGGGCTGGCCAGCCGCTCACGAACGAGGGCAAGCAGCGCCTCCTCATCCTCCGTTACCACGGTCGTCCGAAACGGCAACCGCTCCTGGGAAGCAACATACTCCAGGGTTTGCCGCAGCAGCTCCGAGGGGGTTACGCCCAGTTTTTCAAGGACAGCATACGAACGAGTCTTAAGATCGTCGTCGATGCGAAGATTGATCGTGCCCATAGCCATACACCAAGTAATTGCATTTGTAATTACACAATAACATCGGTCACGCCATGCTGCAAACCCGGTCAACGTGCGCCGCACAGGCCCCACCAGAGCTGTTCTGCTCCGTCTGAGTGGCACTTGTTCGCATGATAACGCAGGACCCATCCAGAAAGCGTCGCGGGGGTCTCAAACCGGCGCTGGATGGATCAATGTCCACGGCCGACATTGCACGTGATGGGTCCAAAACCCGGTGCGCATAACGCCTTTTATGTTCAATTGCACTTTTCGCATGCGAAAACTTGCCGCCCAACCAGAGACCTCCCAGAACGCCCCAAAAGGCGCAGTGTTGAACCGCAACACTGCGCCTTTTGGGGCTGAAAGTTTGTGACGGTTTGACCGGCAATTTGGCCGGGTGGCGCGGCAGATCCGAGTTCAGGGCAAAGACGCTAGGAACCGGACGTTTCTGTCGGTTTGCGCCACCCTCTGGATAACGGACGAGGAGGCGGGGACAGGCCCCCATTTTCTCATGCGAAAAATTGGGCTGAGTGGGGCCACTGGCCCCACTCAGCCCATACCACATAGAAAGCCATGATCGCGGTCATTTATTAAGCTAAAACAGGGTGTTGAATAGACAGTCACAGCGTGGCAGGATCCATAAGCAAACTCATCAATACTAGGAAAGTACGATGTCAAAAGCGCCGATAGGAACCACCGCCAAGACTGGCGAGAAATGCCCGGAAAGTGGTGTGTGGAAGTCTCAAGACACCCCATCAACTACAGCCCCAATCGCGAAAGGCAACACAATGCCTCCGCACAATGGCAAAGCTGTTACGGGGTCTGACGCTCAGTGGAACGAAAACTCACGTTAAGCAACGTTTTCTGCCTCTGACGCCTCTTTTAATGGTCTCAGATGTCCTTTGGTCACCAGTTCTGCCAGCGTGAAGGAATAATGGCCGAGCATATTGATATGTCCGTGGCAAAGCGGGGAGAGGCGTGCGATATCTTCATCATTCAGTGTTTCACCCTGCGCCCGGAGATGATCCAGGGCTGCCTGCATATAAATAGTGTTCCATAACACGACGGCGTTAGTGACCAGCCCCAGTGTGCCCAGTTGATCTTCCTGACCGTCGGTATATCGTTTTCTTATCTCACCTTTTTGACCGTGACAGATGGCTCTGGCAACGGCATGGCGACTTTCTCCCCGATTAAGCTGGGTCAGAATGCGCCGGCGGTAATCTTCATCATCAATATAATTAAGCAGATACAGCGTTTTGTTGATGCGCCCCACTTCAATGATTGCCTGAGTCAGTCCGGAAGGACGTTCACTTTTCAGCAATGAACGGACCAGCACTGAAACCTGTACTTTGCCCAGCTTCAGGGAGCCAGCGGTCCGGATCATTTCGTCCCACTGAAGGACTATTTTTCGGGGATCTGATTGCCCTCTGGCAATATCATTCAGCACGCCATAGTCGGCATCATGGTCCATTCGCCAGAAAACCGAAGCACCGGCATCAGCCAGGCGTGGAGAAAACTGGTATCCCAGCAGCCAGAAAAGGCCAAAGACAAGTTCGCTGGCACCTGCTGTATCGGTCATAATTTCGGTTGGATTCAGCCCGGTCTCCTGTTCCAGAAGACCTTCCAGCACAAAGATAGAGTCCCTCAGCGTCCCCGGTATAACGATGCCATGAAAGCCGGAATACTGATCGGACACAAAGTTGTACCAGGTGATCCCTCTGTTATTACCAAAGTATTTGCGGTTCGGTCCGGCATTGATTGTTCTGACTGGCGTAACAAAGCGCATTCCATCTGCAGATGCCACTTCTCCTCCACCCCATATCTGTGCCAGTGGCAGCGTTGCCTGAAAATCAACCAGTCTGGCATTAGCGCTGGTGATAGTTTCAGCCCGCAGATAGTTCGCTTTTGTCCAGTTCAGCCGGTGTCGGGTCAGTGCAGGAACATTTGATCTGATCAGTGGTTCCAGACCGATATTGCAGGCTTCAGCCATCAGCACGGCGCTGATGCTGACGGGCAGATCATCAACTCTGGCACTGGCTTCACTAGCATGGAAAAACTCATCAGCAAATCCGGTATGGGCGTTAATTTCGAGCAGCAACTCCGTTAAATCCACCGGAGGGAGTAGATCACTGATCATTTTGCTCAGTCGTTTCAGACTGTCCGGCTCATCAAGACTGGCGAGGGGAGAAATTGTCAACCGGGGCTTCGGGCCAGAAACATCGAGTTCGACAGCCTCATTTTCGCAAAGACGTGCAGCAACCTGTCTGTAACGACTATCAAGCTGATGACCCAGAGATTTTATTGCTTCCTGCGGGTCTGTCGGGTGCCCCAAAGAACGATAAACCTTAATCCGGTTTGCCTGCCAGTCAGCACCCTGTAGTAATCTTGCACGAGGATCTCCCCACCGGTTACTGCCGGTAACGTAGACATCCCTCCGCCTCAGACTATCCTGCAGTTTACTGAGAAAGCAGAGCGTGTATCCCCTGCGGGTGATATGTTTTTCCTTGTTAATCACCAGCCGTTTCCATGACCGACTGATAATTTCCGTTGGTGCGTCGTCAAAAAACTGCCGCCGTGAGCTGAACTCCCGGCTGAGGTAGTCACAGGCATTCAGAGTGGTAACCCCGGCAGGTGCGGATGAAAATTTAACGGTATTCAGCAGATGGGGCAGGAAACGACGAACGCGCCCGTACTGCTCCACCATTTCTTCATGAAAATTATCGTCTGAGGGCCGGGCAATTTCACGGACAAGCGTGATGATTTCAGCCAGCTTTTGCCTTGGGATGTAGCTGAACACCTCAGCACGAATCGATTCGTCCGGTGTTTCTTCTTTCAGCAGGTACGAACATGCGCTGGCGAGCGCCAATGCAGATTTATCCAGATCCTTCAGCGAGCGGAGCCGTTTTTTCTGCCCAATCTTTCTGGCGTCACGGATGATAACGGCCAGCATGGCGTCCAGAACGTCCAATGCATCATCCAGCGCCAGCGTTTCCCATGCAAGGACAAAGGCAACCAGAACCGCCATCCTTTTCTGCGGTGACATCCTGGCAATATTGAACACCGAAGTCATACCAGCATAACGTGCGAGATTTTTCAGGCGCACAGCCGGGAGTGTACTCAGGTTTTCAGCATGCAGGCCAAAATCGTTCAGAGTTTTCCAGCGTTCAATTGCTTCATTAAACGCCGGACCACTGATGGTCACAGGGCCCTTTTTCAGTGATTCCAGTAAAGACAGGCGGCTGCAATCAGTTGGCCCCAGCAGCATCTCCAGCTGTGAACGCTGTTCGGCTGACGGTATCAGTGCCAGTTTGTTCCACAGGCGCAACGTCGCCTTTTCCCTTACCTCTGAAATCAACCGGGTCAGCGTAGTGGCTCCGGGGAGAATAATACGATGTTGCATAAGCCACCCTGTCGCCAGATCGAAAAGCAGGCCAGGACGTTCGTTGCTTATCCAGCTCCGGGTATATAAAAGACGGGTAAGGCGAAATGTCCAGGGCCAGGCAAATTCACGATACTGATAGTGCTGACGTATCAGCGCTGCATGCTCACGGCGGGTATTTTCCCTCTGACCGTATTCTGCAAGAACGGTGATATCACGAATCCCGAGCTGTCTGGCGGTAAAATGCCGGACGCCGGAAGGAATATGATTCATATCGGTGAGGAAGGTGCCCAGAAAACGGACACATCCAATTTGCAGGGCAATGCCCAGACGGTTGTGATCACCTCTGCTTTTTCCGATAAATTCCTTGTCTGCTTCATCAAGGTGAAAATATCGTGCCAGCTGAAGCTCATCCGGTTCACCGGTGAATCTGCCATAGCTTTCAGTCTGCTCAGTGGTCAGAAAGTCAACGGGCATATCGGCCTCCCTGCCTGACGGGCATTTAGTAACATTTTTCCAACCGTACGAAATGTTATAAATTATCGGACATCGTAAAACTGTTACATTAATATGTCTATTAAATCGTAAATTTGTAATAATAGACATGAGTTGTCCGATATTCGATTTAAGGTACATTTTTATGCGACTTTTTGGTTACGCTCGGGTCTCAACCAGTCAGCAGTCTCTTGATCTTCAGGTCAGAGCACTCAAAGACGCAGGTGTGAAAGCAAACCGTATATTTACCGATAAGGCATCCGGCAGTTCAACAGACCGGGAAGGGCTGGATTTGCTGAGGATGAAGGTGGAGGAAGGTGATGTCATTCTGGTTAAGAAGCTCGACCGTCTTGGCCGCGACACTGCCGATATGATCCAACTGATAAAGGAATTTGACGCTCAGGGCGTGGCAGTCCGGTTCATTGATGACGGGATCAGTACCGACGGTGATATGGGGCAAATGGTGGTCACCATCCTGTCGGCTGTGGCACAGGCTGAACGCCGGAGGATCCTAGAACGCACGAATGAGGGCCGACAGGAAGCAAAGCTGAAAGGAATCAAATTTGGCCGCAGGCGTACCGTGGACAGGAACGTCGTGCTGACGCTTCATCAGAAGGGCACTGGTGCAACGGAAATTGCTCATCAGCTCAGTATTGCCCGCTCCACGGTTTATAAAATTCTTGAAGACGAAAGGGCCTCGTGATACGCCTATTTTTATAGGTTAATGTCATGATAATAATGGTTTCTTAGACGTCAGGTGGCACTTTTCGGGGAAATGTGCGCGGAACCCCTATTTGTTTATTTTTCTAAATACATTCAAATATGTATCCGCTCATGAGACAATAACCCTGGTAAATGCTTCAATAATATTGAAAAAGGAAGAGTATGAGTATTCAACATTTTCGTGTCGCCCTTATTCCCTTTTTTGCGGCATTTTGCCTTCCTGTTTTTGCTCACCCAGAAACGCTGGTGAAAGTAAAAGATGCTGAAGATCAGTTGGGTGCACGAGTGGGTTACATCGAACTGGATCTCAACAGCGGTAAGATCCTTGAGAGTTTTCGCCCCGAAGAACGTTTTCCAATGATGAGCACTTTTAAAGTTCTGCTATGTGGTGCGGTATTATCCCGTGTTGACGCCGGGCAAGAGCAACTCGGTCGCCGCATACACTATTCTCAGAATGACTTGGTTGAGTACTCACCAGTCACAGAAAAGCATCTTACGGATGGCATGACAGTAAGAGAATTATGCAGTGCTGCCATAACCATGAGTGATAACACTGCTGCCAACTTACTTCTGACAACGATCGGAGGACCGAAGGAGCTAACCGCTTTTTTGCACAACATGGGGGATCATGTAACTCGCCTTGATCGTTGGGAACCGGAGCTGAATGAAGCCATACCAAACGACGAGCGTGACACCACGATGCCTGCAGCAATGGCAACAACGTTGCGCAA
>NZ_JAPDCH010000029.1:0-13700 GCF_027705925.1 Aeromonas sp. Y289-2
GCATTCGCCATGCGAGAGTAGGACACTGCCAGGCACCCAATACAAGAAACCCCGCTCATCGAGCGGGGTTTTTTATTACCTGCGATTTATTGAATTGTCTGATATTTGACCTGACTTATTCCTTTCTTCTGTTTTTATTGTTACTCGCTGTTGTCTTTCTGTTCAACGAATAGCCTGATGTTACGCTTTTACTCTTTCTTCATGTAAAGCCATTGCTCTGTATGGCAGCATCGCCATAACCCGTGAATCCCATGATCGCCTACACGTCATGATCTCTTGCTTGGGATCTCTGCTTCCTGAGTTAGCTGCTCCCTCTTTTTAAGCCGCGGCTCCATAGTCCCTGCTTTTCTAAGACTGTGTTAGCCGGCCCTGACGTTATTCCGAAGAGGGGTTATTGGCGGTGCCAACATGTTGAAGCTGTGGTCGCTGCGTTGGTCGTTGTTGTTTGGGGTAATAAGGAATTGGGAAGGGATACCCGCAGGAACGCAGAGGTTCGATGTTGATAGGGGATCTTGTGGTGGCTTTTGAGCCTGCAGGTGGGAAAATTAATGGGGGGCTGAAGAAGGCTAATGTGTTGAGCTCTATGAGGAGTGGCAAATCGCAGGCAAATAAAAAGCCCACGCAACGTGGTTGCATGGGCTCGGTATAAATGGCGGAGGAGGTGCCCGCCGTAATTAAGTCCAATCAACTCCACACCAATCCAGCAAGCCATTTACTATCAGTATATTAGAAACAAACACAGTCCAATCCATCCCAATCACATATTACCACTGCGCATGCTTGGTGGCATACTGAGTGGCATATTCAATTCTCAAGGAGGTTACCTGATGGCAATCCTCACCGATACCAAAGCCCGCAACATCAAGCCTGAAGATAAGCCCCTTGCTCATGGTGGCGTCACCGGGTTGACGCTACACCCCTCTACCATCAAGGGCAGAGGAAAGTGGGTGTTCCGCTATGTCAGCCCACTGACGAAGAAACGACGTAACGCTGGCCTCGGGACTTACCCCGAGATCTCTATCGCTGACGCTGCTCGAGACGCCCAGGCAATGCGGGAACAGCTGGCGAATAATCTGGACCCACTAGAGATCCGGCTGCAGGAGCAGAACAAGCCGAAGATCCCGACGTTGGAAGCATCCGCCAGACTCGTCTACGAAAGCTTGTTACCTGGTTGGAAGAACCCAAAACACGGCAAGCAATGGATCACCACATTGGAACAGTATGCCTTTCCTGCAATTGGCACTATCTCCATTGATACCATCACCCCAGCTCATATCGCTTCCGTTTTGCAACCGATATGGCTGACGATCCCGGAAACGGCAAGCCGTGTTAAACAGAGGCTACACGCAGTCATGGCTTGGGCATGGGCCCATGGCTATACCTCTGCAAACCCAGTGGATGTGGTAAGCCACCTATTACCGGCTCAACCCAGCAAATCTGTGCGTGTAGAACACCAGCCTGCAATGCCTTGGCGTGATATCCCTGCATTTGTGCAAAAACATCTGAGAACAACGCAACAGTACGATGTAACCCGCTCCATGCTGGAGTTCTTGATCCTGGCTGCTTGCCGTTCAGGTGAAGTCAGAGCCATGAAGTGGTCAGAAGTCGATTTGGAGGCAAGGGTCTGGACTTTGCCTGCCGAGCGTATGAAAGCCAAACAACAACATCGTGTTCCGTTATCTCTTCGTGCCGTCGAAATCCTGAAAGGGTTAAGGGGATTACATGACGAGTTGGTATTCCCATCCCCCAGAGACCAAGTACCGCTCTCAGACACAGTGTTGACGATGTTTCTGAGAAGAGCCAAAGCAGGGAGTTGCACACCTGGCCGAATGGCCACTGCTCATGGCTTTCGTTCTAGCTTTCGAGACTGGTGCAGCGAGCAGGGCTATGCGCGGGATCTCGCTGAACGAGCATTAGCTCACACAGTGCAGAACAAGGTAGAAGCCGCCTACCACCGCACGGACTTGCTGGATCAGCGGCGTCCAATGATGGATGCGTGGGCTGAGTTTGTATCCGGTAATTCACCAACTGAATAAGAAGGAAGCGGCCCACCAAGGCCGCTTCCTTCTATGTTCTTTTTTTTAGCTTTTCTTAGCCGTTGATGACATCTTGCCAAACCAGTGCTCAGAGAGTTTCTGCGCTTGTTTGACTTCCGGCTTGGTCATCGCGGCCTCGAGTTCATCACGGGCCCGTACAGCCTCAGGCATTCCTTCTGTCGCCGCCAGTGACAGCCAAGCATAAGCATGCACCCGGTTACGAGGTGCCCCCAAGCCTTCCTCACGCAATGTCCCCATTCGGTATTGGGCTTGGCGGTCGCCCTGCTGGGCCGCTAGGCGATACTGCTTGAGAGCAAGCGCGTAATCCTCTTTTCCCCCTTGTCCCAGACGCAGCATTTCACCGTAGGTGTACTGGGCGAGAATGTGTCCTTGTTGGGCGGCCTTGGCATAACTGGCTCTGGCCTGCGCCAGTTCACCTTATTTATGCTGTAAATCCACCAGCTCGAACAACGCCTTGGGTACGCCACCGTCAGCAGCCTTCCCTAACCAATAGATCTGCTGTTTCCGGTCTACCTGCAGCACCCGCAGTAGATACTGCTGCCCACCCTTGCTGGGTACTCGTTGCTCATCGAACACAACGATCCCGGACAACGCTCGAACCCTGGCAAAATCTCGCTCTATGGACCAAGGCGAGACGCCAAACACGTCTGCGGCTTCACGGGCGCTGATTGCTCGCGGCTGTTCGTGCAGCCAATGTGCTTACTTGCAAGTAACGCGGCAAAGGTGGATTCGGATTGATAGACATGTAATTCCGTCATTACGCTGGGTGATGGGTAGGCACATTGGACTACCCATGGAGCAATTTGTTCAGGTAATCACAATAAACTTCCTGGCTAACTACTTGTCAGCAAGGCTTGGGCTTCGTCGCGTATCGCACAATATCGCTGTGTGAGGAGTGATCGTTTTTCAACTCGCCAACCGCCATATTTAGCTAGCCAGCGCCTGGGGCAACGTGGATCCCAACTATCAATGGCTTCGCGTAATCGCGCATCCAAATCGGTACGCTCTGCGTCTAAGTCTTTTATGGCTGGCATCAGGATCGGCTATGAGGAACTCGGTGGTTATCGTAGTGCTGACGAGAGGAATTGAACTGGTGACCTACTGAGCTAAGCCAGCATCATGCGCATGCTAAAGGATGTTTTGAATAATGTCATTAGAGCTGGCCTCTGTCATGCGACAGATCATTACCTAGTATTCCTGGTTCGTCACAACGAGAGCTGGCACTAATTAGCCACGAAGCACGTAAAAAGAAAGGCCACACCGTGAGGGCATGGCCTTGTCTATTTAGATGAGGAAGTCATCCAGCTGACGACCTTGCTCGAGCTGTTCAGCCAGGAACTTGGGTGTACGGCCCTGACCGGTCCAGGTTTTCTCTACGCCATTCTCAACGTAACGGTATTTCGGGGGCCGAGGTGCTCGTTTAGCTTTAGCCGCAGTCGCTGCTGCTGGGGCACTGCCTACCAACTCAGTCGGGTCAATACCAGCCTGAGCCAACATCGCTTGGAACTCAGCCAGCTTTTGCTGACGTTCTGCATTGGCTGCTTGCTCTTTCTCTGCCTGCTCTAAACGCTCCAGATAAATCGATTCAATCTTCTCGTGGGCTTCTTGGAGTTGTTCCAGAGACAACTCACGCATTGCTGCACGTAGACTGCGGATGTTCAGCAGCACTTTCAGAAATTCACTCATAGATATCCTTTAATTAAATATGCAGGGATTGTTCTATAGCATACTAATGAGCACTGACGTGCTCAAGCGTCTTATCGTACTTGACTGCAACCGAAGTTGCGTTGTCCATCAGCAACCTTCGTTCTTTGTTTACTCAGATAAGCCATACGAAATAAAAATGCACTGAAATTTTCATCTAAGTTTCGCGCTGAATTACGGTCAAACCTGTATTGTGGATTTACAGGGAAGTTAACCAGCGTTGCATTATCTGGGTATGGGAGGCCCAACGCGCTGCACCACGCCTTCTGGATCCGAGTCCCCATGTTGTTGGAATCATAATCCCGATAATCTCCCAAGAAGGCATAAACATCTTTGTTAAACAGCAGCATCAGGTGGTAATGAGGTGATGCCGATGACTCCTGCTCCCGACACCAGATAACGGTTGGTAATGACGGAGACCCACGCCGTTTCTGACGATAATGGTCTGCACGTAATTGGCTTTTAAGTGACTCCATAAAGCGAGTGATCACTGATGAATCTGAACGCTGTAAACAAGTCAGCGTATCCGTATCATCTTCAGGCGACTCACTAGCAAAACGCAGATCCACACGCAGAGCATAAACACGAGGATACCTAGCCAAGGTACCTGACACAACATCTAAGCTACGCCTTAAATAATTACTATTCATAGGGCCGTAACTATCTGTGTATAATCTAGTAAGTGCTTTCATCTTCAATACTGAATTTTTTAAGTGATTCAACATAGGAGTCCCTACCTTGGTGAATAGACACGGAGGTATAGTTATTGAATTAAATAAATAGATGTGCTTTTTGCTTAAGTAAATACACCATGCTCTGGATGCTATCCATAGTGGTACATGCTTAGAGGCATGTAGTCTTCATGCTCCTCTCATCGTTAGATTGCATAGCGTATGCTGCCGAACGTTAGTAGTGTGCATGGCTATGGATGTATATAAGAGTGTATGTATTACTATATGTATTGCTATATATAATACATATACCGCATCATGGCTTATTTAAATAAACCCATACACTCCTCAATCAAATGGACATATATACTAAAATATAAACATAGGGTTCCTGATTCAGATGCAGTTATGATACCGCCCTATATAACAACACTCTTAAGTTACTTAAGCGGAGTACTGCAATCAGTTAATACTGAACCTTGATGTATGGGAATGGTGCAACCATTAGTGTCGGAGCTTATTTCTCATGTCAATCAACGGTCTTTCAAAAAGTTCAACTGATGGTATCCCTAAATGGCGTCTTCCACGATACTCTACAAGTTCGTTAACATAAATCCTATCTTGAGTGCGTACTGAAGAGCGCCTAACAAGCCTAGGGTATTTCTTCCAAGATAAAGAAATATAGATTGACTGTTTCTTTTTAAAGCAAATGATATCTCCTCGAGCAATAAGAACTTCTATTGCATCTTCTAGCTTATTCAAATTACGAACGCAATGTGGCCCACTTCGTCTAATGTCACCTTTCAGAAGCAGCTCATTATTCCAGTTATGAATAATCCACTCCAGTAACTTATTCACATGTGTCTCGTCCACGAACTCCCGAGCCTCGGGCGATCTAAAGATTATTAATGCTTGATGCAAATATATTTCAGCCAGTTCAATGGCAGTCTGCATAGTCTCATGAGTCACAAGTGCGTTTCTGTAGTCTCTATTTTTAAACACATGAAGTGCCGCCGCGATTCTCGAAGCCTGCTCCATAAACTTTGAACCAAAATCTTTATAGTGTTCCAAATATTCCCCGCCCCTCATTGCGTATTCAATGTCATTAAACTTGTCATTCCAAATTTTCTTAGCACTCTCTGTTAAATTCAGGCAATGACGTTCCTTGCCTTGTGCTCTCATCTCGAGCCCTTCTTGCAGTAATGCATCAATCCTTGAGCTAAATCTACCTAATTTAATTTTATCATCTAGTGATGCGCTATCATCCCTATCTTCTTGACGATAGCCAATCTCTGACTCAGGCTCACACAGTAGAATTCGAGCGTCTAATCCAGAGCTTCTCATCGCATCACCATTACTATCTCTGAATATTCTATATATATCAGGCTGGATTTGCATGCTCAAAGTCAAACGAGCACCTTCAATATGAACTTCAGGGGCATTGGCTCTGTCAACACGTATAGTTTGACCTGACCATAGTGAGTTAAACAATGCATTATCTTTCATCAAGTCACTGGACAGTAGTGTCCCAGCTTCATCGGACACCAGAGCTAATGACGTATTCTTCTCAGCTAACATCGACTTCAGTTTTGCGACTGTTATATCCTCAGCTAAAATCCTCTTAACTAACGGAGCTATAGGCATATTTGAATGGTGAGTGTGCCATGCCTCTATTATAATGGGCTGCTCATCACCTTTTTTATACATCTCACCTAATTCCCTCCTTAACACTTTTTCCTTCATATTCCACAATTCCAGTTCGATCTGATATTTCTGCTGTGCAGCATCTACCTGCTCAGCCAAGCATTTTTCAAATTCACGGACTGGTTTCATCAGTAGCTTATCGACCGTGCTTTTTCTCTCGCCAGAAGCAGCTAGAATTAGAGTGTAAAGTGATGCCGGTATTTTCATCTCACTTTTTGGGCTAATATCTACCAACTGCTGCGATGCGATAGCCATTACAGACAACATTTGAGTCAAGATCATAAATCTCGGGGCCTTTGTTTTATAGGCGACGACATCCAGTGTATCCCAAAGGGACTGATCTAACCGCTCAATGACAGCTTCAATGGCTCTGTGTTGATTCATTTTTGACCTCCATTGTTTGACTACTTTGTGACCTGGTTGCGATCCATTGATTGACCTCGCTCTGACGCCAGCCGATCGCTGACTTGCCAAGTTTTATCGCCTTGGGAAAGCTGGGATCATGCCGGGAAGACCTGGCGTTCAGCTTGTCATAAATTGTTGATCTAGCGAGGCTAATCATCTTTGTGAGCTCCGGCATCCTAATGATGCGGTCTATTACGTCTTGCATTACGTGATGTCCTTCTAACGTCTGACTGGATGAGCTCGCATTGTGGTGGACCTCGGGGTAACGTGTTAGGGGGGAAAATCCAAGACCCAAGGGAAAAATTATGATGACTCACTTCTTTACAGAATTTATCGACGCTGTAGCAAAGACCTTGGGGCTTAACTACCCAACCCATTCAACCGAGAAGGCCAGTAAGGACACTAACAAGGATTTGCCCAGTGATGATCCAACCAAACCTAACGAATATGATTATCTGCCAAAAATAAATAACATACGTGAACGCCTACATGCTGGCAGCAGCTTGCCACCTAACATTCTTTCCAATCATATTGATATATTAGAGCATGTCTGTAGCGCATTAATTAGTAAAGAGATTATCCTTCAAGAATCTATTTGCGACACATACATAATTTACATTAAAAATGCATTGATTCCACTGATATGTGCTGACATATTAATCTTTAAAGAGCAAGCTAATGAAGAATCTATTTATTATCATCTAGACAGGATCCTAAGAACAGATAACGTGGTTACCCAAGATGGTGAGCAGAGAGTATTTAGGAAAAGATCTGCCCATAAATACATGCTCGATTATATTGGCAACTGCTTTTCACCCGATATGGGGGCGTCTAGAAGTGCCGGTCTTAGAGTCGCAGATAATTTCATTCATGAATTACTTATTTACTTAGATGAGCTTCCCAAAAAAAACAAAGGGAATCAAACCAGCAGGAGTTTGAACAGAATAATTAATGCTTGTACTGAAAGGCTTTCACCGGATGATTTAATAAAGTATTCTTTCATTATCAATTCAATATTTTCTGCTTATACTGCCGTTATCATCTTACAAGATATAAATAATAAAACAGGTATGTTTGACCATTTCCTCAACACTTATATTCAACTCACTCACGGTACTAATCATTTACTGAACCATTTAAACAACGCCCTGGAATGTGCTCTTCGATTTGATTACAATGCATTTAATGAAGAAGATGAGATACTTAGTGCCACCCTCGAATGTCCACCGCTGTTGCTAGTGAAAGAGAAACAGATAGAGAGAATAGACAACATCATTAATTGCATTACACCACTATTTGGAGAGCAATTAACATATACTGGTAAAAAAGAGTCTAGTTTGGTTAAATTGAAAGAGCAACTAGGTTATTTGTCACAAATGGTAACGCCTCCTCCTCCATTTTACTTTTATAGATTAATTATTGATAACAATGGAAGGCTTAGCTTTAAACATAACCTAAGCACTCCTCCTGACAGTACAAGTTCAATTGTGTTCGATATAAATATTTTTTCTGCAATTGCCGAACTAGCTAATGACAAAAACAATCGATACCAAAATTATTTTTATCAATATAAGCCACTTCTAGAACTACTCGACTCTATTCAAAAAGAATTACCAGACCAAGCTTTAAACATAATCAATCAACTACACAAAGTCAATTTGTCACTATTTGGGTTCAATAAGTATGCATTAGCTGTGCTTGCAATTGGATTAATGTACAACCAAAGACGGTCCACAATAAAAAACATTTCTCTTCTACCACAGGTCAATCACACGCTAAATCATCAGGGTAATATCTTGATCCCAGCCTATCCATCTTGCCACTTAGGCTCATGGCTTTCAGAGGATATTTATATAAAGCACTCTATAATTTTTGGCATAAATGAATACAGTCAATACAATACATTTTTAGCACGAGCTCTCTACTGTTATAATTTTACCATTGCGCGGCATACTACTTCGCGCGGCCTGCTTACAGGTACACTTGATAATAACTTTTTGAATGTTAATTTTAAGGATCTAAACTATCGGTCTCCATTAATCAGCCATGATATACTGGAGCGGCTTGACTCGATATGTGGCAAGATATTGAATGGGCTAGATAAGGTCAGCATTGATGATAGTGATCCTGTCAGCTTTGCAAATTTTTTAGTTAGAAACAAAATAGTGACCAGAGCGGAGTTAAAGGATAATCTAATCCACTGCGTTACAGGATCTTCTCTCGCTGTCTGCCTCCTAGACTATGTAAGTATAGTAATGCTGTTTACTGTTCCTGGAGATGAAGTTAGAAATTTTATTAAATTGGGTGAAAAAAATAATATAGTAAAATCATTGTTTATGGCATATAGGGCCTCCTTACCTAGTCATACTCGTAAGTGAACGCCTTTGCTCTTTGCTTAGAGTTCCATTCGTTGAATGATTTGCATGTATTTTTATTATAATGTATTTTAAAAGGGAGCGATGTATCTAAAGAATGGATTGAGGCTCCGGTCACATAGCCGCGCCACAATCCCCACAGCATCATTTAAGATGCATGATGACACCTCCCCTTGCCAACCTATCCAATATGCGTATCTCCAGATACGGTTTGATACTAATATCAAAAATATCTGGAATATCTAGAATAGCAAGCCCGAATGAGTCTTAAAAATGTTGTTGGAAATCGTCACGCGACCTCATTCGACACCACCTCGCTTTGCTTTATATATAATGTGCGTTGCGGTTATCTGGCATTTCCATTACAACCATTCAAATAAATTTCAGATATATATTCTCTCTGTGAACCTACCTCTGGGACTGTTCTATGCAGTCCCATTTTCATTGGAGATTGATATATGGCACACCTCATCGACACTATGGCCTACACCGGCCATACCCCTTGGCATGGCCTTGGCAATATCTTGCCCCCACAACAATCCTTGGAGATCTGGCTTAAAGCTGCCGGTATGGACTGGACCATCGAGCAGAGCGATGTCATGTTTAACGTTGCCTCCGATGCACTACATTTCCGCTCCTATGGCGATAGTAAGGTACTCTATCGTTCCGATACCCTGGCACCGCTCTCGGTGGTCTCCCAGCGTTATAACGTGGTACAGCCCCATGAGGTGCTGCACTTCTATCAGGATTTAGTGGAGGCCGGTGGCTTTGAATTAGAAACCGCAGGCTCACTTAAAGGCGGTCGAAAGTTGTGGGCGCTGGCCAGTACCGGCCAAGACTTGAAACTCAAAGGCAATGACTTGGTGAAGTCCTACCTCCTGCTGGCTACCAGCTGCGATGGCACTCTCTGCACCACGGCCCAGTTCACCTCGCTGCGAGTGGTTTGTAATAACACCTTACAGATGGCGCTGCGTAATAGCTCCGGTGCGGTCAAGGTCTCCCACTCGACGACATTTGACCCCGCTATCGTCAAAGAGGAATTGGGGTTGGGAATTGCTCATTGGGATGAGTTCAAGACCCAGACCAAGGCATTAGCTGCACGTCCCGTCGCACCAGAAGAAGCGTTGCGCTTCTTTAGCGATTTGTTGACTCAACCGCTGGATGCCGATAATAAAATCATCCTCACCCGACCCGTCCAACAGCTTCACGAGTTGTATCAGGGCGCAGGCATGGGCTCTGAGTTAGTCAGCTCTCGCAATACTGCCTGGGGGCTGGTCAATGCCGTCACGGAATATGTGGACCACCATCGCCGAGCTCGCAGCCAGGATTATCGCCTCGATTCTGCCTGGTTCGGTCAGGGGGCTCAGCTAAAGTCTCAGGCCCTCAATCAGGCCCTTACTCTGCTGCAGTAATCACCGCTCTCCGTTTTATTTCATATTCCCGTTATAGACCCCTACCCGGCCATCAGGCCGGGCGGGAACGTTTATGCCTCCGACAAGGAGCAATGATGAAAGCAAAAGCCAAATACGGTCAGGCCACCCGTTTAGCCTCCACCACCGACCTCCCTCGCGAACAGTGGCTGGCGATCCGCAAGCTGGGGATCGGCTCGTCCGATGCCGCCGTGGCGGTCGGCCTCTCACCCTATAGATGCCCGCTGTCGCTGTGGTTGGAGAAGACTGGTCGCAAGGAGCCGGAAGATATCTCCCATAAAGAGGCTGTACTGTGGGGTATCGAACTGGAGCCGGTGTTGGCACAGGTCTACACCAAGCGCACCGGCTACCGGGTGCGTCGGGTCAATGCCGTGCTCCAGCACCCCGAGCATCTGTTTATGCTCGCTAATCTCGACCGGGAGGTGGTGGGCCACCCCGACGGCCCCGGCATCCTCGAAATCAAGACCGCCAGCTATCACAGTGCCCCGCAATGGGAGGAAGGCGTACCGGTCGCCTACCAGTGTCAGGTACTGCATCAGCTAGCCGTCACCGGTCATGCCTGGGCGGAAGTTGCGGTGCTGATCGGTGGTCAGGATTTTCGGATTTATCGCATCGATCGTGATGAGGAGAAGATCCGGGATCTCACCGAACGGGAAGTGCAGTTCTGGCATCAGGTCACCAGTGGCCTACAGCCCGAGCCCGATGGCTCCGAGGATGCTGGCTCGGCGCTGGCCTGGCTATTTCCTCGTGATGATGGGGAGACCGTCGATCTCTCCGATTCGCCCGAGTTCAATCAGCTGTTCGGGGAGTTGCTGCATCTGCGCGAACACAAAGAGGAAGTGGAACTACGCGAATCACAAATCAAGCAGCAGCTACAGGCCACGCTGGGAGCGGCTACGGCAGGACTCTTTGCCGATGGCAAGATCACTTGGAAACGCAGCAAGGATCGGCTGGCCCCGGACTTGGAACGGCTCGGGCAGGATCATCCCGACCTGCTCAGCCACTATGTCAAACCAGTGCCCGGCTCACGCCGTTTCACCATTCAAGCAGTTCACGCTGTCAGGAGACACACACCATGATCAAAGGACTGGCGATTACCCCGCCCGTGATTGGGCGGATCTGTATTGGCAAGCTGGTACAGAAAGAGGGGAAATGGGTACCGGAGAAGGACGACAGTTTCACCCTCACCACCCAGGTACAGCAGAAAGGGGGATGGTTGCTCCATCCCTTGCATCAACAGTTCGCTCAAGGGCATGAGCAGGCCAAGATCCGCGCCATTCCGGTACGGGTGCTGTTCAATGACAGCGATCTGAACCTGCGGGCAGAGTACAGCGCCTTTGACCGCCAAACCGGACGGCCGCTTTGTGTCGGCAATGGAGAGGTGGCAAAACGGGTGGGGGCGCAAGGGATGGAGGAAGTCAGTTGCCCCGGTCCGGAGCGCTGTCCCTACGGCCAGCAACAGGGCTGCAAGTTGTACGGACGACTGAACCTATTTGTGGAGGGGCAGGGGGATGAGCTCGGCAGCTTTATCTTTCG
Organism: Aeromonas sp. Y289-2; assembly: GCF_027705925.1. Taxonomy (NCBI): domain Bacteria; kingdom Pseudomonadati; phylum Pseudomonadota; class Gammaproteobacteria; order Aeromonadales; family Aeromonadaceae; genus Aeromonas; species Aeromonas sp. Y289-2. The sequence goes on from NZ_JAPDCH010000029.1 coordinate 11,883, forward strand.
TACCACAGGCTATAACTCGGTACGGACCCTGGCGGCACGCCTCAAGTACTTCGAGGCGGTGAGTGGCGGCCTGACCCGTTATCTGCCGCTGACCTTACGGCTACGGGCCAAGAGCACCACCCAGTCCTACCGCACCCCGGTCTACTACGTGGACTTGACGCTGCGGGACGAGCTGACTCTGACGGAGGCGGTCGGTCAGGCACGGCAGGAAGCGATGCTGGATGAGGAGGCGGGACTGACAATCAGCGAGATGGAAGCGGTGGCGCGAGCCTTGCTGCGTAATGGTCAGTTCGAGGACGTGGATGAAGAAGTGCCAATGCTATTGGAAGAGTTTTACCCTCAGGTGGAGGAAGGGGAACATTCGACAGCCGAACCGGCACCGCAAGCGGAGACCAGACCACAGGGTTCGCGAACTCGGGCATCCCCGTTAACCAACAAATTGGGTAAAGGCGCGGCACAGGCACCCGGTGCGCTCTAACTCAGGATTTGGCCAAACGCTCGACCAATAGCTCAAACGTCTCAAGCAGCAATACCCGGTCGGCACTGTCCAGCCGGGCTAGCTTCTGCCCCAAGACTCAACCCTGCTCGGTTGGGCGCGGATGGGTCGCATACATCTTTTCACACCGACTCCAGGGCACCCACAAGGTGCCCTGTTTCGTTTTTATGCCTGACCACAAGGAGTTAACTTCATGTCTCGATTCACCCCAGGCGATCATCTGGTGACCGCTCGCCTCGGTTATACCCACCACGGCCTCTATGTCGGGGGCGACCTCGTTATCCACTACCAGGGGCCTAATCTCGGCCTACCCGGTGAAATCGTGATGACCTCTCTGGATGCGTTTTCCGATGGTAAGCCGGTCTGGTGCAAATTTTGCCCTGTCAGGCGGTATGACCGAACAGCGAGCCTCAAACGTGCCCGTACACGGCTGGGCGAGCATCGATACGATGTGTTGTTCAGTAACTGTGAACACTTCGTGATGTGGTGCATCCACGGTATCCACCACTCGACACAGGTTAGTCAGGTAGCAACGGCGGTGGCGAAAGCGGCCCTTCGTACTCCACAGACTACTATCATTCCCCCAGCTACAACCGTGTTGACCCGAGAACGCACAGCATCTGATTGCATGACGCTCGCCACCTCCGCTATCACTCTGACTTCGCCAAGCTGGGTCCCCTTGGCAACCGGCGTATTAGCCGCTCACGCAGTAAGCCGCCTCTGGTCCTGGCTCACCGACTGAGCCACTGCCGCTACCTCACACTTTCAAGGATCACTACCATGACTATTCCCTTTCACCGGGACGGCATCAGCCTGCCTGTCTGCCAAGCACTGTTGGCTCTACTCAGCCAGGAAGCCGAACGAACCGACCTCGACCTGGGACGCTGTACCCAGCTGACCTTCAACTTCCGTAACCCCGGTTACAGCGCCGAACAAGGCGGCGTTCACCCGGTTGAGATACGCCTGGTGCGCGGCCTCGACGACTGGCTGTTCGATTACGTCACCGACTTTAGCTACCAGGGTTTGGGTCAGGATGCAGAGCTCTGCAAAGAGCTTGATTTCAACTTCCTCGACGGCGAACACAGCATGTTGGGCTGGGGGCCGCTGCGATTGACCGAAGCGCGGGAGTTGTTCGATATCTGGCAGCGCAACTTCATTGCCTACTGCCGGTTGGAATGCTTCAGCGTCACGGTCAGCGGGGAGTAGGAGGTGTGTGATGACTAACGAACTGCCGCTCTCCCACACCTCGCGCCAGTGGCTGGGACTGGTCGCCGCCAAGGCCAAGATACAACCGCGCCACCGTGGCCAGCGCTGGTTACTAC
>NZ_JAPDCH010000030.1:0-13172 GCF_027705925.1 Aeromonas sp. Y289-2
TTTCATGTAGAACCTCCTGCGTTCAAGATACGAGAAAATTCTACTTATGAGCACCTCAGTTTTTCGGGGGGATTACCTCACGTTGGAGTTCGTTCTTGGTACAAAAGAGACTCTGGTGGTACTATGTCAAGGCCTTGTAAGGTATTGATTTTTAAGGTTCTAGCCCTTCCGATCGCTCAGCTACGGGCACATCTTGCTACGCAAGAGCACGGAATAAGCCGTGGACAACGCTGCGCGTTGACGCACCGCTTATCTCCGCTTGTACCCGTAGTCGCTCCCCAAGGGAATCAATCTCCTCTCATTTCTTCAACAGATCACGCAGATAGCTGTTCCGGTTATGGGCATTGCTGGGCGCTTTGGTGATGGCTGCAAACTCAGCTGTGCTGCCCACGATATGGACCTCATGCTCGGCCCTGGTTATTGCGGTATAGAGCCAGGCCCTGTCAACGATCCTCCCCTTTTGCAGCGCGATGATGATGCGTGGGAACTGCGAACCCTGAGCTTTATGGAGTGTGATGCAGTAGCCCAGCCTCATACAGTCCAGCAGGGATTGGGTGACATACACGCTCTCGCCTGTGTCCAGTTCAACCACTCCGTAGTCATCTCCAGCCCCGACAGCGCGAGTTAGCGTTCCGAGCGAGCCATTTTGAATGCCTTTCTCGTAATTGTTCTGAGTGAAGAGGATCACATCTCCTTGGCGCAAATCGTTGCGGCGGTAGGTTTCGCCATACATCTCAAATATCATCCGAGCACCATCAGGGTTGACGGCCTCCTGAATAAGATTATTGATCTCCGCCACCATAGCGGTGGTCGCACCTACCACTCGGCTGTTCTCGGGGGATTGCTGATATAACTCGGCACAGACTTGGGCGATCCTCTCTTTGGATGTTTCGTGGAAATAGACGTTACCCATGCTCAAGTGCTCCGGTATGAGACCTTGATTGACCTGCATAGAGTATTCAGGAATGCCTGTGGCTCCCTTCTGGCGTTTAACGATGTCCAGGGTCACGTTCGCAATGGCCTGTGATGCAACGATATCGGCTAGCACCTTGCCACATCCTATCGGAGGTAGCTGGTTTGGGTCACCCGTGAATATGATCCGCACGGCGGGGTGCAGATGGTTGGTGAGCCGATACATGGTGGGCAGGTCGATCATGGATGCTTCATCGATCACTAACAGATGATTGGGAGACCCATCAGATGGCTCTATGGGCTCGTGCCGCAATAAGGCGGCAATAGTCATAGTCTTAAAGCCTATCGACTCATGTAGGCGCATTGCAGCGCGTCCAGACAGGGCGACAGCATGCACCTCAAAGCCCATTTTGCCATAGGCCCGCAGTGCAGTTCTGAGCACTGTGGTTTTGCCAGTTCCTGCGCCCCCCGTGATGCAACTCACCGCATTGTCTAGCGCGGTGAGCACCGCTTCATTTTGCATCGCGGTCAATTCATAGGGCAGCTCATTAACCGCAGCGAGAAACGCAGCATTGGTGGACTCGTCGTAACGATTTTGCTGTTTAGCAAGTTTCAACAGCCGCTTGGCAACAACAGTCTCCATCAGCAATTGTGCGGTAGGGTGATAGGTGCCTGCTTCATGGTTCAGCACATACTGGGCTTGGTGGTAACCGGCCTTGAATGCTTGTGCTGCCAACTCGCCGTCACCAAGCAATTTGGTCAGCAGGGGGCGAAGCCTGGCCTGCGTGGTGTAGGTGTGGCCTTTTTCCACTTCCGCGTGGATGGCGAACTCTAGGGCGGCACTCAGTCTCTTCGGATCTTTTAGTTCTACCTCAAACTTCGTTTGAGAAAGGGTATCCACTTCTTCAAACTCCATTCCGAAGCCGACCAACAAGTAGGGATTATCTTTGATTGCTTCAACGGATCCTTCGCCATGGAACTTCAATAGGCGCTGCTGAATGGACGAGGGGATCCGACACTCTGCCATCCAATTGCAGTGGCTCAGATTTTTGTATTTTGCATAGCCGTTGAACAGGGCATTAATAGATACATCACTCAGAATACCCTTGAGGCGCTCTCTGGACTCTGGTGTGTCGGTGCGCAGGGTGGTGTGAAATTGCTCACCGAGTAGTTGCCATAACGCCCTGGCTTTACCGAGGCCAATTCCCTTGAAATCAGGCTCCTTGGCAATGAACTGGATCAGCTGCTCACCTGTCTCTGGCAGGGTGCATATTACGTGCTCAGGTGATTCATAGGTGTGTTGCCGCATAACAACGTCACCAACCTCAACCCTCTCAATGAGGGGCTTTCCATGGACTGTCCATTGCTGGCCCTGTGACGGTTGTGCCGGAAGGGTGTCAGGCCGCGCCTTAATGGTCACATAGTATTTGCCGTCCCTAATCTGGCTGGTGTCGCCATGGAGTGGGATACCAGAGAAGATCACGTAGCCGGATGAGCTATATGGGATACTGGTGACACGAATTTGCTCGGAATGCAGGGATTGGATCATCGTGGCAAGATCCCCATTTCAGCCAATGTCTCAGATAGCTCACCAAAGCGCTCAAGTTTGGTTTTTAGTTCTTTGAGTTGCGCTTTCAGCTCAATGTTTTCCTGCTCCAATGTCGATACACGTTTCGCATCGAGTTGGCGTCGATGAGCCGTAGGGTCATAAGTCTTAGGGTTATCGGAACTGGCTTTGGCCTGAGCGGTTAACGGTGGCAGCACCCCTTGTGTTCTTAAACCGTCCTCTAATTGTTGTAATTGTCTGCGCAGCTCAGGATTCTGGGCCAAGGCAGAGCGGCCACAGCCAATGGCCTTGGCGATTTCACCTCGGCTGAGATTGCCTCTGTGAATTATCTGCCGGTAGCTCTCGTCAGTTTGTGTTGCCGTCCATAGCTCAAACGTCCTGACGAACTCCTTGGCTTTCTCCGCACAGCTCCCCATCATTGACCTCCTGTTCGGCGTTTAACTTCTATAAGCGGCTTTCCAAGCATATCCTGTAATTTTTTTAGATCGGCACTATCTGTTGGGAAGTTATCAATTGATGTCATTCTGACACCATGCATGTAAGCATTATATTGCCATACTATGAAACGCTGTTTGTATGCATCATTCAAACTATTTAATCTGGCCAATTCATTCTCTAAAAGAGCAACCTTTTTTATAAGATACTCAAGCGTTACATCACGCTCTTTGGTAGGCTCAGGTTGAGAAAAAAGTTCTTTTAAAAATGTCTTTCTTCGCGAGTATGCATCTTGAATATCTTTGTAAGAGGATAATGATTGACGTTGGACGCCACCTTTAACATCAATCATTATGGCAACTTTTTTACAGAGCAAGTCCCAAGTTAACTTTCCTTCCCAAGTATTAATTAGACCTAGTATATTAGGCAGATTTTTTTCTGTGATAACTATTTTAGGCATAACAAATCACCCATAATATTAAAAGCTTTAGAATCGATAGAGTCAGGCGATTGAACTTCAATATTAAGTCCCTTCTCTAAAAGAACAACCTTGGCTGGCGATGGATCATATACATCAGGAATACGAATGGGGGTGCCATCAAGAACATTTTCATCCTCTAATAGCCGGATCTTTGTTCTAATATGAGCAAGTCGCCAACCGTGTGAGCTAACCCAGCGGTCAGCACCAAAGGCCCCCATTTTATGGCTTTGCTGTGCTTTTTCGAGTTGAGCTGCCACTTGAACTTCTCGTACTTTCAACAGCTCCAATGAGCTACGGAAGCCTTTGATACAGACCAATTCTTTGCAGGTTTCACAGTCACCGTTTCGCTGACATGGAATCATGGCAAAATCATGCTCACACACGCCTAGCTCTGTTACTATCGCTGCACCAGTAAGGTTCTTTCCGATTTCCTCGAAACTAATTGGAAGGTTACATTTTATTTTGTCCAACGTGTTTGCATTTTCAGGGATAGTAATAACTGCAATTGCATTGGACTTTTCTTCTTCTGTGCGATGATCATAGCTGGCATTATCAGCAACTCTTGCTCTCCCTGCCCAGTTTGCAAGCGTCAATTCATCCATCCCACCCCGTTCAGCTTTGGTACTTAGCCAATGCCTAGCTTGATGGGATGTTATATCGGGTTGTGAGCCATCCTCTCGTAATATGTTATGTTTCTTCCAAAGGAGGCCTCCTTTTCTGGCCTCAGACCTAGAAATCCTTGCATTAATTATGTTCACCGTAGGTAAAACAAACGAGTGTTGAATAACATCATGTTCCGCATGTAACTCACGGTCTCTATATAGTAACAAAGCCTCTGAGGCCTTAACTTTTTTTGCGTTATCAACAAAAGGCCAGTTAACCAATTTACTGATATACGCCATACTCCCATTGTTATCTGGATGCGTTTCTGCATACATCGCTGCCTCCCGTGCAGGCATGCTAATTTTTTTCAATCGTTCGATAGCTTCCAAAGCTACATCTTGCATGACAGTAGGAACCCATTTAATCCCTTCGTTGCCATTTTTGGCAGGCACCCAACGTATTCCAAGTTTAAGTTCTCCACTGCGATTCTCCTCCCATACAGTACAATCTATAGGCAATGAGAATAACTCAGAGCATCGGGATGGCGCTTGCATGAGCAATGCTATTACAGAAGTAAAATATTCTGCTTCAATACCTAATGAAGGCGCGTCATGAAATAACTTAGCAAATAACATCATATCCTCTTCTGAGGGCAATTTATTTTTACGATGTTCTTTTCCATTCTCATCAAGTTGAATAATTAAATCTTTTACTTTTTGATATGGATTTGACCACCCAGGAAGACTCGGTGTTATAAAATTGTCACGGCAGAAATTAAGAAGAAGCTCCATTTGATAGCCCGCTTTATTTCGACCTGCCAGATTTGATATGCGTCTATTAAAGATATCGCCTAGCCTTTCTAAAACTAGGCCATCGAGCATCAGAATATCTGCTTTATGTTTTGATTGAATCAATGCTTCTTCAAGTATTCGAATAGCTTCGAAATGTCTGTGAAGATTTGTTATGGGTTTTAATGCGTAAATGTAGCGAATGTATGCTTTTGCAAAATCAATAAATGGTGCACCTAGGGGAGAGAAACTATAGGAAGTTGATGGCTCTAAATTTGTGGAGAAACGGGCAACAACACGGCGAGTATTGTGAAAAGTGTGCCATAAATTATGATCCCAGCAATCTTCACCGAAAACAGTTAATTTGTTTTTGCTACTTTGAATGAACTTTTCTAGGTTCGCTTCTGAATTCAGTTCTATCGCAGGCTTAAAATGAAAAATGTTACTGTCCACTGATTATCCTCATGCTCGTTGTTGTTTCAGTTCAAAGCATTTCTGCACAACCCATTCAACTGCTAAAATTAGCCTATCTTTTGTTGCCGCGTACTCTTCACTTTTTGTCGTTTTCAACCTTACCTCTTTCTCCGCATATAGATGGGATAAGAATTTCTCGTGAGGAGCATCTAATAATGGTCTGAATTTTTCACAAGTGTAACAACTTTCATACCCCTTAATGCAAAAGTCATTGGTGCCGCATGCTCCTACGATATCGTTATCCTTGTTTGGTATGCGAGCAGCAAGGTCATGTCCTCGCTCACCCTGCTCTAAGTCAACGATAATGCGACCTAGGAATGCATTAGCAAAGGGAGCCAGTTGTTTACCAATAGCCTTGTCAATATAGGTCACGGTATCTGCGGTATTTTCTGTATAGACCTTAACATTTTGTGTATCGTTGTGATCCAATGCCTCCACTATGATCAACGGCCCCAAACCTTTTCGACCAAGGTTTGTTCCTCTTGTATGACGAAACCGCCGAGCCGTTATATGAATATAGTCTCCTGTTCTTTCAGAAATAGCTTTTTGTTTTCTTTGGAAATTTTTTAGCAGGTGATTTCTTAGATCTATTGATGACATATTGAAAATGTCAGTTTCTAATAACTCATCAGTCAATGATGTTCTTTGCGCCGCTAACTCAAAAACCATTTCCCAATCAATAAATAATGGGATTTTTGTTGCTTGAGAAGCAGTCAATTTTATTGAGAATTTTGATTCAAACTTCTTTGTTTCATCTCTAATTAAATTACGCAACGTTAGATAGAGCTCTTCCGTAATTGGAAATTTTTTAAAAGAGAAACGGAACCCACCACCGCGCTGCTTTGCTCTCGGTATATTGAGGTAAAAATTTGTCACATTCTTACTGTGATCATGTTCTTTAAATAAATCGGCAGCCTTTATTTGTCGTAACTGTGTGGGGCGTCTAGCTGTAGCTTGCAATAAGCTCACATATGCATAGCATTGAAATGAGATATAGTTATCCCTGAATAAGCGAATAAGTTCATGATTTAATGCAAGTACCTCATTGTTAGTAAAGGCACCTGTTTCAGGGCAACGATTAGCAACAGATACTCCTTTCTTGTTTCCTGATAGAGTTAGTATTTCTAGTGTTTTCACCATCTCTGTTGTTACACCATAATAGCCATATTCATTCCAGCTAACAAGAAAGCCACGGAGTGAACCTAAGTACCATTCATGACTTTTATCAAGCATTGCTCGCCAATTGAGTAATACATCCTCATCTAGTTTTTTGAATCTAGTGTCTCGCAATAGTCGTTGGAAGCGTAGATACATATTGGATGTATGGTGTGCTGATTGTTCTTCAGCATAGGTTGCTAGTGTTTTTTTAAATCCATCTAGCAGTTTTGGTTCCATAGATAAAACATCCGGCATGAATGCAATGCTGACATCTTTATTCAACATCCAGCGCTCTGAGTGAAAATCAAAGCTGTAACCATCTTTTGATACTAATTTTTTTGAGCTAAACCTTGATGGGAAATCGTCATTTTCTTCCTCAATGTAATCATATTTATTCATTTGTACCCTCTATTCTTTGAGATTCAATAAGTTGTCTCTGTAGTTCTTCTTGCTCTTCGAGTACGAGCTTGTTTGTTTTTTTGCGAATATGACGTTCAACATATGGTTTGGCAGAACTTTCTGATGTGTGCCCCATTTGATGCATTCGGCTTTTTGCTTCTTCACTAGGTGAAATAAACGTACGGTTGTTGTTCGGGTCTTTAGATAGAACATTGTTCTTGTCAATTATTTCTGAGAACCACTGGTTCCAGTTATGCCTAAAATAATGTGGGTGTATTGATTTGAACCGCTCATCTACAGATTTCATTGTTGGCACGATGATACTATCAAATGTACTGGTCGAGATTGGCAGTCCTTGCGTTTTTCCCTTCCTATGTGTAACAAACAAATATGGATGCTTGTTCGCGTTAGGAGTCTTTGCTCGTATATTTATGATGTAGTCATCAATGAGGGCCGCAGTTTCATCTCTAATTCGCAACATTCTTTCTTTCGTTTTTGCTACAGGCTGATTTTTGCGAGGATCATATATGTCATCATGGTGACGTTTTACCCATATGAATTTATTTGGCCCGTGAAGCATTAAAAAATTCGATTCAATAGATAGTGAGAGTAACTCACCTCTCCGTATGCCTAGTTCTTTTAAAAGTAAAAACATAAGATGATTTCGTTTTTTTGTCGAAGCATGTTTGAATGGATTCTTTGGATGGTCGAATTGTGCCACAGCCATAAATTCCTCAATTAATCCATCAGGCAAATCTTTACCATCCAGTTTGTCTACAACATTCTTACCTTTGCCTTTAGGGCGAACATCCAGTATGCGCTTATTCATACTGTTAATTTCTGTGAGTAGTTTAGTGCTATTACAGTTCTGTACAGCTACTCTAGCAATGAAATCTAAATAACTTGCAATAGCTGTCACACGATTGTAAATGTTATTACGTCCCACTGTGGGGGTGACACTGATTAGTCTTGGGGTGTTAAATAAATCAATGACCTTATCTCTGGTTTTTTTGCTTTTAGCTAAGCCTTTGAAATGAGAAATATCATGACTGAGATGTTCTCTGATGTTGTCAATGTCAGTGTCGCTAAGAAACTTACCTTTCTGAAACTCAGAGAACAGGTCTCTGTGTTTATTTTCTTCCCATTGAAGAAACCACTTTAATGCACCTAGGCGATTTGAAATGGTATTCACCGACAAGCTGCTACGAAGTTTTGTTGTCACCCAGAGGGTTGCAAGAAAATGAGGCATACCATCATTGCCCATTAAGACTGGATAACGTTCACCATTTGCAAAAATCAATCTATCTAGCTTGTACACTGTGCATCCTAATCTTACATTTTCCTCATACATAAAGTTATAGTGCTGAAAATCGCGATGGCAAGTGAAATGCAAAAATAAAAAAACCCAGCATTTCTGCTGGGTTGCTTTGCACTCAAGATGGTGAAAGTGATTTATTCTTACACTTTCATCTTTTACAAGATCTAGAACGGAAGGGCAGGAACATTACAGTGTAAATACTACTGTGTGTGTGAGTTGGTTGGGTGCATGGCAAGTAACGACAGCTTCTATCCACCTTGTTATCTCACCCACATGCCCATAAATCGCATTAAACCTATCATTAACGCTGTTCGTGTCAACATCTGATACTTATACGATAAAAAAGTTTACACAACTCTTCGAACGTCTTCCTCTGATTACTGAGGTCATACTACACCAGTTCTGAAGTCTCGGGGCTGTGATGATGAAAATCTAAGGTGGCTTTTAGCTTCATTGTTAGCTCATTCCCTGAATCGCCACCAGTGATTTAGACACTTCCCAGCCGTTCTTACTAGGGAAGGTGCGAATAAGTCATATGGCACGAGAGCATTTACTGGTAACCCATTGATATTAAATGACTAAAATTTTCATTTTTTGTTCTTGGGATACTTGTTCGCACTTTCCTTAGCAGTCTGAATGTCGCATTTGGACGGAAAATCCCTAGAACCCCATCATCGCGGGCAAGACCGGCTCGGGCAAAACCACGTTTGCCCGGTCGTTGATTGAAAAAGTGCCGCCCGAGGAACGCATCATCACGATTGAAGATGTGCACGAGCTTTTCTTGCCGAACCATCCGAACCGGGTTCACATGCTCTATGGCTACGGTGCGGGCCGGGTGTCGGCCGACGAGTGCTTGGCCGCGTGTATGCGCCAGTCACCCGACCGCATCTTTCTGGCCGAGCTGCGCGGCAATGAGGCTTGGGAATACCTCAATTCACTGAACACCGGGCATCCCGGCTCGATCACGACGACGCACGCGAACAATGCTTTGCAGACATTCGAGCGGTGCGCCACACTCATCAAGAAATCCGATGTGGGCCGTCAGCTCGAAATGGAAATGATAAAGCTGGTGCTCTACACGACAATTGACGTTGTGCTGTTCTTCAAAGATCGGAAGCTGGTCGAAGTGTTCTATGACCCGATCTTTTCCAAGTCCAAGATGGCTTAGCCGCCCTCCCCTCCCCTCGGCTGTATCGGGGAACCGGCAAGAAAGCCCGTAGCACGCGCTACGGGCTTTTTCTTGTCCCTGCTTACCTTCCGGCCTCCATGGGGTCGTTTGCGGGAGGGGGCGGAATCCTACGCTAAGGCTTTGGCCAGCGATATTCTCCGGTGAGATTGATGTGTTCCCATCCGAGCGGCGAAACATGGGCCAAGAGATCGGGCGATAGCAGCTTTCCATCGCGTTTCTGGTTTGCAACGACCTCGCCGAGCTTCATGGTGTTCCAGAAGATGATGATGGCGGCGAGCAGATTCATGCCGGCGATGCGGTAATGCTGGCCTTCGGCGGAACGGTCGCGGATTTCACCGCGGCGGTGGAAGCTGATTGCCCGCTTCAGCGCATGATGAGCTTCGCCTTTGTTGAGCCCGATCTGGGCACGCCGTTGGAGTTCGGCATCCAGAATCCAGTCGATCATGAACAGGGTGCGCTCGACGCGACCGACTTCCCGCAGGGCTGTCGCGAGCTCGTTCTGCCGCGGATAGGAGGCGAGTTTCCGCAGAATCTGGCTTGGCGCGACGGTCCCGGCAGCAATGGTGGCGGCGATGCGCAGGATGTCGGGCCAATTGCGCTCGATCATGGCTTGGTTGACCTTTCCGCCGATCAACGCTCGCAGGTGCGCCGGGGCGGCCGACGGATTGAACGCGTAGAGCCGTTTGGATGGCAGGTCGCGGATGCGCGGAGCGAACCGGTAGCCGAGAATGGCACATGCGGCAAAGACGTGATCGGTGAAGCCGCCCGTGTCGGTGAACTGCTCGCGGATATGGCGTCCAGCATCGTTCATCAGCAGGCCATCGAGGATGTAAGGCGCTTCGCTTGCCGTTGCAGGAATCACCTGGGTTGCGAACGGCGCATATTGGTCGGAGACGTGGCTATAGGCTTTCAGGCCCGGGGTATTGCCATATTTCGCGTTGACCAGGTTCATGGCCTCACCTTGCTCTGTAGCGACGAAGAACTGTCCGTCGCTCGAAGCCGACGTGCCCATGCCCCAGAACCGGGCCATGGGTAACGCTGCCTGTGCCTCGACCACCATGGCCAGCGCCCGGTCATAGGCTTCGCCCTCGACATGCCACCGTCCAATGCGGATCAATTCCCAGAAGGTGTGGGTGTTTGTCGCATCCGCCATTTTGCGCAAGCCGAGGTTGATCCCTTCCGCCAAGATAACGTTCATTAGCCCGATCCGGTCAGCGCAGGGTGCTCCTGTGCGCAGATGGGTGAACGCTTCGGTGAAGCCGGTCGCCGCATCCACCTCCAGCAGGAGATCGGTGATGCGCGTGGGCGGGATCTGCTTGTAGAGATCGAGCACCAGATCTTCGGCGCCTGTCGGCGCGGCGGCTTCGAGTTTCTCGATATGCAGAACGCCGTTTTCAATCGACCCGCCCGGGATCGTGCCTGCGCGAGCGGCACGGCCAAGCTCGCGCAACCGCATGTCGAGGCGAGCTTGCCGGTCTGCCAGCCATTCCTCCGGCCGCAATGGCACAGCGAGACGACCGCCTTCCGCGATGGCTTGTGCCGGAACGAGTGCGTGTTTCAGATCGCCATAGCGCCGGGACCTAGTAAGCCAGACATCTCCGGAGCGGAACGCATCGCGCAGATGGAACAGCACCGCGATCTCCCATAGGCGAGCGTCGCCAGCCCTCTGGGCCCGAAGGTGGCGATGCCATTTCGAGCTGGGCCGCAAGAAGCTGGTCATCGCGGCATCGTTCAAACCGGTACGAAGGGCCGTCACCGCTTCCAGAAGCGGCAGTGCAACGGGCGCAGCTCGCAGATCGAGCAGGCGCAACATGCGTGGAGCGTATCGGCGGAAGCGGTGATAACCGTCGAGCACATGATTGAGCGGATCGTCGGCCATGGTGGCGGTCAGCCTGGTTGCCATTGCAACAAGGGTTTTTAAGCCGTCCCACCCTGACCCACTCGCGATGACATCGCCCAGCGGCTGGCCATCATCCTGTGCATCGACCAGGGCGCCCCCGATCTCGGCGAAGGATTTCAGGGTGTCACGCACCACCCCCGCTTCGTCTGCGACCTTTGCATGGCAAATACGCTCCGAAGCACGGTAGAGACGGCCGACGATCCGGTCGTGGGTTTCGACCACTGCGTCGGCCAACATCGCCTGCCATTCCGAGACGCAAACAGCCAAGATCGCAAGCCGCCTGTCCTCCGGGAGATCGCGCATGCCGTCGGCATAATACCGTTCACCCTGCCTGCGCAGACGAGTCACCCGATGGGCAGGAACGCCGGCAAGCAGATCCTCGGGGAGATCGACGCGTTGCAGATATTCGAGCCGGTCGAGCAGCCGGTTGGCCGACGAAGAGTTCGAGCCAGGCTCGAACTGGCGCAGCCACACAAAACGGGTCACCCGATCATCAGCCGTCTCCTCGAGCAATGCCAGCAACTGTTCTCGGATCGACATAGGCAGCCGACTGGCGATCCTCGTCTCGATGCGTCGCTCGGCATCGACGAGAGCCGCGGCACAAAGCCGCTCGATCGTGGATGTCGCGGGAAGGACAGTGCGGGTGCGTCGGCACTCGGCTACGAAGCGACGGGCGATATCCTCGTTCGACACCGCCATCTCGGCTTCTCGGAACAACCATTCCTTCAGCTCGCTCGCACCACGTCCGGAGAAGGTGCGGAAGCCGTAGAGCCCCCGTAACTCGGCAAGATGCTCGTGCCGTGTTTCCTCGCGGGCAGCATAGTCTACGAGATCGTCGGCACCCAGGCCAAGCTGCGCTCCGATAAATTCGATGACCTCTGCAGGGATCAGTTCGCCTGGAGCCAGCACCCGGCCGGGATAGCGCAGGACACACAATTGCAGGGCGAAGCCGAACCTGTTGTGAGCGCGCCGACGCAGCCTGATATGCCCAAAGTCTTCATCACTCAGCGTATAGTGCTTGAGCAAATCCGTCTGTGAAGTCGGCAAGCGCAACAGCGCGTCTTTCTGCCGATCGGTTAGAGTGACGCGACGCGGCATACATGTTCCTTTTTCAAAATCTGATAGCGTTCAAGACGCTTTGTTTATGAAGCTGGTTGAGATACATTTCCAGAGGTCAATGCAATCGTGGCCGAAGCGCCGCCTCAAACCAACGTTTGTGATACATGCTGATCGGATATGCCCGCGTCTCCAAAGCCGATGGCTCGCAGTCTCTCGACCTGCAGCACGACGCCTTGCGCGCCGCAGGTGTCGAACGGGACAATATCTATGATGATCTTGCTTCCGGCGGTCGTGATGATCGCCTTGGCTTGACTGCCTGCCTCAAGTCATTGCGTGACGGCGATGTGCTGGTGGTCTGGAAGCTCGATCGCCTCGGACGATCGCTTGCCCATCTCGTCAACACGGTGAAGGAGCTGTCAGACCGCAAGATCGGCCTGCGGGTTCTGACTGGAAAGGGCGCTCAGATCGACACCACGACTGCGTCCGGTCGCATGGTGTTCGGAATCTTCGCCACCTTGGCCGAGTTCGAGCGGGATCTGATCCGAGAGCGCACCATGGCGGGTCTCGCCTCCGCGAGAGCGCGCGGTCGCAAGGGCGGACGAAAATTCGCGCTCACCAAAGCTCAGGTGCGTCTCGCGCAAGCCGCCATGGCCCAGCGCGATACTTCAGTTTCCGATCTCTGCAAGGAACTCGGCATCGAGCGCGTCACTCTCTACCGATATGTCGGTCCCAAAGGCGAGCTCAGAGACCATGGAAAGCATGTTCTCGGACTTACGTAGCAACTCGTTTCTTTTCGCAGGTTGAGCCACCTCCGCGCTTCATCAGAAAACTGAAGGAACCTCCATTGAATCGAACTAATATTTTTTTTGGTGAATCGCATTCTGACTGG
>NZ_JAPDCH010000031.1:0-10978 GCF_027705925.1 Aeromonas sp. Y289-2
GCCAGCATTTCTTTGGATTCGGTCTTCGGACCGATGGTGCAGACAATTTTGGTCTTTTTCATGTCAATCTTCATGGTTAAGGAATTTCCGCCGAGCAATATACACCAGTTTTTGGAATCTTTTTATGATCCAGAAACAACGTTTTGACCAGATAACGTTTTCTTTTCAGGGATAACGTTTTCCTGTGAGTCACATTTTAGAGCATACGGCCACAGGTTCGGGCTGAAGGGATACAAATGTTGCCATCTGTGGTTGTTTGGCCGGGTTGAGGTTCAGATGTTGTAAAATGACCACCCGTCCGCTGTCACCGTCTTGTCACCGGCTTGCGCAAAAATGTTAGTTCATTGGCGCACGGGTGAAGGAGGTCGGGATGAAAAACAGCCATGAAACCGGATGGGCTCTGCTCTTGCTGGGCGCCGCCCTGCTGCTGGTTCAGACGCTGCCAGCCCGCTACTGGCCTGATAATGCGCGACTGCTGGCGATTTTCTCCCTCCCAGTGAAAGGGGAGGCGGCCGCCGAGGGATTGGCGTGGCGAGAGTGGCAGGATCACAGTGCAGAGACCCGGATGGCGCTTCGTGTAGCCCGACCGCTGCCGGATGCTCCTCAGCCTTGATATCTATTGCCGATTACCTGTCGTGAAGGCGTGAAATTATCAACCATTGGTTGATAGTTCTTATCTATCTTGCTGGATTGTTCACCTTTAATGGCTGGGGGATAATCGATTCCAACAGCGATATCCCCTCCGGTATCGCCCCTGATACTTTGTTGGAGTCTGCTTTATGTCCCTCGCCCCCGTCTGGTTTATCTCGCACGGCGCACCGGATCTGGTGCTGCGTGAGCAACCCGCCACCCGCTTTCTGCGAACCCTGCGTCTGGGTGAGCTCAAGGGGCTGGTGGTCATCTCCGCCCACTGGTTCAGCCGCGAGCTACAGATCAACGTCGAGCCCAAACCGGCCTTGATGTACGACTTTTACGGTTTTCCCGAGCCCCTCTACCGGATGCGCTGGCCTGCCAGCAGCCCCGAGTGGCTGCAACAAGGGGTGAGCGACCAGCTGGCACTGGCCGGACTGACCGCCACCCAGGTGCGGCGCGAGCTGGATCACGGGGTCTGGTCGCCGCTCTCCCTGATCGACCCAAACAGCGAGATCCCGCTGGTGCAGATCTCCATTCCCGCGAGCTTCACCCCGGCCCAGTTGTGGCAACTGGGAGAGGTATTGGGGGCGCTGCGCAGTCAGGGGATTGGCATCCTCGCCTCCGGCGCCATCACCCACAACCTGCGGGCGCTGGCACCGGAAGGCTCGCCAGTGCCGGAGTGGGCCAGCCAGTTTGTCGACTGGCTGGAGCAGAAGATGGCCGACGAGGATCGGCTGGCGCTGCTCGACTATCGCCAGCAGGCCCCCGGAGCGGTGGAGTCTCATCCCCACGATGATCATCTGCGCCCGCTCTTTGTTGCGTTGGGGTCGGCCGATGGTGTGGCGCCCACCCGGCTGCACGAAAGCTGGGATGGCGGCAGCCTCTATATGGGCGCCTACCGCTTCGGCTGATAGCCTCTCAACAAGACCCCGCCAATTGGCGGGGTCTTGTTATGTACGGTGTAGTGATTTAGCCGATGGTACTGGTGATTGAGCCGAAGGCTCTCAGGGAATCACTACCCGGCTCTCGCCGCCGCCGAGGGCTTCGACCCTGATCTGCACGCCAATACGCTCTACCAGGGTCTGGACGTGGGAGATGACCCCGATCTGGCGACCGGCGGCTTGGAGGGAGTCGAGGCTGGCGAGCGCCAGATCCAGACTGTCCGGATCCAGGGTGCCAAACCCTTCGTCAATAAAAAGCGACTCGACCTGGGTCTGCCGTGACGAGAGGCTGGAGAGGGCCAGCGCCAGCGCCAGCGACACCAGAAAACTCTCGCCACCGGAGAGGGAGTCCACCGAACGCACCTCGTCCCCCATGTCGAGATCCACCACTTGCAGCGCCAGATCGGTGCCGGGTACCCGCTCCAGCCGGTAGCGCGGCGACAGCTCGGCGAGCTGGGCGTTGGCCTCCAGCAGCAGACGCTCGAGGGTGAGGCTCTGGGCGAAGGTGCGGAACTTGGCGCCGTTGGCCTGCCCGATCAGATCGCACAGCTGCTGCCAGTGGTCGGCCACTGCCTGCTGGGCGGCCAGCTCCTGTTGCAGGCTGCCCGCCTTGAGGGCGGCGGCTTCGGCCTGTGCCAGCTTGCTCTTGCACTCGAACAGCTGCTCTTCAAGGGCGCGACAGCGGGCATCGAGTGCCGCCAGTTGATCGCTCAACTCTGCATCCGGCAGGGCAGCCAGCTCGGGGTGATGTTCCCGATAGCGATCCCGCTTGTTCTCCTCCAGCGCCAGCGCCCGTTGCCGCTCGGCAAGGCGGGTGCGCGCCTCACCAAGGGCATCTTCCAATCCTTGCAGGGCCGTGCGGCGAGCCTTGAGCTCATCGGGGCTGATGGCGAGCAGACGGCGCAGGTCGTACTCGGCGATGCCGAGGGTACTGGCGTGGGCAGCCCAGCGCCCCAGCACCTCCCGCTTGCGGCGGCTGCTGGTCTGCTTTTCCTGCTCCACATGAGTGAGGCGGGTCTTGAGTTCGGTCTGCCGCTCCCGCAGAGCGCGGGCGCCGCTTTGCATCAGCTCCAGTTCGCTGGCGAGTTGTTGCAGCCGCTGTTGCCAGCGGCTCTCGACCAGCGGGATCTCCTCGCCACCGAGACAACCGCTGCGGCTGGTGAGCAGCCCCTGCCGTTGCTGTTCGTGCTCCTTGTAGTCCCGCTCGAGTTTGTGCAGCAGCTCGCGCTGGGTCTGCAGGCGTGCCTCCTGCGCGCTCAGGGCGGGGGTGAGGCTGGCGATCTCGCTGGCCAGCCGCTCCCACTCGCTCTGGCCGTGCAGCCAGGCTTCGCAGGCTCGCTGCCACTCGTGCCACTGCTGGCTGCCGAGCCACTGGCGCCACGGTTGGCCGCCCATCTGCTCGTCGAGGCGGTGGGCGCCTTGCTCAAGGCGCTGGCGCAGGGTCGCCTCCTGCTCGCCCATCCCCTTCACTTCCCCTTCCAGCGCGATGCGCTGGCGATCGGCCTCCTGCCACTGCTGGTCAAACTGCTGGTGCTGGGCAGCCAGTTGGCTCAGTTGCTGACGCACCCCTTGCAGCTGTTGTTGACCAAGCTGGGCCTGACGCAGCTGCTGCTGGCTCTGGGCCAACCCCTGCTCCAGCGCCTGGCCACGGCCAAGCAGTGTGCTCATCAGCTCGTTCCACTCAATGGGGCTCTGGCGCAGCGGCAGCGGATGACCCAGCAGGGTATCGCCCCCCAGCTGTTGCCAGCGCTGGGTCAGCTGCTCGGCGCGGGCTTCCAGCTCCGGCAGATGTTGCTGACGCACCGCCAGCTGGCGGGCCAGCTCCTGACGCTCGCTCTCGCACTGAATGTACTGATGGTTGAGCCGCTCCCACTCCAGCTCCAGACTGCGGGCCCGCTCCGCCAGCTGACCCAGGATCCCCGCCACCTGTGGCTGGCTCTGGCTGTAGGGGTGCTCCCCGGAACCGCACAGCGGGCAAGGTTCGCCATCGCTCAGGATATGGCGATACTGCTCGAAGCTGGCGATGGCGCGGGACTGCTCCAGCGCGTGGCGCGCCTCATCCCGCTGCAGGGCGAGCCGCTCGCGGGCGGGGGCCAGCTCTTCGCTTAGGGTGGCGAGCTTGCCGAGCGCCTGCTCCAGCTGGGCAATCTCCTGCTGCAGGCGGCCATGCTGTTCGCCGTGGTTGCGGCCATAGTCGGCCAGCTCCAGCAACTGGCGCAGCTGACCCAGCTGTTCGGTTTGCTGCTGCCACTGCTCCTGCGCCTTGGCGAGGCGGCTCTCCCAGTGCTGCTCCTGCAGCTCGTTCTGTTGCTGTTGCAGCCGAGCTTGTTCATGTTGCCAGTAGTCGCGCTCCTGCTGGCCTTGCTCCAGCTGGCGCTGCAACTGTTGCAGGGCGCGCAGCTTGTGATCGCGCAGGGTGAGCAGTTGCTGCAGCTTGTCGGCATCCTCGGCCCAATCCTGCATGGCGGTGAGCAGGGGCTGCCACTGGCGGGCAACCGGTGCCAGCTCCTTGTGCTCTTCGAGCCAAAGGCCCCACTGCTGGTGCTGCTGCTTGAGCAGCTCCACCTGTCTGCTCTGCTCGCGCCAGCCCTGCTCGAGGGTGAGCTGCACTTCTCGCTCCTGCGCCCCCTCCTGCTGGATCTTCTGCAACTGCTGCACTTTTTCCCGGATGCGGGTATCGAGCTCCTGCGCCCGCTTGAGTTCGGGTTGCAGGGCACCCCATTCCCGCTCGGCGGCGATCTTCTCCGCCAGCAGTTGCTGCTCGGTCAGCGCGCTCTGCTGGGTCTGCTCCTCGAGTTTGGCCAGCTCTGGTACCAGCTCGGCGATCACCTTCTCCTGCTGCTGTACCTCAAGGGTGAGGCGGGCCAGCTCGTCGTGATCGGCGCGGGCCACCTGCGCCTGCTCGGCGCGGGCAAACTCCTCGCGCTCGGGGGCCGCGGCGCCGTGGGCCTGCAGGGCGGCATCGAGCGCCGCCTGTCCCTCGGCGCAGCCCTGCAACTGGGCGGCAATGTGGCTGTTGAGGTCGCGCAAGTCCTGCATCAGTTGCTGTTGCTGCTGCTCGTGCTTGAGGGTGGTGGAGAGGCTCACCTGCTGGTTCACCCACTGTTCGCGGGTCGCTTCGTCCATCAACGCCACATCGCCGAGGCGCTGGGCAATAGTGGCCAGCTTCTGCTGCTCTTCCCGCGCCCGTTCATAGGTCTGGATGGAGATGGCGGAGTAGAGTTCGGTGCCGGTCATCCGTTCGAGCAGAGCGGAGCGCTCGTTGGCGTCCGATTTGAGGAAGGCGGCAAACTCCCCTTGCGGCAGGATCACCGCGCGGCGGAACTGCTCCCAGGAGAGACCCACAAGCTCGTCGATGCGATCCTGCAGCTCCCGCTTGCTGCCGGAGAAAACCTGACCCGACTCGACATCGGTCAGGGTGCGCTCCTGCGCCTGAAAGCGCCCCTCCGAGCGGTTTCGCGCCCGGCGCACCGCCCAGCGGGCCAGCCAGATGCGGCCATCGCAGCCACGAAATTGTACCTCGGCAAAGCCGCTGGCGTGGCCGCGACTGAGAATGCCGCGCACGTCGTTGGCCTTGAGTTTCTCCTCGTCATCCATGCGGCCCACTTCGGCCACGTTCTTGCGATTGGCGATAAAGCGCGGCATCTCGTCGTAGAGGGCCAGACAAATGGCGTCGAGCAATGTGCTCTTGCCCGCGCCGGTATTGCCGGTGATGGCAAACAGACCGGCGGCGCCGAGCGCCCCCCTGGTAAAGTCGATGGTGAAGGGGCCGGTCAGACTGGCCAGATTCTCACCTGACAGAGACAAGATTTTCATTGGTTTGACTCCTTCACCTGCTCCAGGATCTCTTCAAACGAGGCAACTAGCCCAGCCTCGGGCTCCCCTTCAAACTGGCGCTGATAGCAGAGGCGAAACACCTCTGTGGGGGAGAGCTCATCGAGCCTGCGCCGCTCGCGACCATCGGCCAGCCCTTCGCCCGAGCCCTGATAACTGGTCGTAATGCGGGCCAGACGCACCGGTTTGTCTGCGATGGCGGCGAGAATCCGCTCGCGGATGCGGGCCTCGGGCTTGGGCAGCAGCAGCCGCACTTCGAGGAAGGGTTGTGCCTCTTGTGGACAAGCAGGCAGCTCGAGCGATGCGATGGCGTTCAGCGCGTCGTCGAGGGTGCTCTGGGGCAGGCGGATCATCTCCACCGCGCGGGGCACCGGGATCCGCTCCAATCCGGTCAGTTTCCCCTCTGCAAAGGTCACTTCCAGCACCTGATGGTTGTAGTTGGCTTCGGCAAGCGAGAGCGGTAGTGGCGAACCGCTGTAGTGCACCCCCTCGGCCGGGCTCTGGGCCAGATGGAGGTGGCCGAGCGCCGTGTAGTCTGCACCGGCAAAGAGTTCGGCAGGCAGGGCGTGCTGGTTGCCGCCGAGCACCCGCCGCTCCGACAGCTCGGAGAGCTGGCCCGCCGCCAGATAGGCGTGGCCCATGGCGATGAGTGGCAGATCCTCCCCGCAGCGGGCGCGCCCTTCGGCCAGCACTTCTGCGTAGACCTGCCCTACCCCTTCGATCAGTCTGTCCTGCCCCTCTGCCAACTGCTCCACCCGCAGATCGCTGCTGCGCAGGAACGGCACGGCAGCGCACCAGGCGGCAATGTTGCCCTCCCGGTCTTGCAGCGGTACCAGCAGACGGTCGGTCTCGAGCTTGCCCTCACTGTCGCGGCTGATGCTGCCCACCAGATGCAGATCAAAGGCGCGCAGCAGCTCGTGGGGAGCATCGAGCTTGGAGGGGGAGTCGTGGTTGCCGCCGATCAGCACCATGTTGAGGTGGGGCATCTCGGCGCGCAGCCGCGCCAGAAAACGGTAGAGCTGTTGCCAGGCGCTGGCGGGGGGATTGGCGGTATCAAACAGATCGCCCGCCACCAGCAGGGCGTCGATCTCGCGCGCTTTGAGGGTGTCACTCAGCCAGTCGAGAAAGGCATCGTGTTCAAAACGGCGGTCATGGCCATGAAGTTGATGGCCAAGGTGCCAGTCGGCGGTATGGAGGATTTTCATTGGAAAGCAGCCCGGTTGCAGGGATGGTGCCGGTGGCACCCGATGGAGACAAGATGAGGATGCCCCTTGCTTTTTTCAAGTAAAACAGGGGGCTGGCATCGATTCAGGCAGGTTCGCAGCACATCCGGTATTGGGGGTGGCCGGTGAGGGGATCGGACTCTTCGGCCTCGATGACGAAGCCGTGGCGGCGATAGAAACGCACCGCCTGATCGTTCTCGACAAAGACCCGGGCGTGGAGCGACGCCCCCTGACGCTTGGCCTCCTGCAGCAGGGCGTGGCCGACACCGCGCCCCTGACGGTCGGGGCGCACGAACAGGGCGGCGAGATAGTTGTCCACCAGTGCCATGAAACCGAGCAGATCGCCGCGCTCCTCGAACACCCAGATGGCTGCGCGATCGAGATAGCGGGTACGCAGATCCTCCTGGGCCTGCCACCAGCAGGAGGCATCGACGAAATCGTGGGCCTGCAGGGAGGCCAGCAACCAGATTTCGACGATCTCTTCCATGTCTTCCGGGCGACTGGGCCGCAACATACCTTCATCCTTATTAACAATTTACTTTCGCAGTCTAGGAGAACTTGATGAACAAACAGGTGACATAAATGAGACCCTGTGAGGTCGATCGCCCTTTATTTAGCGAGAATGATTGGCTGATCACAAAGCGCCTCTCTAGTACAATGCCCGCCGGACAATCTAGAGACCGAGGACGCCATGTGGTTTAAAAACCTGCAGATTTATCGCTTTACCCGCCCCTTTGACCTGACCGTTGATCAGCTGGAAACCCAGCTGGAAGCCTGTGCCTTCACCCCTTGCGGCAGTCAGGACATCTCCCGTTTCGGGTGGGTCAAGCCCCTTGGCAAATTCGGCTCAACCCTGACTCACTCTGCCTCCGGTCACATCCTCATCTGCGCCCGCAAAGAGGAGAAGATGCTGCCCGGTGCCGTGGTCAAGGAGATGCTGGCCGAGAAGGTAGAAACGATCGAGTTCGAACAGGGACGCGCCCTCAAGAAGAAAGAGAAGGAGGCGTTGAAAGAGGAGATCCTCCACACCCTGCTGCCCCGTGCCTTTAGTCGTACCAGCCAGACCTTCGCCTGGATCAATCCGGCCGACAATTTGATGGTGGTGGACGCAGGTTCTGCCAAGAAGGCGGACGATCTGCTGGCGCTGCTGCGCAAATCCATCGGCTCCCTGCCGGTGGTGCCGGTGGCCCTCAAGAACCCACCCGAGATCACCATGACCGAGTGGTTGAACGAGGGCAACCTGCCAGCCTCCTTCACGCTGGAAGATGAAGCCGAGCTGCGTAGTGCCATGGAGCACGGCGGCATCATCCGCTGCAAGCAGCAGGATCTGATGACGGATGAAATCAAGAACCATCTGGCCAACGACAAGCTGGTGACCAAGCTGGCCCTAAACTGGGGCGAGACTGTCAGCTTCGTGCTGGGGGATGATCTCTCCATCAAGCGCCTGAAATTCAGCGAAGAGCTGCGCGAGCAGAACGACGACGTCACCAGCGAAGATCCGGCTGCCCGTCTGGATGCCGATTTCGCGCTGGTGACCGCCGAGCTGTCCCAGTTTATCCCGGCGCTGTTTGCCGCCCTGGGTGGCGAAGAGCAGTCCATCTAACCGGACATGCGCCTGTTTGGCCTCTGCCATCCCATCGTAAAAGCCGCCTTCGGGCGGTTTTTTTATGCCTGTTACGGATAGCCATTATTGATAGATGAGTAAGATATTGATCTTGTTCAATAACTTGAGCTATCAGTGCCAATCGTGACATAGTCCCTCTTCATGGTCATAAAACAGACAAGGAGAGTGTCATGTTGCGCAAACCTCTGGGGCTGGCTGTCGCCCTTGCCCTGCTGGCCGGTTGTGCCAGTGACAACGGCTTTCACTACACCCCGCCAACCCAGACCCTGATCGCGCCCGAAGCCGCCAGTGGCTGGACCGACAAGCAGGGCTGGCAGGGCCATGACTTCATGGTGGCGGCCGCCAACCCGCTGGCGGTGGATGCGGGCTACCAGATCATCAAGGCCGGTGGCAGTGCCGTCGATGCCGCCATTGCGGTGCAGCTGGTGCTGACGCTGGTGGAGCCGCAATCCTCCGGGATCGGTGGCGGAACGCTGCTGCTGGTGTGGGATGGCCGCAAGGTGAGTGCGGTGGATGGCCGCGAAACGGCGCCGGCTGCCGCCACCGACCAGCTGTTTATGCAAGATGGCAAGCCGCTGGCGTTTTATGACGGGGTGGTCGGGGGCCGCTCGGTCGGCGTTCCCGGCACCCTGCGCGCTCTGGCACTGGCCCATCAGCGTTATGGCAAGCTGCCCTGGGCTGCGCTGTTCGAGCCCGCCATCACGCTGGCAGAACAAGGATTTGTGATAAGTCCACGGCTGGCCACCTTGCTGGCCAAGGATCCCTATTTGGCACGGGATCCGCAGGCGCGAGCCTACTTCTATCAGGTTGATGGCAGCCCCAAAACGGCAGGCACCCGGCTGACCAACCCGGCGCTGGCCAGGGTGTTGCGCACCCTGGCCACAGAGGGGGCGGATGCTTTCTATCAGGGGCCGCTGGCGGATGCCATGGTGGCCAAGGTACGCCAGCATCCCACCAATCCCGGAGTACTGGCGGCCACCGATCTGGCCAGCTATCAGGCCAAAGTGCGGGATGGCCTCTGCTTTGACTATCGCCAGAGCAAGATCTGCGGTTTCCCCACTCCCTCGTCCGGCACCCTGGCGCTCGGCCAGATCTTCGGCATGCTGGAGAGCCGCGATATGGCAGCCCTCAAGCCGATCACCACGAAGGAGGGGGGACTGGCTGCTTCCAGCGAGGCTATCCACCTCTACAGCGAAGCGGCGCGTCTGGCCTTCGCCGATCGCAACCAGTACGTCGCCGACAGCGATTTTGTCAGCGTGCCGGTGCAGGGGCTGCTGGACAAGGGCTATCTGGCCGAGCGGGGCAAGCTTGTCGGTCAGCACTCCATGGGGATTGCCAAGCCCGGCACGCCGCCACTGGCGCTGGCACGCGGCCAGGATGCGACCCCCGAACTCCCCTCGACCAGCCATGTCTCGATCGTCGACAAGGCGGGGATGGCTATCTCCATGACCAGCTCCATCGAGGATGGTTTCGGATCGCGTCAGATGGTCAACGGCTACCTGCTCAACAATCAGCTCACCGATTTCTCCTTCACCTCGATAGATGCCGCCGGTCTGCCGGTGGCAAACCGGGTGGAGCCGGGCAAGCGGCCCCGCTCCTCAATGTCACCCCTGCTGGTGTTTGACAAACCAAGCGGCGAGCTGACCATGACGCTGGGCTCTCCGGGGGGCTCCGCCATCATCAACTACGTGGGCAAGACCCTGCTCGGCACCCAGGATTGGGGTCTGAACCTGCAACAGGCCATCAACCTGCCCAACTTTGGCAGCCGCAACGGCCCCACCGAGCTGGAAGCGGGGCGCACCCCTATGTCGGTGGTCGAGGGATTGAAGGCGAGGGGACACGAAGTGGTATTGAACGAGCAGACCTCCGGCCTGCAGGGGGTTGAGCGCAACACTGGCGGCTGGTTTGGCGCAGCGGATCCACGCCGGGAAGGGATCGCCAAGGGGGAGTGAGGTTCCCATAGCAACAAGGCCAGCATGATGCTGGCCTTGTTGTTGATGGAGCGTGACGGAGCGCTTACTGGATACCCAGCAGCTCCACGTCGAAGATCAGGACGGATCCCGGCGGGATTTTGCCCGCGGCGCGGTCGCCGTAGGCGAGGTTGGCAGGGATGTAGAAACGGGTCTTCTCACCTTCCACCATCAGCTGCACCCCTTCGGTCCAGCCAGCGATCACCTGATTGAGGCCAAACTCGATGGGCTCGCCACGGGCGACCGAGCTGTCAAAGACGGTGCCGTCCAGCAGCTTGCCCTCGTAGTGCACCTTCACCTTGCTGGTGGCGGTGGGGTGAACGGTGCCGGTGCCCGGGGTCAGCACTTCGTACTGCAGGCCGGAGGCGGTGGTGGTCACCAGCGGCTTCTCCTTGTTGCTGGCGAGGAACTCGGCGCCAATCCGCACGTTGTCAGCCGCCAGCTTCTTGTTGTTGCTGCTGGAGTAGAAGTAGTAGGCCACACCGGCGATGAGCAGCGCGATCAGTATGAATTTCATCGGTTTTCCCTGTTCCATGACATGTAAAAAGTGCAATGAGGGCGCCATCTTATCGCGCACCGCCCCTGATGGCGAGCCACAGGGCGGGAGGATGTGAGTGGGCAGGCAAATCTCGGAGACGCAGACGCAAAAAGGGGCGAGTCGGTGACTCGCCCCTTGTCATGGCGGGGATATAAGGTGTGAATGGCGTAGCCGTTCCATGGTTAATGAGGTGTTTGCTGTTGCTCGATGTACTG
>NZ_JAPDCH010000032.1:0-10877 GCF_027705925.1 Aeromonas sp. Y289-2
TCGCCTTTGTGCGACTCCGGCAAAAGGAAACAGCCCGTCAGGAAATTGAGGCCGTTCAAGGCTGCCGCGGCGAAGAAGGGGTTGTAAGCCGGAACCGCCGAAATTTCCGTCAACTCCTCTAACCCCCTGCCACAAGGGCATCTAGGTCAATCATCTTGCGGTCACTCTGAAAGATTTAATTCTTTACCAACCCCAACCCCTGCAACGAAGTCGGGATCGTGAGAAACCAATAGCAGAGTGCCTGGGTAGTCCGCCAGGACCTGAGTGAGCAACTGACGCGAGGGGTGATCCAGATGGTTGTCCGGTTCATCGAGCAGCAGCAGGTCGGGCAGTTGCGCCAGTACCATCAGCAGACCCAGTTTTAACCTCTCCCCCCCACTCAGACCATGACAAGGCGTCAGAGCGCGATCGCCGCGCAGGGCTATGCCCGCCAGCCGTGTTCTCGCATCACTCTCGGCCAGTGTCGGAGCCACTGTCAACAGGTTGGCAAGCGGGCTGAGATCCCGCGCAATCAGGCTGAGCCCCTGATCGAGGCAAGCCATCTTGCCATTGATGCGAAAGCTGCCCGTCTCGGGCTCCAGCACCCCGCGCAACATCTGCAGCAGACTCGATTTGCCGCAGCCATTGCGACCGCCGAGCAAACAGCGCTCACCCCGTTGCAGCACCAGATCAACCCGCTGGCCATGCCAGCGCACGTGAGACGCAGCCGTAATCACCAGCGGCTGGGCAGCCCCCTTGCGCTCGATCTCCTCCGGCCACTGCATGATGAGCGGCTGCACCGCCGCCAGCGCGGCTGCTGCCTCGGTGCGGGCCTCCACTTGCGCACTGTGGCCCCGCTCGTGGCGGTCCAGCACTCTGCCAAGGGATTTGCCTGCCTGTTCCGCCTTGAAATCAAGCAGGATTTTGGCTTGGGAGCCGCGCTCACGCCGCCCCTGACTGGCTCGTCTGGCCGCCTGTTCACGCACTTTTTGCAAGCTGCGCGCCGCCGCCTTTTCGCCTCGCACCGCTTGCGCCAAACTGGTGCTGCGGGCAGCCTGTACCTCGGCCTGCTGTGCCAGAAACTCGTCAAACGAGAGGCGGGCACTCTGTAACCCCTGCTCGCTCAGCTCCAGAATCTGACTGGTTTGATTGAGCAGGCGCCGGTCGTGGCTCACCAGCAGGTAACCTCCGCGATGTCTGGCCAGTTGCTGGCTTAGCCAGTCGATGCCAGAGGCATCGAGGTGGTTGTCTGGCTCATCAAGCAACAGAAAGTGAGCAGGCCTCGCAAACAGCGCCAGCAGGCGCAAACGGGTGAGCTGGCCACCGCTCAGGGTGCTGACCGGGACATGGGGATCGAGTCTGAGGCCTGCTTCTGCCAGCAGGTCGGCAAGATCGCTGCGCAGGTTCCAGCGATCAGCCAGCAACTCGAAATCGTCCTGGGCGCAGCTCCCCTGCTCGATGCGCTCAAGGGCCCGTAGCGGCTCGCCCCAGCCGATAAGGTCGGCCACACTGGCTGCGCAGTCATGATCTTGAGCCGGTGCAAACTGGGACAACCAGCTGATGGGGGTCAACCACTCGATCTTGCCAGAATCCGCGCGGCGCTGGCCCGCCAGCAGTTCCAGCAGCAGGCTCTTGCCGATGCCGTTACGGCCGATCAGGGTGCAGCCCGCAGCGGGCAAAGTGAAGGTAAGGGGCACAGTACAGGCGACGAAGGGCAGCTGCAAAGTGTTGATATGACATGCGATATGGGTCATCTGAACTCCTGTAGGCCAATGCGGAAGCCGCAGGCCAAGAGCTAAACCAAATGACAGGGACACGTGTCCACAAGTGGGAAAACAGCAGAGGAATCAGCATCAACCTGTCACGGTGAGACGCACCCGCTCTCCCTGGCGGGAGAAGAATCAAAAGTGGGGTGCGGACAGGTTAAATGCGCATCGGCGAAATACTCTTTACTGATGAAAGTAAAATCATACTTCAGATAGTAAAAAATGCCAAATGTTCCGGTATCACTCACTTGCATGTTGTATCAATAAGTCAAGTGTCAGTCTGGGCTATACCCTAACTTGATGTCAGATGCCATGTGTCATTTTCAGAAGACGACTGCACCAGTTGATTGGGCGTAATGGCTGTTGTGCAGCCAGCTCCTGACAGTTCAATATCAGAAGTGATCTGCACCAATCTCGACTATGCTCAATACTCGTGTGCACCAAAGCGAGGTGAGCATGGCGACGGAGGCTCTGTTGCAAAGATTGGCGGCAGTCAGAGGTAGGCTGTCGCTCTGCGCCGATCAGGCGGCTGCTGCGAAATGGTGGTTGAGCATGCCCATGGCCTCCGTCAGCGCCGAGGGCCCAATGCCAAAAGCTCTCTCCACAAGGCGCACCTCGCCCCTGATGCCGGGCTGCAGGCACCAGGGGCGAGCCTGTCCTTTGCGCAGGGCTCGCATGACTTCGAATCCCTTGATCGTGGCATAGGCCGTGGGGATCGATTTGAAACCGCGCACCGGCTTGATCAGTATCTTGAGCTTTCCGTGATCGGCCTCGATCACGTTATTGAGATACTTCACCTGCCGGTGGGCCGTCTCCCGGTCCAGCTTTCCTTCGCGCTTCAATTCGGTGATCGCTGCACCATAGCTCGGCGCTTTGTCGGTATTGAGCGTGGCAGGCTTTTCCCAGTGCTTCAGGCCTCGCAGGGCCTTGCCCAGGAACCGCTTCGCTGCCTTGGCGCTGCGGGTCGGCGACAGGTAGAAATCGATCGTGTCGCCCCGCTTGTCGACTGCCCGGTACAGGTAGGTCCA
This sequence comes from Aeromonas sp. Y289-2, assembly GCF_027705925.1. Classification (NCBI taxonomy): domain Bacteria; kingdom Pseudomonadati; phylum Pseudomonadota; class Gammaproteobacteria; order Aeromonadales; family Aeromonadaceae; genus Aeromonas; species Aeromonas sp. Y289-2. Next base: position 2,774 of record NZ_JAPDCH010000032.1, read on the forward strand.
CTTGCCCCGCACCTTGACGTAGGTTTCATCCAGGCGCCAGCTCGGATCAAAGCCACGCCGCCAGAACCAGCGCAGCCGCTTCTCCATCTCCGGGGCGTAGCACTGGACCCAGCGATAGATCGTCGTATGGTCGACCGAAATGCCGCGTTCCGCCAGCATTTCCTCAAGGTCGCGATAGCTGATCGGATAGCGACAATACCAGCGCACCGCCCACAGGATCACATCACCCTGGAAATGGCGCCACTTGAAATCCGTCATCGTTCCGTCCGTCCAATCTCCGCCAAGCATGCTCAAGCTTCACGATTTTTGCAACAGAGCCCACACGAGTATTGAGCATAGTCGAGATTGGTGCAGATCACTTCTGATATTGAACTGTCAGGAGCTGGCTGCACAACAGCCATTACGCCCAATCAACTGGTGCAGTCGTCTTCTGAAAATGACAATCGTGCCACCGGCTCCAGGTCTTATCGAACAGCTCAGACACATGGTCCAAATGCTGGTCGATCCGTTCGGCCAGTTTTTCGATGGCCTCTTGCTTGAGCTTGTCACTTTCCCTGAACTCGATGTTCAAGGCCCTGGCCACCTGGTTGAGGTTCCGGCCGATAGCTCCAAGCTGCCGGCACGATTCCCGTACGGTGTTCACTTCTTCATCAGTGAGGACCGGCATCCGGTTCAACGACCGCAGTCATTTCTGTACCTAAACAGTCCTGCGAATATGTGAGTTTTGACCTAATGAGCCACAAAAACTCATTTTCGCCCACGATAATTTTTCTACTTCCTTTCTTTGGAATGCTCATTTCAATATTCACATAACGTCGCTATCAATCGCGGAAAAGGCGTAGTGCGCGAAGCGAACGAAGCTTTTTGCCGTCGATTGCATAGCTTTGTTAACCCTTTTTCCAAATTTGATAGCAATAGTTAATGTTTGAAGTAAAGTGTTGCTCAAAAACAACTTCGAAGGTATTTGGAATACTCGGGAAGAAAACATCCCCCTCTGGCTCGATGTCGATCGTCGATAAGTGGAGCGTAGAGGCCATGGGTAATGTTTCTCGGTAAATTTCTCCGCCACCAGACACTATAACGTGACCGGTGAATTCAGCTAGCCTGTCCATGGCCTCTTCGATTGACTGAAATACAACTACATTGTCATCATTTGATGTCCAACCTGAGCGGGTAACGACCGCGTATTTCCTATTGGGGAGTGCGCCCATAGATTCAAACGTCTTGCGACCCACCAGAAGCCACTGATTGTAGGTCAATGCTTTAAAAAGTAGCTGCTCCCCTTTCGCGGACCAGGGTATGTCTGGACCGCAACCAATCACGCCGTTTTTCGCTTTCGCAGCCATCAATGATACTTTCAAGGTTCTCATCCTGGGTTAACGCTTGAGTTAGACATTATTTGCCGACTACCTTGGTGATCTCGCCTTTCACGTAGTGAACAAATTCTTCCAACTGATCTGCGCGCGAGGCCAAGCGATCTTCTTCTTGTCCAAGATAAGCCTGTCTAGCTTCAAGTATGACGGGCTGATACTGGGCCGGCAGGCGCTCCATTGCCCAGTCGGCAGCGACATCCTTCGGCGCGATTTTGCCGGTTACTGCGCTGTACCAAATGCGGGACAACGTAAGCACTACATTTCGCTCATCGCCAGCCCAGTCGGGCGGCGAGTTCCATAGCGTTAAGGTTTCATTTAGCGCCTCAAATAGATCCTGTTCAGGAACCGGATCAAAGAGTTCCTCCGCCGCTGGACCTACCAAGGCAACGCTATGTTCTCTTGCTTTTGTCAGCAAGATAGCCAGATCAATGTCGATCGTGGCTGGCTCGAAGATACCTGCAAGAATGTCATTGCGCTGCCATTCTCCAAATTGCAGTTCGCGCTTAGCTGGATAACGCCACGGAATGATGTCGTCGTGCACAACAATGGTGACTTCTACAGCGCGGAGAATCTCGCTCTCTCCAGGGGAAGCCGAAGTTTCCAAAAGGTCGTTGATCAAAGCTCGCCGCGTTGTTTCATCAAGCCTTACGGTCACCGTAACCAGCAAATCAATATCACTGTGTGGCTTCAGGCCGCCATCCACTGCGGAGCCGTACAAATGTACGGCCAGCAACGTCGGTTCGAGATGGCGCTCGATGACGCCAACTACCTCTGATAGTTGAGTCGATACTTCGGCGATCACCACTTCCCTCATGATGTTTAACGTTTGACATGAGGGGCGGCCAAGGGCGCCAGCCCTTGGACGTCCCCCTCGATGGAAGGGTTAGGCATCACTGCGTGTTCGCTCGAATGCCTGGCGTGTTTGAACCATGTACACGGCTGGACCATCTGGGGTGGTTACGGTACCTTGCTTCTCAAACCCCGCTTTCTCGTAGCATCGGATCGCTCGCAAGTTGCTCGGCGACGGGTCCGTTTGGATCTTGGTGACCTCGGGATCATTGAACAGCAACTCAACCAGAGCTCGAACCAGCTTGGTTCCCAAGCCTTTGCCCAGTTGTGATGCATTCGCCAGTGACTGGTCTATTCCGCGTACTCCTGGATCGGTTTCTTCTTCCCACCATCCGTCCCCGCTTCCAAGAGCAACGTACGACTGGGCATACCCAATCGGCTCTCCATTCAGCATTGCAATGTATGGAGTGACGGACTCTTGCGCTAAAACGCTTGGCAAGTACTGTTCCTGTACGTCAGCAAGTGTCGGGCGTGCTTCTTCTCCGCCCCACCACTCGACGATATGAGATCGATTTAGCCACTCATAGAGCATCGCAAGGTCATGCTCAGTCATGAGGCGCAGTGTGACGGAATCGTTGCTGTTGGTCACGATGCTGTACTTTGTGATGCCTAACTTTGTTTTAGCCACCAATGATGCCCTCACTTTCCATGATTTTGGTGGGAATGGATTTTCTTAGCGGCAACTTACTTTCGTTGTCTATATCCATGTTAAAGGCGAAAAAGTAAACCTCTGTCTCCTTCTCAACCCACCCAACCCACCATGCGACACCAGGATTTGACTCAGTTCCCACACCAGAAAAACCAGTTTTTGAATGCACTAGATATTCAGGTGCCGCCTCCGTTACCAAAGCCTCTTTTACTATTAGCTGGTTTTCTTTAGATGCTGACAATTTATTTAAATATAGAGACTCTAGAAACTCCACTTGATTAACTGCGGAAATTCTAAGCTGGCCTTCCAACCAGAATTTGTCAATGCCACCACTGATATTCTGGTTGCCATAGGAAAATTTTTTAAGGTATTTCTGCATTCTTACTTCGCCAACTTCTCTGGCGATTTGTTGAAATACGGGAACAGCTGAAACTTGTATTGCCCCTCTTAAGGTCAAGTCTCTTTCCCATTGCTTCATGGCTCTTGGCTTTCCGTCCCATTTGAAAACCTGATGCTCATTCTTTATGACACCAGTTTCTAGGCCGATAATTGCGTTGGGGATCTTAAATGTTGATGCTGGAAGATATTCCTTTGATGCACGAGCTAAGTCATTGGTAGCGCAGGATTTACTGCTACTTTTACAAAGCACGAAGACACCATTGACGGCTTCGGCAGAGAACTCTTTGTTCCAAGACGTATTTTCTGTAATTGAACCAGCTAATGCCGTACTCGAAAGACACGCGATAATTACATATGCGGCAAATGTTTTCATGGCACCTTCTTGGTGGCTAACGTTAATTCGACCTCAGAGGCGTTTAAGTCAAAATACCTCTGACGTCTAACATGATTAATCAAAGTCTGATTTTTTAACAAAATCAGAAAGATAGACGCGAAACTTTAAAACAAAGGCGTCAACACTTCAAGTAGCGATCTTTCGCTTCGGCGAGGCCTAACGCCTGAGCTCAGCCGACCGAAACCGCGTAGCGGTTTTGGGTCGGCTGCAGCGATTTGTTGGGCGATAGCTTGCCACATTCTCTCAACGATTGGGATTTGATGTACTTTCCGCACTTTGTAGCGCGACCACATCATGCTCCCCCTGGCCGCGAGAGCCCTTCACTCGGGAAACACAAGACAGACCGAGCACGACTGTTGCAAGGGTCAAACAGTACACGACAACCGGCCAAGCCGTGTTGCGCGGCAACAGCGAAATGATCAACGTTCCGATGCTTCCTAGCAGTACACCGCCCAAGCAGAAGTAGACTGCCGTGACCGTTCCAGCAACATGGTCGAATCCTCGAAGAGCGCCATTGGGCGACACAGATACCGCTGTGGCGACACCAATACCCACTAGCCACATTGGAGCAATAAAGCCTAACACGGACTGCGAAGCCCATATTTCGGTGATGGCAAGCAATACTGCTCCAGCTATCAGGCATCCCATTCCCATTCGCAAGACACTTGGGCTGCCCCACTTGGGTATCACACGCCCCATAAAACGAGCCGTAAACACCATGGCAATTGCCACTGTGGCGAACAGCAGGCTGAAGCCAAGCTGAGACACACCTTGCCTGCCCATCATTAGTCCGGGCGCAATGGAGAAAAAGACGAAGAAGCTACCCATTCCAGCGGCGTAACACAACGTGTACAACCAGAAGTTCAGGCACTTAACGGGGAGTAGCAGCTGCGACCATTGCAAGCCCGCAACTCGTTGCACCCGGGTTTCAGGCCAGAATCGCCACGCTGCTGCAGATGCAGCGATCATGCCCAAACCTAGAAACGCAAAGATAGCCCGCCACCCAAGCCACATGTCGACGAGCGCTCCGAGCAATGGGCCTACCGCCGGGACCATGGCCAGCATGGATCCGAGTATGCCGTAAATGACATTACTTTCCTCGCGACCTGCGTAAATGTCACGTACTGTTGCAAATGTGGAAACAAGGCACGCCGAGGCACCACAAGCCTGAAGAATCCGAAGCCCCAGAAAGACTTCAGCCGATGACGTAAGAGCGAGGCCCATTGACGCCACAACGTAGGCGAGGCCACCTCCCAGTAGAACGGGGCGGCGCCCCAGTCGGTCCGATAGCGGTCCAAACAAGAGCTGACCGGCACCAATCATGACCAAGTACGTTGTCAGCGTAAGCTGAATTGTGCTCGCTGTCGTACCAAGCGCGTTTGGCATAAACGGCACTGCTGGCAAGTACATGTCCATGCCGAGTGATGCCAATAAATCGAACGGTGATAACAACAACACCGTGGCGGCAAGGGAGTACCGCCAACTAAAGTTTTTTGAGCGCACGAAACCATCTCCTTGAACAAAGGATTTGGCGGCGCTCCCGTAGAGCAAAAGGATTCATGAGAACGCCGCAACAACCGAAAAATGAAGGTTGCTGCGGCTTACTTGTCTGCGTTCTTGGAAGTGCTCATCTGCTGACTATCTCATGATTGAATTTGAATCGTAACAACTTTCAAGCAACTCTGCGAGGAGCCTTATTGTGCGCCCAACGTTTGACTTAGGCATCACTGCGTGTTCGCTCGAATGCCTGGCGTGTTTGAACCATGTACACGGCTGGACCATCTGGGGTGGTTACGGTACCTTGCTTCTCAAACCCCGCTTTCTCGTAGCATCGGATCGCTCGCAAGTTGCTCGGCGACGGGTCCGTTTGGATCTTGGTGACCTCGGGATCATTGAACAGCAACTCAACCAGAGCTCGAACCAGCTTGGTTCCCAAGCCTTTGCCCAGTTGTGATGCATTCGCCAGTGACTGGTCTATTCCGCGTACTCCTGGATCGGTTTCTTCTTCCCACCATCCGTCCCCGCTTCCAAGAGCAACGTACGACTGGGCATACCCAATCGGCTCTCCATTCAGCATTGCAATGTATGGAGTGACGGACTCTTGCGCTAAAACGCTTGGCAAGTACTGTTCCTGTACGTCAGCAAGTGTCGGGCGTGCTTCTTCTCCGCCCCACCACTCGACGATATGAGATCGATTTAGCCACTCATAGAGCATCGCAAGGTCATGCTCAGTCATGAGGCGCAGTGTGACGGAATCGTTGCTGTTGGTCACGATGCTGTACTTTGTGATGCCTAACGCCCGCCTAAGGGGCTGGCAACGCATGACACTAAACCCAAACACAACAGCCGTAACCACCACAGCTCATTGGGACTGGAAACGCCACGCGTTGACAGTCCCTCTTGAGGCGTTTGTTATGTGTGTGTTCAAACCATCAAATTTAGTCAGGAACTACTATTAAACCTAATTGCTCTAAAAGTTGTTCTTGCTGCCACGAACAGATTTTTACACCTGTAAGGTCAACTTTCCGAGGGTCTAAACCATACAACTCCGAGTGGCTCAAATCACAACCTTGCAACCTACACTGGCTCCAACACCCTTCAGAAAATACTCCCCGACTTAAATCAGACTCTTTAAATGATGCACCACTCAGATTTGCGCCAATCCATCTATTCTCAAACAAATCACACTTTTCGATACACTGCCTTTCAAAGTTGGCGTATGAAAGATTACAACCTGTTATATAAGCTGAACAAAAATACATTCTGTTCGATACCTGATTCATGAAGCTAGCTTGAGCAAAATTGGCACCCTTTAAATCGCATTCTCTGAACTCGATACCAAAACAATTTGCACCTTTGAAATACGACATTGAAAGACTGCAGTTTTTAAAAGATGCATCTCTAAGATCCGAGTAAGAAAAATCACACCCCTCTAATTCACCTCGTTCAATGAAAGAACAATCTACAAATTGTGTATCGCGGAGGTTCGCTCGTTTAAAGGAACAGCAGAAAAATTTGCAATTTTTAAAATACTGACCACTCATGTCTTGATGTGAAAAGTCTGCTTGTACATATAACTGGTCTGTTTTATCCATTTTCTAGCCCTCTTTCTATTTGAGTCGAAGACTAACATTTACCAACCAGTTCTCAAGAAAAATAAACACCTTAAAAACAGCAACTTACAACCACTTAAAATCGCAAAAATAAGGTACCAAATTGACGCTCTAAGGCACTGTTTTTTAATTCACCCATGCCGCATGGCTAGAAAAAAGTTTTGATTAATCATGGCGCTTGCAAGAAAAACACATAACTTTGTTTTAGGGCGACTGCCCTGCTGCGTAACATCGTTGCTGCTCCATAACATCAAACATCGACCCACGGCGTAACGCGCTTGCTGCTTGGATGCCCGAGGCATAGACTGTACAAAAAAACAGTCATAACAAGCCATGAAAACCGCCACTGCGCCGTTACCACCGCTGCGTTCGGTCAAGGTTCTGGACCAGTTGCGTGAGCGCATACGCTACTTGCATTACAGCTTACGAACCGAACAGGCTTATGTCCACTGGGTTCGTGCCTTCATCCGTTTCCACGGTGTGCGTCACCCGGCAACCTTGGGCAGCAGCGAAGTCGAGGCATTTCTGTCCTGGCTGGCGAACGAGCGCAAGGTTTCGGTCTCCACGCATCGTCAGGCATTGGCGGCCTTGCTGTTCTTCTACGGCAAGGTGCTGTGCACGGATCTGCCCTGGCTTCAGGAGATCGGAAGACCTCGGCCGTCGCGGCGCTTGCCGGTGGTGCTGACCCCGGATGAAGTGGTTCGCATCCTCGGTTTTCTGGAAGGCGAGCATCGTTTGTTCGCCCAGCTTCTGTATGGAACGGGCATGCGGATCAGTGAGGGTTTGCAACTGCGGGTCAAGGATCTGGATTTCGATCACGGCACGATCATCGTGCGGGAGGGCAAGGGCTCCAAGGATCGGGCCTTGATGTTACCCGAGAGCTTGGCACCCAGCCTGCGCGAGCAGCTGTCGCGTGCACGGGCATGGTGGCTGAAGGACCAGGCCGAGGGCCGCAGCGGCGTTGCGCTTCCCGACGCCCTTGAGCGGAAGTATCCGCGCGCCGGGCATTCCTGGCCGTGGTTCTGGGTTTTTGCGCAGCACACGCATTCGACCGATCCACGGAGCGGTGTCGTGCGTCGCCATCACATGTATGACCAGACCTTTCAGCGCGCCTTCAAACGTGCCGTAGAACAAGCAGGCATCACGAAGCCCGCCACACCGCACACCCTCCGCCACTCGTTCGCGACGGCCTTGCTCCGCAGCGGTTACGACATTCGAACCGTGCAGGATCTGCTCGGCCATTCCGACGTCTCTGGGGTTCTAGGGATTTTCCGTCCAAATGCGACATTCAGACTGCTAAGTGATTGATTTATTGTGACTGGCTATG
>NZ_JAPDCH010000033.1:0-8137 GCF_027705925.1 Aeromonas sp. Y289-2
CCCGTTACCGAAGGCCACCACCTTTGGCGCGTTGTCGTACCCGCACGGATTGGAAGCATGAGTTTGTTGCCGTGTGTGGGTGTGGTTGGTCGGGCAGAACGGGGAAATCTCACATACTGCCCAGCGTGCGATCGCGCATCACAGCCTCCCAGGACTCGCAACCCTGGGGCACTTGCACCAGTGGAACGGAACAGCCATACACGGCACCACTCTAAAAACGCGTGGCGGCCCGGCCAACAGGTGGGGGCTAAAGCAAGTGCAGCAGGACGGGATGTGTCTCTGGAGCGCGTGAGAGGGAGCCGCCGCAAGCGGCCTCGATAGTCCAGAGCAAGGCGAGCCTATCCAGCGTAACTACGTCATTTTTGACATAGCCAAGCAGGAGGGCTCTCCTATCTTCAAGCGCAGCGAAGGCAGGAGAGCCTGCTGACTGCGGAGGCTTTGCCGACATCCTTTTTCGCGGCCATCGGCCGCCTTCTTTGAGCCCTCTGTTTACCCATAGAGAGAGTCTTGGCGAGGTGGGTAACTGCGCCTGTCCGTCCATCAGGGGCTCGTCCCCTGTGGGCGGCAGCAGTTATCCACGGAGCGGGGTGCTCTTGACCATGCCCCCCGTTCGGCGCAGAATCAAATCTAAAGCTTGATTCATCAAAAGGAGATACTGATGGAAGAGCTACAGGCAAAGTGGATGTTCGATCAGGGTGGGTTCTCCAAGGTCTTGGTGGTGCCCACCCCAATGGGCGCCGGATACCACCTCCATCTGGTGAAGTTCGGTCGCCAGAGCGAGACCGTGGTGCTGGAACGGCAGCGCGGAGGGTGGCGGGTGTTCAAGAGCATTGATGCCGCTGCCAACACCGCCCATGGCATCGGGTTCCGGCGTATCGAGATCGACCTCAGCAGTCGCTAGGCTGCTCTGCCTCTGCCTTCGGTTTCGGTCTGGGAGGCAGGCCGAACAGGGCTCGGTCATCAGTGCGATCTAGCGCTGTGTCCATGCGTTTTGTCAGCGCGGCCAGCGCCTCATCATCCTTATCTGCCAGCGCGAGATATACTGCACCCACGAGAATTTTTCGTCTCGTGTCATTTGCTCTACTGACACTCCGCTCCTTGGCCCTTTTTTTGGCATCAAGCCGTTGCTTCTTTGCCTTTGCCTCATTCAGTTTTTTCTGGAGCGTTTCTATCCGTTCTTCGATGGCCGTCATGGCTATTCCCCACGCTTTTTTCCCTATCCTACCAGTAACACGTCAGCCAAAAAATGCCGACGCTGTGTTAATCTTAATCCCATAAGGGCGCACTTAGGCAAACTTCGTTTGCGTGCGGCTTCCGGCGGTAAAAATCCAAGGCATGAGGTGCGACATGGCTATCTATCATTGCTCTGTTAAGACGTTCAGTCGTCGCAATGGGCAGTCAGCAACGGCTGCGGCTGCCTATCGTTCTGGAGAAAAGCTGCTGGATGAACAGACCGGTGAGCTGCACGACTACAGGAAAAAAGGTGGTGTCATTTCAGCGACAATGATCCTGCCAAGCCATGCCCCATCATGGGCCTCTGACAGGGCGCGTCTTTGGAATGAAGTCGAGCGCGCAGAGACCCGTATCAACTCGACGGTGGCGCGTGAATTTGAGATCGCCCTGCCCCAAGAGCTTTCCCCTAATGACCGAGAACGTCTAGCTCAAGAGTTCGCCCGCGAGCTGGTTGATAGGCACGGGTTCGTGGCAGATGTTGCCATTCATGCTCCACCGAAATTCAAGAAGGACGGCATAGGGAAGGTGATCGACAATCAAAATCATCACGCTCATATCCTGCTCAGTACGCGCCGACTGGGGCCGGAAGGCTTTACCGAAAAGACCCGCGAGTTTGATGCGCGATCCAAGGGGGATAATGACGACTCCTACCTGTTCGGGCCAGCCCTCGTTGAGTACTGGCGCGAGCGCTTCGCTCTTCTCCAAAATCAATATTTGGAACGAGCCAGTATGGCCGCTCGGGTTGATCACCGGAGCAATAAGAACCGTGGCCTCGATGCGGAGCCTACCAACCATCTAGGCCCTGCAGCGGTAGGTTTCGAGCGGCGTACAGGGCGCGATAGCGAGAAGCGCAAGCGCGAGGCGTCGGCCATCAGGGCGATTGATGAGCGAGTGCATGAGTTGGATGCAGCGGTGCTGGAGTTGGCCGAGCTGGATGCTCAGGAGGCCGTGATCGCCGCCGAACTGGCTGAAAATCAGCGCTATGTCGCGATGGATGACGCTGAGTTGAGCTATGTGATCTCGAATACTCAGCCCACGCTCATTGATCACCAGGTGGAGTCTTCCTGGGAGGTTAGCCAGGCGAAACGTGCAGTCACCGATTTGGAGTCGAAACACGATAGCGTGGCAAGGCAGATCGAATCGTGGGAGGAAGGCCACCGCTTCAAAACATGGCTCAACAGCAAGGGCATGGGCGGTGCCGAGTTGGACGAGTTGCGCACTGGGCTTGCCCAACTGGGCAATCGGATCACGAAGGCGCTTAGAAAGGTAAGGGAAGTGACGGAGGCCGCGCATGATCGCCTCTGGCCGGAATACAACAGGCGGCTAACGTTGTTCGACGAGCTGATAGAGCTGCGTAAGGCGAAGCGGCAGCGCAAGGCGCTTCAGGTTGAGGCGGCGCAGTCGTTGGAGTTCAGCACTATCGCCATACAGCGCCATCTGGGAGTGCTCGGGTGGGCTGATGGGGGGAAGGAGTGGAGTGCCTGCCCCAAGCGGCTTCAGACGCTCATAGAGGATTACCTTTCAACGTCCGGGGTGGAGAGGGAGGCCCTGATCGCGGAGATTGGCAGGAGCGCGGAGGCGCGCGATCTTCTGGCCCGACAGAAGCGGGGCCTAGACCCTACTCCTGCACCGAAACGCAACCATGGCCCAAGACTGGGGTAAGCCGTTACAGCTACAGGCTACAGGTAGGTGAGCAGCGGCCAAATCAAAACGCTAATTCAAAACATCAAAATCGCAAATTGATTTCATGGTGTGTGGAGGGGAGTGAAAAACTGGGGCCGGTGGCCCCACTTTCCCGCCATCGAGGTGGCTTATCTGATCGGGTGCACCTCGACGGGCAGAGCAAGATATCGAAACAGACCGCAGGATGCAAAAACAGGTCGAAACCATATCCGGCAGGATCCGGTCTTAAAAACGCCTCAGAAGCGTTGCAAACAATCAGGCGGTAAATGCCATGTCTTGGGCGTTGCAATGCGCCAAAACGTGATACCGGCGACCTGTTCGCCCTCTGGGTCCCGCTTTAGCGGCTAAAAAATCGCGAAAGGGGTTAGGTGCATCTACAAAATGGGCTATAGAAAAAAACGTATATAGCCGATAATCAGTGTGTTGAGCATTGCTCAATTCCTAGCCGGCAACTAATGTTGCCAACGTGTGGCATGATAAATAGGCAGCAAGGTGATTTATGTCAAAATATATAAGTTTGGGTCTTAAAATAAGATCTTCATTTTTCACGTTGATTACTATTATGGTAATCATGTCATGGGTATCACTCAATTCTCTTGATTCGATGAGTAAACTCGTATCAACCATGGAGAATTCAGTGATTCCATCCATAGAAACATCTGCATCAATAAGCGATACATTGCAAAATATCCGTCGAATAGAACTGGCCCTTTTAATTAATAAAGTTCAAGGTAATAAATCAGAAATATCCAGCTTGCTCAATCAACTTCAGTTATTTAGAAAGAAATATGCCGATGCCGATGCTTTTTATAAGGAATTACCATATTCTTCTGATAAAAATGCAAGTAGAGAGGATGAGGATGCTGAAATATATCGTGATTTAATAGGAAAGTATTTATCTGGTAATGATAATATTAAGTCAGCTTTAGATGCATATGTAAGCCAAAACATAGAGCCAGTTGATTTATATGAAACTGTGATGATAAAACAAAAAGCATTGTTGGAGCCAGCTGTAAGCAAAATGCATGATATTGTAAAGTTTAATCAAGAAGTTGCTGTTGAGTTTGCAATGGCGTCCTCTGACGAGAAAATTTATTCAAGAAATTTAAATATTTCAATTGTTGTTTTTGCATTGCTAATTGCAGTGGTTATTTCTCAAATTCTTTATGTTAAGATAAAAAAACCAATGGATTATTTGGTTGAACAAGCTGGGTTTATTTCAACAGGGGACCTAACAAAGAGTATTAATAAGAGATTTTTCTCAAATGATGAGATAGGTGCCTTGGCTGATGTTTTTTCTACAATGAGAAGCAATTTATACAATATGGTAAATGAGCTTTCTCAAGCAATCTCTCAGCTTAGTGCTGCTGCAGAAGAAGTTAGCACTATATCATCACAGTCATCAAGCAACATGAAAAAGCAACAAGTTGATTTGGCGTCGCTAGCAACAGCAATGAATGAGATGCAAGCGACGATAGATGAAACATCCAGAAATACACAGGAGGCTGCTAATACATCAGAGGAAATGAACTCATTGTCTGTTGAGTGCTTAAATACGGTAAGTCGCTCACATGCAACAGTTAATAGCGCTCTGTCAACGATTGCATCCACGTCAAATGCCATAGAGCAATTAGGCATTAATAGCCGTGACATTAGCATTGTAGTTGAAGTTATTAAAGGTATTGCAGAGCAAACAAACTTGTTGGCTTTGAATGCCGCCATCGAAGCTGCTCGTGCTGGTGAGCAAGGTCGTGGTTTTGCTGTCGTTGCTGACGAGGTGAGAACTTTGGCAAAAAGAACGCAAGATTCGACTGCTCAGATAAACAAGATAGTAAATGAATTTCAATCTGAAGCTTCAAACGCTAGTGACTCCATGCAGCAGAGTAATGGCATGATAGAGGCTATATCTAAAGATGCCGAATCAATTAATTCATCGGTAAACAATATAGTGCAATCAATTGCGGTAACGTCACAAATGAACACTCAAATTGCTGCTGCACTAGAAGAGCAAGCAACAGTTAGTCAAGAGCTAAACAAAAATATTGTCAGCATTAGTAATGCATCAGATGAGGTTTCTTCTGGTGCGGAACAAATGAATCAGGCCTGTGCAGAATTGGCTAGCTTGGCGAATAAGTTATATGCAATATCTCAGGGGTTTAAAGTGTAGTTGTTTGCTCGTTCATTAATTGGTAGTGTGGTGTCGATGTGTGCATTTCCTCATTCGCCATACTGATTATGGCGTTGGTAACTAAAAAATAAAATCTGGCTAGCTTGTTATGAGTAAGATCGATATAAAAAAAGAAATTAACTTAATTGTTGATGATTTGGTGGTGGCAATAGATGAGTTGTTTTTATTAGTCTGTAAAGCAGAGGATATTGAACCGCGATTTTTTGATTTAACACAGCTAAATAAAATAAAGAGAGAAAATGAAGAGTTGATTGATAAGGTTTTTAATGTAAAGGCGAGTGTTGAGCAAAGAAATAAAATGAACAAAAAGGTAATAGACTTAAGGAGTAAAATATCAATGTTGATAGATAAAAAAATGGGTGATGACATTTGAGTTCAACGTGATTTCTAGTGGCGCAAGTATGCGCATAAGGGGGCGTTACGTTAAATCGGACGCCCTTTTTGCTGCCTATCATCCTGCAAGATGGCTTGTTTTGCTGAGCGTTATCTCCCATTGTGCGTCGCACAACCCTTTGTGTCGGAGCATCCCATGGAAACCATCACTCATCCCACCCTGGTACAACTGGTGGCCGCCGGTGCCGTCCGTGTCGTGGTCGCCGTTGGCCAACCTGGCGGCTGGACCTTGCTGGTGCGCTACGGCCTCGCCGAACGCGCCTTGGCCGCCCAACGTAGCAAGCAGCTCAGAGTGTTTCGCAAGCTCGATACTCTGGTGCTCTACCTGCAGCAGATCGGGGTCAGCCGGTTCGAAGTTGATGCCAGTAGCTTCATGCTTGCACTACGACAGCGGTAACTTGTTACCTGCGTCGAGCCCCCCTATAATATAAACCCAAGGTTATATTTGGTGCGTTATGTGGACAGTAAAAACGACCTATCTATTCGATGTCTGGTTTGATGAACAAGACGAGGCCACGCAGGAGAAGGTTTTGGCTGGGTTGCTTGCCTTGGCGCAGGGCGGTCCATCGGTAGGGCGACCCTTAGTTGATACCATCAAGGGATCTCGCTTTACGAACCTCAAAGAGCTGAGAGTTCAGCACCAGGGGGATCCGCTACGAGCGTTCTTTGCTTTTGACCCGTTGCGGCAAGCCATCGTGTTGTGTGCTGGCAATAAGGGCGGTAACGATAAGCGGTTTTACAAAGAGATGTTGCCGGTCGCTGAGGCGGAATACGCCAAGCACTTAACTGAGTTGGAGGTAGGGTAATGGGAAGAACACTAAATGAGATGCTGGCCTCCCGCTCAGTGGATAGTCAGCAGCGGATCCAGGAGATGGCTAACGAGCTGCTGCTGGAGGTGCGCTTGCAAGCGCTGCGTGAAGAGTTGGAAGTGTCCCAGGTGGAGTTGGCCTCTACCCTCGGGATCAGCCAACCGGCCGTTGTGGCGATGGAGCAGCGTGGGAATGATATCAAGCTATCCACCATGAAGCGTTACGTGGAAGCAATGGGTGGGAAGCTGCGTGTTGATGTTGAGCTTCCTACAGGGAGGCATGTCGGTTTCAACGTCTAATAGCTTAATCTAATCTAGGCTACCTGTGGCCAGCTTATCAAGCTGGCCGCTTTGCGATGTGAAATTTGTTGAACATAAAAGGCGTTTTAGACGCACTCTGTTTCGGGTGCTGTGGCGCAATTTTTATGGGCGTTGTGGTTAGTTCTGTTCGTCTTCTTCCAGCGCTTTGCGGACTGCCTCGATGATGTACGCGGTGAATAGCAAGCTGGTATTTCCTTGCTCCCTCAACGCCGCGTGGCGTGTAAAAAACTCGAGCGGCATGTTCTGGATGTTCTTGGCCTTGGTGGGGATCTTCCCTCTGCTGCGGTTAGTCACCGCTGCGACCTCTTTGAGGGGGGCTCCTGCGCCAAGATCGTTCAGGTTGATTATCTTTTTTGTCATTTTAATATCTCTTTTGTGTTTTTTTTGATATTAAATTGATGTTTTTTGTGCCAATAAGGCAAGTATTGACTGCACTTCTTCCGCCAACGCTTTTGCCTCGATACCCGCTGCACTGCTGCGGGTAGAAACGCTCTCTGTCACTCCTAAACCTGACTCCATCTGGTTGGCCCAATCTGCCCGTCGGCTTAACTTGGAGGTCATCATGGTGAGGTGCGGTAATCCTGTTAGCTCATCGCTGATAGCCGAAAAATTCTTGCGGCTGGGATTAGTACGAGTCATGAGCACGTGCGCTTGGATCTGCTCCCCAGATGCTTGGCTGATTTCGGCAAGCACTCGGTTGAACCTCACCAGTCCGATCTGTTCTGTGATGTCGTCGTTCGACGGGGCAATGATCAGGTCAGCTGCTGCGATGGCGATTCGAACTAACTCGCTGTCAAACCCACCGCAGTCGATCAGCACCAGATGCTCACCGGCAGCCTGCAATAATTTGATCAGGGCCACCTTGTCGAGGCCCGCTCTCACGTCCCTGCGCTGCTCTGCCGGTCGGCGGCCATTGATGATGGCTATTCCCTGGTGAGCGTCCAGATCGATGATGACTTCCGGATTCAGCTCGCCAGCCAGTTGCACGACTGTTGTCGTTTTACCTACCCCACCCTTGTTGTGCGCCACTGCTACGATCATTTGATGCACCTAATTTGATGTTGATTTAGTGCCAATAACATACAAAAAGCGTATTAATTAGATGTCAATATGTGAAAAAAAGCCAGTCTGTAGATTGGCTTGATGAGCGGTTGTCAGCACTACAAATTGGATTGACTAGCTTGTTGAAACTTTACCCTGATCAGCAATTTACGGGCTTGATCACGATCGCCCCCTTGCGCTGATCTCGATCCGGCGCGTATTCTGTTGACCTGAAAAGAAAAAACCGCCTTGCAGGGCGGTTTCTTCGAAGGTGTTGTCAGTTGGGGAACCGACTTCACCTGGTAACGGCTACGTAGAGGGAAGCAGCTACCAAGATTCCCAATAAGTTTAGCGGCACTTTGCCGTATCTTTCAAGCTAATTCCCTCTTTACACCCGTTACCGAAGGCCACCACCTTTGGCGCGTTGTCGTACCCGCACGGATTGGAAGCATGAGTTTGTTGCCGTGTGT
>NZ_JAPDCH010000034.1:0-7464 GCF_027705925.1 Aeromonas sp. Y289-2
GCCGCATGCTCGTCACAGATAAACGCCTCTGTGTTTGGTGCCCAAATCGCCGAAGTGTCTTCTCGGCGAAGCCTTACAGGGGTCGCCTCAGAATTCGGACAATAAAGCACGCTAACGGCTGGCGTGTCAGGTTGAGGCCATAGACGCCGCGCCGAAGGCGTCAGGAAATTCCGGAAAAGGCCCTACTCTGACGCTCTTTCGCCGCTTCGTCTGACGCCCGGTTGGGCTATAGCCTAGCCGGACAGCCTTCATGGCTTGTTTTTGATTTAAGTACTAAATTGCCCCAGACCATACGGCGAGAAGCCTTGAGGGGGAGCCTGACTCAAGATTTCAAATGAACCAGCCGATACAATGAAGGCACATTGATATGCCTAATAATGAGGTGAAGTAGTGAGTGATTGGCTAACCCGTTTTTCAATTAAAACCCGTCTCATCAGTTTGCTCATTCTGCTAGCTGCTACGGCTGCCGGCCTGACAATGGCGGGGCTTAACGGCATGCGCAGCAGCAATGCCGATATTAACCAGATGTACAACAACGTTCTGCTACCGCTCGATAAGCTTGGCGACCTCACCAATCACATGCACCATGCACGCACTCAGCTTTTGCTTGCTCTGCAACATCAGCCTGGTAGTGCGTTCGAAAAGGCACATGACCACCCCGCGAGCATGCATTTCGATGCTGTGGATAGAAGCGTAGGCAGCATGCGTGAGCGCCTTGCTGACTATCAGCGTATGCCAATGAGCAAAGAGCATCAGCGCTTGGCCACTGAACTGCAAAACAAGCTGTCTGATTATCTGGATAATGGTGTTCAACCGACGCTCAATGCAATGCGCCAAGGTGACTATGCGGGAGGGAATGCAATCCTGCTGAATCGCTTGCAACCTGCATTTATGACGACCTATGCCAGCGTGCGTAATCTGGTTGAGTCGGAGCAGGAGAGCGCCAATGCAAGCTACCAGCGCGCTAAAGAGAGCTTCGATCGTCTGGTTGTGATAATCGGTCTCACGCTAGTGGTTGCTCTGTTTCTGGCCACAGTCGTGGCTTTGGCTACTGTATCTGGCATCACAAAAGCTGTTCGCGAGCTTCAAGTCGGCGGTCAGCAGCTAGCTGATGGCAATTTGGGCTATCGAGTTACCTATCAGGGGCGTGATGAGCTGGGCGAAATCTCTAGCTCATTCAATGCAATGGCTTCGCGTTTTCACCACACCATTCAAGAGTTGGCGGGGGCTGTGGAGCAACTGGCAGCCGCAGCTGAGCAGACTGCTCAGATCAGCACTGAAACCAGTGACGGCATCCGCCGCCAGCAGTTGGAGACAGATCAGGTTGCTACTGCGATGAACGAAATGTCAGCTACTGTGCAGGATGTGGCTGGGAACGCGGCCAGTGCAGCAAGAGCAGCACAGGAAGCAGATCAGCAGTCGGAAAGTGGAAAGCTTGTTGTTCATCAAACAATCTCTTCTATCGACAGCCTAGCCAGTGAAGTTGAGCACGCGGCCACCGTTATCCATGAGCTTGAAGCAGACAGTGCTGGTATTAGCTCTGTGGTGGATGTCATTCGCAGCATCGCCGATCAAACCAATTTACTTGCCCTTAATGCGGCTATTGAAGCTGCAAGAGCTGGTGAGCAAGGGCGAGGCTTTGCTGTGGTGGCGGATGAGGTGCGCTCGCTTGCTTCGCGCACGCAACAGTCAACCAGCGAAATTCAGACCATGATTGAAAAACTGCAGGGCGGGGCAAATCGTGCTGTTGCGGTCATGCAAAGTAGTTGCACCAAAGCACAAGCTGGTAAACAACAGGTTGCCAGCGCAGGTCATATGCTGGATCAGATCAGTAACGCTGTTGCGATTATTAATGACATGAATGCCATGATTGCATCTGCCGCTGAGGAGCAAAGCTCTGTCGCGGAGGAGATCAATCGTAACGTTACTAGTGTCAGCCAGATTGCCGAGGAAACTAGCGAGGCTTCCCGTCAGAATGTTGCCACCAGTAAGCAACTATCTGCTCTGGCAACCCAACTTCAGCGTCTGGTGCATATGTTCCGTCTTTAGGCAAACTGACGCAGGATTGTAGTCTCGTACAGCGCCTCCTCCATCGCCGGGTCGCTGTAGCCGAACCAGTTCTGCATCAAATGCACGCACAACATCGCCATCAGCGGATAGGCTGGACTGCCGCCTTCACCCTTCGGGTAGTGCGGCTCGATCAAGGCGATCAAACCCTTCCACGGCACCACCTGATCCATCTCGATCAGGAACAACTCTTTGCGGGCCTGCTTGCGCTTGCCGGCATACTCGGCGTAGGCGAAGGTCATCTGCTTCATCGGAAAACTCGGCGGGTGGAATCCGGGTATTTTGCCAAAATCAGGAAGTCTTCTTCAGAGTTTCCTTAGCGTACGTTTTTCTCCGAATTCTGCGGGGTCCCCTTTTGTGGGGGCTATTCCATCCACAAGTCGTCGAGGTTCTTGAAGTTCCAGAGCGTCGGGTCTTCGGGGCCAGTGATACTGTCCTTGCAACTCGTGGCCGCCAGGTCGATGGTCTGCATCGGGATCGGCTCTCTCGAGCGTAGCGAGAAGAACACGCGAACCTTGGGAGTCAGCAGTGATTCCATTCCCGGCTCAACGACAACGGCCAGACGCTGAGAGGACAGGCGAACCAAGGAGCCGACGGGGTAGATGCCCACGGCCTTGACGAAGGCGTGGAAGATGCGTTTGTCGAAATGGCCCTCCCACTTGGCCATCTGCCGTATCGCCGCGGACGGGTCCCACGGCTTTTTGTAGGCTCGCTCCGACGTCACGGCATCATAGACGTCGCAGATTGCGCCCATGCGGGCCAGGAGTGAAATGGCGTCACCGGCCAAGCGATCCGGGTAGCCGGTTCCGTCGATCTTCTCGTGATGGTGCAGGGCAATGTCCACCACCCCGGGCTCGGCCCCGCCTGCGCGCAGCATCTTTGCGCCCTCCACAGGGTGGCGCTTCATGATGGCGAACTCGGCATCGGTGAGCTTGCCTGGTTTGTTAAGCACTTCCAGCGGCATCGCGGCCTTGCCTAGGTCGTGCATCAGTCCGCCGATGCCAGCCAGGCGCGTTTGCTCCTCGTCTAGATCGAGATGCCGGGCCAGCGATAGCATCAGGGCGCAGACGGCAACCGAGTGCAGGTAGGTGTTATCGTCGTGCGTTTTGATGCGTGCGACGCTGATGAGGGCATGAGGTTGGCGCAGCACCGAGGCAGCGATTTCTCCGACCAGCGGCAACGTCGTGCTTGGGTCGACGGCCTTGCCAAGCCGGGCTTCCTGGAACATGTCCATGACTTGGAACTTGGCCGCAAGACAGAGTTTCCGTGCATAACACATTTCGCTCTCCATTGAGGTTGCGCCGTCACTTTTCTTGCTTAGTGGACTAGACGGCAGAGATTGCTCCTCCGACAATTCTCTGGGCTCTGGGCTCTCTGGGCTCTCTGGGCTCTCTGGGTCGACTTGGCTTTTGGCCAAGTCGACCCAGACCTCCCCGACGCCACATTCTCGAATGGCAGAGAGATCCTGAGGCTCGGTCAGCAGGAAGCTGCCGCGCCAGAATGGGTGTCGAAACCAAGAGCCGGCGAGCTTGTGGATGTACATGCCGAGACGAAGCTCGGATACGGGAATGCGTTTTACCAACTTATTTTCCTTTCTGAGTTGGGTGGTTAGGCGTGCGCCGAGGCTGGCACCCAGCGGTAGAGCGGAGGTAAGGTCACGCCAAGATTCTTGGATCAGCCGGAACCGCCGAAATTGGGATTCCGGCGTACAACCCCTAACAGGGGCATCAACAATGAAGTGGGGCCCACTGACCCCACTCAATCACCGTACTCCCTGTCACCATACTCTCGATACTCCCGCCCGAGGCTCATAGAGCTACGCCGCGGCTCCAGCTCAATGTTCAGGGCTTCAATTTTTGGCTCAATGTCTCGACTTGACCGCTCAAGTGCAACACCTGCTTGCTCAAGCTCCCCACGCTCTCTCGCAATGCCCGGTTCTCGGTAGAGGTGGCCTCGAACATCTGCCGCAAATCGCTGTAGGCGCTCTCCCAGGCCGCGTGCTGCGCTCTGTACCCGCCTTCCAAGCTCTCTAACGCTTTCAATAACTGCCGCTCTAGTTCCGTCATTCAGTACCCCTCCGGGATCCTCCAGGGATATTCCCCTCTCTCTGATTCCTCTTCGCGGCCATAGGCCAACTCCTTCAAGTCCATCTTCACGCACAGCCGCTGGTCCTTGCCGCACGTCGACAGTTCCAATTTTCCGCCCTTCGCTGCCAACTGCTCCAATGTCTTGTTCTGGCGTGAGATCTCTACCCAGTTCTCGGCGATGACCCTGCCCTGGTACCACACCACGACCCAGCTGATCCCCAGCAGAAACGCCACCCCGATCAACGGAAAGACCCACCCCTTCAACACCAGCCAGCCCCACCTCCGGTTCTGGGCGTCGATAGCGGTGTTCAATCTCCGCGCGCTTGATTCCAACGCCGCGAGAATAGCTCTCTCGTGCGGCTCGAACGCGTTCTTCACGCTCGTTTCGATATCGCTCGCCTGCTGCTTCGAGCTCTCTTCGAAGGTCTTGGCCAGCTCTAAAATCTTGCTCATACAGGGCCCCTTTTAGCCGGATATTCCGCCCCCCTTCCGGGTCGGCAATGCTGATACTCTTGCGGGTCTCCCGCACCACCTCAAAGCCGTGTTGCTTCAACGTGGCCACCACGTCTCCCCGGTCGGCCAGCTCACCGGCCGCCGCCAGTGAAAGCAGACCGTCGGTGATCGCTTGTGCCGCGTCCTGTT
Organism: Aeromonas sp. Y289-2; assembly: GCF_027705925.1. Lineage (NCBI taxonomy): Bacteria > Pseudomonadati > Pseudomonadota > Gammaproteobacteria > Aeromonadales > Aeromonadaceae > Aeromonas > Aeromonas sp. Y289-2. The sequence continues at coordinate 4,797 of NZ_JAPDCH010000034.1, forward strand.
TGGCTTTTGGCAAGTTGCTGGGGGTCATCAATGCCCGTTTGTTCAAGGGATCATCCGGGTCATGCAAGCCCAACTGGGCGTTGACCACCACCTTCCACGCATCGATGCGGGGCCGGTCGGCCCGGTCGAAATAGGGTTGCAGCCGCTTGCCACTCAGCAGTTCGATATTCGGGATCACGAAGTTGAGCTCAAGCCGTTCTTTGTCCCGGTGCTCCACCCACAGGCAGGCGTACTGATCCCGATCCAGCCCCGGCAATAACGCACGCTCGAAGCTGTCCATCAGCTTGTCCTTGTCCTCCCTGGGCAAATCCGCTTCCTGGAACGACAGCACGCCAGAGGTGTACTTTTTGGCGTAGGGGCTGCTGTCGATCAGCGCCTCGATGAGACCCGGATCGCCACGGTCAAGGGTCGCCCCCTCCCGATCCCGCTGCGGCCCCAGCAGGTAATCGACCGGGCCGCTACCGCGCCCCACACCACGGGCATGAAATTTGACGATCATGACTCGCTGCACAGCCAGACGGTGGCCACACTGAGCGCTTCATCGTGCTCCTGGTAAACCTCCCCGCTGACCTCCTGGCCGTCCTTCAACAACCGCAAGCTCCACCCCTGTTCGCCGGGCAACCGGATCAGGGTGTAGTCATACTCGGCTACGCCGTATTCGTTCATCACGTTACCTCCGTTGAGGGGACAGACAGGGCCTGCAAAGCACGCTCCATCGCCATCAGCACAGCGATCACCTGGACACGTTCAACCGCACCCCACTCCCCGCTATTCACTCGCCGCGCTACCTGGTTGAGGTTGTTGCCGATCCCGGCTATCTGCCTCAGCAGAGCCGGATCGGCTTTGGGTACCGGTGTCCGCCGTCGAGCGGCGGCCTTGTCGTGCCCAAGACACTGGCTCCGCATCCATTCGGCCAGCCGTTCATCGCCACTCAAGCCCTTGAGCCGGGCAAATTCCTCGTCGGTGACTCGGATCTTGATCACCCGTTCACGTTTGGCCGGGGTCATTTCTGGTCACCGTTACCGGAATGAAGCTGCCCCAGCCACGCCGACCGCACAGCATCATGCAACCGGGCCACCACCTCGGGGGCCAAGGTCGAGGTTCGGCCATCCCGTAGGTTCAGCAGGAAGATCTCCAGCTCGCCACAATCCGGACGATTTAAGGTAACGGTGACCGTTTTTTCCCGTTGCCGTGCCCGGTAAGCAGCTTGCTTGGCGGCAGGGCTCAACGCCTTGCCGGTAGGTGGCCGACCCCGGCGCTTGCCACTCGGCAACAAGTCCAGCGTCTGGTCGTCTCGTGCATCCTTCATCCGATCACCTCAATTACGGTAACTGTGACCATATACCTATCCTGTCCGCCGACCTGGGAAAGCCCGGAACGGGGTTTTTCGGGGCGGTGGAGGCAGGGGGTTTCGGGGGCGGCACGCCCCTGAACCAGCTTCACAGAGGAACCGAAGACGCGAAGCGGCTAAGGGCCCTCTGTGTATGCTGGCTTAGAGTCAAGTTTGACATAGCCGGAATAGGTTGTAACCACCTGTTGGCGAGACTAGTTAAAGTAACAGTGACTATAATTAGAGGGCTTCGAGGGTAGGTAACCGGTAGGAGGCAAAAAGAGCTCAACGAGGGGGTGATGATACGTGCCCTGGGGAAACAAAAAACGGGAGAAAAGGATGTTGGCAAGCCGCCACAGTTTGCCGGGCTCTCCTATCTTTCGCTGCGCTTCAAGATAGGAGAGCCCTCCTACAGACCCATATCGATTTGAGGTCTTTTACAGGATAAGCTCGCCTTGCTCCGGACTATCGAGACTGCTTGCGGCAGCTCCCTCTCACGCGCTCCAGAGAACACACCCCGTCCCGCTGCACTCTGCTTTAGCCCCCGCCTGTTGGTCGGGCTGCCGCGCCGTTTTTTAAGAGCTGGCCGTGGTTGGTTCCCCGTTACGCTCTACTTGCAGATGCCCCAGGGTTGCGAGTCCTGGGAGGCTGTGGTGCGCGATTGCACGCTTGGGCAGTATGTGAGATTTCCCCGTTCTGCCCGACCTTCACACCCGCTACGGCAACAATCACTTGCGTCCAATCCGAGCGAATACGACAAAGCGCCAAAGGTGAAAGCCTTTGGTAACAGGGTTCGAGCAGGGGTTTGATACTTGAACAGTGGGCCGCACGCGGCTAAACTGAGGGGGTACTTAACGGTATCCGCTTCCTGCTCGAAGCTGTTACCCACCGGATTCCAAGGCCGGCAAGCCGAGGAACACCGGGCAAAGAACCCGCCTAGATAGGTGGGTTTTTTGTTTTCTGGTGGGCAGGTTACGCTTGATCAGAGGATCTGATCAAGATCATTTAGAATACGAACCTCACAGAACGAGCGTAGAGCTCACTCGCCACCTAACCCATAGCATTTCCATAGCAGGAACAAAAAACGCGCCATAGCGCGTTTTAATGAAGGATCCGAAGAGATGGAAAAGGATCCTGTCTTGATTACGGCATATTCGTTATCGGAGTTCTACGCCGCGCAACAGTCCCCCCAGCCGATACAGCCGTCTCAAGCTGATGATCTTGGCGAAGAGAAAGCTGAACATCGACATTAAAACCACAAGCCGCATGCTCGTCACAGATAAACGCCTCTGTGTTTGGTGCCCAAATCGCCGAAGTGTCTTCTCGGCGAAGCCTTAC
>NZ_JAPDCH010000035.1:0-6381 GCF_027705925.1 Aeromonas sp. Y289-2
GGTAAGCAGAGTTTTTGAAATGTAAGGCCTTTGAATAAGACAAAAGGCTGCCTCATCGCTAACTTTGCAACAGTGCCGCGCGACGAGCAGCAGCACCAGGAGCAGAAGCACGTCGAGAAAAAGCAACAGCAGATCGAGCAGCGCCCACGGCGGGCCGCTCGCATCGGATAAGTCGAAAAATCCGGCTAAAGTGGCCGAGCTGCACATCAGGCCGCGCGGTTTTCCTCCCTGATCGCCGGCGCGGTTTCTTCCTCCCTGAACCGCATGCAGACTTGCCGCCTCGGACACCCCGAGGCGGTTTTTTTTCGCCTCGCTCGAGCATCGCCGCATCCGACGATGCCGAGACGACCAGGCCGCGCACGTCGAGCTGCAGCATCGCCATTGCCGACGATGGCACCAGGTCGCCGGCGGTGGCCACCGACCTCGAGCTCGCATCGCCACATCCGACGATGCGCGCCGGCGTCGACCATCGCCAGGTCTGACGATGGCGGCCGCCCTGCCCTGGATCTCGCATCGCCATTTCTGGCGATGAGATCCACGGAGCGGCCATTTAGACCCGCCAATAACGACCCGGCCAAGATAAATCGCATGACGGCCTTTTTGGCCGGGGGTAGCATGACCGGACACTTTGCGTATGCCCAAAGGAGCCCGCAAGTATGCGCAGGACGAAGCCAGTAGCCGCGCCGATGGTGGCGCGGGTCTATCTGCGCGTCAGCACCGACGCGCAGGACTTGGAACGCCAAGAGGCGATCACTACGGCCGCGAAGGCCGCCGGCTACTACGTCGCCGGCATCTACCGTGAGAAGGCATCCGGCGCACGCGCCGACCGGCCTGAGCTGCTGCGCATGATCGGCGACCTACAGCCCGGCGAGGTGGTCATTGCCGAGAAGATCGACCGCATCAGCCGCCTACCTTTGCCCGAGGCCGAGCGCCTGGTGGCCTCGATACAGGCCAAAGGCGCACGCCTGGCCGTCCCTGGCGTGGTCGATCTATCCGACCTGGCGGCCGAGGCCCAGGGCGTCGCCAAGATCGTGCTGGAAGCCGTGCAGATCATGCTTTTTCGCCTGGCCTTGCAGATGGCCCGCGACGACTACGAGGACAGGCGCGAACGCCAGCGCCAAGGCATTGAGTTGGCCCGCCAGGCCGGGCGGTACAAGGGCCGCCGTGCTGATCCGAAGCGCCGCGCCCAAGTTGTCGCGCTGCGCAAGTCCGGCTACAGCATCAACAAGACCGCCGAGCTGGCCGGGTACAGTGCGGCCCAGGTGAAACGGATATGGGCCGAGGTCAGCCAGGCCGAAGCGAAGCAGCACGGCGCGTTCGTGGAGGACGCATTGACGGAAGCCGATGCCCTGGCCGCTGTCGGCCAGGATGAGCGCCAGGAGGAAAGGGCATGAAGAAGCCGAACCAAGACGACGAGCCGTTTTTCATCACCGAGGAGATTGCGGCCGAAATGATCGCCGGCGGCTATGAGTTCGAGCTGCCGCCCATTCCTTGCACCATCCGCCTACGCGACGTGCTGGAGCGCATGACCGATGCTGAGCTAGCATTGCAGCCGGGCGAGATCGCCGACCAGGAGCGTGAACGCTGCCGGCGCAAGCCGTGTTCAACCTCATGATCTGGTCATGGTATTTTTCATGGCACTGAGCCTGATAGTTCTTGCAAATTGTTGTCACTAAAGGGTTTTGTGTGCTTGTTTACAATCGAGTGGGAGTGACGGGCACTGGCTGGCAATGTCTAGCAACGGCAGGCATTTCGGCTGAGGGTAAAAGAACTTTCCGCTAAGCGATAGACTGTATGTAAACACAGTATTGCAAGGACGCGGAACATGCCTCATGTGGCGGCCAGGACGGCCAGCCGGGATCGGGATACTGGTCGTTACCAGAGCCACCGACCCGAGCAAACCCTTCTCTATCAGATCGTTGACGAGTATTACCCGGCATTCGCTGCGCTTATGGCAGAGCAGGGAAAGGAATTGCCGGGCTATGTGCAACGGGAATTTGAAGAATTTCTCCAATGCGGGCGGCTGGAGCATGGCTTTCTACGGGTTCGCTGCGAGTCTTGCCACGCCGAGCACCTGGTCGCTTTCAGCTGTAAGCGTCGCGGTTTCTGCCCGAGCTGTGGGGCGCGGCGGATGGCCGAAAGTGCCGCCTTGCTGGTTGATGAAGTACTGCCTGAACAACCCATGCGTCAGTGGGTGTTGAGCTTCCCGTTTCAGCTGCGTTTCCTGTTTGCCAGCCGGCCCGAGATCATGGGGTGGGTGCTGGGCATCGTTTACCGCGTCATTGCCACGCACCTGGTCAAGAAAGCGGGCCATACCCACCAAGTGGCCAAGACGGGCGCGGTCACCCTGATCCAGCGTTTTGGATCGGCGCTCAATCTGAATGTTCACTTCCACATGCTGTTTCTCGACGGTGTGTATGTCGAGCAATCCCACGGCTCAGCGCGTTTCCGCTGGGTCAAGGCGCCGACCAGCCCAGAGCTCACCCAGCTGACGCACACCATCGCCCACCGGGTGGGTCGCTATCTGGAACGGCAAGGCCTGCTGGAACGGGATGTCGAAAACAGCTATCTGGCCTCGGATGCGGTGGATGACGACCCGATGACACCCCTGCTGGGGCACTCGATCACTTACCGTATCGCTGTCGGTTCACAGGCGGGGCGAAAGGTGTTCACTTTGCAAACTCTGCCGACCAGTGGTGATCCGTTCGGTGACGGGATTGGCAAGGTAGCCGGGTCCAGCCTGCACGCCGGCGTGGCGGCCAGGGCCGATGAACGCAAGAAGCTCGAACGGCTGTGCCGGTACATCAGCCGCCCGGCGGTATCCGAGAAGCGGCTGTCGTTAACACGAGGCGGCAACGTGCGCTACCAGCTCAAGACGCCGTACCGGGACGGCACCACGCACGTCATTTTCGAACCATTGGATTTCATTGCAAGGCTGGCCGCCCTGGTACCGAAGCCCAGAGTCAACCTAACCCGCTTCCACGGGGTGTTCGCACCCAACAGTCGGCACCGGGCGTTGGTCACGCCGGCAAAACGGGGCAGGGGCAACAAGGTCAGGGTGGCTGATGAACCGGCAACACCAGCACAACGGCGAGCGTCGATGACATGGGCGCAACGGCTCAAGCGTGTTTTCAATATCGACATCGAGACCTGCAGCGGCTGCGGCGGCGCCATGAAAGTCATCGCCTGCATTGAAGACCCTATAGTGATCAAGCAGATCCTTGATCACCTGAAGCACAAAGCCGAAACCAGCGGGACCAGGGCGTTACCCGAAAGCCGGGCGCCACCGGCTGAGCTGCTCCTGGGTCTGTTTGACTGACGAGCCTGAAGGCCAACGATACCAATCAAAATGCTGCGTTCACAGCGCCGCGGCAGGGATCCGCCGTGCTGGTTGTCGGAAAAGGAGCCGCTAGTGGGAAAGAGGAGGGTAAATTTTCAGCGTTGCTGGCTCCCCGTCAGCCGGATTGGGTTGCATCGCAGGGGTGTCGAAAGAGTCAACTGCGGTCCAAAGCTGTTGGACTTGGGTGAAAAGGGCGTTTATTCTTCCTATACGTGCCGCGTTCCAGGCGGCGACTATGAGGGCTATGTCGATGCCCATGTGCGCCGGCTGGAGGCGCTACGCCGGGCCGGTATCGTCGAGCGGATCGACGCCGACCAATGGCGCATCCCCAATGATCTGGTCAGCCGTGCCGCCGCCCATGACGCCGGCCGAGACAGTCAGGCCAGCGTTCGCGTCCTTTCCCCGGTCGATCTGAACAAACAGATCGGATCGGACGGCGCGACCTGGCTGGACCGGCGGCTGATCCACGGCGAGACGGCCGACCTTGCGCCAACCGGCTTCGGGCAACAAGTCCGCGAAGCCATGGACCAGCGCCGCGAGCACCATATCGAACAGGGCGACGCCACCCGCAGCCGGGACAGCCGCGTCTTCTACCGGCGCAACCTTCTCGCCATCCTGCGGGAGCGCGAGGTAGCCGGCGTCGGATCGGATATGGCTTTGAGTAAGGGCCTGCCGTTCCGCGCCGCCACGGACGGCGAGAGCGTCAGCGGCAAGTTTACCGGAACCGTGCATCTATCGAGCGGCAAGTTCGCCGTGGTCGAGAAATCCCATGAGTTCACCCTTGTCCCGTGGCGGCCGATCATCGACCGCCAACTCGGCCGCGAGGTTATGGGCATCGTGCAGGGCGGGTCGGTGTCGTGGCAGTTAGGGCGGCAGAGGGGGCTGGAACGCTGAGTGCGCCCATGCCGCATTGCGAAGCAAAAGATAATCGGATAAAATGTAGCAATTCATATTCGTAAGCGTGGAGTAATCAGATGGGAAATTCCAAGTCAGCAGACAAGTAAGCCGCAACAACCAGTATTGTTGTTGCGGCGCTCTGTAAGGCTAGTCTCATCTGATTGCTGACGAGCAGACGTCGCCCGGTATTCCTTAATCGAGGGTTGATTCGTCATGACCACCACACGCCCCGCGTGGGCCTATACGCTGCCGGCAGCACTGCTGCTGATGGCTCCTTTCGACATCCTCGCTTCACTGGCGATGGATATTTATCTCCCTGTCGTTCCAGCGATGCCCGGCATCCTGAACACGACGCCCGCTATGATCCAACTCACGTTGAGCCTCTATATGGTGATGCTCGGCGTGGGCCAGGTGATTTTTGGTCCGCTCTCAGACAGAATCGGGCGACGGCCAATTCTACTTGCGGGCGCAACGGCTTTCGTCATTGCGTCTCTGGGAGCAGCTTGGTCTTCAACTGCACCGGCCTTTGTCGCTTTCCGTCTACTTCAAGCAGTGGGCGCGTCGGCCATGCTGGTGGCGACGTTCGCGACGGTTCGCGACGTTTATGCCAACCGTCCTGAGGGTGTCGTCATCTACGGCCTTTTCAGTTCGATGCTGGCGTTCGTGCCTGCGCTCGGCCCTATCGCCGGAACATTGATCGGCGAGTTCTTGGGATGGCAGGCGATATTCATTACTTTGGCTATACTGGCGATGCTCGCACTCCTAAATGCGGGTTTCAGGTGGCACGAAACCCGCCCTCTGGATCAAGTCAAGACGCGCCGATCTGTCTTGCCGATCTTCGCGAGTCCGGCTTTTTGGGTTTACACTGTCGGCTTTAGCGCCGGTATGGGCACCTACTTCGTCTTCTTCTCGACGGCTCCCCGTGTGCTCATAGGCCAAGCGGAATATTCCGAGATCGGATTCAGCTTTGCCTTCGCCACTGTCGCGCTTGTAATGATCGTGACAACCCGTTTCGCGAAGTCCTTTGTCGCCAGATGGGGCATCGCAGGATGCGTGGCGCGTGGGATGGCGTTGCTTGTTTGCGGAGCGGTCCTGTTGGGGATCGGCGAACTTTACGGCTCGCCGTCATTCCTCACCTTCATCCTACCGATGTGGGTTGTCGCGGTCGGTATTGTCTTCACGGTGTCCGTTACCGCGAACGGCGCTTTGGCAGAGTTCGACGACATCGCGGGATCAGCGGTCGCGTTCTACTTCTGCGTTCAAAGCCTGATAGTCAGCATTGTCGGGACATTGGCGGTGGCACTTTTAAACGGTGACACAGCGTGGCCCGTGATCTGTTACGCCACGGCGATGGCGGTACTGGTTTCGTTGGGGCTGGTGCTCCTTCGGCTCCGTGGGGCTGCCACCGAGAAGTCGCCAGTCGTCTAACCGACGACTGGTAGCAGGCCCGCTCCGATGCGGCGCACTAACCATCGAAACCTCGTGAATGTCGGTATCCTGTCTGGCAGGATACCGCTCATTTCCCTTGTTCAGTTCATCGCCGTCGCCGAGCATCTGAATTTTCGGCATGCGGCCAAGGCACTTGGTATCAGCCAGTCGAGCGTCAGCGCGCGTGTGAAAGCGCTGGAGGATAACCTTGGTGTCCTGCTATTTGAGCGCCATGCGCGGGGCGTTCGGCTAACAGACGCAGGCAGGCACTTCATGGAGCGTGTCACGGCGGGTGTCGATCAACTCGATCACGCAGTGAAGACCGCGGAGTGACGGGCACTGGCTGGCAATGTCTAGCAACGGCAGGCATTTCGGCTGAGGGTAAAAGAACTTTCCGCTAAGCGATAGACTGTATGTAAACACAGTATTGCAAGGACGCGGAACATGCCTCATGTGGCGGCCAGGACGGCCAGCCGGGATCGGGATACTGGTCGTTACCAGAGCCACCGACCCGAGCAAACCCTTCTCTATCAGATCGTTGACGAGTATTACCCGGCATTCGCTGCGCTTATGGCAGAGCAGGGAAAGGAATTGCCGGGCTATGTGCAACGGGAATTTGAAGAATTTCTCCAAAGCCCTCGACGCAGCGCCGGCAGGCAGAGCAAGTAGAGGGCAGCGCCTGCAATCCATGCCCACCCGTTCCACGTTGTTATAGA
>NZ_JAPDCH010000036.1:0-6283 GCF_027705925.1 Aeromonas sp. Y289-2
TAACCATGGAACGGCTACGCCATTCACACCTTATATCCCCGCCATGAATGACGGGGCTTTACGGTGCTTTTGGGTAAAGAGAGGGGGAGAGGTGACAAATGGTGCCTGACGACGGGGTGAAGCATGTTCAGGGCAGGTCAGCTCGCCCTCATCGGGAAAGCGGGCGTCGTCATTGTCACCAAAATGTGTGATTTGTGGTCAACCTCTTAAAAGATATGGCGAATTTGCCAATGGCACCGCGCTGTCGCTGGCCGATGCCTATGTTAGGATAAGGTTCGCCATTTTTCTGGCGCGCATTATTGTGTCACGGCCATGCACTGCATGGCGTGCTGCGCCGCATTCGGGGTTGGCCCGAAAGGGCGCTGGTTTCCTTCACCACAGATTCAGGAATATTGACCTTTGACAGGATGCATTTCATCCCTGCTGGCAGGGCGTTCACTGTCCGGCCCTGCGTTTCGCCGCGGCCTGCGGGTACTGGGGGTGGGCCTGTTGCTGTCGCTGCTGGCTTCGCCCGCGTTTGCCGCCAAGCTCACCTATCAGGTCAAGGGGTTGAAAGGGGAGAACAAAGATAACGTTGAAGCCTATCTCAATGCCCTGCCAGTCTATCAGGAGCGGCAATACCGCCCGGCCCGCGCCAAAATCACCGAGAGCGTGCAAAAGGCGCTGCAGGTTTATGGCTACTACCAGCCGAAAATCACCCTGAGTCGCGACAAGAAAACCCCGTCCAAAGTGGTGATTGAGGTGGACAAGGGGGAGCCGGTTATCGTCTCCCGCCTCGATATTCTGCTGGAGGGGGATGCGGGCAGCGACGAGCTCTACAGCGCCTTGCTGGACAAGTTGCCCCTCAAAGAGGGCGAGCCCCTCAATCACGCCAAATATGAATCCATCAAGGCGGATCTGGGCAGTCTCGGGCTGGCCCGCGGTTACTTTGATGCCAAGCTGAGCAAGAGTCAGGTCAAGGTGTTCCCGGACAAGGGGACGGCGGAGATCTTTATTCTGTTCGAATCGGGCCATCGCTACCGTTTTGGCGAGATCCGCTACGATGCCACCCCCGAAGCGCTTCACCTTATTCGCCCGCTTATCAACATCAAGAGCGGCGACCCCTATCTCGCCATCCGTCTGGCCGAGATGTCGCAGGATGTCTCCTCCACCAAGCTGTTCCGTCAGGTAGATATCAAGCCGGTATTGAGCGAGGCGAGCAACTATCGGGTTCCCATCGTGGTGACGCTGGATAACCGGGTCGATCACGAAATCGAGACCGGTATCGGTTATGCCACCGACGTAGGCCCGCGGATGAGTGCCACCTGGGAGAAGCCCTGGGTCAACCGCTATGGTCATCGTCTGTTTGCCACCGCCAAGGTGTCGGCGCCGGAGGCAGAGCTCAGCTTCGACTATCAGATCCCGGTGGGCAACCCGCTGCGGGACTACTACTCCATCCAGACCGGCTACCAGTACAAGGACAACAACGATACCCGCTCCGATCTCACCACTATCGGTGTGCACCGCTGGACGCGGCGGCCGGAGAGCTGGGATCGGGACGTCTTTATCCGGCTGGAGAACGAGATCTATACCCAGGGCGCCGACGAGGGGAACAGCTTGCTGCTGATCCCCGGGGTCTCTTGGTCCCGACTGCGGGTGCGCGGCACCCTGGTGCCCGACTGGGGGGATCGCCAGCAGCTGACGCTGGAGTTCTCCGATCCCAGATGGGGTTCCGACATCAGCTTTATGCGGGTGTGGGGGCGCAGCAAGTGGCTGCGTACCCTCGGCGATAACCACAGATTCCTGATGCGGGCCGAGCAGGGGGCCATCATAGGTGACAGCTTCTCGCTGGTGCCGCCGTCCTTGCGCTTCTTTACCGGTGGCGATCAGACGGTGCGCGGCTTTGGTTACGAGAGCATCTCCCCCACCGGGCCGGATGGCAAGCTGACCGGTGGTCGCTACACCAGCGTGGCCAGTCTGGAATACAACTACCGCTTCAGCGAGAAGTGGCTGGGGGCCATGTTTGTGGATGGCGGCACCTCCACCACCGATTACAGCGAGCCCTGGAAAATAGGTACCGGCGTCGGTGTGCGCTGGGTCACCCCCATCGGTCAGGTCAGGCTGGATCTGGCGGTCGGGGTATCGGAGGAGGACAAGCCCTTGCGGCTGCATTTCGCATTGGGGCCTGAATTATGATGTTGTCTAAACGCTTTTTTCTTTGGTCGCTGCGGCTGTATCTTGCGCGGGGGGCTGCATTGTGATCTGGCTAAAACGTATTTTTCTCTGGCTGATGGGGCTGGTGTTCCTGCTGCTCATCGGCGTCAGCCTGCTGGGCTTTACCCATCAGGGCAACAAGTGGTTGTGGCAACAGGCCAAGGGAGCGCTTCCTTCTCTTAAGGGGGAGCTGGTGGCGGGTCAGCTTGGCTATGGCTGGACCCTGGAAGGGGTGGGCTGGCAGGATGAGCTGGTGGATGTCACGGTGGATCGCGCCGTGCTCGACTGGGATCTCGGCAAGTTGCTGCAGGGCAAACTCTGGATCAAATCGCTTGAAGTGACTCATCCGGTGGTGAAGGTGGCCGACTCGGAGCCTGCCCCGGAAGAGCCTTCCGAACCCTTTGTCTGGCGCCCGCTGCCACTCAAAATTCAGGTCGACAGCCTCAAGGTGGCCGATCTCGATCTGGCAGTGCCCGGCGTGGCCGTGACGCTGGGGTCCCTCGATATCGGCGCCACCCTCAACCGCAAGGGGCTGATCGTGCGCGGCCCGGTGCTCGATAACCTGACGGTGACGCTGGATGACGCGGCACTCTCCAACACAGCCAAATCTGCCAAGCAGCCGGCCGCTAACGAGAAGCAAGCCGGTGCTGCGGTGGCGCACAACGACAAGGCCAGCGCCAAGACCCCCAAACAGGGCAACGGGGCGCCAGCTGCGAACACGGCAAAGGCAGCCCCCATTCTCCTGCCCGCCATTCACCTTCCTTTCCCCATCCAGCTGGAAGGGGTCAGCGCGACCCGGGTGCAATATAAGCAGGGCGAGCTGATTGAAGGGCTCGACAGGCTGCTGCTGTCGGCCACCGCCGTCGATGATCGCATCGAGGTGCGCGAGCTCTCGCTGCGCCACGCCATGGCCGATCTGGCGCTCAAGGGCCATATCCAGCTCAGTGATGACTACCCGCTGGCGGTGACGCTGGATGCCAAGGCCCGCAAGGGGCTGCTGGATGGCGAGTTGCAGGGTGAGCAGGCCACGCTGGCGCTGAGCGGTTCGGTCGGCAAGCTGGGGCTGGTGTTGTCGGCCAAGGGGCCGGTCGCCGCCAATCTCAAGGGCTCGCTGGCCGCCCTCGACCCGGATCTCCCTTTTGATGTGGCCCTCGACTGGAAGAGCCTCGGCTGGCCTCTTCACAAGCCTGCCAAAGATGAGCCGAGCTATCGGCTGGACAAAGGAAGCCTGACTGCCAAGGGCAAGCTCTCCGGCTACCAGTTTGCCCTCAATACCTCCGGCAAGGGGACCGATGTCCCCCCCTTCAAGCTTGCGCTGGACGGGAAGGGGGATCTGGAGCGGCTCAGCAAGATCGCCTTGCAGCTCAATGCCCTCAAGGGGGAATTGAAGCTCGATGGCAAGCTCGCCTGGAACAAGGGGATCGAGTGGCAGGGAACCACCCTGTTCAAGGGGATCAATCCGGCCGAGCTGCTGCCTGAGCTGAAAGGGACGCTGGCCGGTGAGCTGGAGAGCCGTTTCGTGATGAACGAAGCGGGCCACTGGGAGCTGAAACTGCCCAAGCTCAAGGTGGATGGCAAGCTCAACCAGTACCCGCTGGCCCTCAAGGGGGAGCTCAGCGGCAACGACAAGATGGAGTGGCAGATCCCGGCGCTCTCGCTGCAAAGTGGCCCGAACCAGTTGCAGGCCAAGGGCAGTATCAGCAGCGCCCAGTGGAGGCTTGATGCCAACCTGCAGGCTCCCCAGCTGGGGGGCATCTATCCCGGCCTGAAAGGGGATATCAAGGGGCAGGTGAAGGTCAGTGGCAATCAGCAGACGCCAAAAATCGATGCGGATCTCGCCTCCGAGCGGCTCTACTATGCCGGCACCGACCTGAAGGGCATTAGTCTCAAGGGCAATGTGGTGATCGGCGCCAAACCGGCCGGTGAGCTCGCGTTGTTGGTGGCGCAGCTGAAACAGGGCGAAACCAAGCTCAGCCAGCTGGCCCTGAACCTCAGCGGCGATATCAGTCAGCATCTGTTGACCCTGACCATGAAGGGTGACCCTGTTGCCGCCAACCTCAAACTGGGTGGCGGCGTGCGCGGGGATCACTGGCGCGGGGCGCTCTCCGAGTTGCGGCTGAAAACTCCGCTGCGCCGTTGGGACTTGAGCTCCCCCTGGGCACTGGATCTCGATCTGCCGCGTCAGCGGCTGGCGATGGGGGATCTTTGCCTCGGCTCCCAGGGGGCCAGCCTCTGCGTCAAGGGGAGTCAGGTCTCCGCTGCCCAGGGCACCCTGGAGTTTGCCCTGAGCGAGTTTGATCTCAAGCGGCTACGCCCCTGGTTGCCGGACAACTTCCGCTGGCAGGCGATGCTCACGGCCGATGGGCGTGCCAGCTGGCGTGGCAATCAGCCTACCTTGCATGCGGTGGTGCGTACCACGCCGGGCACTTTTGTGGCCGATGGCCTCAAGACCGACTATCAGCAGCTGGCTCTGGCCCTTGATTTCGAGCGGCAGCAGGCGGCCATTCGCCTCGATTTTGCCTCCAAACAGATCGGCAATATCGATACCGATCTGCTGATCAAGGAGCCCGCCGGTCGCGGTCTGCTCGGTGGTCAGCTCAAGTTTGATGATCTCAAGCTCAATACCTTTGCGCCGCTCATCCCTGAGGTGCGCTCCCTGCAAGGGATCATCTCCGCCGATGCCCGCTTCGACGGCACCCTGGGGGCGCCCCTGCTGTTTGGCCAGCTCAACCTGCGTGACGGTGAAGTGCAGACCCACTCCGACATGGTGACCCTGACCAAGCTGGTGACCCGCCTCAAGATCGAAGGCAACCGCGCCGAGCTCGATGGCTCCATGCTGGTGGGCAAGGGACCGCTGGCGTTGGGCGGCTGGCTCAGCTGGGCCAAGATGCCGGTCAGCGGCAGCCTCACCATTCAGGGTAAGGATCTGGAGGCGCAATATCCGGGCATGGGCCGGGTCAGAGTCTCTCCCGATATCGCGGTGTCGCTGGGTGAGGAGACCCGCATTACCGGTCAGGTGGATATTCCCTGGGCACGTATTCTGGTCAAGAGCCTGCCGGATTCGGCGGTGGCGGTCTCAGACGATGTGACCGTGGTCTATGACGATCTGCCCCCTGCTCCCAAGCAGGCAAGTCTGCCGCTGGCGATGAAGGTGGCGATCCGCCTTGGCAACGATGTGAAGCTTGATGCCATGGGGTTGAAGACCGATGTCTCCGGTGGCCTCAATATCCGTCAGGATCCCGAGAAGCCGCTGGCAGGCAACGGCCAGCTGGTGCTGACCAACGGCCGCTTCAAGGCTTACGGTCAGAACCTCATCATCAAGGAGGGGCGGATCCTCTTCTCCGGTCCGCTGGATCGGCCGTTCCTCAACATCGAGGCCAACCGGGATCCCGATACCATAGAAGGTCAGGTGACGGTCGGGGTGCGGGTGACCGGCCCTGCCAGCAAGCCGGAGATCACTGTCTACTCCGAGCCGCAGATGGCGCAGTCGGAACAGCTCTCCTATCTGCTGCGCGGCAAAGGGTTGCAGACCGGCGGTGAGGATGGCGGTTTCAACGGTCTGCTGGTGGCCGGTGCGGTGAGTCAGGCCAACGGTGTGGTGTCGAGTATCGGCGAGTCGCTCGGGATGAGCGATGTCTCCCTCGATACGGCGGGCAGTGGCGACAACACCCAGGTGACGCTGTCGGCCTATCTGCTGCCGGGCTTGCAGTTCCAGTACGGGGTCGGGGTTTTCAGCCCCATCGCCGAATTCAAGCTGCGCTACGAGGTATTGCCACGGCTCTATCTGCAGGCGATGAGCGGGGTGGCTCAGGCGGTCGATATCTTCTATCGCTTTACTCTGTAACGCTTCATCCCGTAACAGGGCTGATATGAACGTAAACGGGAGGCGCACGCCTCCCGTTTTTTTATTGCGCGATCGGTAGCAGACAAACGGCGATAAGGGACTGGAGTGCAGAGGAATAACGGATTGGGCAGACCAGAAATGCGAAAACCCGGCGCTAGGCCGGGTTTTCTGAATGATGGTGGAGGGAGAAGGATTCGAACCTTCGAAGGCAGAGCCGTCAGATTTACAGTCTGATCCCTTTGGCCG
>NZ_JAPDCH010000037.1:0-5161 GCF_027705925.1 Aeromonas sp. Y289-2
CACATAGCCAGTCACAATAAATCAATCACTTAGCAGTCTGAATGTCGCATTTGGACGGAAAATCCCTAGAACCCCAATATGCGCCACCGCGTCAGGAGTACCCAACCGACCTGATTTCATACCCGATCTACTTAATTATTGTCACTGTGACGTTATATTACATACTCAACCCGCTACTCTGGCTCTGCTCTTTTCGCAGCACCGCGGCCCTATCGACGATCAACTCTGCGCCTTGTTCAAGCTCTCCAGCGAGCTTTTGACTATGCTCACACTGCTGTTCAATGACCCAAGTGCTGCTCCGGTAGCCCGGTTGGTCTGGTCCAAACTCCGGCCCATGCTGGCTAGCTCGCTCCTGGTACTCTTCTCCAAGGCCACGAAGGCGGTGTGTAAGCTGGCGCAATGCTTCTCGTACTCGCCCAATGTGCTCTGCAACTGCGCCTGCAAGCTCTTCAAAGCGCGCTGTTGCGCGTCGAGCTGCGCCCGCAAGTCCATCGTCTCGTCCTGGTGCCGTTGTTCCATCCGCTCGAATTGAGCTGTCAGCAGCCGCTCTAATTCGGTCATCTACTTCACCCCCACGGCCATCAGGCCCTTGTACGTCCCTTCGTCCATCTTGAACGGTGTATCGATCTGCCTCGCCACGATGTACTGCCCATCTCGGTCGCGCACGAACGTCACCCCTTTGGGCAAGCTGTCTAGGGTCCGTTGGGCTGTGCTGATCTGCTGGTTTAGGCTCTGAAGCTCGGTCAGTTGCCCGGTGATCTCGTTCGCCAGGTACGCTGCCACCCCCCAGGTACTGCCCCCGGCCCCTAGGATCACCGCCATCGATATCAGCAGCGGTTTGAGCCATCCCCGGAACGTCACCAGACTCAGGGCCTCCCCGTCCGTCTTGAGTTGCTCTAGGGCCGTCCTGAGCGGATCGATCGCCTGCTCGATTGCCTTCCCCTGGGCGAGAGTGATCGCGTCGTTTAACCCCTTTTGGATCTGCTCCAAGTCCGTCAAGCTCAAGCATTTGAGCGCGTCCACGGTCGCCTGTTGTTGTTCCAAGGCGCTCTGCTGTGAACCTAACAACGTGGTGATCTGCTCGCTCTGCTGCCGAATAGCGTCCCTGGTTGTACTCAGCTCGGCGCTCACATGCTTTGTCAAACGCTCGCTGAGCTGTGTCAGATTGGCCTCGGTCAACGTGGCCACCTCGGCCAGCTCCTCGGCTTGCCGCTGCGCTAGTCTCTCGCTCAAGCGTGTTTTCAGCTCGCCACCCTTCTCCATACAGCTCTCCTTTGAGCCGGATGCCCTGCGGGTATCCCTCCGGCCTGATCGTGATGTAGTCCTTGCCCTGGCGGGTGATCTCGAATTCGAGCACCTCGCCCAGGTACTCGAGTAATTCGCCCCGGTCGCGGATCAGCCCCTGAGCCACCGCCCCAAGCAGGTGATCCCCTATCTGCCGCTTGATGGCAGTCCTGTCCTGCTGGCCCTTGTAGGCGTCAAAGGAGGGCTGTATCAGCCGTGCCCGGAGCGGGTCGTCTGGTCTGGCCCAGCCCTTGCCGTAGTTCCATTTATCCCGCAGGGCGTCAAAGTCTTTTCTATGTCCGGGCGGGGCAATGTTCAGAGATTTACCCGTGCCCAGGTGAACACGGGGCACCAGGATGTGGACGTGGACACCGCCCCCGGCCTCCCGGTGCTGCACGGCGGTCAGATGCACGTCCTGCCTATCCAGTCCGGCAAAGGACAGCGCCTCGAAGTCGTCCAGCACCGCGCCGATCTCGGCGTCACTGGGGGCCTCTTCCTCCGACCAGGAGATCACCGCACTCCGGTATCGATGCTGAAAATCGAGCGAGTCCGCCACGGCGGCGAACTGCTGCGGATCACCCCGCAACACCGCCACCCCGGCACGTTCCTCGCCCTTGTGGTCGTGACTGTCCAGCAAATAGGTCGCCGCACTGCTGGCCTTACCGGTGCCATGAGCCAGGAACTTAATCATCATGCCCGTCATCCTCCCGGTTCGGCGGAGGCGGAAGCTGCGGCAGTAGTCTCCCGGCGCTCTCCTCGATGCTACGTAGCAACGTCAGCAGCTCCACCAGGTGAACCGAGCTCCCTACCAGGCGGCATTCGTTCACCGCCCTGGCGATCTGGTTGAGGTTCGATCCCAACGCCGCGAGCTGGCGCATTAGCGCAGGATCTGCCAGGTGGCGGGGGTCTCGTTCCCGCCGCGACCGGGCGGGGGATATATGGGTTTGCTGGTCGGCATCCACCTTGGCTCTCAGCCAGTCGGAGAGGGTCAGCCCCTCGTCGCTGGCCCCCTGGCGCCACTTGGCCAGGGTGGCAGGATCGAGGCGAAGGCTGGCCGTTGTTGTCTTTAGCTCTGGCTTTGTCATTGGCTCTCCAAGCGGCGTAGCAGCGTGGGGTTTGAAGGGGCGGAGCCCCTCACCAGCCCCCGGATACATGGAGACCGCGAAGCGGGCGTAATGTAATACGGGGTCGGCTGGCTTAATACCAGTAAAGCAGAAAACGAGGGGGTCGGCAACTTGCAATAAACGTCACCGTGACAGATAATGAATTACCGTAACAGTGACAGGAAAGAGCATCATGAAGGACGCAGCGGATCAGGGAACTGGGGACATGTTCGGCATCAGGCGAGGTCGTGGTAGACCAAAGACAGGGACAGCCAAGACGGGGGCAGAACGGCAGGCTACCTACCGGGCGAAGCAACAGGAAATAAACGTTACCGTGACGTTAAACAGGAATGATCTGAGGGCAGTAAAAACCATTCTGGCCTTCGCTAAGGTCAAGGGGATCACGGAGATGGTGGACGCGGAAACGCTGGAGCGGATAGAGCGGGCGATCTACGCGATCCCGGCAGACGAGTAACCGGGGCCAGAGCAAGATCGCTCCGTGGACAACGGCCCCGCCCACACCCCCCGATAGAGCCGGGGGGCGATGGACGGCCTTCGGTCCGGCCGTTCCCCACCTCGCCAAGGATCCGCTCTAAAAGGATTTTTAAGACTAAAAGGCAAAAGCTCGAGAACGCCCTTTCGGGCGCTGTTATCTGATATAGGCTTGTTTCGATCACGGATGATCACGCTTTAGGTAAACGCTCACCGTACTGGGGGAGATTTGAAGATCGTCCGCTATATCGCGGTTGGTGTACCCCTGAGCCTTAAGCCGCAGAACCTCCGGCAATAGATCGGACTTGTCCTTACCGCTATTGCTCGGCCTTCCCCCTCCCTTGGATACCTTACCGCCCTTAGCCCCTCTCCGCGCTTGGATCTCGGAGGTATGTGTCCGATCAACGTAATCCGCAAACGCGGACGGAGTTAGGTTCCGCCAGACCCAGCGGGCAATGCTCTTGGCCGTAGACTTAATCTCGGACACTGGCAGCGGACCGCCTTGCTCCAAGCCAAACGCATTGGCGCTCTCACAGGCCGCAAGCACGGCATCGGCCCATGCGTCATAGCCGTTGGGCCGCCAAAACCGTCTGACGGCCTTATAGGCCCATTCCCGCACGTTATCGAACACCTCTATGTTACGCCCCAACCCGCTCGCTTCTTTGCGCTTACGGCCACTAAAGGCCGCCAGATCAGCATCTGGGCAAAACTCGGCGAGATAGTCGAGGGTGTAGGGTTCAATGTCGTGCCAGAACGTCATCCAATCGCTGTGGACGGGGTTTTTTGTGACCAGCCCTGCATACCTCAGATCGGCCCCCAATCGTTTCGCTAGAACGTGCTCGATGGCAGCCAGGTAACGCAACGGCCCCAATCTGGCGACACTGGATCGCGCCACGGGCGAGGCCAGCAGGTAACCAAGGTGGTAATTGCCGTTCTCTGGGTTGATCGAGATCCAGTGCGGGGCAGGCAGCCCCCTATCCTGCCACTCGTGGTAGCCATCGCGCTGGGGGTCATGCTGGTGCTTCTTGTCCACGTCGAACACCAGCATGGCGACATGCGGCGGCGGGTTGAACTGGATGTGGCTATAGCCCAGCGCAGTAGCCTGCGGACGAATGAGCAGCCCCATCGATTTGTCGTTGGTGCAGTAGGGGCGGCGCGGAAGCCTGTCTATGAAGAGGTTTTGGGCCGTCTGAGTCAGAGATCACCGCGCTTATTGGCGGTGCAGGGTTGTCTGAGATCGTGCATGTGTTATGCTTTTCCTGTTCTTTGTGAACGGCCCCGAATGCTCTGAGTCTTCCGCCAAGTTGATCAGCAGAGCTTCGGGGTTTGTCTTTTCTGGACAACAAGTTACCGCACCGCTTTCGCTACCGCAACACGTCACGCCCCCTTGCACCCGATAAGGGAGCAGGAACGGATATGGCTGCACCACCCCAAGAGGTCGCATCGAGGAGGTCGATCAGCGGCTTTCCATCGGCCCATAGCCACGGTGAGCCTTGATAGATCGCCAGTTCGTACTCAACCGGGGGGAACTGGCGAATATGGGGTTCTAGGGATTTTCCGTCCAAAAACGACAAAGTGCTCTGGAGGCCACGCCGTCCGCGGCCTCCAGAGGGGTATTACTTTTTTGGCGCTTCACATAGCCAGTCACAATAAATCAATCACTTAGCAGTCTGAATGTCGCATTTGGACGGAAAATCCCTAGAACCCCAGAGGTGCTGGAACGGCCAAGAAATGAGGCCAACCGCCTGCATGGGCTGCCGGATTGCTACAAGGTCAAATTGCGTGGTGCCGGATACCGGTTGGTGTACCAGGTGCAAGATGATCGGGTGGTGGTGTTTGTGGTCGCGGTAGGGAAACGAGAGCGTGAGCAGGTATATCTGGACGCAGGTTCGCGGCTGGAATAGGCGACGTTGCCGAGAGGTGGGGAGTGCGGTAACGTATTGCCCAGAAAAGACAAACCCCGAATCTCTGTGATCAACTTGGCGGAAGATAAACAGAGAGTTCGGGGCTGTGACGAATCACGAGGTAAAGAATACCACATGGATCACATCAAACAACCCTGCACCGCCAATAAGCGCGGTGTCCGATGGTAAAACCAGCGCTTCAAGCCGCTGCTTTCGTCGAACGTCTCCCCCACCGTCCCTACTGCACTGATGATCCGGCGCAGGGGCTCCTTATCCGCCCGCAGGCGACCGCGCTGGCCTATGGGGTTCTAGGGATTTTCCGTCCAAAAACGACAAAGTGCTCTGGAGGCCACGCCGTCCGCGGCCTCCAGAGGGGTA
>NZ_JAPDCH010000038.1:1785-4766 GCF_027705925.1 Aeromonas sp. Y289-2
TGCTCTTTAACAATCTGGAAAGCTGATTTAAAAAGTAGTTCTCAAACATTTGTTACAAGTGCTTTGGAAACTTCTTGGCGAAAACCAAATTTTATTTGGTCCTTGTTGTACGACAACAGGCTGTGCCGGTTTCACCGACACTTCTTGGGGTTGTATGGTTAAGTGACTAAGCGTACATGGTGGATGCCTTGGCAGTCAGAGGCGATGAAGGACGTACTAACCTGCGATAAGCTGTGAGAAGTCGGTAAGAGACGCTATTACTCACAGATTTCCGAATGGGGAAACCCACCCGAGATAACTCGGGTATCTGTTACTGAATACATAGGTAACAGAGGCGAACCGGGAGAACTGAAACATCTAAGTACCCCGAGGAAAAGAAATCAACCGAGATTCCCTCAGTAGCGGCGAGCGAACGGGGATTAGCCCTTAAGCATCTTGGAAGTTAGTGGAACGGTCCTGGAAAGGCCGGCGATACAGGGTGATAGCCCCGTACACGAAAACAACCTTGATGTGAAATCGAGTAGGGCGGGACACGTGACATCCTGTCTGAATATGGGGGGACCATCCTCCAAGGCTAAATACTCCTGACTGACCGATAGTGAACCAGTACCGTGAGGGAAAGGCGAAAAGAACCCCTGTGAGGGGAGTGAAATAGAACCTGAAACCGTGTACGTACAAGCAGTGGGAGCCCTTCGGGGTGACTGCGTACCTTTTGTATAATGGGTCAGCGACTTACATTTTGTAGCGAGGTTAACCGTATAGGGGAGCCGTAGGGAAACCGAGTCTTAACTGGGCGTATAGTTGCAAGGTGTAGACCCGAAACCGGGTGATCTAGCCATGGGCAGGTTGAAGGTTGAGTAACATCAACTGGAGGACCGAACCCACTAACGTTGCAAAGTTAGGGGATGACCTGTGGCTGGGGGTGAAAGGCCAATCAAACTCGGAGATAGCTGGTTCTCCCCGAAAGCTATTTAGGTAGCGCCTCGGACGAATACTACTGGGGGTAGAGCACTGTTTGGGCTAGGGGGTCATCCCGACTTACCAACCCCATGCAAACTCCGAATACCAGTAAGTAATATCCGGGAGACACACGGCGGGTGCTAACGTCCGTCGTGAAGAGGGAAACAACCCAGACCGCCGGCTAAGGTCCCAAAGTTCTGGTTAAGTGGGAAACGATGTGGGAAGGCTCAGACAGCTAGGATGTTGGCTTAGAAGCAGCCATCATTTAAAGAAAGCGTAATAGCTCACTAGTCGAGTCGGCCTGCGCGGAAGATGTAACGGGGCTCAAACCAGGCACCGAAGCCGCGGATTCACACTTATGTGTGAGTGGTAGGGGAGCGTTCTGTAAGTCTGCGAAGGTGTATCGAGAGGTATGCTGGAGATATCAGAAGTGCGAATGCTGACGTAAGTAACGATAAAGGGGGTGAAAAGCCTCCTCGCCGGAAGACCAAGGGTTCCTGTCCAACGTTAATCGGGGCAGGGTGAGTCGACCCCTAAGGCGAGGCCGAAAGGCGTAGTCGATGGGAAGCAGGTTAATATTCCTGCACGACTTGTAATTGCGATGGGGGGACGGAGAAGGCTAGGTGGGCCAGGCGACGGTTGTCCTGGTGAAAGTGCGTAGGTGGTGTTTCTAGGCAAATCCGGAGACACAACACTGAGACACGAGACGAACACACTACGGTGTGGAAGCCATTGATGCCCTGCTTCCAGGAAAAGCCTCTAAGCTTCAGATTACAAGTCATCGTACCCCAAACCGACACAGGTGGTCGGGTAGAGAATACCAAGGCGCTTGAGAGAACTCGGGTGAAGGAACTAGGCAAAATAGAACCGTAACTTCGGGAGAAGGTTCGCTCTTGATGGTGAAGTCCCTTGCGGATGGAGCTGTCGGGAGTCGCAGTGACCAGATGGCTGGGACTGTTTATCAAAAACACAGCACTCTGCAAACACGAAAGTGGACGTATAGGGTGTGACACCTGCCCGGTGCCGGAAGGTTAATTGATGGGGTTAGCGCAAGCGAAGCTCTTGATCGAAGCCCCGGTAAACGGCGGCCGTAACTATAACGGTCCTAAGGTAGCGAAATTCCTTGTCGGGTAAGTTCCGACCTGCACGAATGGTGTAACCATGGCCATGCTGTCTCCACCCGAGACTCAGTGAAATCGAATTCGCCGTGAAGATGCGGTGTACCCGCGGCTAGACGGAAAGACCCCGTGAACCTTTACTACAGCTTGGCACTGAACATTGAACCTACATGTGTAGGATAGGTGGGAGGCTTTGAAGGCGTGACGCCAGTTGCGCTGGAGCCGTCCTTGAAATACCACCCTTGTATGTTTGATGTTCTAACGCAGGGCCCTGAATCGGGCTCGCGGACAGTGCCTGGTGGGTAGTTTGACTGGGGCGGTCTCCTCCCAAAGAGTAACGGAGGAGCACGAAGGTTGGCTAATCCTGGTCGGACATCAGGAGGTTAGTGCAATGGCATAAGCCAGCTTAACTGCGAGACGGACAGGTCGAGCAGGTACGAAAGTAGGTCATAGTGATCCGGTGGTTCTGAATGGAAGGGCCATCGCTCAACGGATAAAAGGTACTCCGGGGATAACAGGCTGATACCGCCCAAGAGTTCATATCGACGGCGGTGTTTGGCACCTCGATGTCGGCTCATCACATCCTGGGGCTGAAGTCGGTCCCAAGGGTATGGCTGTTCGCCATTTAAAGTGGTACGCGAGCTGGGTTCAGAACGTCGTGAGACAGTTCGGTCCCTATCTGCCGTGGGCGTTGGATGATTGAAGGGAGTTGCTCCTAGTACGAGAGGACCGGAGTGAACGAACCTCTGGTGTTCGGGTTGTCACGCCAGTGGCACTGCCCGGTAGCTAAGTTCGGAATCGATAACCGCTGAAAGCATCTAAGCGGGAAGCGAGCCCTGAGATGAGTCATCCCTGACCCCTTGAGGGTCCTAAAGGGCCGTTGGAGACCACAACGTTGATAGG
>NZ_JAPDCH010000039.1:0-3580 GCF_027705925.1 Aeromonas sp. Y289-2
GTGAAGTGGGGCGCTGTGGCGTTTGCCTCCCTCAGTGGCGGAGACCTTCAAAAGCCGGTTTTGCAGGGAAGGGGGGGATCTCGCCACGGGTCCATATGGGCGTGTTCCGCCGCCCACCTTCCGGTGGATCTATCCACTGCAGGGGGCGGCTTGTAGGGGCTGCGCCCCTGAAAACCGGACATCAAAAAGCCGTTTTGATACATCAAAACCTTGCTTTTGATGCTAGGGGGTCTAACATCAATTTCAGGATTTGATGAATCAAAATATGGGTTTTGATATGGAAGAGCAGAAGGCCAAGTGGGTGTTTGATCAGGGGGGCTTCTCGAAAGCCTTG
Organism: Aeromonas sp. Y289-2; assembly: GCF_027705925.1. Classification (NCBI taxonomy): domain Bacteria; kingdom Pseudomonadati; phylum Pseudomonadota; class Gammaproteobacteria; order Aeromonadales; family Aeromonadaceae; genus Aeromonas; species Aeromonas sp. Y289-2. The sequence goes on from NZ_JAPDCH010000039.1 coordinate 335, forward strand.
GTTGTGCCCACCCCGATGGGTGCCGGCTACCACCTCCACCTCGTCCAGTTCGGGAGGCAAGCAGAAACCAGCGTGTTGGAACGCCAGAGGGGAGGCTGGCGAGTGTTCAAGACGATCGATGCTGCGGTATCTACTGCCAAAACCATAGGGTTCCGGCGCATCGAGGTCGATTTGACTTCCCTGTGAGACAAGTCCCTCCCCTAACACAAACCCGAAGGGAGATCCTGTTACTCCCTTGGCCCTGTGGGGGGGCGTGGGCAAAGGCCCGTGGGTGTGGGCAATCCCTGTGGTCAGGGCAGTGGGCGGGCTGTCTTTTGGGCCCGTCCACCCCTGTCCATAGGGTTGTCCATGCCCCTTGAGGGCCGTTCGCCTGAAGGGCGATTGTCCACCCATCCACAGGGCTGAGATTGGCACTCAGTCTAGAGACTTCGCTAAAGAATTAATAAGGGACTTCCCTCTAAGCCGCGTGGTTGCTGGATCGTATTTTCAGGATCGATCAGTCGGTCTATCAGATCCAGTTAGTTGGTCTATCAAAAAACCACTTGATTTTGATAATGGCGCATTTTATTTTGGTTGCACGTCTATCAAAATGAGCATCATAAATGAGTGCCTGTAGGTATAAAACAAACCCATTTCTGGGGGATATGGTTATCCCTGTGAAAGGCAAGCAGATCAAGCTGTCGCTCCTTGGAAAGGATGAAAACATCCTAATCAACCAAACAACGGGCGAAAAATTAGGTACTCATGTAACAACGTTCAAAAAAGTTGATGGGGAGCAATTCGTTAAACTGTTCACTACCCACATAGGTCTAACCTTCAACCTAAATTCCGCAGGAATAAAAGCTTTTAGCGTTCTTGTTTGGGCTGTTCAAAACAAGGCTTTATCCAAAGATGAGGTCGATCTTGATGCTTTGGTTCTAGAGGAGTTCATCGCTGATCACAATGGTAAAGAACCGCCATTGAGGCTTAGTCAGGCCACGTTCTGGAGAGGTTTGGCAGAACTAGTCAAGGCTCAAATTATTGCTAAAACCATGCGCCAAGGGCGTTATTTCATTAACCCTAACTTCCTGTTTAATGGTGATCGCATTGCCTTTACCACAATGATCGAACGTGAACGAATTGGCCCTGTTGAATTTATCGACACTGCAAGCCTATGAAAAAATTGATAGGAGAAGTAGCCATTGCTTGCGATATCAGCGAGCGAAAGTTACGAGGGTTATTAACCGAGCTTGGATTGGCTCAAATGCTTAACGAAGCTAGGCGAATACAGGCTTATGACGCTTACCAAGAGAAGCGTATTGTGTTTGACGATGAGCCCATTCCAGCAAGATGTATCAAACAAGCCTTTGAATCGCTAAGAGAAGAGTAAGGAGTAAAATTGCCAGTAATCCTACGTATCAACGGCTATCGATTCTTCTTCTACTCGAACGAGGGTGATCCACTGGAACCCGCCCACGTCCACGTTTCAAAGGCAGGAAATGAGGCCAAGATCTGGCTAGAACCGGAAACGGTCTTGTCTCGAAATGATGGTTTCGGGGCGCGGGAGTTGCGAGAGGTGATCGCCATTGCAACAGAGCACAGAGCGTTTTTTGCGGAGAAGTGGCATGAATATTTCGCCTAAATTGGTGCGGTTCGATGAAAACAGCATGTGGGTTGAGCTACTGGACGGCCGGATCATCGGGGTGCCGCTGGTATGGTTCCCGCGACTGCTGAGGGCACAGCCTGAGCAGCTTGCTCAATACGAACTGAGCCAGCGGGGTATCCACTGGGACGAACTGGACGAAGATATTTCCATTGCTGGCCTACTGGCCGGACAAGGGGATATTACCCACCGTCCCCATCGGGCGGCTTAGTGGGATACCGCCAACTCACCCCCCAAGAGATCGAGGCACTACGGGAGGACATGCGCCAGTCCAGCGAATGGGCCAGAGCAGAGCTGAAGCGGCGCAGGGCGTGGCTTAACGCCCAACCCCCCGACTCGGCTTCGGGCCTTTCTCGGGGGCCATCTTCCGCCGGATCTCGGCCTCCAGCTTGCGAGCCAGATCCTGCTCCTGCTGCCTCCGCTGATTGTCCTGCTGCATCGCCACGGCCTGCTTGAGAACCTCCGCCACCTGCTCCTTGGATAGCCCCTTAAACGGCTCCTGAAGCGCTTGGAGCTGTTTCTGGGTGTCAGCCAATGCCATCCTAGCCCTAACCGCCGCCCCGCGCTGAGAATCGCTTTCAGAGGCTTTCTCGGCGACAACCTTGAACGCCTTCGCGAACTTGGCGTTGAGTCGTTCCGCTACCCCGAGCGGGGTCTCAATCATGGGCCTCAAGCCGATCTTGCCCAGCAACCCATCTCCTTGCGAGCTCCGAGGTTTGAGATCCGCCTCCCCGATCTCGGGAGGCACGGGGATTTGCTGCCCCAGCGCGTTGTAATGGGCCTTGATGCGCTTGTGGGTCGCCTTGCTGCCCTCGATGCCCCGCACCAGTCCAAGATGCTTGACGGCCTCCGCATAGCTGCTCTGGTCGTTGCTCATCTTGGTGCGGTTGCCGATGAACTCCTTGGCGCTCAACCGCCCATCTTTGGTGATCGGTACCACGAACGCCGACATGTGGGGGGTCTTCTCGTCCAGGTGAATCGACGATACCAGGATGTTTTCCCGCCCGTACTTCTCGGCCAGCCAGTCCATCGAGCTCTGGTAGAAGTCCGCTTTCCGGCCAGAATCCGCATTGATCCACCACTCCGGTGAAGCGCTCAGGACGTACTCGATAGCGAGCACCGCATCCTTGCGCCGCTTCTCCGGCAGCTTCTCCCGCAACTTGCCCATCGCCTCGTCTGTGGAACGGGCGGCCATGTGCATGTTGTGCCGGAGTCTTTCGGGGTCTGCATTGGGGGTGTCGCGCTCCCGAAAGCAGTGCTTGAGGGAGGCCGCAACCGAGCCCATTCCCGATAGTTTCTTGCAGCGCATGATGGCAAAGGCGGCCATGTGTCTTCCCCTCTTGGTGGACTGTCGGAGAGGCTGGAGGGGGGCGACAGAATGGCGACCTCCGGAGGGCCTCTTGACAAGCAAGAGTACTCACTAGACTTTACTTCGTAAAGTCGCTCGCTCCGGCAGGGTGCCGGAGGAAGGATCAACCCCCTGATAGCTCCCCCCTGAAGGGGGGCAAAAGATGGCTGGCTCGGGAAGTGAAGTGGGGCGCTGTGGCGTTTGCCTCCCTCAGTGGCGGAGACCTTCAAAAGCCGGTTTTGCAGGGAAGGGGGGG
>NZ_JAPDCH010000040.1:0-1980 GCF_027705925.1 Aeromonas sp. Y289-2
AACCCACCGAAGCGAATTAAGCGTAATCGCCTAACCGCAGTAGGAATCCCCGTCCTTTAGGGCGGGGAGGATGTCAACACCAGAAACCCACCACGACAGAGTTTGTCGGCATCGCCCCACCCTCACGGTTTAGCAGGCCCGGCACACGCCAAAGCCCGCCGTAGCGGGTGATTAAGAATTGCTCGTTCAGCGCAATCGAATTATCCCGCTGCCTTTGCAGACGTCACTCCCTCACACTTGAACCATCAACTGAAGGAGACACATCATGCATACACGTAGCGAACAGATGGCTGACTATATTGCCGATCGTCTCGAGTTCATCACCTTCCTCGCCTGTTGCAGCGCCCTGCTGGCCCTGCTGACCGGCATGAGTGGCCAACAGGCACTGGCCTTTACCGCCCTGAATCTGCCGTTTGGCCTCGGTATTCTGCTGGCGATGGCGATGCTGGCCCCGCTGCCCGCCCACTGGCGGCTGCCAGGCATCACCTTGCTGCTGGCAGGTTGCGCCCTGATGACCCTGCAACTGGGGGGCGAGTGGCTCAATCCGCTGGCCATCTGGAGCCTCTACGCCCTGCTCGGGCTGGAGATCATCTGGCAAGCTCGCCCCCGCGCCGTGCTAGCCACCCGCGCTCGCCAATAATAGGGCTGACCAGCGCCGGTAAACGGCGGGCTGCGATGGCTGACGCCGGTGGCAAATTGGGGTACTCTTGCGCCCCCATTTGCCACCACACTTGGCATTAACAACCTTCGCCATCACGCCCAGGAGCGCCCCGATGAAAAAAGCCTGTGCCCAGCACATTCTGGTCAAGACCGAAAAACAGTGTATGGAGATCAAGGAGAAGATCGAGAAGGGAGCCGACTTCGGCCAGATGGCCAAGCGCTTCTCCACCTGCGCCTCTGCAAAACGTAGCGGCGATCTGGGGGAGTTCAATAAAGGGGATATGGTCAAGCCCTTCGACGATGCCGTATTCAAGGGCGAACTGCTCAAGGTACTGGGGCCGGTGCGCACCAAGTTCGGCTTCCATCTGATCAAAGTGCTCTATCGCAATTAAACCATCGCAACTGACCATTCTCTCGGTGAAGCTCGCATCAGGCGGGCTTCACCGACCTCTGCATCCCCCCTCGCAAAACTGGCTGAAACAACGCCAAACTCGCATCAATTTACTAACGTTATCAGACAATTAAGTTTATCCTTCTCGGCATTGTCCACATTCGACGATGGATCCCGTGCTATGCCCCGCTCTTGCTTGTGGCCCCTGCTGGCCTGGTTACTCCCGCTCGCTGGCGCCCTCGGCAGCCGCTTCCATCTCTGGCCCTGGTGGATAGGTTTTGCGATCTGTCTCATCGGAGCGCTTGTCTCCCTTATCCTGCTGGTGCGCCTGCCCTGGAGCCGCAACCGCTACGCCAACGGCTTTGGCGCCTTGCCGCTGTTGCTGCCGCTGCTCTTTGTGGTGCAGGCGCTGCGCATGCCGCTGATCAACGATGTGAGTACCGATCCCTACAATCCCCCCCTGCTGCGCTGGGCGGCGGAGCTTAGAACCGAGCAGGATCTGCCAATTAATAGCGCCCCGCTGAAAGCAGTTGAGGCAAAACCCGGTCCTCTCTTTACCAGGGCCTCCCCTGCCGAAGTGGTGATTGAAGCCAGCGAACTGATGCAGGAGCTGGGCTGGCAGGTACGACCGAGCCCGGATGGTCTGGATGCAGTGGTCACCACCGGCTGGTTCGGCTTTCAGGATGATGTGGCGCTGCGGGTCTTTGCCGGCCCGAAAGAGACTCGCATCGATATGCGATCGGCCTCCCGTCAGGGGCGCAGCGACTTGGGTACCAACCGGGCGCGGATCGAGGATTTTCTGATCCGCCTGAACGAGCGACTCGGTCAGGCCTACAAACCCAATTTGAAACCTTGACATCCTCCCCGCCCTAAAGGACGGGGATTCCTACTGCGGTTAGGCGATTACGCTTAATTCGCTTCGGTGGGTT
>NZ_JAPDCH010000041.1:0-1933 GCF_027705925.1 Aeromonas sp. Y289-2
CCGCGATCAAGCAGGTGCGACAGACGTCATACTAGATATCAAGCGACTTCTCCTATCCCCTGGGAACACATCAATCTCACCGGAGAATATCGCTGGCCAAAGCCTTAGCGTAGGATTCCGCCCCTTCCCGCAAACGACCCCTGGAAGCCCCGTAGCGACGCGGAGAGGGGCGAGACAAGCCAAGGGCGCAGGCTCGATGCGCAGCACGACATAGCCGGTTCTCGCAAGGACGAGAATTTCCCTGCGGTGCCCCTCAAGTGTCAATGAAAGTTTCCAACGCGAGCCATTCGCGAGAGCCTTGAGTCCACGCTAGATCTATCTCATCTGCGCAAGGCAGAACGTGAAGACGGCCGCCCTGGACCTCGCCCGCGAGCGCCAGGCGCACGAGGCCGGCGCGCGGACCCGCGCCACGGCCCACGAGCGGACGCCGCAGCAGGAGCGCCAGAAGGCCGCCAGAGAGGCCGAGCGCGGCCGTGAGGCTTGGACGCTAGGGCAGGGCATGAAAAAGCCCGTAGCGGGCTGCTACGGGCGTCTGACGCGGTGGAAAGGGGGAGGGGATGTTGTCTACATGGCTCTGCTGTAGTGAGTGGGTTGCGCTCCGGCAGCGGTCCTGATCAATCGTCACCCTTTCTCGGTCCTTCAACGTTCCTGACAACGAGCCTCCTTTTCGCCAATCCATCGACAATCACCGCGAGTCCCTGCTCGAACGCTGCGTCCGGACCGGCTTCGTCGAAGGCGTCTATCGCGGCCCGCAACAGCGGCGAGAGCGGAGCCTGTTCAACGGTGCCGCCGCGCTCGCCGGCATCGCTGTCGCCGGCCTGCTCCTCAAGCACGGCCCCAACAGTGAAGTAGCTGATTGTCATCAGCGCATTGACGGCGTCCCCGGCCGAAAAACCCGCCTCGCAGAGGAAGCGAAGCTGCGCGTCGGCCGTTTCCATCTGCGGTGCGCCCGGTCGCGTGCCGGCATGGATGCGCGCGCCATCGCGGTAGGCGAGCAGCGCCTGCCTGAAGCTGCGGGCATTCCCGATCAGAAATGAGCGCCAGTCGTCGTCGGCTCTCGGCACCGAATGCGTATGATTCTCCGCCAGCATGGCTTCGGCCAGTGCGTCGAGCAGCGCCCGCTTGTTCCTGAAGTGCCAGTAAAGCGCCGGCTGCTGAACCCCCAACCGTTCCGCCAGTTTGCGTGTCGTCAGACCGTCTACGCCGACCTCGTTCAACAGGTCCAGGGCGGCACGGATCACTGTATTCGGCTGCAACTTTGTCATGCTTGACACTTTATCACTGATAAACATAATATGTCCACCAACTTATCAGTGATAAAGAATCCGCGCGTTCAATCGGACCAGCGGAGGCTGGTCCGGAGGCCAGACGTGAAACCCAACAGACCCCTGATCGTAATTCTGAGCACTGTCGCGCTCGACGCTGTCGGCATCGGCCTGATTATGCCGGTGCTGCCGGGCCTCCTGCGCGATCTGGTTCACTCGAACGACGTCACCGCCCACTATGGCATTCTGCTGGCGCTGTATGCGTTGATGCAATTTGCCTGCGCACCTGTGCTGGGCGCGCTGTCGGATCGTTTCGGGCGGCGGCCGGTCTTGCTCGTCTCGCTGGCCGGCGCTGCTGTCGACTACGCCATCATGGCGACGGCGCCTTTCCTTTGGGTTCTCTATATCGGGCGGATCGTGGCCGGCATCACCGGGGCGACTGGGGCGGTAGCCGGCGCTTATATTGCCGATATCACTGATGGCGATGAGCGCGCGCGGCACTTCGGCTTCATGAGCGCCTGTTTCGGGTTCGGGATGGTCGCGGGACCTGTGCTCGGTGGGCTGATGGGCGGTTTCTCCCCCCACGCTCCGTTCTTCGCCGCGGCAGCCTTGAACGGCCTCAATTTCCTGACGGGCTGTTTCCTTTTGCCGGAGTCGCACAAAGGCGA
>NZ_JAPDCH010000042.1:0-1723 GCF_027705925.1 Aeromonas sp. Y289-2
CCGACATTCCGCACCTGATTTAGGAATAAATTTGCCGATAGCGCTCACCCAATACCTCCAAAATGATCTGCTGGTCTCCTGTTAGCTCCGTTACTTGTGGCGGAGCTTCTCCCAGTCGATATTCATGGATGCCACCAAAGCGCAAAAAGATCCAACGGGCCGTCGGCTGCTGGGTCGGTTTCTTTTTCATATCCGCCACACTGCGATTCTGCTCCACTAATCCCTGCCGGATCCGGTGCTCCAACGCTGCGTAAATCATCAGGCTACAGGTCATCACCATGAGCAACGCTTCAATCCGCTCCGGCTTTTTCAGGTACAGTGAGGAGGTTAAAAACTCCGGGCTCTTGAGAAAACGAAAGCCCCGTTCGACATTCTGCTGCGCTTTATAGGTGGCCAACAGTTCGGCCATGGTCAGCGTATCGCTGTGGTCATTGGTCGCCAGGATGAACACCCCGGTCTGGTTGCGGGCCTCTTCAACGCAAGCCAGGCTAGTTGCCGCCAACCCAGTGATTTGAAACTGATGGCCAATTGGCTCTTCGCCACGCTTGGGTCTGCCACGTCCTGTATAAACGGGTTCACCTACCACTTCGGCATCCAGTTGCAGCAGCATCAAGCTGGCGGTAAAACAGCTCAACTCAGCTTGGGCATCCGCCTCACAAGCAAAGCGTCGGGCACACAATTTGGCGAAGGCTTTGAGCTCGCGGGTACTGTCTTTGAGCAGGTTTTTGGCCAATGTCTGCTGCTCGCGGTGGCTGGCCTGTTCGCTGCGCACCAGCAACCAACGTTGCGCGACCCCGGCATAATTCGCGTGTTGCCAACGGCCATGATAGCCATTGCCCAGAGCGGTCAGCGGTTGTGCACCTATGGTTGCCACGGCCTGCTTTGCCTCATTGAGAGTGACGGGCACCCGGGTCACAAATAGTTGCTGCTGTTGCGCCAGTAATTGCAAGGTATCGGCGCAGTACAGTGCGGCATCGCCGACCAGATAACGGCACTCCTGCGCGGCCTTGAGACTGCTCAAATGGCGACGAACGGTCTGGGCAAAGGCTTTGGTGTCATTACTATTGCCGCTCAGGGCCTGCATATAGACAGGTAGGCCGGCCTGATTTTCACAGATGAGCTCAAGGATCACTTGATTCAGCTCTGGCCGGTGATCACGACTATAACCACGCACCAGTTGCAGCTTACCGACCAGATCCCCATCGGCACAGTCATAGGCGCCATCGACGTGGAAGCTGGTAATATCGAGGTGCACTGCGGTGCTTTTGAGCCCCAGCCGCTCGACAACTTGCGCCGCCATCACCTGATACAAGGCGCTGACATCGGCCTCAAAGAGGGCATCGAGACAGCGACCGAGCACATCATCATTGAGGTCATCAGCACAGATCCCGGGGCCAATCAGGCGCTCAACCGGCTTGTTAGCGAAGAATTGCGGGAACATGTGCAGGGTGCTGCTGTGAAAGCCGAGGCCGTTCACTATCATGGCGACCAAGGCTTCACCATGTGAGACCTTGAAAGGCGGGGTTTTGGGGAGCAAGGCATCGATCATGCGGGCAATGCCCAGTTCCTGGCAGAGTGCGGCGACCAAACCAAGGTGATCGAGGTTACGGATCGAGATAGCGGGTGCGGCCATGATGATCTACCTGCAAAAGAGAGTAATAGATCAGAACGGCCGATCGCCGTCAAGCACTGAAAATAGCAAAATCAGGTGCGGAATGACGGC
>NZ_JAPDCH010000043.1:0-1714 GCF_027705925.1 Aeromonas sp. Y289-2
CGCGCTTCATCAGAAAACTGAAGGAACCTCCATTGAATCGAACTAATATTTTTTTTGGTGAATCGCATTCTGACTGGTTGCCTGTCAGAGGCGGAGAATCTGGTGATTTTGTTTTTCGACGTGGTGACGGGCATGCCTTCGCGAAAATCGCACCTGCTTCCCGCCGCGGTGAGCTCGCTGGAGAGCGTGACCGCCTCATTTGGCTCAAAGGTCGAGGTGTGGCTTGCCCCGAGGTGATCAACTGGCAGGAGGAACAGGAGGGTGCATGCTTGGTGATAACGGCAATTCCGGGAGTACCGGCGGCTGATCTGTCTGGAGCGGATTTGCTCAAAGCGTGGCCGTCAATGGGGCAGCAACTTGGCGCTGTTCACAGCCTATCGGTTGATCAATGTCCGTTTGAGCGCAGGCTGTCGCGAATGTTCGGACGCGCCGTTGATGTGGTGTCCCGCAATGCCGTCAATCCCGACTTCTTACCGGACGAGGACAAGAGTACGCCGCAGCTCGATCTTTTGGCTCGTGTCGAACGAGAGCTACCGGTGCGGCTCGACCAAGAGCGCACCGATATGGTTGTTTGCCATGGTGATCCCTGCATGCCGAACTTCATGGTGGACCCTAAAACTCTTCAATGCACGGGTCTGATCGACCTTGGGCGGCTCGGAACAGCAGATCGCTATGCCGATTTGGCACTCATGATTGCTAACGCCGAAGAGAACTGGGCAGCGCCAGATGAAGCAGAGCGCGCCTTCGCTGTCCTATTCAATGTATTGGGGATCGAAGCCCCCGACCGCGAACGCCTTGCCTTCTATCTGCGATTGGACCCTCTGACTTGGGGTTGATGTTCATGCCGCCTGTTTTTCCTGCTCATTGGCACGTTTCGCAACCTGTTCTCATTGCGGACACCTTTTCCAGCCTCGTTTGGAAAGTTTCATTGCCAGACGGGACTCCTGCAATCGTCAAGGGATTGAAACCTATAGAAGACATTGCTGATGAACTGCGCGGGGCCGACTATCTGGTATGGCGCAATGGGAGGGGAGCAGTCCGGTTGCTCGGTCGTGAGAACAATCTGATGTTGCTCGAATATGCCGGGGAGCGAATGCTCTCTCACATCGTTGCCGAGCACGGCGACTACCAGGCGACCGAAATTGCAGCGGAACTAATGGCGAAGCTGTATGCCGCATCTGAGGAACCCCTGCCTTCTGCCCTTCTCCCGATCCGGGATCGCTTTGCAGCTTTGTTTCAGCGGGCGCGCGATGATCAAAACGCAGGTTGTCAAACTGACTACGTCCACGCGGCGATTATAGCCGATCAAATGATGAGCAATGCCTCGGAACTGCGTGGGCTACATGGCGATCTGCATCATGAAAACATCATGTTCTCCAGTCGCGGCTGGCTGGTGATAGATCCCGTCGGTCTGGTCGGTGAAGTGGGCTTTGGCGCCGCCAATATGTTCTACGATCCGGCTGACAGAGACGACCTTTGTCTCGATCCTAGACGCATTGCACAGATGGCGGACGCATTCTCTCGTGCGCTGGACGTCGATCCGCGTCGCCTGCTCGACCAGGCGTACGCTTATGGGTGCCTTTCCGCAGCTTGGAACGCGGATGGAGAAGAGGAGCAACGCGATCTAGCTATCGCGGCCGCGATCAAGCAGGTGCGACAGACGTCATACTAGATATCAAGCGACTTCTCCTATCCCCTGGGAACACATCAATCT
>NZ_JAPDCH010000044.1:0-1321 GCF_027705925.1 Aeromonas sp. Y289-2
CTCGCGCCAGTGGCTGGGACTGGTCGCCGCCAAGGCCAAGATACAACCGCGCCACCGTGGCCAGCGCTGGTTACTACACCTCACTCCTGATAGCCCCCATGCCCGCACCGTTACGCTGCACCTGCGCTGGTCTGGGGTGCAGTGGCAACTGCTCTCCCTCACCAATGCCGAGGATTGGCGCACGATGAGCCGGCCGATAGATGAAATATGTGTGGATCTCACGCGCCGCTGTTTCTGGCGTAGCCAGGCAGGACCGGTTTCTCTCACCGAGCAACCCCGTGTGTTGGCAAGTTTCCTGGCTGACCTGCAGCGTACCTGCACTAATCACGGTTATCGCGTGGAGAGTGACCCCTTACCGCAAGAGGAGACACACGATGTCCAAACAACCGATAGCCGTTGAGCTGGAAGCCATCAATCGAGAGGGGGAAACTCAGGTGGTGCGTGACAGTGGCCTGACCGTGCAGGACTACAGCGTCTACCTGCGGGCTGTGGAGGGCAGTGGGTTGGCGCTGGCCACCTAGGTAGCTGACTACGACACCATAGGACCGGCCTACCAACTGGCGGAACGGCTGAGCGTTGCGCTCGCTATCCTACTCAACGTACTGGTCCCCGGACCGCTGATGCCGGTGAAGCGCGCCCCTACAGCCGGAACAGGAGCAGAAGCCGCCACCAAGGCCAACTGAACACCCCTCACAGTGAACCAACAACCGCTCTACCTTTAACCCTGACATGCTTTATGTGTGCCGGGGTTTTGTTTATTTGGAGAACCCCACATGCGTTACCACAAACTCAAAGCCGGGGAATGCCCCGGCACCTATGTCGTCACCGAACCCGTGACCGAGCAAGACCTGTTGCGTATCGCCAATCAGATTGCTCGCAAGCGTCTTGCCAAAGGCTCCGCCATCACCAGTACCACAGAGGCCGCTGAGCGGCTGCAGACCCTGCTGCAGGACCGGGAGCACGAAGTGTTTGGTGCACTGTTCCTCGACTCCCAACATCGTGTACTGGCCTTTGAGGAGCTGTTTCGCGGCACCTTGGACAGCGCCAGTATCTACCCACGGGAAGTGGTCAAGCGGGCCATACTGCTCAACAGTGGGGCCATCATCGCGGTGCACAATCACCCCAGCGGTGACCCGGAACCCAGTCAATCTGACAGGGTCTTTACCCAGGCCCTCAAAGAAGCCTTGGCGCTGGTCGATGTGCGATTGCTTGACCATCTGGTGGTCGGTGCTGAGGGCTTAGTCTCGATGGCCGAAAGAGGTCAGCTATGAACCAGACCCCAGGCAAAACCCACCTCACCGCCCTCGATATCCTCATCGAG
>NZ_JAPDCH010000045.1:0-1198 GCF_027705925.1 Aeromonas sp. Y289-2
GGTAATCCCCCCGAAAAACTGAGGTGCTCATAAGTAGAATTTTCTCGTATCTTGAACGCAGGAGGTTCTACATGAAAACATCACGCTTTAGCGATGCACAGATCATCGCCATCCTCAAGCAGGCCGAGTCTGGTTCACCCGTCCCTGAGCTCTGCCGTGAGCATGGCATCAGCTCCGCCACCTTCTACAAGTGGCGCTCCAAATTCGGTGGCATGGATGCCTCTCTCATGGCGCGCCTCAAAGAGCTGGAAGAGGAAAATCGTCGCCTTAAGAAGATGTATGCCGAGGAGCGCCTAAAGGCTGAGATCATCTCCGAGGCGATGGCAAAAAAGTGGTGACGCCATCTGCCCGCAGGGAGATGGCGACCAAGGCTGTGGCTCATTACGCCATTTCTATCCGTCTGGCTTGCCAGGTGTTCAAGGTGAGCGAGGGTTGCTACCGTTATCAGCCCGTGCTGGCTGATGAAAACCAGGAGATTGCCGACTGGCTACTGCGCCTCACCGCCAACCAGCGCAACTGGGGTTTCGGACTGTGCTTCCTGTACCTGCGTAACGTCAAAGGCTTTGGCTGGAACCACAAGCGGGTCTACCGGATCTATCGGGCGCTAGAGCTCAATCTGCGGATAAAACCCAAGAAGCGGCTAGTACGCGCCAAGCCGGAGCCGTTGGCAGTCCCTGACCAACCGAATCACTGTTGGTCGATGGACTTTATGCATGACCAGCTCAGCGATGGTCGTTCGGTGCGGTTGTTTAATGTGATCGATGACTTCAATCGCGAAGCACTGTGCATCGAGGTGGATTTTTCCTTGCCTGCCTCGCGAGTCAAACGGGTGCTGGAGCAGGTCATCGAGTGGCGGGGCAAACCAGCCGCAATCCGCTGTGATAATGGTCCGGAATACATCAGCGAAGAGCTCAAGCAATGGGCGCAGCAGAAGAGGATTGCGCTGAGGTATATCCAGCCAGGCAACCCGCAGCAGAATGCCTACATAGAGCGATTTAACCGCACTGTGCGTTACGACTGGTTGGGCCATTACCTGTTTGAGTCACTGAATGAGTTACAGGAATTTGCCACGAACTGGCTGTGGGTTTATAACCATGAGCGGCCCAATATGGCGCTGGGCGGCTACACGCCGAAACAGCGCTTGGCACAGGCCGCATGACCTCTACTTTTGAGTGCTCCAAAAAATGGGGGGATTACC
>NZ_JAPDCH010000046.1:0-1193 GCF_027705925.1 Aeromonas sp. Y289-2
GGTAAGCAGAGTTTTTGAAATGTAAGGCCTTTGAATAAGACAAAAGGCTGCCTCATCGCTAACTTTGCAACAGTGCCAATTTATGAGTAAAGGATTATGTCCACGATAAGCACCTGGGTCGATTCCTGGGAGGCGGCCATGAGGGTAGGGAAGCGCCGTCCCGTCAAGTCAGCGTAATGCTCTGCCAGTGTTACAACCAATTAACCAATTCTGATTAGAAAAACTCATCGAGCATCAAATGAAACTGCAATTTATTCATATCAGGATTATCAATACCATATTTTTGAAAAAGCCGTTTCTGTAATGAAGGAGAAAACTCACCGAGGCAGTTCCATAGGATGGCAAGATCCTGGTATCGGTCTGCGATTCCGACTCGTCCAACATCAATACAACCTATTAATTTCCCCTCGTCAAAAATAAGGTTATCAAGTGAGAAATCACCATGAGTGACGACTGAATCCGGTGAGAATGGCAAAAGCTTATGCATTTCTTTCCAGACTTGTTCAACAGGCCAGCCATTACGCTCGTCATCAAAATCACTCGCATCAACCAAACCGTTATTCATTCGTGATTGCGCCTGAGCGAGACGAAATACGCGATCGCTGTTAAAAGGACAATTACAAACAGGAATCGAATGCAACCGGCGCAGGAACACTGCCAGCGCATCAACAATATTTTCACCTGAATCAGGATATTCTTCTAATACCTGGAATGCTGTTTTCCCGGGGATCGCAGTGGTGAGTAACCATGCATCATCAGGAGTACGGATAAAATGCTTGATGGTCGGAAGAGGCATAAATTCCGTCAGCCAGTTTAGTCTGACCATCTCATCTGTAACATCATTGGCAACGCTACCTTTGCCATGTTTCAGAAACAACTCTGGCGCATCGGGCTTCCCATACAATCGATAGATTGTCGCACCTGATTGCCCGACATTATCGCGAGCCCATTTATACCCATATAAATCAGCATCCATGTTGGAATTTAATCGCGGCCTCGAGCAAGACGTTTCCCGTTGAATATGGCTCATAACACCCCTTGTATTACTGTTTATGTAAGCAGACAGTTTTATTGTTCATGATGATATATTTTTATCTTGTGCAATGTAACATCAGAGGGCACTGTTGCAAATAGTCGGTGGTGATAAACTTATCATCCCCTTTTGCTGATGGAGCTGCACATGAACCCATTCA
>NZ_JAPDCH010000047.1:0-1074 GCF_027705925.1 Aeromonas sp. Y289-2
CCAGTCAGAATGCGATTCACCAAAAAAAATATTAGTTCGATTCAATGGAGGTTCCTTCAGTTTTCTGATGAAGCGCGAATATAGAGAAATATCCCGAATGTGCAGTTAACGAATTCTTGCGGTTTCTTTCAGCGCCGCCAATACCGCCAGCCCGTCGCGCAAGGGGCGCGGCTCGTGTGTGCGGATGAAGTCAGCTCCACCTGCGGCGGCGGCAAGCTCTGCAGCGAGTGTCGCGGCCCCGACATCCCCCGGACCACGGCCTGTGAGCGCGCGCAGAAAGGATTTGCGCGAAACAGACAGAAGCACCGGCAAATCGAAGCGCAGCCGCAATTCATCGAACCGCGCCAGCACCGAGAGCGAGGTTTCGGGAGCAGCCCCCAGAAAAAACCCCATGCCGGGATCAAGGACAAGGCGGTTGCGTTTGATACCGGCACCCGTCAGCGCCGCGATGCGCGCGTCAAAGAACGCCGCAATGTGATCCATGATGTCGCCAGCGGGTGCCTCGCGCCGATCTGCCTGCCCGTCTTGCACCGAATGCATAACGACGAGTTTGGCAGATGATTTCGCCAATTGCGGATAGAACGCAGCGTCTGGAAAACCGCGAATATCATTGAGATAGGCCACACCACGCGACAAGGCATAGGCTTGCGTCGCGGGTTGATAACTGTCGAGCGAGACGGGAATGCCATCTGCCTTGAGCGCGTCCAGCACCGGCGCGATACGCGCGATTTCTGTGTCGGACGAAACAGGCGCGGCGTCGGGATTGCTGGATGCCGGACCGAGGTCGATCACATCTGCCCCCTCGGCCATCAGCTTACGCGCCTGCGCAATGGCTGCGTCTGGCGCCAGATACCGGCCTCCATCGGAGAAACTGTCCGAGGTTATGTTGACGATGCCGAAAATGATGAGCGATTTATTCATGGGGGCTTCTATAATAATAATAATCGAGCATGAGTATCATACGGATGCTCGGGTCGAAAGGGAATCCCCAGGCGAGGGCACTGTTGCAAAGTTAGCGATGAGGCAGCCTTTTGTCTTATTCAAAGGCCTTACATTTCAAAAACTCTGCTTACC
>NZ_JAPDCH010000048.1:0-983 GCF_027705925.1 Aeromonas sp. Y289-2
CTACACTAACTTCTTCGCCAAACGCGCCGATTTCCCTCGCTTCAAAAAGAAGGGTTTATCCGATAGCTTCCGCTATCCGCAAGGTTTCAAGCTCGATCAGGCCAATAGCCGTCTGTTCCTGCCTAAGTTGGGTTGGCTACGCTACCGCAACAGTCGGGATGTGCTCGGGGTGATCAAGAACATCACCGTGAGCCAATCAAGCGGTAAGTGGTATGCCGCTATCCAGACCGAGCGAGAGGTTGATGTGCCCGTTCATCAAGGCACAGCTGTTGGCCTCGATATGGGGATTAAACGCTTTGTCACCCTGTCAGATGGCAGCCACAAAGACCCACTTAACAGCTTCAAGGCTCACGAAAAAGCCTTGCGCAAAGCGCAGCAGGCGATGAGCCGCAAAGTCATATTCAGCCGCAATTGGAAGAAAGCGAAAGCCCGTATTCAGCGCATCCAGACTCATATCGGCAGTGCCCGCCGCGACTACTTGCATAAGATCTCGACCGCCATCAGCAAAAACCACGCGCTGGTATGTGTCGAAGATTTGCAGGTGCGAAATATGTCCAAGTCAGCGGCGGGCACAACTGACACGCCTGGGCGCAACGTGCGAGCCAAGTCGGGCCTGAATAAGGCTATTTTAGATCAAGGCTGGGGCGAGTTTCGGCGTCAGCTCGACTACAAGCTGGCTTGGAATGGCGGGCATTTGATAGCGGTGCCGCCGAAGAACACCAGCCGAACGTGCCCATGTTGCGGGCATATCTCGGCTGATAATCGTCAAACACAAGCTACGTTCGAATGTGTGGAGTGTGATTTTAAAGAAAACGCCGATCTAGTCGGCGCGATCAATGTGTTAAGGGCGGGACACGCCCAGTTAGCCTGTGAAGTGAGTGGTGCAATAAGGCCGCCAGCAGCAGGAACCCACCGAAGCGAATTAAGCGTAATCGCCTAACCGCAGTAGGAATCCCCGTCCTTTAGGGCGGGGAGGATGTCAA
>NZ_JAPDCH010000049.1:0-923 GCF_027705925.1 Aeromonas sp. Y289-2
ACCATGAAGATTGACATGAAAAAGACCAAAATTGTCTGCACCATCGGTCCGAAGACCGAATCCAAAGAAATGCTGGCCAAAATGCTGGACGCCGGCATGAACGTCATGCGCCTGAACTTCTCCCACGGTGACTACGCCGAGCACGGCAGCCGCATCAGCAACCTGCGCGCTGTGATGGCAGAGACCGGCAAGCACGCTGCTATCCTGCTGGACACCAAGGGTCCGGAAATCCGTACCATGAAGCTGGAAGGCGGCAACGACGTCGCGCTGGTCGCTGGCCAGACTTTCACCTTCACCACCGACCAGACCGTGGTTGGCAACAAAGACAAAGTGGCCGTGACCTATGCAGGTTTCGCCAACGATCTGCGCGTCGGCAACCGCATCCTGGTTGATGACGGCCTGATCGGTCTGGACGTTATCGAAATCACCGAGCGCGAAGTTATCTGTAAAGTGCTGAACAACGGTGACCTGGGCGAGAACAAGGGCGTTAACCTGCCGGGCGTCTCCATCAAGCTGCCGGCCCTGGCCGAGAAAGACAAGCGCGACCTGATCTTTGGTTGCGAGCAAGGCGTTGATTTCGTTGCTGCTTCTTTCATCCGCAAGAAAGAAGACGTTCTGGAAATCCGTGAGCACCTGAAAGCCCACGGTGGCGAGAACATCCAGATCATCTCCAAGATCGAAAACCAGGAAGGTCTGGACAACTTCGACGAGATCCTGGCTGTTTCCGACGGCATCATGGTTGCTCGTGGCGACATGGGTGTAGAGATCCCGGTTGAAGAAGTTATCTTCGCCCAGAAGATGATCATCGCCAAGTGCAACAAAGCCCGCAAAGTGGTTATCACTGCCACCCAGATGCTGGACTCCATGATCAAGAACCCGCGTCCGACCCGCGCCGAAGCTGGTGACGTGGCCAACGCCATCCT
>NZ_JAPDCH010000050.1:0-820 GCF_027705925.1 Aeromonas sp. Y289-2
GGCACTGTTGCAAATAGTCGGTGGTGATAAACTTATCATCCCCTTTTGCTGATGGAGCTGCACATGAACCCATTCAAAGGCCGGCATTTTCAGCGTGACATCATTCTGTGGGCCGTACGCTGGTACTGCAAATACGGCATCAGTTACCGTGAGCTGCAGGAGATGCTGGCTGAACGCGGAGTGAATGTCGATCACTCCACGATTTACCGCTGGGTTCAGCGTTATGCGCCTGAAATGGAAAAACGGCTGCGCTGGTACTGGCGTAACCCTTCCGATCTTTGCCCGTGGCACATGGATGAAACCTACGTGAAGGTCAATGGCCGCTGGGCGTATCTGTACCGGGCCGTCGACAGCCGGGGCCGCACTGTCGATTTTTATCTCTCCTCCCGTCGTAACAGCAAAGCTGCATACCGGTTTCTGGGTAAAATCCTCAACAACGTGAAGAAGTGGCAGATCCCGCGATTCATCAACACGGATAAAGCGCCCGCCTATGGTCGCGCGCTTGCTCTGCTCAAACGCGAAGGCCGGTGCCCGTCTGACGTTGAACACCGACAGATTAAGTACCGGAACAACGTGATTGAATGCGATCATGGCAAACTGAAACGGATAATCGGCGCCACGCTGGGATTTAAATCCATGAAGACGGCTTACGCCACCATCAAAGGTATTGAGGTGATGCGTGCACTACGCAAAGGCCAGGCCTCAGCATTTTATTATGGTGATCCCCTGGGCGAAATGCGCCTGGTAAGCAGAGTTTTTGAAATGTAAGGCCTTTGAATAAGACAAAAGGCTGCCTCATCGCTAACTTTGCAACAGTGCC
>NZ_JAPDCH010000051.1:0-754 GCF_027705925.1 Aeromonas sp. Y289-2
GTGTAGGCTCGCTCCAGATCTTTTAGCGTTTGCTGCAAGGGTTGGGAGGGCGTTTCGGCAAGCCAAGCGGTTGAGTCTTCCGACTTCCATTGGGTGAGCTGTTTACACAGCTCCGCATAGCCGAGCTTCTTCTCGCCCTGTTCAAAGCGCTCCTGCTGCAACGCCAGCGCCTTGTTGAACACGAAACGGCATGAACCAGCGAAGCGGCGCATTCGCAGCTGTTGCTGGCCGTCTGGCCGAAGTTCATATTTGAAGGCTTGAAGTCGTTGCATGGCCATAATATACTTTGGTCTATGAGCAAAATCAATGACATTAGAACTGGCAGACACTGCGTTTTCTCTATGCATGTTCATTTGGTCTTTGTGACGAAATATCGCAGAAGAGTATTCGACAATGCCGCCATCGACCGCCTTAGAGAGCTGTTCTCCAAGATCTGCGCTGACTTTGAGGCAGAGCTAAAAGAGATGGATGGAGAGGTTGATCATGTTCACCTGCTGGTGAATTACCCGCCAAAAGTGGCAGTATCGGCGCTGGTGAACAGCCTAAAAGGGGCATCCAGTCGGGTGCTGCGAAAAGAGCGGCCAGACATCGCCGCCAAGTTCTACTACAAGGGCATGTTGTGGTCGCCATCTTACTTTGCATCGAGTTGTGGCGGCGCTCCGATAGAGATCATCCGGCAGTACATCGAGCAACAGCAAACACCTCATTAACCATGGAACGGCTACGCCATTCACACCTTATATCCCCGCCATGA
>NZ_JAPDCH010000052.1:0-674 GCF_027705925.1 Aeromonas sp. Y289-2
CGACGCAGCGCCGGCAGGCAGAGCAAGTAGAGGGCAGCGCCTGCAATCCATGCCCACCCGTTCCACGTTGTTATAGAAGCCGCATAGATCGCCGTGAAGAGGAGGGGTCCGACGATCGAGGTCAGGCTGGTGAGCGCCGCCAGTGAGCCTTGCAGCTGCCCCTGACGTTCCTCATCCACCTGCCTGGACAACATTGTTTGCAGCGCCGGCATTCCGATGCCACCCGAAGCAAGCAGGACCATGATCGGGAACGCCATCCATCCCCGTGTCGCGAAGGCAAGCAGGATGTAGCCTGTGCCGTCGGCAATCATTCCGAGCATGAGTGCCCGCCTTTCGCCGAGCCGGGCGGCTACAGGGCCGGTGATCATTGCCTGGGCGAGTGAATGCAGAATGCCAAATGCGGCAAGCGAAATGCCGATCGTGGTCGCGTCCCAGTGAAAGCGATCCTCGCCGAAAATGACCCAAAGCGCGGCCGGCACCTGTCCGACAAGTTGCATGATGAAGAAGACCGCCATCAGGGCGGCGACGACGGTCATGCCCCGGGCCCACCGGAACGAAGCGAGCGGGTTGAGAGCCTCCCGGCGTAACGGCCGGCGTTCGCCTTTGTGCGACTCCGGCAAAAGGAAACAGCCCGTCAGGAAATTGAGGCCGTTCAAGGCTGCCGCGGCGAAGAA
>NZ_JAPDCH010000053.1:0-578 GCF_027705925.1 Aeromonas sp. Y289-2
TTGAATGGGTTCATGTGCAGCTCCATCAGCAAAAGGGGATGATAAGTTTATCACCACCGACTATTTGCAACAGTGCCGTCCAGCGGATATCAGCGCTGAAAGATGATGGCTGAGCGTGGAGGCAGGAATCTCAAGGTGCTTCTGCAGTTCGCCAACCGGCAGGCCTTCATGACCCGCCCTGACCAGCTCCCGGTATATGCTGAGACGTGTCGGGTGGCCCAGTTCTCGAAGTGCGTTTGCAGCAGTGTTTAAATCCATAATACCTCCTTTATCTATATTTCCAGAATAATAGAAATATAGCCTGCGTCAATCGTTTCTGCCGTGAGGGTACCGCTTTCCCAATCATGCTCTGTCCGCCAGGTTATGGGGGGCAGAGCCAGAGCACTACCGAAATCCTTGCGAATACCCGTGCAGGGAATAATTTCCGCCCCCTTTATGGCCGGAAAAAAAACTGATAAACGTCGCCTTTTCAGAAGGTTGCTTTCTTAACGTGGTTTTTCGGGCACTGTTGCAAATAGTCGGTGGTGATAAACTTATCATCCCCTTTTGCTGATGGAGCTGCACATGAACCCATTCAA
>NZ_JAPDCH010000054.1:0-551 GCF_027705925.1 Aeromonas sp. Y289-2
GTGCCGCTCGGTACCAGAGCACCGGAGACCATCACAACCACGTCACCTTTCAGACCCATGCCGATTTCCAGCGCGGCTTCTTTACCGATGCGATAGAAATCGTCGGTAGAGGCGATGCTGTCAACCACGTGGGCAACCACACCCTTGGTCAGAACCAGCTGGGCAGCAGTTTTCTTGTTGGTGGTGATAGCCAGGATCCAGGCTTTCGGGAAGTACTTGCGAATGGCCTTGGCAGATTTGCCGCCTTCGGTAGCAACCACGATCAGCGGGGCGTCCAGCTTCTCGGAGGTCTCTACGGCGCCTTTACATACGGCTTCGGTGATGCGCAGCTTCTTGCTGTCGTTGGCAGCAGACAGGTTGGACGGCATCACGGCATCGGTACGCTCGCAGATGGTGGCCATGATGGTCACGGCTTCCAGTGGGTACTTACCCTTGGCGGATTCACCGGACAGCATCACTGCGTCGGTACCGTCTAGGATGGCGTTGGCCACGTCACCAGCTTCGGCGCGGGTCGGACGCGGGTTCTTGATCATGGAGTCCAGCATCTGGGT